>NZ_JBFAVX010000040.1:0-118126 GCF_040680095.1 Nonomuraea sp. NPDC052129 | reverse complement strand
CCGCCACTACGCGCCCGCATCCGCCACGTCATGGGCAGCGAGGGCACCGGCTCCTACAAGGCGCTCGGCGAGACCGCCGGCGAACTGATGACCGCGCCCGCCCACGTCACCACACCCGACTCCCCCATCGTGCTCGCCGCCCGCCTCATGGACACCCACGGCGTCAAGCGGCTGCCCGTCATCGACGCCGACGGCAAACTCGTCGGCATCGTCAGCCGCCGCGACCTGCTCAAGGTCTTCCTCCGCACCGACGAGGAGATCCGCGAGCTGGTGCTGGCCGGCATCCCGACCAGCACCATGTGGACCGACCCGAAGGGCCTGGACGTCAAGGTGGCCGAAGGCGTCGTCACCCTGACCGGGGTCGTCAGCAGGCACACCGAGTCCATCGCCGCCGTCCGCATGGCCGAGAGCATCGACGGCGTCGTCGCCGTCCACGACGAGCTCACCTGGAAGCACGACGACGTCCTCGAAGTCCCGATGTGGGGCGGGGCCTGACAGACGTCGATCGCACGTGACATGAGGAGCACTGATGGACGTACTCAGTCAGATTGACGCTTACTGGCGCGCGGCGAACTACCTGTCGGTGGGCCAGATATACCTACTGGACAATCCACTGCTAACGACGCCATTGCGCCCGGAGCACATCAAACCGCGCTTACTGGGCCATTGGGGCACAACGCCTGGGCTGAACTTCTGTTTCGCCCATCTCAACCGGGTGATCCGCGAACGCGACCAGGACATGATCTATATCGCCGGTCCCGGCCACGGCGGTCCCGCGGCGGTGGCGCACGCCTGGCTGGAAGGCACCTACTCCGAGACGTACCCCGAAATCTCCCAGGACGCGGCCGGCATGCAGCGGCTGTTCCGTCAGTTCTCCTTCCCGGGCGGCATCCCGAGCCACGTCGCGCCGGAGACGCCCGGCTCCATCCACGAGGGCGGCGAGCTGGGCTACTCACTCGCGCACGCCTTCGGCGCCGCCTTCGACAACCCCGACCTGGTCGTGGCCTGCGTCGTGGGCGACGGCGAGGCCGAGACCGGCCCGCTGGCCGCGAGCTGGCATTCCAACAAGCTCCTCGACCCGGCCCGCGACGGCGTGGTGCTGCCGATCCTGCACCTGAACGGCTACAAGATCGCCAACCCCACCGTCCTGGCCAGGGTTCCGGAGGACGACCTGGTCAAGCTCATGGAGGGCTACGGCTATCGGCCGCACATCGTCGGACCCGACCACCAGGAGATGACCACGACCCTCGACACCGTCTTCGACCAGACCGCCGACTACAAGCAAGGCCGATCCGACCGGCTCCCCATGATCATCCTGCGCACGCCCAAGGGCTGGACCGGCCCCGCCTTCGTGGACGGAGTCCCGGTGGAAGGCACCTGGCGGGCGCACCAGGTGCCGCTGGCCAAGGTGCGAGAGAACCCGGAGCACCTGGCGATGCTGGAGGAGTGGATGCGCTCCTACCGCCCCGAGGAGCTGTTCGACGGCGACGGCCGTCCCATGGCGTCGATCCTCGAGACGGTGCCCCCGGGCATCCGAAGGATGAGCGCCAACCCGCACACCAACGGCGGTGCGCTGCTCGAACCTCTCAGGCTGCCGGACTTCCGCGAGCACGCGGTCGAGGTCAAGTCGCCCGCGACCCAGTTCAGCGAGCCCACCAGGGTGCTCGGCGGCCTGCTGCGCGATGTGATCATCGCTAACCCGCGTACCTTCCGGCTGATGGGACCGGACGAGACAGCGTCCAATCGCCTTTCGGCCGTGTTCGAGGTCACCGACCGGGCCTGGAACGCCCGCCTTGAACCGACCGACGAGAACCTGGCCCCCGGCGGCCGGGTGATGGAGGTGCTCAGCGAGCACCTGTGCCAAGGCTGGCTGGAGGGCTACCTGCTGACCGGGCGACACGGCCTGTTCAACTGTTATGAGGCGTTCATCCACATCATCGACGCCATGTTCAACCAGCACGCCAAGTGGCTGGAAACAGCGAAAGGCATCTCGTGGCGCCTGCCGGTGGCATCTCTGAACTACCTGCTGTCCTCGCACGTCTGGCGGCAGGACCACAACGGCTTCTCCCACCAGGACCCCGGCTTCCTGGACGTCGTGGTCAACAAGAAGGCGTCCGTAGTGCGCGTCTACCTGCCGCCGGACGCCAACACGCTCCTGTCGGTCGGCGACCACTGCCTGCGCTCACGCGACTACGTCAATGTCATCGTGGCGGGCAAGCAGCCGGTGCTCGACCTGTTCACCATGGACGAGGCGATCGCCCACTGCACACGCGGCCTGGGCATCCTGCCATGGGCCTCCACCGACCAGGGCAACGACCCCGACGTAGTCCTGGCCTGCGCCGGAGATGTGCCCACCCTGGAAACCCTCGCCGCCACCGCGCTACTGCGCGAGCACCTGCCCACGCTGAAGGTGCGCGTCATCAACGTCGTCGACCTGATGCGCCTGCAACCACCGACAGAACACCCGCACGGCCTGCCGGACGCCGAATACGACGCCCTGTTCACCACCGACAAGCCGGTCATCTTCAACTTCCACGGCTACCCCGCCCTCATCCACCGCCTCACCTACCGCCGCCACGGCCACGCCCATATGCACGTCCGCGGCTACAAAGAGGAAGGCACCACCACCACACCCTTCGACATGGCCATGCTCAACGACATCGACCGCTACCACCTGGTCATGGACGTCATCGACCGTGTGCCGGGGCTCGGGAGCAGTGCGGCTCACCTCCGCCAGTTGATGACGGACACCCGCCTGCGCGCCCGCGCCTACACCCGTGAGCACGGCGAGGACGCCCCCGAGACCAGCGAGTGGACCTGGACCACCTGATTACCCGGCCGCCTGATGCCCGCCACCGTCCCAGCCGGTGGCGGGCATCTCCGTAGTCGCAGCCATCTTCATCGGAGGTCCTAGAACAGGGGCGGGGCGACAATGAGGTCTTCCTTGTCGAAGGTCAGCTCGCTGACGACATCCACGACGCCCTCCACACCGCGGATCGACTCCACGAGGGCGACGGCCTGCGAGTTCCACTCGACCCTGCCGCCGAGCGTCACGACGCCCTTGTCGACTTCGATCGAGAACGCCTCGCGATCCGGCAGCAGTGCGGCGATGTCCGCCATCAGGTCAACGGCCGGACGGGTGAAGACCCGCAGCACATCCCGCTGATGCAGCGTGCCGATGATGCGCCCGGTGACCGGGTCGATCACGGGTAGTTGCTTGACGCGCTTGTCGTGCATGAGCCGCGCCGCGTCGCGGACGGACGCGCCGGGCGTGATGGTGATCGCCGGAGCGGTCATGAGCTGTTCCGCCGGCGCGTCTTCGAGCACGGCGATGGCCACGCGTCCCATGACGTCCTTGACCTCGATTGTCATCGTTCTCACCTCTCCTTCACCTCCCACGGTCCGCTCCATCCGGCACCGGCCGGTAGCGGCGAACGTCCCCCAGCGCAGGGGCCTAGGTCCTGACCTGCGGCGTCACCTTTACAGCGGGCTGGAGGTCGTGTTCCGTCCGACCTCGCCATGGGTAGCGTCCTGACATGGCTTGCTTGAAGCGCTCCTCACGACCAAGAGCGGGGAGTTCCAGCCGGCTCGGGCTCCATCTGGGTTGCGGTTGCTCGGAGGTTGGCCTTCCGGCCCACGCGGTTGCGTGGTTTACGCGACCCACCCTGCACACCCGCTCTGGGTTGTGCGTGATCCGCCCTTCCTGCGGTGAGGATCTTCTCGTCGGCATTCACATCGGCGTGATTGATGTGTCCGCGAGCCGGTCATGAACTCCTGGCTCCTGTCCTACGAGGGTTTCGACCCGGCCTCCGAGGGGCTGCGCGAGGCGCTGTGCACGCTGGGCAACGGCCGGTTCGCCACACGCGGCGCGACCCCTGACGGTGAGCTGCGTACCGCGGGCACCTACGCCGCGGGGTGCTACGACCGCCTGGACTCCACCATCGCGGGACGGACGGTGACCAACGAGGACCTGGTCAACCTGCCCGACTGGCTTCCCCTCACCTTCGCCGCCCCCGGCTCGTACTGGTTCCGGCCAGAGCGGGCCGACCTGCTGGAGTACCGCCAAAAACTCGACATGCGCCACGGGGTCCTGTCTCGGGCGCTGCGCTGGCGCGACGAATCGGGCCGCATCACCGCGGTACGGCAACGCCGCCTGGTGTCCATGGCCGACCCGCGCCTGGCCGCCCTGGAAACCACCTTCACCGCCGAGAACTGGTCGGGCCCACTGCGCGTGCGCGCCGCGCTGGACGGCCGGGTCACCAACAGCGGCGTGGCCCGCTACCGCGACCTGCGCGGCGACCACCTCACCTGCCATGACACCGGCGACCAGAACGGCCTCACCTGGCTGACCGCCGCCACCCGTTCCTCCCACATCACCGTGGCGCTCGCCTCCCGCATCGACACCGCCACCCCCGCCCGCGAGATGATCCGCGAAGGCGACCGGATCAGCACCGAACATGTGCTCGACCTCGCGCAGAGCGAACCCGCCACACTCACCAAGACCGTGGCCTTGGCAACCTCGCGCGACTCCGCCAGCTACGACGCCCGTTCCGCAGCGATCCGTGCCGTACGGCTGGCACCGCGGTTCGACGTCCAGGTGGCGCAGCACACGGCGGCCTGGGAGCGGCTGTGGCAGCGTGCCCGGGTCGATGTGGACGGCCCCGAGCTTTCGCAGATCGTTCACCTGCATATCTTCCACCTGCTGCAGACGCTCTCCCCGCACACCGCGGACCTCGACGTCGGCGTGCCCGCCCGCGGCCTGCACGGCGAGGCCTACCGCGGGCACGTGTTCTGGGACGAGCTGTTCGTCCTGCCCTGGCTCAACCTGCGCTTCCCCGAGACCTCGCTCGGCCTGCTCCGCTACCGCTACAGGCGGCTGCCCGAAGCCCGGGCCGCGGCCCGGGACGCCGGCCTCAGCGGCGCGATGTTCCCCTGGCAAAGCGCCAGCGACGGACGCGAACAGACCCAGACCCTGCACCTCAACCCCGCCTCAGGCCGCTGGCTGCCCGACGCCTCCCACCTGCAGCGGCACATCGGCCTGGCCATCGCCTACAACGTGTGGCAGTACCACCTGGCCACCGGCTCATTGCCACCGTGGTGCGCGGAGCTGCTCATCGACATCGCCAGATTCTTCGCCTCGCTGGCCGTGCTCGACCCCACATCGGGACGGTACGAGATCCACGGCGTCATGGGACCCGACGAATACCACGAGCGCTACCCAGACGCCTCCTCACCCGGCCTGGCCAACAACGCCTACACCAACATCATGACCGTGTGGCTGCTGCTGCGCGCCCGAGACACCCTGGACCTACTGCCCGAACTCGCGGCCTCCGCGCAAGAGCAGGCCCGCTGGGACGACATCACTCGCCGCATGCGGGTCGACTTCCACGACGGCGTGATCAGCCAGTTCACCGGCTACGCCGACCTGTTGGAGCTGGACTGGGCACGCTACCGAGGCGTACGCCGGCTCGACCGGGCCCTTGAGGCCGACGGCGACGACGTCAACCGCTACAAGGCCGCCAAGCAGGCCGACACGCTGATGCTGTGCTACCTGCTCACCTCCGACGAGCTGGTCGGGATCCTGAACCGGCTGGGCTATCCGGTCGAACCCAGCCTGATCCCCCGCATGGTCGGCTACTACCTCGACCGCACCAGCCACGGCTCCACGCTGAGCGCCGTCGTCCACGCTTGGGTGCTCTCCCGCTCCGACCGGGCCCGCTCCTGGCAATTCTTCACCGAGGCGCTGTTCAGCGACATCAAGGACGTCCAGCACGGCACCACCGCCGAGGGCATCCACCTCGGCGCCATGGCCGGCACTATCGATCTCCTGGAACGCTGTTACCTGGGCCTGGAGATCCACCCCGACGGCCTGCACCTCAACCCACTGCTTCCCGACCGGCTCGGCACGCTGTCGATGCCGATCCGCTTCCGCGGCTCCCAGCTCTTCATCGACGCCGACCACCGGCAGGCACGCATCAACGGCGTGCCAAGGCCGACCTTCGTTACCGGCAGGCAAGGAGAACCGACCATGGCAGCCACTGGCGACCTCGGACGTCGCATCGCCCAGCACCGCATGCGACTCGGTCTGACTCTTGAACAGGTCGCCGAACGCGCGGACATATCACCCGGCTACCTCCAATACCTGGAGGAACAACCCGGCACACCCACCGCCGAAACCATGTGCCTCCTGGCCGGAGCCCTGGAGACCACCGTCGACGACCTCCTCGGCGGAGGCATCGACCAGCCACCCGGCCGCGGCCGCGCCAAGGCGGCTCCGACACTGGCCAGCCTGGACCGCGACGAATGCCTCAAGCTGATCGAGCCCGGCGGCATCGGCCGGGTGGCCTTCAACGGCTCCCACGGCCCGACCGTGCTGCCCGTCAACTACCAGCTGCACCACGGCTCCATCGTCTTCCGCACCGCCACGGGCGGCCCCATGGACCAGGACCTGCGCACCGGCCTGGAAGGCGTGGAGATCAAGGTCGGCTTCGAGGTGGACCGGATCGACGAGGCCCAGCGCGAAGGGTGGAGCGTGCTCGTCCAGGGCCCCGCCCACCACATACCCCCTGACGAACTGCCGGAGGTCACCGGCTCCCGCGTCACCCCGTGGGCGGGCGGCGAACGCCACCTCTACATCCGCATCACCCCGCACCAAATCACCGGCCGCCGCATCCATCACCTTTGACGGTCATGCTCCAGGGCCGAAGGTCCCCTTCCCAGAAGGGTGAACAGCTGATCCTCAAGAGTCCTTCGAGCCCCGCGCGAGAGGACTTACGCATCTGCTCGGGCGCCGGGCGGTGCGGCAGAGTTGGCAGCACACTAACGACGTGCCTGAGGAGCTGACCGAGATGCGGACCACCCAGATCACCATGCGCCCGAAGCCGGCACGACCTAGACCGGGAGATCGACCGCCGCACTCCGTCCGGGCGGCCCTTTCCGTTCTAAACGCCACGTTCTACGAGCCACGTTCTAAAACGCCACACCGCGCCTGAATCACGCTTCCTCGACGGGCTGTACAAAGACGCCGCCCGCGTGCAAGGGAAGGCGGCGACCGCTGATCTCGTGCAGGGGCAAGCGCACGAACACCGGCTCGGTCATCGCGACCCACGGCGCACCGGCCAACTGCTCCAGACGACGGACCTGCTCACGATCAGTGACGACCTCAGCCCGACCGCTCAGCACGACGCTCCAGCCCACGTGCAACGCGGGCTCCACATCGTCCACCTCGAAGACCAGCGGCACGCCGTGTTGGATGGCGTCGAGCTTGCCGCCCCGCGCGGTCCTGAACACGATGCCGTCACCGTCCAGCACGAAGTTGACCGGCACAACCTTCAGATCATCGCCGGATGGCGCCCAGGCGACACGACCGATGACGACCGTCGACAGCAGCACCAGGCAGGCATCACGGTCCAGCGGCTCGAGAGGACCCGCGGGCCTCGATCGCCTTTCCTGCCGCTCCATGCACACAGCGTCTCATGCGGTCCGTCAGCCGTACTCCTGGCCTCGCCGCTCTGTGGATCCCATGCGGCAGATTCCCCAACTGTCGCTCTTCAAAGTGTCGACGGCCCCGCGAAGGTGTGCGATGACGACGAGGAAAGCCGCCAAGGACACAATGCCGCAGGTCCTGGCGCTCGGGACTTTGGCCCCTAACGCACCCGTGGATGACCCCTCAGGATTTGAGGGAAGGACAGCGGCGGGAGGCAAGGGGGCGGATGATGGTCGCGACGGCTCTCCCAGGCGATGTGGTCTGGCTGGACGTGGCTGACGCGGCGGCGCTGCCTGCCGAGGAGGTGCTCGCCCGGCTGGGCAGCGGGCGTACGGGGCTGACGACGGCACAGGTGCGGGATCGGCTGGCGGTGCTGGGGCCCAACGCCGTACGCTCGCACCGGGCGCGGTGGCCGGCGGTGCTGGGCCGCCAACTGCGCTCACCGCTGCTGGTCTTGCTGGCCGTGACCGCTGTCGCCTCTTTCTTCCTCGGCGAGCCGAAAGACGCGCTGATCATCGGGGCGATCCTGGCGGCCTCGGTCGGGTTGGGCTTCGTCAACGAATACCGCGCGGAGAAGGCCGCCGAGGCGCTGCACTCCCAGATTGAGCATCGCTGCGTGGTCTGGCGCGACGGCCACCCCAGTTCGGTGGCGGTGACCGGGCTGGTCCCCGGCGACGTCGTCGAACTACGGCTGGGCGAGATCGTGCCCGCCGACCTGCGGTTGATCTCGGTGACCGGCCTGGAATGCGAGGAGTCGGCGCTGACGGGCGAGTCGCTGCCGACGGCCAAGGCCACAGAGCCGGTCAGCGCCGGCACGGCCCTTGCCGAGCTGACCTGCGGCGCGCTGATGGGCACCGTCGTGCGCGAGGGCTCGGGCACCGGCGTCGTGGTGGCCACCGGGGGCCGCGCCGAGTTCGGAAAGATCGCGCTCGCCCTTGGTGAGCGTCACCCCGAGACCGAGTTCCAGAAAGGGCTGCGCCGCTTCTCCCTGCTTCTGGTGCGAGTAGCCGCCGTGCTCACCACCACGATCTTCATCATCAACGTGATCTTGCAGCGGCCGATCGTCGACGCGCTGCTGTTCTCCCTGGCGATCGCGGTGGGCATCTCCCCGCAACTGCTGCCGGCGGTCGTCTCCACCAGCCTGGCCGCCGGCAGCAGACGGCTCGCCCGGCACAAGGTACTCGTCAAGCGCCTGGTGTGCATCGAGGATCTGGGCGACGTGGAGGTGCTGTTCACCGACAAGACGGGCACCCTCACCGAGGGCCGCATCAGCTTCATGCGCGCCCTGGACGCGGCCGGGCACGTCGGCGAAGAGCCGCTGGAGCTCGGCCTGCTGTGCGACGAGGCCATCGTCGACCCCGGTGCCGGTCAGGAACGGGTGGTCGGCGGCAACGCGCTGGACCTGGCCTTGTGGAACTCGCCCGCCGCTGCCACCTTGCATGAGCAGTTGGGCCGCTACCGGCGGCTGGCCGTTGTGCCCTTCGACCACGAGCGGCGGACCGTCTCGGTCCTGGTCGAACGTGACGACGGCCACCGCCTGATCATCAGCAAGGGCGCGCCGGAAGCCGTCCTGGCCCGATGCGCCGACGTCCCCGCGCAGGTCACCGCAGCTCTGGAGGCGGAATTCGCCGCGGGCAACCGGGTGGTCGCCGTGGCCACCCGAGAGGCCCCCGGTACGACCACGCTGACACCCGCCGACGAACGCGATCTGACCTTCCGCGGCCTGCTGGTGTTTCTCGATCCGCCCAAAGCCGGTGCCCGCGATGCCCTGCGACGCCTGGCCGAGCTCGGCATCACCGTCAAGGTCCTCACCGGCGACAACCCGGCCGTGGCCGCGAAAGTCTGCGCCGACCTCGGCCTGCCCGCCGCACGGGTGCTCACCGGAGCCGACGTCGACGCCGCCGACGACACCCAGCTGGCCGAGCTGATCGACAAGACCACCGTCTTCGCCCGGATCAGCCCGGAACACAAGGCCCGCATCGTGCGCCTGCAGCGCCGAAGCGGCCTGGACGTGGCCTTCCTCGGCGACGGCGTCAACGACGCCATCGCCCTGCACGCCGCCGACGTGGGCATCTCGGTCGACTCGGCCACCGACGTCGCCAAAGACGCCGCCGATGTGCTCCTGCTGGAAAAAGACCTCGCCATCCTCGCCGACGGCGTCGTTCAAGGACGCCGGATCTTCGCCAACACCATGAAGTACGTCCTCATGGGCACCTCCAGCAACTTCGGCAACATGTTCAGCGCGGCGGGCGCCTCACTGTTCCTGGGTTTCCTGCCGATGCTGCCCTCACAGATCCTGCTCAACAACCTGCTGTACGACACCAGCCAGCTGGCCATCCCCACCGACAACGCCGACCCCGAGCAACTGGCCCGCCCCTCCCGCTGGGACGTCCGGCTGATCCGCCGCTTCATGCTGTTCTTCGGCCCGATCAGCTCCCTGTTCGACTTCGCCACCTTCGCCATCATGCTGCAGATCTTCCACGCGGGCCCGCCGCTGTTCCGCAGCGGCTGGTTCGTCGAATCCCTGGCTACCCAAACCCTGGTGATCTTCGCCATCCGCACCCGCCGCATCCCGTTCTTCCGCAGCCACCCCAGCCTCCCCCTGCTGCTGGCCGCCCTCGGCGTCGTCACCGTCGGCGCCCTGCTACCATCCACCCCGCTCGCCACCGCTCTCGGCTTCCAGCCCTTGCCCGGCCTGTTCTTTCTCACCCTGGCCACCATGGTGATCATCTACATGGGACTCATCGAGCTCGGAAAACGCTGGTTCTACCGCACCCTCCCAGCGGTCGCACGCCACCGCGAACCGCCGCACGCCCACCGCATCCACCGCAGAGCCAGCCGCTTCACCGTCGCCAGCAACCCCCTGCCGCTGCCCCGCAAAGCCAAGACGGCGCCTGCTGGGTCACCAACAACCGCTCCTTGATCAGACCAGCCCGCGGCACCTGTCAGCGACGACCGCGTGACACATACCGCCGCCGCAACGCCCACATACAGCGCCTCCAGCACGCGCGAGGTCGAGATGAGCCGGTCGATGAGCCGTGGTCTCGCAACGAGACAGTCACCAGCTACTCGGGGCGCGACAACACATGCAGTTCACTGTTGGCTCTGATGCGGTCATCCCGTCCATCACTGGACCATTCCCACCCCCGCCGCACCAGGGCAGAAGGTTTCCCCGCGGCCGCGCTGCTGCTGGTGTTCGCGCTGGCAGTGCGGATCGTCAAGCAGTATGAGCAGGCGGCCTTCTCGGACGTCGGCGGCGGGTGCCAGGGGCGGAAGGGGCGCCCCTCGGTTTGGAAGACCCGGGAGAACAGCTCGTAGTACTCGGGGGCCGCGACACGCCGCGCATACGCCGGCCCCGCTCTCCTCCGGACGAGAGCCCTGGCACGTGTCGCCCCCGCTACCCAGGAGGCGGTCATGACGGGCCCTCGGCCAGAGACCTGACCATGTCGGTCACCTGGGTCAGCAACTGCGGCAGCATGACCGTCACCTTGGGTAATTCTCCTTAGAAGGCCAATAATCGGTCACCGCATGGGCGAATGTCTGCCAGGGAGTGCACCAGCGGGTCGGCAGGCCTATGACGGGATTGCGGCCGAGCTGCGCGCCCCGCTCTCCGGTCGGGTGCACGATATGCGGGACCTCGAAGGAGCCGCAAGCCAGTCATCAGCGGCGGCTTGTCCGGCTTGACGGCTACCAGGATGCGGCTCATCGCCTGGTCGGCATCAGCGGCTCGATGTTCATGGCCTCTTCTGGCGGGGCCGTACGACCGCGACCGGGCAGGTGGCGTGGTGCAGCACGGCGTGGCCGACCGAACCCAGCACCGCCGAGGCGAAGCCACCCAGCCCGCGCGACCCGACGACGACCAGATCGGCCGTAGCCGCGGCCTTGATCAGGGCGCCCGCCGGGTGCTCGCACAGTTGCTCGTCGGTGATCTCGACGTCGGGGTTCTTCTCACTCCAGGGAACCACGCGCTCGCCGGCTATACGGACCTCGTGCTGGAATGCCTCCTCCAGCAGGCTGTTGTAGCCGGCCGCGTACGGGGAGAAGATCGGCAGTTGCCAGGCATACAGGACGTGCAGCCGCGCGGGGCGGGAGCAGGCCTGGTCGATGGCGTACTGCATGGCGGCCTCGGAGTGCTCGGACCCGTCGTAGCCGATGACGATCCGGCCGTGCTCTTCCCCGCCGGGCCCGCGCACGATCACGACCGGGTCCCGCGCGTGGCCGGCGACGGCCATGCTGACCGAGCCGAGCACCATCCCACTGAAACCGTCGAGCCCCCGGCTGCCCAGCACCACGCTGTCAGCCGACGCGGACTCGTCGATCAGATCGTCGATCACGTTCCCGGCGCGTAGTTCCGTCGTCACCTCGACGCTGCCGGCCAGTTCACGCGCCCGGTCGGCGGCGGCCTCCAGCGCACCCGCGCAGTACTCCGCGCTGAACTCTCCGGGACCGTGTGGCCACTGCTCGCACACGTGCACGATCCGCAGGTCCAGACCTCTGCGCCGCGCGTCGGCGGCAGCCCATTCCACTGCTGCTGTCGCCGGCGCGGATCCGTCCACACCGACCACGATCCGTCCGGTCATCACCCATCTCCTTCACGAGCTCGAATCACACCTCGAGCCTCGCGAAACAGGCGACCGGCCGCCGGAGGGCGAAGTCCCGAATCCGAGTGCCATAGGTCCCAAAGTGAGCCAGTCCGCAGAACCTTGATCGGGGTTGGTGCGGCCGAAAGGCATCGATGGAGCGGGACCTTCGTCCCTAGTCAGGCCGACCCATCCGGATGAACGTGAGAGGTGAACACCATCAGGAGGCATGATGAAAGCGCTCATCTACCACGGCCCCGGCCGGCGGTCCTGGGAGGAGACTCCCGACCCGCGGCTGATCGAACCCACCGACGCCATCGTGCGCGTGGACGCGGTCACGATCTGCGGCACCGACCTGCACATCCTCAAAGGCGACGTACCCACTGTAGAGCCGGGCAGGATCCTCGGCCACGAAGCGGTCGGCACCGTCACGGCGACCGGAAGCTCGGTCAGCACCATCAAGCCGGGAGAGCGGGTGCTGGTGTCGTGCATCTCGGCGTGCGGGCGCTGCCGCTACTGCCGCATCGGCATGTTCGGCCAGTGCCTGGGCGGCGGCGGCTGGATTCTTGGTCACCGCGTCAACGGCACCCAGGCCGAATATGTACGCGTGCCGTTCGCCGACACCTCCACCCACCGGCTGCCCGACGGCGTCACCGACGAGGCCGCGCTCATGCTGGCCGACATCCTGCCCACCGCCTACGAGGTCGGCGTCCTCAACGGCCGCGTCCAGCCCGGCGACACGGTCGTGATCGTCGGAGCCGGCCCGATCGGCTTGGCCGCGATCACCACCGCACAGCTGTTCACGCCCAGCCACATCGTCGCCGTCGATCCCGCCCCGTCACGGCTGGAGGCCGCCAAGCAGCTCGGTGCGGACCTGGTCGTGGGCGCGGGCGACGATCCGGCCGCCGCGATCACCGAGCTGACCCGCGGGCTGGGCGCCGACGTCGCCATCGAAGCCGTCGGCCTGCCGGAAACCTTCGAACTGTGCACCAGCCTGGTACGCCCCGGCGGCCACGTCGCCAACGTCGGCGTGCAC
The DNA here is from genome assembly GCF_040680095.1 of Nonomuraea sp. NPDC052129. Taxonomy (NCBI): domain Bacteria; kingdom Bacillati; phylum Actinomycetota; class Actinomycetes; order Streptosporangiales; family Streptosporangiaceae; genus Nonomuraea; species Nonomuraea sp. NPDC052129. The sequence goes on along the minus strand of NZ_JBFAVX010000040.1, from coordinate 105,024 downwards.
GGCGCACCCGCCACCCTGCACCTCGAAGACCTGTGGATCCGCAACCTCACCATCACCACCGGCCTGGTCGACACCCACTCCACACCGACCCTCCTGGACATGATCGCCGCCGGACGACTGGACCCCAGCACGTTCATCACCCACCGCTTCGCGCTGGACGACATGACCGCCGCCTACGAGACGTTCGCCGACCCGACGGCGACCGGAGCCCTCAAGGTGATCCTGTCCCGCAGTTGACGCAGGCCCCGCCGCACTACGAAAGAAGAGCAGGCATTCGACATGAGGGGGAACCGATGACGGCCACAACGGGTCACTCCACCGAGCTCGGGGCATGGCGCGGCTTCAGCGGCACGGCTTGGCGGTCGGCGGTGGACGTGCGCGCCTTCATCCAGGCCAACTACACGCCCTACGAAGGCGGCGCGGAATTCCTCGCCGGACCGACGGAGCGCACCGCGGCCGTGTGGGCGAAGGTCTCGGCGATGTTCTGGTACGGAAGATCTTCACCACGTACCGCAAGACGCACAACGACGGCGTGTTCGACGCCTACACCCCCGAGATCCGGCGCGCCCGCCGGGCGGGCGTCATCACCGGCCTGCCCGACTCCTACGGCCGCGGCCGGATCATCGGCGACTATCGCCGAGTCGCGCTGTACGGCGTGGACCGGCTGATCGAGGCCAAGCAGGCCGAGCTGCGCTCGCTGGAGGGCGCCTTCGCCACCGACGCGGTGATCCGGGACCGCGAGGAACTGGCCGAGCAGCGGCGCGCCCTGGAGGAGCTGAAGCAGATGGCCGCCTCCTACGGCCACGACCTCTCCTGTCCCGCCGGCACCGCACGCGAGGTGATCCAGTGGCTGTACTTCGCCTACCTGGCCGCGATCAAGGAGCAGAACGGCGCCGCCATGTCGCTCGGCCGCACCTCCACCTTCATCGACATCTACCTCCAGCGTGACCTCGCCGAAGGACTGATCACCGAAGAACGCGCGCAGGAGCTCATCGACGACTTCGTCATCAAGCTGCGCATCGTCCGCTTCCTGCGCACCCCGGAATACGACCAGCTCTTCTCGGGCGACCCCACCTGGGTGACCGAGTCCATCGGCGGCATGGGCTCCGACGGCCGCACGCTGGTGACCCGCACCAGCTACCGCTACCTGCAGACACTGCGCAACCTCGGCCCCGCCCCCGAGCCGAACCTCACCGTCTTCTGGTCACCGCGCCTTCCCCAGCCGTTCAAACGATTCTGCGCCGCACTGTCCATCGAGACCAGCTCGATCCAGTACGAGAACGACGACCTGATGCGGCCGCGCTTCGGCGACGACACCGCCATCGCCTGCTGTGTCTCGGCCGCACCGGTGGGCAAGCAGATGCAGTTCTTCGGCGCCCGGGTCAACCTCGCCAAGACGCTCCTGTACGCGATCAACGGCGGCCGTGACGAGATCACCGGCGAACAGATCGGCCCCGCCTACCCGGCGCTGACCGGCGACCACCTCGACTACGAACAGGTCACCGCGGCGTTCGACCGGATGATGGACTGGCTGGCCGCCACCTACGTCAACGCGCTGAACATCATCCACTACATGCACGACAAATACGCCTACGAGCGCATCGAGATGGCCCTGCACGACTACCCCGTCAAACGCACCCTGGCGTGCGGCATCGCCGGACTGTCCGTCACCGCCGACAGCCTGTCGGCCATCAAGCACTCCCACGTCACCGTGATCCGCGACGAGAGCGGCCTGGCCATCGACTACACCGTCGACGGCGACTACCCCGCCTACGGCAACAACGACGACCGCGCCGACGACATCGCCGTCGACCTGGTCCGCTCATTCATGGCCAAGGTCCGCCGCCACCCCGCCTACCGCGACGCCGAACACACCCAGTCCGTGCTCACCATCACCTCCAACGTCGTGTACGGCAAGCACACCGGCAATACCCCCGACGGCCGGCGTGCCGGAGAGCCGTACGCTCCCGGCGCCAACCCGAGCAACGGCCGCGACCGCCACGGCCTGGTCGCCTCCGCGCTGTCGGTGGCCAAACTCCCCTATGACCAAGCGCTCGACGGCATCTCCCTGACCAACACCGCCACCCCTGAAGGGCTCGGCCGCACACCGGCCGAGCGCGTGGACAACCTGGTCGGGGTGCTGGACGGCTACTTCGACGCCGCCGGGTTCCACATGAACGTCAACGTCCTGACGCGGGCGGTGCTGCTGGACGCCATGGAGCACCCCGACCGCTACCCGCAACTCACCATCCGCGTCTCCGGCTATGCCGTCAACTTCGTCCGCCTCACCCCCGAACAGCAACGCGACGTCATCAACCGCACCTTCCACGGATCACTGTGAACACCCGCCAGGCCCACCTCCAACAGGCCGCCACCGAGCTGTGCCACCCGCCGGCCCCACCGGGCACCGGCGTGATCAGCTCCTGGGACCTGTCCATCGGCGTGGACGGCCCCGGCACCCGCTTCGTCGTGTTCACCTGCGGCTGCCCGCTGCGCTGCCTGTACTGCCAGAACCCCGAGACCTGGCGGATGCGCGACGGCCACCAGGCCACAGTGCAGGAAGGCATGACCGAAATCGACAGATACCGGCGCTTCATCTCGGTAGCAGGCGGCGGGGTCACGATCAGCGGCGGCGAGCCGCTGCTCCAGCCCGGCTTCACCGCCGAACTGCTGCACCGCTGCCATGACAGCGGCCTGCACACCGCCCTGGACACCTCCGGGCTGCTCGGCGACCGCGCCAGCGACACCATGCTCGCCGACACCGACCTGGTCCTGCTCGACATCAAGTCCTCCGACCCGGCCACCTACCGCAAAGTGACCGGCGGTCCGCTGGAACCGACCCTGCGCTTCGCCCGCCGGCTCGCCACACTCGGTCGCCCCACCTGGATACGGTTCGTTCTCGTCCCTGGACTCACCGACGCCGAAGAGAACGTGGACGGCCTGGCCCGCTTCGTCGCGGAACTGGGCAACGTCGAACACGTCGACGTCCTGCCCTTCCACCGCATGGCGGCGGCCAAGTACCGCAAGCTCGGCCTGCACTTTCCGCTGGCCAACGTCGCACCACCCGATCAGGACCTGCTCAACCGCGTGCACGCCCAATTCCACGCCTACGGTGTAGCCAGCACCTGACGTCGCCGCCTTCCGACGTCAGCAGGGAGACTCCTGGGTCACCTGGGTGTCGAGGGTCGCATCGGGCAGCGCGCGGACCTGCGCGAAGCTCGCCGTCCAGCGGCACCGCCGCCCACATGGCCGAGATCCGGCTCGAGCCGGCTGGCGACCGGCTCGGCCCTCCCCGCCACGCGAACCTGAACTTGAGGAATTCAGGCGCGGCCCGATGGCGCGCCTCTGGCGAAGCCGGGCCGTTGCCCGGCCAGTTCAGCGACGTCCTCGGCTGTGACGACCAGCAACTTGTGTGCCAGGTCGGCCAGTGCGCGGCCTGCCGCCAGCTCGTCACCGATCTCTGGCACCGATCGGTCGATCGGATTGCGGCGCGCGGTCCCGACTCCGGCCAGACTGGTCCTGTCCCGAGTGAACAGGACCGCTCGGGCAGAGGTGCCGTCGCCCTCTTCGGTGATGTCGATCCGTACGGACCATTCCTTGGCTTCCATGGCAGAAATCTCTCCTTCTCCACGGTCCCCGGCCATCTTGTGCCGTTACGCAGCCATAGCGTTCAGGCCCGGGTCTCCCGAGGCTCGACGTGGGCATCCGGCCCTGGATAGACCAGCGTTTCGTGCTCCTCGTCGAGCCAGTGGACGTCATACGGCGGCGTGCCGTCATCGTGGTGCAGAGCGATGATGACGCCGATACGGCGCTCCTCCCCCAAGTGAGCGCTCTCGATCACCAACCGGTCTCCGACTGCTGCCTTCATGACTTCTCCCCCCTTCGACCTCGGTCGGTGTCGCCGCCGCCCGTGCCGTCCCGGCCGGCCGCGAACAGAGTGATGGCCGACCTCCCTTCTTCTCTTCTAGTTGACCTACGCGTGGACTTGGCGGCTAGAGGCCAACGTCCTTTCATTGCCAGAGGCCGAAGTCCTCCGCCGCGTAAGGAACCGGGGACAGGGCTGCGGGGCGCACCCGCGCGATCGGGCTTCCGGTGACCAGGCCGCTGGTTTCCCGGCCGCCGATCATCTCCAAGTTTTGGGACATCCGGCCCTGCCCGGTTAGCCACCGAGGAGCTGAAATGGAGAAGGGGGAATGTACGATGCCTGATCTGATCGTGGTGGGTGTCGATGGTTCGGTGCCCGGATTCGACGCCGTGGCATGGGCGGCCGACGACGCCTTTCGGATGCATGTGCCGCTGCGTAGCGTCTGTGTGGTGGAAACCTGGCCGTACCAGGTGCCGCAGATTCCCGCACCTGAGTGGGACGAGGCGCTGATCGAGAACGCGCGGAAAATCCTGGCACAAGCCGAGGAGATCGCGCGCGAACGCCAGCCTACCGTCGAGGTGAGTACCGAGGTGATGACCGGAACACCGGCGGCCGTCCTTCGCCAGCAGGCCGGCGACGCGATCGAACTGGTGGTCGGTAGTAGAGGGCTGGGTGGCTTCGCCGGGGCCGTACTTGGCTCGGTCAGCATGAACCTCGCGGGCCAGGTGCCGGTTCCGGTGGTCGTCGTCCGGCCAAGGGCCGCTGTGGCCCACGGTGAGGTCGTCGTCGGTCTCGATGGCTCCCCTACGTGCGAGCCCGCCCTGGCCTACGCCTTCCGGCAGGCCGAACTGCGCGGAAGCACATTGCGGGCGGTATACGCCTGGGCGCTGCCGTTCGCTCTGGCCGCCGGCTTCTCCTGCGACTTCGAAGCGTTGCGTGAGGCCCACCAGCACGTCGCCGAGGAACAACTCGCGTCGTGGCGGGAGAGATACCCGCGGGTCAAGGTGATCGTGGACGTGCGGTGCGCCCACCCCGTCAATGCGCTCGCCGCCGCCGGTGACCGGGCCGACCTGCTGGTCGTTGGCTCGCACGGCAGGAACGCGATCGGGTCGATCGTCCTCGGCTCGGTCAGCCGAGGCGTCTTGCACCACACACACTGCACGGTGACAGTGGTGCGCGCCAAGGACGCACCTATTTCGGTATGACGTCCGCTGCCTCGCCACGCCAGGGAGGGCGGCAAGAAGCCCAACAGCAGCGCCCCTTCCTCGGAACCGAACTCAACACCGACTTCTGCGCACTCGCCAAAGCTCGCCTCCTCGCCTACTGCACATCCCGCGAAACCGGGTCGGTGACAGCGGTGAACTCGGCTCCCGTTTCGACGGTGACGTGCTGATCGGGCGGGAGCGGCGGCGCCGGGGGCAACGCCGGCGGGGTGAAGCGGCGCAGCCGGTTGGCATTGCCCACCACTGACAGCGACGACAGTGCCATCGCGGCGGCGGCGAAGACAGGGCTGAGCCGGATGCCGAGGAAGGGGTAGAGCACCCCGGCCGCGACCGGGATGCCGACCACGTTGTAGACGAACGCCAGGAACAGGTTCTGCCGGATGTTGCGCATCGTGGTCCGCGACAACCGTACCGCGGTAACCACCCCGCCGAGCGCGCCGGAGATCAACGTGATGTCGGAGGCCTCGATCGCCACGTCGGTGCCGGTGCCGATGGCGAAGCCGACATCGGCCTCGGCCAGCGCGGGCGCGTCGTTGATGCCGTCACCGACCATGCCGACCCTCGCCCCTTCTCCCTGCAGGCGGGCGATCTCGGCAGACTTGTGCGCGGGCAACACCTCGGCCAGCACCCGGGTGATGCCGACCTGGCGGGCGATGGCCTCGGCCGTCCGCCGGTTGTCCCCAGTGATCATCACCACCTGAAGTCCCAGCCGCTGCAGAGTCGCGACGGCCTGGCGGGAGTCGTCCTTGACGGTGTCGGCCACCGCGATCACCCCAGCGGGCTCGCCGTCCACGGCGACCATGATCGGGGTACGGCCCGCCCGGGCCAGGCGATCGGCCTCTTCCTCAAGCGCCGAGGTGTCGCCGAGCAGGCGCTTCCCGCCGACCAGCACACGACGCCCCTCGACGGTCGCCGCGATGCCCTGCCCGGTGACCGAATCGAACTCCGACGGCTCGGTGAGGATCAGGCCGCGCCCGGTCGCGCCCTCGACCACGGCCTGGCCCAGTGGGTGCTCGGAGGAACGTTCGGCACAGGCGGCCAGGCGTAGCACCTCATCGGCTGCCCAGTCACCGTACGGAACGACGTCCGTGAGCGCCGGCTTGCCACGAGTGATGGTGCCGGTCTTGTCCAGGACGATCGTGTCGAGCTTGCACGCGGTTTCCAGGGCTTCGGCGTCGCGGATCAGGATGCCGGACTGAGCCCCCTTCCCGGTGCCCACCATGATCGAAAGTGGGGTGGCCAGCCCAAGCGCGCACGGACAGGCGATGATCAGTACGGCTATCGCCGCCACCAATGCCAGCGTCAACGTCGGCACCGGTCCGGCGACGAACCACACGGCGAAAGTCACGATCGCGATGGCAATGACCACCGGGACGAAATAGCCGGACACCAGGTCGGCCAGCCGCTGGATCGGCGCACGGGAGGCTTGGGCGGCCTGGACCAGACGGATGATCTGAGCCAGCGCCGTCTCCGCGCCGACCTTCTCGGCCCTGAACGTGAACGATCCCGTCTGGTTGACCGTCGCGCCCACCACGTCATCGCCCGGGCCCTTGTCCACCGGGATCGACTCGCCGGTCACCATCGACTCATCCAGCGTCGAGCGCCCCTTCACGACGACCCCGTCGACCGGAACCTTCTCGCCCGGCCGTACGACCACCGCATCGCCCGCCACGACGTCCGCGATGGGAATCTCGATCTCCGCACCGTCGCGCTGAACCCGGGCAGTCCTGGCCTGCAGACCGATCAGTTTGCGGATCGCCTCGCCGGTGCCCGCCTTGGCCCGCACCTCCAGCAAACGGCCGAGCAGGATCAGCGTCAGGATGACCCCGACGGCCTCGTAATAGACGTCACGAACCCCCTCCGGTAGCGAGCCGGGCGCGACCGTGACCAACAGGCTGTAGCAGAAGGCGGCACTCGTACCCAGCGTGATCAGGCTGTTCATGTCCGCCGAGCGGTGCCGTAGAGCGAGCCAGCCCACGCGATGGATCGGCCAGCCTGTATAGAACATCACTGGCGCGATCAGCGCGAGCTGCACCCAGCGGTTGAGCAGGAACTCCGGGATCCATCCCGCGCCGAAGAGCTCATGCGCCATGACGACGAACGCCACAGGCAGGGTCAGCACAGCCCCGACCAGGACCCGACGCGACAGGTCGGCGATCTCGGCACGCCGCTCCGTCGCCTCGACATCCTGTGACGGCAGTTCAGTCGACAAAGGTGCGGTACTCGCAGCGACATCGTGACCGCCGCCGGAGCCCGGTTCGACGATCAGGCGGCCGTGCACCATGTTCATCCCGCAGGCGAAGCCGTACTCCCCCGCATCGCCAGGCCGCAACTCCACTGTGGTCTTGGCGAAGGCAGGCAGCGCCCGGCTGACGCCGAAATCGGCGAACACCACCCGGGAGGTGCAATCACCGCTCTCTCTCCGGTTGAAGGTCAGCCGCACGGGGGTGCCCTGCCGTACCTGGATGATGTCCGGCGAGAAGCCGCCCCGCACGACGATCTCAATCTCCTGTACTCCGTCACGCAGCTCGGCCACGCTGCTCTTCCTCGGCCCGAAGAAGTACCAGCCGAGGAAACCCAGCAAGGCCAGGGAGACGCCGATCACGACCCAGTCAGTGGCGGTCATGGCCGGCCTGCCCTCTTGTGATCCTCGCCCTGACGATATCAAGCACGACGGTTTTCCCTCCGTCCTTCTCTACTACGCTCTCGCTAGCATGTGACGGAGGCTTCGCCGGTGCTATAGCAGAACGTCCTGATGATGGGGGTCGAAAGTCCCACTGACGGAGTGCTACTGGCCGTAGTAGATGTGGACGAAGCGCTTCATTGTCGAAGCTGACTCGCCCCCGCGCCGAACTCCACCACGGCACGGCCGCGCAACCTGCCGTCGCGCAGCAGTTCCAGAGCCTTCGCGATCTCGGACAGGTCGAACCGCTCGACCTCCACGCTGAGCTCCCCCGCGGCCAGGCGCTCGATCAGCGACGGGGCCACCTCGCGAGCCCGCCGCTCGTGCCGGACCATGTTGACCGGAAGCAGCGCCACGTCGTCGAGCAGCCAGGACGGCAGATCGACGGTGACGGACGCCCCCAGTACGTAGCCGATCACGACGGCCCGGCCGCCGGGACGGACCCAGCGCGAGCGCTCGACCAGTGCGCTCCCACCGAGCGTGTCGACCAGCAGGGACGCCGAGCGCGCCGCCGCCAACTCCGCGACCGCCTCGGCGTCGTCGGTGACCACCCCGCGGATCCCCTCGGGCACCTGACCGAGCTGGTCGGCCCGGCCGACCACCCCGGTCACCGTGGCTCCGGCCAGCCGGGCCTGCTGAGCCACCATGGCGCCGACCGCGCCGGCCGCGCCGGTCACGATGACCTCCTCGCCCGGCTCCAGGCGGGCGACGTCGTTCAGGGCGACGTACGCCGTGGTGGTCGGTACGAAGAACGACGCCGCGACCTCCGGGGGCAGCGGCGACGCCAGCGGGGTGACGGCCTTGGGAGAGACGCTGAGGCGTTCGCGCCAGCAGCCGTCGCGCAGCAGGCCGAGCGCGCCACCACGAAGGAGCACCTGCGTGCCCGGAGCCAGGGTGTCGGCGTCCAGGACCACGCCGGCGGCCTCGACACCGCCCACGTACGGAAGCGGGGGCTTCATGCCGAAAGACCCGCCGGCGACGGTCAGGTCCAGATGCCCCAGCGCCGCCGCATGTACCTCGACCAGCACCTCTCCGGGCTTGCGTACGGGCTCGGGCAGCTCCTCCACGACCGGCGGGGCGCCCCACTCGTGGAAACGGGCCCCGCGCATCAGCCGCGTCCCTTGCCGGAGAAGCCCGCCGCCGAGCTCTTGGCCAGGAAGGCCAGGCTGAGCGGGTTGTAGCGGGCGGCCTGCTCGTGCTGCGGCCAGTGGCCGCACTCCTCGAACAGCTCCAGCTCCGAGCCCGCGATGGCCTCGTGCATGGCGGTGGCCTCCGGCACGTCGCCGAACGGGTTCTTGCGGCCCCAGACGATCAGCGTGGGCTGGGTGATCTTGGCCAGATCGTCGCGGCGAAGGATGTTGCGCAGGCGGGTGTCCATGTCCTGCAGGCATAGCAGATTGTCGAGGTTGTCGACGAACTCGGGCTCGTGGTAGATGGCGTGGCGCACCTCCACCAGCTCTTCGGTGGCGTCGGCCGGATCGGCCATCAGCAGTCGCAGCCGCTTGCGGGTCAGCTCCACGTCATCGCTGACCACGGCCTCGCGAGTGCTCGTCCGGATCCGCTTCATGACCTCGGGGTTGGCCACGGTCCCGCCCGCGCAGAGCAGTTGCAGGCTGGCCACGCGGTCGGGGTGGTCGATCGCGGTACGGCCGCCGACCCAGCCGCCCAGCGACTCCCCCACGATGTGGGCGCGCTCGATGCCCACCGCGTCGAAGTAGGCCAGCAGGTGGTCGACATAGCGCGGGATCTCGTAGGCGTAGTCGGGCTTGCCCGTGTAGCCGTGGCCCAGCATGTCGATGGCGTGGCACTCGTAGTCCGCCGCGTGCGCGGGCAGGTTGCGGGTGAACGCCTCGAGGTGGCCGCTGGTCCCGTGCAGGAACACCACGGGCTCGCCTGACCCGGCCCGGAGGCTGCGGGTCCGCACTCCTGCGGCGTCCACGTACGAGACGCTCAGGCTCAGGGGGCTCAGTTCGGTCCAGATACTCATCGTCACCTTCAGCGGTCGAGAGCGGGCTTGTCTTGGTTGATGCGGTGCACCTGGGTGTTGCTGCGGACCGCGAGCAGGCGGCCCAGGATCGCGGCCAGCGCGACGACCGGCACGGCGATCAGCAGCTTCTTCGATCTGGACATGCTCATCTCCATGGGTCCTTGAGGGAGTTCAGGAACCCGGTGACCACCGCGTGGTAGGCGCCCGGTCGTTCCTCCTGCAGGTGGTGCGAGGCGTGGTCCATGATGTGCAGGTTCCCGCGCGGCACCATGCGGGCGAGCATGAGCGGATAGTCGGGCGTGAGGAAGGCGTCCTGCATGCCCCAGACGAACAGCGCGGGCGCCTGGATCTGGCCCAGTTCGGCGGTGAGGTCCTGCCATTCGCCGCGGGGCGAGTCCGACATGGCGGCCAGCTCCCGCTCACCGGGGTCCAGGCTCTGCTCGAAGCGCAGGTCCAGGGTGGCCTCGGGCAACCGGTCGCCGTCGTACCACTCCAGCCGGGTGATGAGGTCGCGCATCTTCTGCCGCGTCGGCCCCTCGCCGCCGTAGTAGGCGTCCCGGGCGGCGCGGCCGCGGCGGCCGTTCTCGGGTAGCGGCGCGAGCGGGCCGTAGAACACCGGCATGCTGCCGGTGATGACCAGGGAACGCACCCTGCCGGGGTAGCGGGCGGCCAGGCACAGCGCGATGGTGCCGCCCCAGGAGTTGCAGACGAAGTCGGCCTGCTCCACACCCAGCGTGTCCATGAGCGCGACGGTCTTGGCCGCGTGGAAATCCCACATCGGGCCGGTGATGAGGCACTTCTCCGACTTGCCGTACTGCAGGATGTCGACGATCAGGCAGCGGCGGTCCGCGGCGAACAGGGGCGCCACCGGGCCGAAGTCGCTCCATCCGGTGCAGCCGGGGCCGCCGCCGTGCAGGAAGATCGTGTCCGCCCCCGAGCCCAGGTCGAGGTAGTGGTATTTGACGCCGTCGGCGTCGGCGTACGAACCGGTGGGGGGTTCCATATCGCCTCCTTTAGTCATCGGTCTCGTCGTCATTAAGCTCGGCGATCTCGGCGCGCGTCCGCGTGGTGGTGTCGACGGCCACCCGTACGAGCACCTCGCACAGGCGGCGCATGGCTCTGACGTCGACGGTGTTCATCCCACGGGCGAAGTCGACGTCGAACTCGGTGGAGGCGACCTTCGGCATGCCCACCCGGGCGGTCGGGATCCCCCGCGCGCGCAGGATGTTGGCGTCGGTCGCACCGCTGTTGCCGTCGATGGGCTCGTGCGGGCGCCCGGCCACGCTCTCCCAAGCGCGAACCGCGCTGCGGATGACCCAGTCCTCCGGTGACGTACGCGTGCCGGGGATGGCCAGCACCATCTCGACCGTCAGCTCCACGCCCAGCTCGGCCGACAGCCCGCGGACGTACTCCGCCAGCTCCCGCTTGGCCGCCAGCGGCGTCGTGCCGGGCGCGATCCGCAGGTCGAGGCGGATGCGGCAGGCCGCGGGCGTGACCGCCGGCATCCGCTCCCAGCCGCCGGCGATCGAGCCGATGATCCCCTGAGGCGCGGCCGTCGCGGTGCGGTGCCGCTCGGGATAGGCCGCCAGCCACCCTTCCAGGCGCGTCACCACCTTGGCGGCGGTCACGATCGGATTCTGGTACGGCAGGCGGTGCCGGCTGCCGGCGTAGGTGTGGATGCCCGGTACGACGATCTCGAACCAGCACAGACCGACCTCTTCGTGCGCGACGAAGTCGCCCGGTTTGGCGATCACGGCGTAGTCGGGCTGCCAGCCGCGTTCGAGCAGGAAGGAGCAGCCGGCGCCCTGCCCGGTGTTCAGGCGGCCGGTGCCGTCGATGGCGTTGGTCGGCATGCCGCCCGCCCCGAAGGCGACCAGCAGGTCTCCGGCGGGCCGCACGCCCACCGAGGCCAGGGCCTCACCCACCATGAGGACGCACGCCGCGTGGCCCTTGGGGTTACTCGCGCCGAGGCCGGTGACGTAGGGGCCGTCGCACTGTGCCTCGGCCCGCATGTCGGGGCGCAGCCCGGGGCCGATCCACGGCACGTCCTCGTCCGGGTCGCCGGTGGTCAGGGTGTCGATCGGGGCGTACAGCATGAGGTCGGCGCCCGTACCATCGCCCCTCAGCCGGCCGATCGCGTTGGCCTGGCCGTCGTCGATGCGCTGCAGGTGCGACTCCAGGCCCGCGGCGGCGAGCCGTTCGGCCAGCCGCCGGGCCAGCGGCTCCTCCCCTCCGGTGGGGCTGGCGATGGAGGTGACCTCCACCGCGGCCTTGCGCAGCCTGGCCTCGGTGATCGTGGCGAGGGCCTGGGCCACCATCCGCTCGCGCTCGTCCTTGTTCATATCGATCCGGCGGGCTCGATGATGGCCACCCCCATGCCGGTCAGCCATTCCGGCATCGGCGCGTAGGCCAGCGTCCGGCCGGGCGCGAAGCCCAGCGCCGCCGCCATGGTCAGCCAGGTACGCAGCTCCTGGCCGCCGTTGCCGGCCACCGCCTCGATCTCCGCCGTTGACAGGTTCGCGTACCGCGCCAGCTCGCCCTTCTCCAGCGCGGCGAGGAACTCCTCGTCGAACTCGGGGAAGATGGTCGGCCGGGCGGCGGTGATGATCTGCCGCCTGCGCGCGTCGTACCGCTGCCAGTCGCCCCGGCCCTCGCGCCAGGCCTCGACCAGGAACTCCTCGTCCTCTCCTTCGGGGTCCTGCCAGCGGCTCGGCCACGGGAGCCGGTGCGACAGGCCGCCCGAGGCGATGACGGCGACCCGCAGCTCGTCCGGCAGCGCCGCCACCGCGGCGGCGATGTTGCGCCCCAGTTCGACGCAGCGCCGCATGAGCGGCAGCGGCGTGGCGAACACGTTGACCACCAGCGGGATCACCGGCACGCCGAGGTCACGTAGGAGGTACTGAATCGCGTGGCTCTGGCCGTGGTCGATCTGCAGCTTCGCCGAGATCGCCACCTCGGTACCCGCCGCCACCAGGGATTCGGCGACGGCCTGGGCGACGGCCGGGTTGGTGCGCTGGGGTCCCGACGGCGTCCCCGACTCTCCGGAGGAGACGACCTGGTCCACCCCGAGGGTGAAGGCGGGGATCAGGTCCAGCCAGAAGCCCCGAAAGTGGTTCGAGCCGATGATGATCGCCACGTCGGGGCGGGCTTCGGCGAGGGCGTCGCGGGCCGTGCCGAGCGCGTCGCGGAAGCGTTCGGCGTCCTCTTTGTGCTCGACCTGGTCCCAGTGCGTGTTCATGAGCGTGGAGTGGGACGCGCCCACGCCCAGGACGATCCTGGCCATCAGCCGGCCTGCTTCGGCGGCCGGGGGTCGTCGACGGCGAGCCCGGAGGCGCGCAGCCGTTCGATGCGCTCCTCTGTGACGTCCTCGGCGAGCTTGCGCCACTGCAGGAGCGAGTCGTCAGGACGATAGAGCCGTTCCGGCGGCGCGTCGGTCACCTCGACCATCCATTTGTCCTGGCCGGAGAACTGGCCGTGGAAGAGCCAGCGGACGGCGCCGAGATACTTGGCGTAGAAGGGCAGCGTCTTGACGCCCTTCTCGAAATTGGCCATCGCGCCGACATAGAGATGGTTGTCGGCATCGACGGGCACGTAGAACTCGTAGTGGATGAAGGTCGGGTAGACGATGCGCAGCACACCCGGCATGCTCACCGAGGCGAACCCGGGGAAGTCCTCGGCGGCGATGGCCGGGTTCACCTTCCGGTGGCTGCCCGTATTACCGATGTTGGCGACCTGCTTCGGCGGCTTGAGCTTGAACCACGCCTGGTTGTTCCACCGGCCGAGACCCGGGAAGTCGGCGTCCCAGTGCTGGGCCTCCTGCACCCGGTAGATCCAGCGGCCGCGACGTTCGATCCGCGTCTCGTTCCACACCGGCATGGCCTTGAACAGCCGCCACAGCGCGGTGCGGTGCAGGTACTTCGCGTGCCCCTCGTCATAGCCGTTCTCGCAGGCGAAGCGCCAGTTCCCCTCGCGCGCCTGGATGCGCGCGCCGATCACGGCGGGGTTGTCGCGCAGCTCCTCGGGGAGCTGGTCGTCGATGGGCGGCGCGTCCTCGCCGTCCCCCACGAAGATCCACACCATGCCGAGGCGTTCCTCGACCTCGTAGGTGGGCTGGGTCACCTTCCCGCAGATCGGCGACTGCGGTCCGTCGGTGATCGCCGCCTTCAGATCGCCGGTCTCCAGGTCGAAGGTCCAGCCGTGGTACGCGCACGAGATCGTGCCGGGGAACTGCTGGTTGCCGTAGCTCAGCGGCACGCCCCGGTGCGGGCACCGGTCCTTGAGCGCGTACGCCTTGCCGCCGTCACGGATGACGACGATACGCTCGCCGAGCAGGGTGATCGCCTTGGGCTTTCCCGTGATGTGCGAGGAGAACGCCACCGGATACCAGTAGCCGCGAAACCCGCTGTCGGCACCCTGGTAGTGGGGCCAGCTCGACCAGTCCTGGCGTCCGGGCAGCTTGCCCCGTCGTGACGGCCGGCGTCTGGCGACACCCCCGCTCGCAGCCGGCGCACCCGCCTCTGCACTCATTCTCGCCTCCGCTTCCCATGGCTTGTCGGATGGCCGGTAGAGGCGCTCAGATGCGCCGCTCGACCACGACACGCAGTTCACCACCGGCGCGGCCGGGCGGCCCAGCGGATCATCCCGCCCAGCGGACCGTGTCCCACTGAGCGAGCCGCGTTCCGGTCAGCGGTCCGCGACCTGCGAGTTCCCGTCGCCGGGGTGTGTAGCTTCCGTGGCTTGACAGGCGACTACCGGGAGGACCCAGGTGGAATCAGCATGATCCAGACCGACATCGTGATCATCGGAGCGGGACCGACCGGCCTCTACGGGGCCTACTGCGCGGGCTTCCGCGGCTTGCGGTCCGTGGTCGTGGACGCGTTGCCTCAGGTCGGCGGGCAGATTTCGGCGCTGTACCCGGAGAAGGAAGTACGGGACGTGGCCGGCATCCCCGGCATACTCGGGCGCTCGCTGGTGGACGCGCTGACGGCCCAGGCGGCGGCCTACGACCCGGTCTACCTGCTGGGCAGGCAGGCCGTCGAGCTGCGCCGCGACGAGAGCGGGCGGCCCGTGGTGGTCCTGTCCGACGGCACGGCCGTACACGCGCAGGCCGTCATCCTCACCTCGGGCATCGGGACGTTCACCCCGCGTCCGCTGCCGGCCGGCGAGGAATGGCTCGGCCGGGGGCTGACGTACTTCGTGCCGGACCCGTCGGAACACGCCGGCCACGATGTCGTGGTCGTGGGCGGCGGGGACAGCGCGGTCGACTGGTCGCTCGCCCTCGCGCCCCTGGCCAGGTCGGTCACCCTGGTGCATCGCCGGGCCGCGTTCCGCGCGCACGCCGCGGGCGTCGAGGCCGCCCGGGTCGCGGGGGTACGCATCGTGGTCGACAGCCAGGTGGTCTCCCTGTCCGGCGGCGAGCGGGTCGAGAAGGCGCACCTGCGTACGCGGGGCGAGGGGGACCGGGCCCTGCCCGCGGACTCCGTCATCGCGGCCCTCGGATTCATCAGCGACCTCGGCCCGCTCGCGGACTGGGACCTGGAACTGCGCGGCAGGTCCGTCCTGGTGGACCAGCGCATGCGGACCAACCTGCCCCGCGTGTACGCGGCCGGCGACCTCACCGAACACGCGGGCAAGGTCCGCCTGATGTCGGTGGGCTTCGGCGAGGTGGCCACCGCGGTGAACAACGCCGCCGTCGAACTCGACCCCGAACTGGGCCTCTTCCCCGGCCACTCCACGGACGCCGCCTGACCCCGTACCCCACCCAGAAGACAGGAGAGATCCATGAGCTATGTCATCGGCCCGGCCTGCATCGACGTCAACGATCGCGCGTGCGTGGACGTATGCCCCGTCGACTGCATCTACGTCGGCGACCGCAAGAGCTACATCAACGCCGCCGAGTGCATCGACTGCGGGGCCTGCGAGCCGGAGTGCCCGGTTGAGGCGATCTTCGTCGACCGTACGGCGCGCGGCGACGAGACGCGCACGCTCTTCCTCCAGGACGCCAAGGACTTCTTCACCGAGGTGCTGGCCGGCCGCGACGAGCCGCTCGGCAACCCGGGAGGCGCCCGCAAGGTCGGCGACCTCAACACCGACACCGCGCTGGTGACCGGCTACGACGGCTGAAAACCGCGGATGTCCGGGGTGAGCACTCCGGACATCCGCGGTCGGTGAACCTCCTTGACGCGCGCTTGTCCGGGATCAACACCGGACATTCGCGGCCATCAGCGTCCGGTGAACCGGGGCGGGCGCTTGTCCAGGAACGCCTGGAGTCCTTCGGCGGCATCGTCGGTGTGGATCAGCTCCATGACCGCCTCGCGCTCCACTTCGAGCGCCTCTTCGATCGGCAGGCCGTACCCGGCGTCCACGACGTGCTTGAGCAGGCCGATCGTACCGGTCGGCTTGGCCGCCAGGCCCTCGGCATGCTCGGCCACCACCCGGTCGAAGACCTGGTCGTCGGCCACCACGTCGACCAGCCCCAGGTCGAGCGCTTCGCCCGCCGACAGGCGGGTGCCGTCGATCATCAGCCGCTTGGCCCGATGCGGACCGAGCAGGCGCGGCAGGCGCTGGCTGCCGCCCGCCCCCGGGAACAGCCCCAGGTTCATCTCGGGGAAGCCGATCGTGGCCGAGGCCGCCAGGATACGCAGGTCACAGGCGAGGGACAGCTCGGCGCCGCCGCCCAGGGCGTGACCGTTCATCGCCGCGATCACCGGCTTGGGCGCCAGTTCGAGCAGGCGCTGCACCTCGATCCAACGGCGCATCTTCACGTGGTTGGCCGTCGAGAGGTCCCGCATCACGGCGATGTCCGCCCCCGCCACGAAGAAGCGGCCGGTGCCGCGGATGACGAGGCAGCGGACCGTGACGTCCTTGGCCAGCTCGGGGATGATCTCCAAGAACTCCTCGATCATCGCGGGGTCGACGGCGTTGGCGGGCGGCCGGTCGATGACGATGGTGGCCGTCCCCCCGTCGCGCCGTACGTCCAGGACCGGCCGGTTCGGCTGGTTCATCGAGACTCCTGAGTGTCGAGACCCCGGACTTCAGCCGCGGGGAGGAGGTCGTGGGTCAAGGGGGCGGGTGTCATTCCAGGACACCGCAGCCGCGTAGCCGCTGTCATTCCAGGACGCCGGCGTCGCGTAGCCGGGCGAGCTCTTCCTCGTCCATGCCGAGCAACTCCTTCAGCACCGCGTCGGTGTGCTCGCCGAGCAGTGGCGCCGGTGCCGTGAGCGCCCCGGGAGTGTCGGACATGCGGATCACGATGCCCTCGTGCCGGACCGGACCCGCGATCGGGTGATCCAGCACCGGGTAGAAGCCACGCGCGGCCAAGTGCTCGTCGGCTTCCACCAGGTCCCGCCCGGTGGCGACGACGGCGGCGGCTATGCCCAGCTCTTGCAGCTCGGCCGCCAGTGACGCGCCGTCGTGTCGCGAGCACCAGACCGCCAGGGCGTCGTCGATCTCGTCCTCGCGCCCGCGCCGCTCCTCCAGCCCGGCAGACGCCAGCGCGGCCAGTTCCGGCGCTCCGGCGTGCTCGGCGAGGCGCCGCCATTCCTCGTCCCCGCGTACGGCCAGCGCGAGCCAGCGATCGTCGCCGCTGGTCGGATAGACGCCGTGCGGCACCATCCGCGGATGCCGATTGGGCCGCACCACGGCACGCGAACCGCCCGGCTCGCCTTCGGCACGCGAACCGCCGACCTCGCCTTCGGCACGCGAGTCTCCGAGCTCGGCTTCGAGTACGGCCGGTCCCATCGACGCGGCCATCGCCTCCAGCTGGGAGAGATCCACATGACCCGCCCGACCGGCCGCGATCATGTCGAGCACGGCCAGGACGGCCGAATTGGCGGCCACCATGTCCCCCAGCCCGAACGTCAGCCCCTGCGGACCTTCCCCGGGATCGGCGGTCTCGCTGGTGAGCCCGGACATGGCGGCGAGCGTGTCGGCGAAGGTCACCGCGTCCCGCCACGGCCCGCTCTGCCCGACCCCGGCCATCGACACCAGGATGACGCCGGGGTTCAGCTCCGCCATCTGGTCATAGGACAGCCCCCACTTGGCGAGCACGCCGGGGCTGAAGTTCTCGATGACCACGTCGCACTCGGCGACGAGCCGCCGCAGCACCTCGCGGCCCGGCTCGGTACGCAGGTTGAGCGCGACGCCGCGCTTGCCCCGATTGAAGTTGATGAAGTAGCCGCTGTCGTCGAACCCAGCGTCGGGGCGCAGCCTCATCGACGGGGCGAAGCGCGTGGGATCCTGCCGGTGCCGAGATTCGATCTTGATGATGTCCGCGCCGTGCTCCGCCAGCGTCTTGGTCGCGTACGGGCCGGCGAGCACCCAGGTCAGGTCCAGAACACGGACCCCCGCCAGCGGGCGCCCAGTGCCCGTCGCCGCCCGGCGGCCTCGGGGGTGCGCGGTCCGCCAGGGGGCCTCGACGGGGGCGGGAAGCGGCTCGGTGAGGCGTACCGGGCGCGGTGGCTCCGCGGCGGGGAAGGGGAAGCCCACGTCCGTGACACCGTCCGCCGGTAGGCCCTCGCCCAGGATGCGGGTGAAGAAGCCGCGCGCGACGAGCTGGGGGTTGGTGGGCAGGCGCGCGGCCGTGGCGACCTCCGCCCACGGCAGCGCCCGCGCGCGCCCTTCCTCGGCCACCGACGCGGCGGAGCGTTTCGCCACGAACCTGGCCACGATCTCGTCCACGTGCTCACGGCCCCGCCAGCGGAAGACGGGATCGGACCACTTCTCCTCGGTCAGGTCCGCCGCCTCGCCCGACTCCGCCATCCAGGCGAGCAGATCCGTCCACATGCGGTCACTGCCGGAGTATCCGCCCGCGACATGACCGTCCGCGGCACGGAAGACGCGGTGCGCCACGTGCTCGTACACCCCGCCATTGCGGGAGGGGTACCGGCCGGCGTGGATCCAGGAGATGGCGGCCGTCTCCAGCGTGGCGGCCACCGCCTCCTGAACGGAGACGTCGATGAGCTGCCCCCGCCCGGTACGGTCGCGTGCGATGACACCGAGCAGCGCCGCGATGGCCGCGTGCGCGCCCGCGAGCTGGGTGGCCTGCTCGCGGGGCGGCGGCTTGGGCTGCCCGCCGGGCTGCCCGCCCAGCCAGCCCATGCCACCGGCGGCCGCGGCCACGAGATCGTCGGCTCGCCAGGCGCTCCGGGGACCGCTCGTGCCGAACGGCGTGACCACGACATGGACGGCCCGCGGCCAGCGCGACGACACCGCGCCGGATCCCGCGCGCACGCCCGCGAGCTCTTCGAGCGGGCCGCTCTCGATCACCACGTCCGCCTGCTCCACGAGCCCGTCGAGCACCTCGGCGCTCTCGGGTATGCCCACGACCCGCTTGCCCGCGTGCCAGTGCAGGGTCTCCGCGCGCGACAGCACCGCAGCGGCCGGACGTTCGACGCGTACGACATCGGCCCCGAGCCCCACCAGCAGCCTGGCCCCGTTGAAGGCCAGCTCGTCGGTGAGGTCCAGAACCCGCAACCTGTCCGGCACACCCGCTCCTCTCAGCGGCACGTATTGACGGCTCGAACGTAGAGCGCGGGATCGCCGGGGCGCGACCATCCCGGTCTGTCCAGCGGTCCGGCCGACCATGCAGGTCTGTCCAGCGTCCGCGCGGTCAGGCGACCCCCGCGCCGGAGTCCCACGCGTCCGGCGGCACTCCGTCGCCGCGCAGCTCACCCTTGACCACCTTCGTGGCGGCGTTACGCGGCAGTTCGTCGAGTACGCGCACGAAACGCGGGACGGCGTGGCGCGGGAGCCGGTCGAGGCACCAGGCGTACACCTCCGGCGCGCGGACGACGGCTCCGGGCGCGGCGCTCACCGCCACCAGCACCTCCTCCTCGGTCAGCTCGGAGGGCACACCCACCGCGGCCACGTCGAGGACACCGGGCATCGCGGCCACCACCTGCTCCACGTCCCAGGTGGCGATGTTCTCGCCGCGCCGCCTGATGACGTCGGCGCGACGGCCGGCGAAATAGAGGAAGCCGTCGTCATCGAGCCGGCCACGGTCCCCGGTCGTGAACCAGCCGTCGCGCAGGACCTTCCCGGTAGCGGCGTCGTCGCCGGCGTACCCGCTGAAGATGATCGACCCGGCCCTGGGCCTCGCGGTGATCTGCCCCACCTGTCCCGCCGGGAGCGGCCGGCCGTCCTCGTCCCTGATCACCACCTCGTACTCCGGGACGGGCCGGCCGGCCGAGCCCGGCCGCCGGACACTGGCCGTGCTCACCGCCACGTCGGCGAGCTCGGTGCACGCGTACGCCTCCAGCAGCGGCACGCCGAACCGGTCCTGGAAACGCCTCGTCAGAGCTTCCGGCGCCGGTCCCCCATAGGCGCGGCGCACTTGGTGGAGACTGTCGGACTCGGTGGCCGGAGCCCGTTCGAGGATGGCCGCCACGGCGCCCATGAAGTTGAACGCCGTGACCCCCTCCCGCCGGCAGATGTCCCAGAACCGGGAGGCGGAGAAGCGCGAGTGGGCCACCAGCGTGGCACCGGAGATCAACGCGGGCAGCAACCCCGCGTGCCTGACGTTGATGTGATTCCAGGGGAACATGTTGAACAGCACGTCCCCCGGCTCGTACCCCATGGCCCTGGCCACCCGCCGGGCCTGCCGGACGCCGGCGAAGTGCGGTAGCAGCGCGCCCTTGGCCCGGCCGGTGGTGCCCGAGGTCGCCATGACGACGGCCGGATCCGCCGGTCCCGGACGCCACTCCGGCAGGCGGCGCGGATCGGCGAGCAGGTCGTCCATGTCCACCGATCCCGCCAGCTCGGCCCGCGCCCGCTCGGTCACGAGCACCACGCGCTCCATCTCCGCGGCCAGAGCGACGAGATCGGGATTGTCACGTACGGCGTCCGTCCCGGCGATGAGCACGCGCGCCCCCGTGGCCCCGGTGAGGTGCCGAGCCGTGGGAAGCCGGGCGTCCAGAGCCAGCGGCACCTCGACGGCACCGAGCCTGGCCAGGGCGAACATCACCTCGACCAACCGCGGACCGGGACGCAGGCAGGTGACGACCCGATCGCCAGGGGACACCAGACCCGCGAGCCCGCGCGCGACGGCGGTGGCCCGCGCCCGGCACTCCTCGACGCGGAGCGACGTGCCATCCTCGAACCGCACGAGCTCCGCCTCCGGCGCGACGGCCGCGCGACGCTCCAGCACGTCGAGCATCGTCTCGGGCGAGGCCGTGACATCGTCCGCGTTTTCCATGGTCCCCCTCACGATCGGCACTATGTGAGGATGTCCCATGCCTCATCCCGGGGACGACAGCGGGTGGAGGTTTTAGGGGTGGGCCTCGACGAACGCGCGGAATTTCACGGGTGGGCCTCGACGAACGCGCGGATCAGGCCGAGCGCCGACAGATCATAGACCTCCTCCACCGCGTTGGCCGCCAGGTGGCAGATGCGGAAGCGGGCCGGCGGGGTGATGCCGAGCCGGGTGTTCTGCAGGTAGGTGTAGTTGATCAGGACGCGGTAGCGCAGGAAGTCCGGATCGGCGAAGACGCGGTCGTGGTAGGTCCGGCTGGAGAACATCAGCCGGTGGAAGTCGCTGAGCCTCGGGATGGCGAGCGCTTCCTGGTGGGAGCCGGGGCGGATGAGCCGGCCGCGGGCGATCAGCGGTTGGGCGCGGCGGCCGTACTCGGCGATCAGAGCGGCCCATTCGCGGACGAAAGGGACGGGCGCGCCGATGGCGCCTGTGGTGCTTTGGGCGCCTGTGCCTTCGGTGCCGGTGCCATCGATGCCGGTGCCTTGGGCGCCTGTGGTGGCGTCGAGGGTCGCGATGACCGCGCGCACCCCGTCGGTCAGCTCGTCTCGCCGGGCTTGGTAGTCCCGTTCGAAGCCGGCCCGTATGGCGTCGGGGTCGGCGCAGCGGGCAAGGAAGCCTTCGGCGTGGGAGCGGTAGGAGACGAAGCTGCGGGTGATCGGGCCCAGGGCGGTGTGGGAGGTGGCCAGCATCAGCGTCATGGCCAGGCCCTCCTTGGTGTCCTGGCCCGAGCGGACGTGTCGCAACATGTCGAGCAGCAGCGGGGTGCTGTCGGTGTAGAAGTCGGCCAGCAGGTCGGCGGCGTCCTCGTCCAGGGTCTGGTGACGGGTGTCGTAGGGGGCGTTGTGGAGGGAGTTGTCGGGATACCAGGGGGTGAGCGGGCCGGGGTCTTTCTCCTGTTCGGCGAGCACCCGATGCTGGGCGAGCAGCGCGCGCTGGTCGAGGACGGCGGTGGAGGGGTGGGCGCGCAGGTAGGTGCCGATGATTTCGTCGATGGCTTGCCGTACGGCGTCCGCCCAGGTGGCGGGGTCGGTCTTGACGTTGAGCCGCAGGTGGGGACCCCGCCGCCAGTGCCGTAGCACGTGGACGGCCTCGACGGTACCGCTCAGGTGGCGCAGCAGCGGGCCGACGGCGTCCAGCAGCAGGTCGTCCTGGCCTGGCACGTCGTGGTAGGAGATGTGGACGCTGTGCCAGCGGGACGGCTGGAGGGGGGTCATGGCGAATTCACCTCTCGTAAAGGGCGGCCAGAGTGCGCACGGTCAGCAAGGCCAGGCGGTTCTCGGCAGCGGGGGTGATGCCCAGCCGGTTGTGCAGCAGATGCGTGCAGCGCAACAGGATGTACGGAACGGCAGGGGCCGTGAGGCTTGCGGGCTCCAGTGCGCCGGCCAGGAAGGCCGCCGGTGATCCCAGGTCGGCCGGGTCGGGCAGGGCGGCGTCGAGGCCGGTCAGGCGGTCGCGCATGGTACGGATGGAGGACGACCAGGCTGCCGGCGGCCCTGAGACCGGCCGGTTCCACAGCCGCCGCGTCTGCCGCAGCAGGCCGTCGGCCTCGCTCCGGAAGACCTCTTCCACGTCAGGTGGCACGGGAGTGGCCCCGAGCCGGAGCGCGAAGGCCTGGGCCGCGACCTGCAAGTCTGGGACGCAGGCGGCAATAGTGAGGGTGTAGGCGGCCAGGCCGATCGCCGTCCGCCGCCCTTGATCGGGACCGGTGGCGAGGATCTCGCAGGCAAGACGGCTGGAGTCGGTGAAATGCTCCTCCACGGCCGCGATGCAGGCTCCCTCACCGTAGACGTGGTGCTCGGGCAGGTAGGCGATGAACTCCACCGAGTCGTTGGGGTACAGGCGGTCGTCGTGGTCGGCCCGGCGTTCGGCGTGGGCGAGGCGAGCCGCCAGCGCCTGGTAGTCGGCGGCAGGGAGGCCGCGCGCCGACGGATGCTCGGCGAAGTAGGCGTCGGCCCGCCGCCGGATCAGGCTGCGAATCCGCCCGGCGTCGGCGCCACCCTGCGGTTTAACCCTGAGCCGCAGATGGGGGCCACCTTCCCAGTAGCGCAGGAAGAAGAACCCGGCCAACTCCTCCCGCAGCTCCCCCTCCAGGGGCGCGATCACCTGCGCGATCAGGTTGTCGAGGGACCCCGCATGGAAAAGGTGGGCGCTGATCCAACCCGGCACCACCCCAGGTTCCACGGGAGTGGTCATGGGCGCTCACCCGTGGCGGTGAGCTGGAACATGTACTCGGTGACACGGGTCCCGTCGTCGCCGTAGCGGGGATTGTCCGCGAGATCGGGCAGCACCTCCTCCAGCACCACCAGATCGCCGGGGTCGCTCGCGGCACGAGCCAGGTCGAACAGCAGGAAGCAGTTGGCCACGTCCACGTACAGCGGCTTGCGTGCCTTGGTGAAAAACCCCTTCGCCCTGTCCGCGGGGATGACCCGGGCGAAGAACCGGCGCGGGATGCCGTGCTCGGCCAGCCAACGGGCGAACCGCACCAGATAGGCCGCCTCGCTCTCCCCCTTGCCAGGGGTGGGCAACTCTCCGGCGGGCAGCCGCCAGCGGGCGCGGGCCAGCGTGACCCGCCCAACCTCCAACCGCGGCCACCGCCACCCACCACTCTCACGCCCGCCGCCCAACCGCTGGCCGGGCTGCAGGGCCACGGGCGGCTCGCCGAAAACGCGTACCAGAAACGAGTACGCGGGAGGCAGCAGATAGGGAGCGAGCAGCCCCAGATGCATCGGACGTACCTCGGAACCGTCCGCATCGCGCAGCACGACCAGCTGACGCTCACCCTCGAAGCTGACCCGCAGCTCCGCCGGGGGCAGGGCGTCCAGGCTGTCGTCTGTGGTGAAGGGATAGTCGATCGCCCGCCCGACCGCCGGCCGCAGATTGAGACTGGTGCCGAACGCCCCCAGGCACTCGGCCACCTCGTGGTGGTCGATCTCGGAGATCTCGTGACGGTCAAGCACGGGGATCCCGTCGGTGGCCTGCGCCAGCAGGTGGTGCAGGCGGCCCAGCCCCCGGCCGTACCCGCAGGCGATGGTGTTGACCACCAGGCCCGGCCCCTGCGGCGTGGTCAGCGCCTGGCCGTAGCAGCAGATGGAGCGGGGCGCGCGGACGTGGCGCGGCCAACCGGCGGCGAGCTTGCGCACCAGCGCGGGATCGACCCGGATCACCCCCGACGGGTCCTCGCCTGCGGCCCGCAGCGTCCGCCACGTCTGGCGGCGCAGCTCGGCGAGGGCGGGCGGGCCGTCCCCCGAGTTCCCGCCCGGCGGCGGGTGCAGCAGGCCTCGCAGCTCGGCGGCCTGGTGGGCCTGCCGGTAGAACCTCAGGAACGGTACCGACGCGGACGGCCCGTATTTCTCCCGGAACAGAGCGGTGGCTGCCAGCTTGACCGGCAGGTCCATGTCCAGCAGCCCCAGCAGTTCGCGTACGACGTCCAGATCGTCGAAGACCGGCCGCCACCGCTCCTTGCCGCATCGGGTCACGCCGCCGATCAACAGGGTCGTCTCCGGACTCGGGGTGACGAGCCGCACCGGCTTCTCCCCGAGGTTGGGGGTGATGAGCCGCACCAGCCCCTCCCCCAAGCTCAGGCTTCGCGCCTGCTCGTCGATCTGCTGGGCCCGGTGGGCACGTTCGGCCGCACAGGTCAGATCGGGGTAAGTGGCCACCGCCTCGTCAAGCCGCCGCAGCGCGTCGGCGGCGGGGTGGTCGGCGGGCAGCCACGTGATCAGCTCGCCAAGGGGGTCGCCGGACTGGTCGGCGTAGGGACGCCGCCGTTCCAGCAGCCCCGCCTCCAGCAGGACCGCCACGAGCCGCGCCGCCTGCCCGTCGTGTCGGAAGCGAGCACGCAACGCCGGCTCGGTCGGGTACGTCGCGGTACGGACGGCGTCCAGCACGGCGCGTACGGCGTCGACGGCCGGCACGCTTCTGATCGGCTCGCTCGGACCGGCGCCCAGGAACCAGATCCGGCCCTCGTCCTCTGTCGCCGAGGGATTGACCCGCAGCCGTACCCGGTCGATCAGCTCGGGCCGGTCGGCGAGCGCCCGCCAGATCCGTTCGACGACGAACGGGTGCAGCTCGGCCACACCCCGACGTACCAGACGTTGAGCGGGAACCACCGCCGGTCCGTGCTCCGTCCAGTGGCCGAACCCGGCGGCGGTGAAGGTCGCGTACGGGCTGGTCTTGGCCGCCACCCGGGCGACATAGCGGGTCAGCCGCAGGAGCGTCTGCCGCCCAGGTACGGCGTCCGCCTGGCCGGCCAGCCACTTGTCCAGCTCGGCCGACAGCACCGGGCTGCTCTGGGCCAGGCCCTGGCGGAAGGCATCGGCGGCGACGACCTCGCGCAGCCGCGTCGTCTTCTCCCGCCGCTCCGCCGCCAGCACGCCGAGCAGCGCGCCCTCCAGCGCGTCGCGCCGCTCCAGATGGCCCAGCCACGCTGTGATCCGCTGGTCAAGGCCGTCCGGCAGCACCCGGAGCACCTCCTCCGATCGGGTACGAGCTTGCGGAGTACGCGTACTGAACAGCGCCCGGCGCAGCGCGACCAGCAGTGGCTTGAGGTCGGGCCGAGCGTTGTCGCCGATCACCTCGTGCAGTGCCTCGGACAGGGCCGCGCCCTCGCTCGCCACCATGGCCGAGGTATCCAGCAGTTCGTCGACGAGCGACCAGGTGCGGGTGAAGCGCAGGTCTTCCAGATCGCCGACCGCCATCCCCGCCACCCGCACCCCGAACACGGGCGAGAGAACCGAGCGAGCCTCGCCCTGGTCCGCGTGGCTGCTCTGGGGCATACGCATCACCTTTCGAGCCGTTCAAGCCGGTCGGACCGTTCAAGCCGATCGGACCGATCGGGCTTTCGAGACGTTCCCGACTTTCGCGACGGTGGAGCGGTGTGCCCGCGCCCTCGGGCTCGGGCACACCTGATCAGGACGTGATCTCGGTCAGATCTCGTCGGACGGGAGGGCCAGGCAGCTACCACCGCCGCAGAAACAGCCGAACGACGCGGCGTTCTCGGTCATGCCGTGGCCCGTGGTGAGGAACTCGATGGAGTCGGCGGGCAGCACCTCGATGCTGTCCACCACCAGACCGTCAAGGTCGAGCTGGATTTTGTCGGACATGGTTTTCCTTTCTCCCTTCATATGGGGGATGGATGGCACCCACGCTTGTCGTAGGTGTGGTGCCGTCGCCTGGGCCGACGCCGTCCACCGCCGGGGCGGGGAGACGCCGGATGAGCGACGGGCCTGTGGGGGGCCGGCCGAGCAGCAGGAAGCTCAACGCCTGCCGGCGACTGCTCGTCAGACCGAGTGCCGCCTCAGTGGCGGGGGTGGTGCCGTCGGAGTGGATGCGTGAGGTGAGACCGAGCGCGGCGGCGGCCAGCGTGGCTCGGTGGACGGCCAGGCCCATCTCGGCCTGCTGAAGGCGGTACCAGCGGTCGCCGAACCACCGGACGCCACCCAGCGGGTCGCCCACCGGAACGAGTACCGCCGCCGCACTCCGCAGACCGACGCGGGTGTTGGGCGCCAGCGGTCCGCCGGTGATCCGTGCGGCGGGCTCGGCGGCGATCCGTAGCAGGGCCCGCCGCTCGGCGTCGTAGTGGTAGGCCCCCACGGGCAGGCCCTGAACGCGCAGCGCGAGCACGTACAGCGTGATCGTCGGCGAGATGCTGGACAGGTCACCGGGGTAGGTGGCGGAGGCGGCGGCGAGGATCTGAGCGAGCGCATGGGGGCTGATCGGCTCGGGCCGGTATCCGACGATGGGCGAGGCCCGGTGGGGAATGCCGTCGGCGAGCCGTATGGGGGTGACGTTCGGCAGCGAGAACTGTGGTTCTCCTCCTGGCGTCGCGCTGGGCTCGGGATCGGCAGGGCGGCCATCGCAGGCCGAGACGGTGGTCCGAGTGGCGGCGTGTAGAGCGGCCAGGCAGGGCAGCCGGTCGTTGATCGGCGGCGCGTCCACGGGCCGGGGGGCGAGAGGCGGGGAGTGGGCGGGCCGGAAGGCGAGATCATCGGCTGGGGCCCAACGCGAGGAGTGGGCGGTGTCGGCCTGCCGTACCGGCTCATGGGGGGTGCCTGTGAGAGTGAGCACGGCCAGCACGCTCTCCGCGGCGGTGTCCAGACCGAGTAGCCGGTCGGCCGCGGCGTCGTCGAACAGCAGATGGACCGATGCCCCCAGGCTCAGCTTCTCGGCCAGCGCGAGGGCCTGGGCGGCCAGGGCCCCGATCTCCTGACATTGCAGGCGATAGGCGAAATCGCCGTACTTGAAGCCGGTACGCCAGAAGACGGCGGACAGCACGAGCACCAGGTCGGGCGGCTCGGGCGGGGGCGCGGCGAGCAGGCCGGTGAGTGCCTGGCGGTGGTCGCCGGGGTGCAGCGTCTCCAGGGTGTGATGCACCGGGTCGTAGTGGAACAAGCCGCTGGGCAGACCGGGACCGCCCGCGGCGAGGTAGCCCTCGATCGGATAGAGCCCGCCACCAGAGGGCGCCGGACGGCCCAGGGTGATCCTCGGCGCTCCCTCGACCGGCTGCCCCTGCTCGTCGACCGGATGAACCCAGTCGACGCGGACCAGGCCGAGCAGGTCGCGCAGCAGTTCGCCGACCGGGCCGGAGGGCAGTGGGAGGCGGGTGGCACCGAAATAGCGTTTGTACCGCGCCGGGGCGGCGCTCCAGTCGGCCGGGCCTGGCGCGCGACCCCGCAGGGCCTCCAGATAGGTGCGGATCGCCGCGCCCGCCGCGTCCATGGCGGTAGTCATGGGAACGGGTGGGGGTCGGGGTTGAGCTCGCCGGGGCACAGGTCGCGCTCCCGATGGCCGAGCAGCCGAGGCAGCGACAGCAGACGGGGCAGGCCATGGGTACGGCGGAAGCGGTGGCCGAAGGTCATCGACGCGGTGCCGGGCACCAGCACCTTCGCGCAGGCGAAGCCGCCCGCGCGCTGCTCGGGACCGGTGGTGTCGACGGCGATCACGTCCAGCCCGGTCGCCAGATAGCGGCCGACCAACTCGGCCAGGTCACCGGCCAGGTCGTCCCTGGCGGGCCAGGTCTTTCCGGCGATCGGCAGATGCGGGCCGTAGGTGGGCGGGAGGTCTCGGGCGGGCTTTCGAGCGATCGGCAGGCGCGGCCCGTCGGCGGTCAGGAACGCCAGCCGACGGAAGGCGTCGGGATGCCCGTAGAGCAGGGCGTGGTCGTCCATTTCGCGTACTCGGTCGGGCGCGGCCAGCAAGCACGCGGCCTGCTCGGTGTCGTAGCGGCGGGTCAGGCCCTCGATGCCGGGGCCGAGTTCGGCCAGCGCCGAGGCCAGGGCATGCTCGGGGTCGGGGTGGGCGGCGGCTCCGCACATCGTGTACGGCCGACTGGGGCCGCCGACCCGGTCCACGGCCATCGTCCAGAAGGCCGGTACGCCCTGCTCCAGGGTGATGTCGAAGGCCATCACCTCGTAACCGAGTTGGTGGCGGATCCGGGCGGCGCTCATCGGGATGCTCCGGTCCGCGGCCGAGTCCAGGTCCACTCGCGGGGCGGGCAGGCGGGTGTACCAGGTGGTCAGGAACGCGTCCCGTTCGGCGACCTCCAGCAGGCCGTGGAATACCGCTTCGGCCAGGCAGCCGCCGATCGCGCATCCATTGGAACACTCGTAGGCGAATCCAGGATCGCCCTCGGGCCGTGGGCCGTAGTAGGCGTAACTCTCCGGTACGAGGAGCGGCTCGGCTCGGGCGAAGGAGTAGCCCCACACCCAGGCTGTCGGCCGTACCGGGTCGAAGCGGACGAAGGGGAAGTCCGGCCGGCCGTACCAATCGTCCGGGTACAGGCCCAGCGTGCGCGGGTCCAGGGCACGATCGGCCACCTCCGCGTATGGGGCGTGGACGGCGGTGCGTCGGCCCCGGGGACGCAGGCCCGCGTGACGTTCGAGCGCCTCGGCCATCGCGGTGAGCCGCGCCGAGGTGAAGTCGCGCGACCGGCCGTAGCCGTGATTGCTGTCGTGGCGGGCGATGGCCGGACGCAAGTGGGCGACCGCCGTGGCGCTGCCAAGCGCCGTCCCCGTTGCCAGGGATTGGATCAGGCCGGTCTCGGCGTCCACGTACAGACGCTCCAGCTCCGCCTGACGCCCGGTCAGGCTCCGTAGCCGGAAGACGTACGGGTCGGATTTGGGTGACGGGCCGAGGGCCGGGACGCGAGGGCGATCCGCCGGCAGGTCGGCGCAGTCCGGACAGAGCGGGTCGGGCAGCAGGGGATGCCGGGTGAGCAGCGCGGTCTCGATGGAGATCCGCACCAGCGCCCGATCGGTACGCGCGGAGGCCGGATCGCGGTGCAACCGGTCGGCTTCGGCCGCCACCAGCGCCCCGACTGCGGCAGCCAGCAGGGGCGTCACCAAAGCGCAGGGCCGGGCGACCAACTCCTGACCGTACTGCTCTCGCAGCGCGCGCCGGGCCCTCGCGTCCGCCCGGTTGCTCGCGCGGCGGCGCTCGGCGCAGAGGGGGCAGCCTGGTCGCGGCGGCCGGGCTGCCGGGCCGATCAGCACCCAGCCGGTGTCTGTCCGTACGGGCAGCCAGGGAACACGCGCGGCGAGGGCCTGCCGGTAGACGCGCTGGTAGTGGCGCGTGTCGTCGGCATCGTGGGCCGTCACGAGCACGTCCGGCGTGCCGATGTCGTATGTGGCCTCTGTCAGTGGAGCGCCCGGCAGCGGAGCATCAGGCAGTTGGACGTCCGACAGCCAGGTATCCGTCGATGGAGCATCCGTCGACCGGGCGCCGGTGAGAGGGGTGTGGTTGGGGATGGGCGGCTGCGGCAGCGCCGACGCGATGGCGTCGCGCAGGCGGCCGGACCCCAGCAGAGCCACTCGCAGCGGCGCAGGGCGGCGCTCCCCTGTCGGCAGGTGGCCGGCCAGTGCGGGGCTGTGATCGCCATTCGGCTCCGGGCCAGCCAGAACGAGCCTTGGCTCTCCGGTGGGCACCGAATCGGCAAGAGCGTCAGTCATCACACAACACCACTCGCACCACGTACGGCAGCAGTTCGGCCGCGGCCGCGTCGTGGTGCATCGGCACCACCACCGGCACGTGCCCGGCCGCCTGCAGCGCCTCCGCGATGAGCTTCCACTCCGGCGGCTCCTCGCCCGCCCACCACGACGGCACCGGGTCGGCGTAGGCCGGTTGGCGCGCGGTGCGCGCCTGCCAGGCCAGCAGCGCGCGCTCGACCGCGTCCCGCAACGCCGGCACCGGTGTGGTGGCGCAGGCCACTGAGATCGCGGATCCGTAGGCCACCGCATAGGCGGGGATCTGGAGCACGCCGGTGAGGTCGCGGATCTCGAGTCGCTCCCCCGCGGTCCGCAGCAGTGCGAGCAGCTGGGCGGCCTCGGCGTCCGCGACATCCTCCGGCGATACGCGAGCACCGGCCCTGGCATCGGTGTCCGGCATCGAGCACGGCCCAGCCAGGGCCTGGGTACTCAGCAGCAGCACCTCGGCATGCGAACGCAGCCCAGCCACCAGCGCGGCCGACCATGACAGTCCCGCGCCCACCCCGATCGGTGGCCGGCCGGGTTGCCACCCGGCGGCGGTGAAGGAGGGCGCAGGTACCCGGCGCGGGCGGCCGGTGAGCGGCTCGAGGCCCCACATCTCAGCGTTCTCGGAGGTCAGGACGCCGTACGTCGCACAGGCGGCCAGCAGGGCGCGCACCCGCGCGGTTCGCCGATCCCGGCCCCAGCCGACAACCCGCGGCGCGGGCGCCCAGCTGGGCAAGATCCGGCGCGGGTCGGATACGACGGCTCGGCACACCGACACCGGGACCTGGACCAGGTCTTCCTCATCCAAGGTCCCCAGCAACCCGGTGCGGGGGTCCACATATCGCGTCGCCCGTTCGAGCAACTCCTCCGGCGAAATCGGCTCGGCCGCCTGGAGCCGCTCGACCGTCGCCCGCAGTCCGTCAGCACCGTCCCGTACGTCGAGCGTCGGACCCACCCGGGCTGCACCGTCCCGTACATCAGGCACCGCGCGCATCCCGTCAACACCGAACCGACGCACGTCGGGCGTCGGACCCACCCTGGCCTCGCGGTACGGAACAGCGGACGTCCATGGCACCACGCGATGACGGCGCATCTCCAGCGTGTGCAGGTCCACCCGGGTCGCCGTCGCGTGCCCCTGCTGCCCCTCCGCCAGGCCGGTCAGGCGTGCGAAGCACGACAGTGCCGGCTGCGCGGCCAGCACCGCCAGGACCGGACCGGCGAGCAGGTCTGTGCCGTCGTCGTGCTCATCGTGGTACGGCAGACCGCCCAGACGGAGCCAGCACGATACGGCCGAGGCCGCTGGGCCGGGGCCGACAATCCATGCCTCGGTGGGGCGGAGCAGGATCTGGCCCAGCGAAACGTCCGCCGGGCACGCCTGAGCCGTCGCGAGCAGGTCGGCCGTCTCCGTACCAATCTGAAAGCCCACGTCGGCGTCGGCCCACAGCGGTTGGGCGGTGTCCACGCGTACCCGCTGCGCCTCGTCCCGCCGAGCCCGTGCCGCGGCCTGCTCCAGCTTCGCGACCCCCTCGGCAGGGGCCGCCACGCGGACCTGCCGCCAGCCCGAGACCAGGCCCGCTTCCAGCAGGGCGAGCAGCACCGGGCCGTGCCCGGCCAGGGTGACGCGCGCCTCGCGCAGCCGCTCGAACCGCCGCTCGGCCGAGCCCAGACGGTAGCGGATGAAGGCGATCTCGGCGGCGTAGATCCGCCGCTCACACTCGCTCAGGCCGTGCGGCTCCTCATCCGCCGCGTCGACGACGAATCCCTGACCGGCCAGCGTCTCGACCAGGCGCACGACCATCAGACGGCGGTCGGCGGGAAGCGCGGCGGTCAGCTCGGTCAGGCTGTGTTCGCCGGTCAGGTAGGGGGCGAGCTTCTTGAGCAGTTCGTACGCCTGTGCGCCCTTCAGCGTGCATGCCCCGTGGTCGGCATGGATGTACGCGCCCTCGTCAGAGGGCACGTAGCGGACGTCGTCCCGCAGCCGTGGTCGCACGCCATCTCCTGATGCCCATCAACTTTGCCCATGCAAAGAGTAATCTACTGACTACTTATAGTCATCAGTTGAGGTCATGGAGTATCCGGCGGACCTAAAGAGCAGGCGTCAGGCGTCCAGCCCCTTGCGTAACAACGCCCACGCCCGTGCGGCGGCGACTCGCCGGGCAGGTGCCGGCCGCTGGACGAGGGCCGCCGCGAGCATGCCGACGGCCATGACCAGGTCCTCAGGGGTGAGGTCCGGACGGATCCGCCCAGCGCGCTGGGCTTCGGCGAGCTTGTCCGTCAGCAAATCCGCCACGCGGTCGCGCACCGCGATAAGGCGGGGGTCCGCGGGGGGCACGCGCACCATGTCGATGAACGCGGTCGAGGCGATGGCCTGCTCGGTGATCAGAGCCAGTACGTCGTCGAGCGTGGCGCCCGGTTCGGCGGCCAGCGCCTCCAGCGCGGTCACCCCCTCCTCGAACACGGCGAGCGCGAGGCTGACGCGATCGGGGAAGTGCCGGTACAGGCTGCCCTGGCCCACGCCGGCCGTGCGGGCGACCATGCTGAGCGGCGCGTCGTAGCCCGCGGTGGCGAACACATCGCGGGCCGCCGCGATCAGCGCCGCGCGGTTCCCGGCCGCGGCGCCGGGTCCTCTGTTCATCCGGCGTACGTCAGGCATAGCAGCAACGATAGCAACCGGACATCAGAGTCCGAATGTTCGACTTCATGCACTCGCCCCCTCGACACATATCAGGCCCAACGATTACGTTGTCACCGGACACGATTGTCCGGTTATGTCCTGCCGCCGCTTGCCTTATCGAAAGGACCATCTCTTTGAGCACCTTTGACAACAAGGTCGCCCTGGTCACCGGAGCGGGCTCCGGGATCGGCCGGGCCATGGCGGTCGCCTTCGTCAAGGCCGGCGCCCGCGTCGTGGCCTGCGACATCGACTCCGGCAGCGCCGAGCGGACCGCCGCCGACCTCGGCGACGCGGCGATCGGCGTGGCGGCCGACATCTCCGACGAGGCCTCGGTGGCCGCGCTGGTCGAGAGCGCGATCAGCGCGTACGGGCACATCGACGTGCTGTGCAACAACGCCGGGATCATGGACACCATGGCGTTGCCCGCCGACATCCCGCTCTCACTGTGGGAGCGGGTGCTGCGCGTCAACCTGACCGGCACGTTCCTGGTCACGCACGCGGTGCTGCCGTACATGCTGAGCCAGAACAGCGGCGCGATCGTCAACACCGCTTCCGAGGCCGGCATCCGCGGCGGCACGGCCGGGGCCGCCTACACCGCCTCCAAGCATGGCGTGGTCGGCCTGACCAAGAGCGTGGCATGGGCGTACGCCAAGAGCGGCATCCGCTGCAACGCCATCCTGCCCGGCCCCACCATGACCGGCATCGCCACGAACACCACCTTCGACCCGGCCGGCGCCGCCCGTCTCGGCCCCGTGCTCGCCCTCGGTGAGAGCATGGCCCAGCCGGAGCAGATGGCCGACGCCGCCCTCTTCCTCGCCTCCGACGCGGCCTCGTTCATCAACGGCGCGATCGTCCCGGTGGACGGCGGCTGGTCGGCCGGCTGAGCGAGCGCCGGTCAGGACGTCTTCGGATTCAGGGCGGCGGGAGGAGGATCTCGGCCCGCCGCAGCCATGGTCGACGTGCGGATCAGAAGGCGGGTAGTGGGCGCGGGCGCTCGCTCAGCGTCGTGCGGATCCGGCTGCAGGAGCCGTCGAGATGGGCGGTGAGCGCGGCCAGCGCGGCGTCGACGTCGCCCGAGCGGACGACGTCCCTCAGGCCGACATGATCGTCGGCGACGCCGGCCAGGTCCCGGCCGGTGTTGGTGATCTCCATCACCGCCGCGAACAGCGGCCGGTGCAGCGCCCAGGTGGCGGTGAGCCAGCGGTTGCCGCCGAGCGTGTAGAACCCGCTGTGGAAGTCGAGGTCGGCGGCGGCGAACTTGGCGGGATCGGCGGGATCGGCCGCGAACCGCATTTCGTCGAGCGCCTCGTCGATCGGGCCCCAGTCGGCGGTCTCAAGGCGGACGATCGTCTCCCGGATGGCCAGGCTCTCCAGGGCGCCGCGCAGCGAGTAAAGCTCCAGGAGGTCTTTGTCGGACAGGCCGCGGACGAAGACGCCCCGCTTGCGCGTCTCGACCAACCCTTCGATCTCCAGCTGGCGCAGCGCGTCGCGGACCGGCCCGCGGCTCACCCCGAAGCGCTCCGCGATCCTGCCTTCGACCAGATGCGTGCCCACACCCAGCTCGCCGCGCACGATGAGCGAGCGGAGCTGGACGAGCAGCTGATCTCCGAGCGGGGGATTGCGCAACGGATTGATGATCGTCACCGGCTCTCCTCCCATATTGTCCACCCGGACGGAGACTATCGTTGCTTGCCGTAGACGGTAAATGTTAGCCGTTGACGGTTAACTGTATCCGCCGTCTATCGCCCGTAGGCTGCCGCCCCGGCCGCTCAGCGTGATCATGATCGCGCCGAAGACCGCGGTGACGGCGAACACGGTGAAGCCCCAGCTCTGCGCATGGTTGGCCAACAGGACACCACCGAGCCAGGGCCCTAAGACCGCGCCGAAGCGGCCCATCCCGGCGGTCCAGCCCAGGGCGGTGGCCCGGCCCTCCGTGGGGAAGAGCCGATCATGAGGTTGCCGCGGCCACGCGGGGCGTACTCGACGACCATCGCGATCGCGATCGGCAGCAGGCCGCCGAGGCCGAGTCCGGCCAGGAGACGGCCGAAGCCGAACACCCCGAGCGACGGCGCGACGGCGCAGACACCCGACGCGATCGAGAACAGCGCGCAGCATCCGGCGATGACCTTCTTGCGGCCCGCCCAGTCGGTGACGGTGCCCGCCGCGAGCGCGCCGACGAGCATCCCGAAGGTGGCGTAGCTGCCGATCTCGCCGCCCCTCGCGGGGGTCAGTCCCAGGGTGGGGTCGTCGAGCATCTTGGGCAGTACGGCGCCGTACATGAACATGTCGAGCCCGTCGAAGAGCACGACCATCCAGCACAAGCCGATCACCAGGGCGACGAGCCTGGTGGGCCGCCCCGAGGCGACGGCCGGTGGTGTTGGGGACATCTGGTTCCTCTCGGAGGTTCCTGGGGGGGTAGGAGTGCCGCCGACCGTAACTCGCGACAATCTTGTTGGCAATATGGCTAACAATATTGTTGACAATATTGTCGCCCTAGATTTAGCCTCATCAAGCACTCACAGAGAAGGGCGAGCGATGCCGTACGAAGACGGCCCGATCAGCGGCGAACAGGCGAAACTGCGCGCTCTGGCGGCGTTGCGCGAGGCCATCACGCGGGGGGACGTGGCGCCCGCCCAGCGCCTGGTCGAGCACGAGCTCGCGGAGCGGTTCGGCGTGACCCGAGGCGGCATCCGGGCCGCGCTGATCGACCTGACCGCCGAGGGGCTGGTCGAGCGCATCCCCAACCGGGGTGCCCGGGTCCGGGTGGTCACCCTCGAGGAGGCGGTCGCCATCACCGAATGCCGGATGGTCCTGGAGGGGCTGTGCGCGGCCAAGGCGGCGGCGCAGGCCACCGACGAGCAGCTGGCCGAGCTCGCGGCCATGGGCGAGGCGATGGCCAAGGCGGTCGCCGACGGCGAGCCGCTGACGTACTCGGCGCTCAACCACGAGCTGCACACCTACATCCGCGACATCTCCGAGCAGCAAGTGGCGGTCGAGTTGCTGGAACGGCTCAACGCCCAGCTGGTCCGGCACCGTTTCCAGCTGGCCCTGCGTCCCGGCCGGCCGCAGAAGTCCCTCAACGAGCACCTGGCGCTGATCGAGGCGATCCGCGCCCACGACCCGGCGGCGGCCCAGGAGGCCGCGCACGCCCACCTGGCCAGCGTCATCGCGGCCCTGCGCGAATAGCGCCGTCCGGCGGCGCGAAGCCGGCCGGCCAGCAGGCCCGCAGCCGACCCCTACCCCGAGGAGAGCGATCATGACCGACGACGCGAGCCCGGCGGCCGCGGCGCAGTCCACACCGGCGGCACAGTCCACCCTGGTGGTCAGCGCGCATGCCGGCGACTTCGTCTGGCGGGCGGGCGGGGCGATCGCCCTGGCCGCCGCGCGGGGCGAGAAGGTGACCATCGTGTGCCTGTCCTTCGGCGAACGCGGTGAGTCCGCGAAAGCCTGGCGCGAGGGCAGATCCCTCGAAGAGATCAAGCGGCTGCGGCGGGCCGAGGCCGAGCAGGCCGCCGCGACCCTGGGGGCGGACATCCGGTTCCTGGACGCCGGTGACTACCCGCTGCGGGAGACGCCCGAGCTCACGGACGAGCTCGTACGCCTCTACCGGGAGGTGACGCCGACCGTGGTGCTCACGCACCCGCTGGAGGATCCGTACAACGGCGACCACCCCGCAGCGGCCCGGATGGCGCTGCAGGCCCGGATCCTGGCGCAGGCGATCGGCTACCCGGGGCCGGGTGAGCCGCTCGGCGCGCCGCCGGTGTTCTTCTTCGAGCCCCACCAGCCGGAGATGTGCGATTTCACCCCGCAGGTGCTGCTCGACATCACCGAGGTCTTCGACACCAAGCGCAAGGCGATGGAGTGCCTTCCCGCCCAGCGGCATCTGTGGGACTACTACACCGACCTGGCCACGCGCCGGGGCGTACAGCTCAAGCGCAACGCCGGTCCGAATCTGGGACTGCCCCACACCACGTACGGCGAGGCGTACATGCGCCCCTTCCCCCAGGTGACGGGGGTCCTGGCATGACCGGGGTGATCGTCACCGACCCGCCCAGGGCCGACGCCGCCGACGTGGCCGCGCTGGCGCGCTTCGGCGTGGCCACCGTGCACGAGGCCCTGGGCCGTACGGGAAGCCTCGGTCCCGGGCTGCGGCCCATCCAGCAGGGCGTACGGGTCGGCGGCACGGCGGTCACCGTCCTGTGCCGGCCCGGCGACAACCTCATGATCCACGCGGCGGTCGAGCAGTGCCGCGAGGGCGACCTGCTGGTGGTCACAACGACCTCGCCGTCCACCGACGGGCTGTTCGGGGAGCTGTTCGCCACGGCGCTGCGGCGGCGCGGCGTGCGCGGGCTGGTGATCGACGCCGGTGTACGGGACACCGCGGAGCTGCGCGCGATGGGGTTCCCTGTCTGGTCGGCGGCCGTCTGCGCGCAGGGCACGGTCAAGGCCAGCGCGGGGTCGGTCAACGTGCCCGTGGTGGTCGGCGGCCAGGTGATCAGGCCCGGCGACGCGATACTCGCCGACGACGACGGGGTGCTGCGCGTCCCCCGTGACCTCGTCGCCACGGCCGTGAAGGCGGCGGCGGCGCGGACGGCGAAGGAGGAGGCCACGCGCGCGGCCTTCGCCGAGGGCGAGCTCGGCCTCGACCGGTACGGCCTGCGCGAGACGCTGTCCCGGCTGGGCGTGCGCTACGTGACGGCCGAGGAGTACGGACGCGAGGAGACGGCCACATGACGGCCGAGCAGCGCGCGGGGCGCGGCCGCATGACGTCCGAGACGTACGGGCGCGAGGGGGTGGCTACGTGACCTCCGGCGAACGCGACGGTGACGGGGACCGCGAGCGCGGCCTGCGGTGCGCGCTGATGCGCGGCGGCACCTCCAAGGGCGCCTATTTCCTCGCCGAGGACCTGCCCGCGGACCGGGCGGCCCGCGACGACCTGCTGCTGCGCGTCATGGGCAGCCCCGACCCGCGCCAGATCGACGGCCTGGGCGGCGCGCACCCGCTGACCAGCAAGGTGGCCGTCGTCTCCCGCTCCGGCGACGACGCCGCGGACGTCGACTACCTCTTCCTGCAGACGGGTGTCGAGACCGCCGAGGTATCCGACCGGCAGAACTGCGGCAACCTTCTCGCCGGGGTGGGCCCGTTCGCCGTCGAGCGCGGGCTGGTCCCGGCCGGCGACGGCGAGACAACCGTGCGGATCCGGATGCTCAACACCGGTGAGCTGGCCACGGCGACCTTCCCGACCCCGGGCCGGGTGGTGAGCTACGAGGGTTCGACGGAGATCTCCGGCGTGCCGGGCACCGCCGCCGCCATCGTGATCGAGTTCACCGGAGGCACGGCCGGCCGGCCGCTGCTGCCGACCGGCCGTGCCCGCGACAAGGTGGCCGGCGTCGAGGTGACATGCGTGGACAACGGCATGCCGGTGGTCCTCGCGCGGGCGGCCGACCTCGGCATCACGGGCTACGAGAGCCCGGCCGAGCTGGAGGGCGACGCCGCGCTCGCCGCCCGGCTGCGCGAGATACGCCTCGCGGCGGGGAAGCTGATGGGCCTCGGCGACGTACGCGACACGACCGTGCCCAAGCTGACCCTGCTCGCGCCGCCCCGCGACGGCGGCGCCGTCTGCACCCGGATGTTCATCCCGGTCCGCTGCCACACCGCCATCGGCGTGCTCAGCGCCGCGAGCGTCGCCGCCGGGCTGCTGCTCGCCGACGGCATCGGCCACGACCTGGCCGTACTCGCCGGTGCCGGGGATCGGCTGAGCGCCGAGCATCCGCTCGCCGGAGCCGGAGATCGGCTGCGCATCGAGCATCCGACGGGGTTCCTCGACGTCGAGACCGTCGTCGAACAGGGGCCGTCCGGCTCCCCCCACGCGGTGCGCACGGCCGTCGTCCGCACCGCCCGCAAGATCTTCGACGGCACGGTCCACCCACGCCCGTCCGACTCCTAGAGAGGCTCTGCTATGGCCCCGCCGCTGGGGGACATCGCCCATCTCGGCCATGTCCGGCTCCTCACCCCCGACCCCGACCGCAGCCTGTGGTTCTTCATCCAGATGCTCGGCATGACCGAGAGCGGTCGTTCCGGCGACTCCGTCCACCTGCGTACCTGGGACGACTACGAACACCACAGCCTGACGCTCACCGCCCACTCCACCTCCGGCATCAGCCGTACGGCGCTGCGGGCCTCGAGCGAGGAGGCGTTGAACGCGCGGGTCAAGGCTCTGGAGAACGCCGGCCTGACCGGCGCGTGGGTGGAGGACGAGCCCGGGATCGGCCCCCTGTACGTCACCCACGACCCCGACGGGCACGAGATCGCCCTTTACTGGGAGAGCGAGTGGTATCAGGCGCCCCCCGAGCTGCGCCCCGGGCTCAAGAACCAGCCGCAGGCCAAGCCCGGCCAGGGTGTCGGCGTACGGCGGCTCGACCACGTCAACTTCCTCGCCGCCGACGTCGCCCCCAACGCCGACTTCACCCACCGGCTGCTCGGGGCCAGGCCCACCGAGCAGATCGTCCTCAATTCCGGCAGGCTCAGCGCGCAGTGGCTGACCTTCACCAACAAGTCGTACGACCTGGTCTACACCGAGGACTGGTCGGGCTCGCATGGGCGTCTGCACCACGTCGCGTTCGCCACTGACAGCCGCGAGGACATCCTGCGCGCCGCCGACCTGTGCCTCGACAACGGCGTCCACATCGAGACGGGACCGCACAAGCACGCGATCCAGCAGACGTTCTTCCTGTACGTCTACGAGCCCGGCGGCAACCGGATCGAGCTGTGCAACCCGCTCACCCGCCTGGTGCTGGCCCCGGACTGGCCGCTGATCACCTGGACGGAGGAGGAACGGGCCAAGGGACAGGCCTGGGGGCTGAAGACCATCGACTCCTTCCACACGCACGGCACCCCGCCCCTCGCCTGAGACGTCCTCGAAGGGCTAGAGGGCTCACGCCCCATGCGCCCCTGTCTGAGCTGATTTCGGTATCTTGCGTAGTTCAGGACCGACCGAAACCACCCGCTACAGAAGGGACGGCACGTGCTCGACGATGCCGGTCTCCAGGCGCTCCGCGAGGCGGCCCGCCTATCCCCGGACAACCTTCCCCTGCGGCAGCACCTGGCCGGGCAGCTCCTGGCCAAGGGGTATCTCGGCGAGGCCGAGGCCGAATACCGCGCCGCGCTCGTGCTCGCGCCCAAGGACGCGGGCATCATGGCCGGGCTGGCGGAGGCGTTCGTCCGGCAGAGCGCCTACGGCGCCGCGCTGGCCGCGCTCGAGCCGTTGCTGGCCTCGCCCGGCTACCCGCCCAAGGTGGGCGTGCTGGCGGCTCGGGCGCTGCTCGGCGAGGGGGACACGGCGCGGGCGGGCTACCGCTACCACGAGGCGGTCTCCCGCGATCCGTCCGTGGGAGACGCCGACCTGGCCGCCCGGCTGTCGGCCCCGCCGACCCCGACGTATGGGGCACCGGCCCCGCCCGCCCCACCGCACGGGGCACCGGCGCCTGCCGCTCCACCGGCGCCTCCTGGGCAGTCCTACGCCGCACCGCCCTCTCCCACTGGACAGGCTTACGCCACGTCGGCGCCCGCACAGGTGGACGGGGCCACTGCCGAGGTCGAGCGCTCCAAGCTCAACTTCGCCGACGTGGCCGGTATGGAGGCGGTCAAGGAGTCGCTGCGGGTCAAGCTCCTGCTGCCGATCCAGCAGCCGGACCTGTTCGCCGCGTACGGCAAGCGCGCCGGTGGCGGAGTGCTGCTGTACGGCCCGCCGGGAGCGGGTAAGACGCACCTGGCCAGGGCCGCCGCCGGAGAGCTCGGCGCGTCGTTCGTCAATGTGGGCCTGGCCGACATCCTGGACATGTACATCGGCTCCAGCGAGCGCAACCTGCGAGCCACCTTCGAGCTGGCCCGGCGCAACCGACCGTGCGTGCTGTTCTTCGACGAGGTCGACGCGCTGGCCGCCCGTCGCTCGGACATGCGCCAGGCGCACACGCGGCAGCTGGTCAACCAGTTCCTGGCCGAGCTCGACGGCGTGGACCAGAACGCCAACGAAGGTGTCCTGGTGCTGGCGGCCACGAACGCCCCCTGGTACGTGGACGTGGCGTTCCGCCGTCCCGGCCGGTTGGACCAGCCGGTGTTCGTCCCGCCGCCCGACCCGGCGGCCCGCGCGGCCATCCTGCGCCTGCTGTGCCGCGACAAGCCTCTGGCCGAGATGGACTTCGACGCGGTCGCGCGGGTCACCGACCATTTCGTCGGCGCGGATCTGAAGGGGGTGGTGGACCGGGCGGTGGAGGTCAAGCTCCAGCAGTCGATCAGCGCGGGCCGTCCCATCCCGCTGTCGACGCCCGACCTGCTGGCCGCGGCTCAGAGCGTACGGCCGACCGCGGTTCGCGAGTGGATGGCCACCGCGCGCAACTACGTGATGCACTCCAACGACTCCGGCGCCTGGGACGAGCTGCTGCCCTGGGTCAAAGCCAAGTGGTGACCAGCGCCGATCCGGTGCAGCGGGCGCGGACCCTGCTGGGGATGCGCCGTCCGGCCGAGGCCGAGCGGGAGCTGCGCGGCGCCCTCGCCCAGGATCCGCAGCACATCATCGCGCATTCCTTCCTGGCGCTCGCCCTCGCCCAGCAGGGCGTCGTGGCCGAGGCGGTCGAGGAGGCGCATGAGGCGATCCGGCTGGCGCCCGACCAATGGCTCACCCACTACGTGGCCGGACAGGTGCATCAGCTCGCCCGCCGGCCCGACGAGGCGATGGCCGCCCTCCACGTGGCCCTCGAGCTCGAGCCCGAGTACGCCCCGATCTGGGAGCTGCTGGCCCGCGTCCACGTGTCCAGGAGTCAGTGGCCCCAGGCGGCCGAGGCGGCGCGGCGCGGGCTGGCCATCGATCCACAGGAGTCGGACCTGGTGAGCCTGCTGGCGGTGGCGCTCACCGAGCTCGGGGAGGCGGAGCAGGCCACGGCCGCCGCCGCGCACGCCGTGGGGCTGGACCCGGAGAGCGCCATCGCGCACCTGGCGTACGGCCGGGCGGCGCTGGCCTTCGGCGATCCCCGGCGGGCGGCGGACGCCTTCCGCGAGGTGCTCCGCCTCGACCCCGGCTTCGACCAGGCCAGGGATCTCCTGGTGACGGCGCTGAAGCAGCGCAATCCGCTCTACCGGCGGCTCGCGCGGCTGCGGGGCGGGTTCCGTGGCGGCCGGCTGGTGTTCCTGCTGCCCGCGGTCCCGCCACTCGTCGTGGTCTTCATCATCATCGCGCTCCTGCACTGGGCGGCGTGGGTCGCCGAGGCGTGGACCACGCTGCGGCTGGCCCGTGCCAAGGCCACCCGGCTGCTCTTCGAGGGCGCCGAGGCCCGCGTGGCCGTGCTGTGCTGCGGCCTGGTGGCCGTGGGCGCGGCGGTGCTCGTGCTGGGCGTAACGCTCGGCCTGGACACGGTCGGCACCGCGGGCGTGGCCGTCATGGCCCTGGTCACCGCG
Source organism: Nonomuraea sp. NPDC052129 (assembly GCF_040680095.1). Lineage (NCBI taxonomy): Bacteria > Bacillati > Actinomycetota > Actinomycetes > Streptosporangiales > Streptosporangiaceae > Nonomuraea > Nonomuraea sp. NPDC052129. Next base: position 62,925 of record NZ_JBFAVX010000040.1, on the reverse strand, counting down.
GTCCAGGAAGCCGTGCACACCGGCTCGGCGCGCGGACGGGCGATCCTGTACGGCTGGACGGCCCTCCTCGTCCTCGCCATCGCCATCGCGACGATCCTGGCCTCGACCGGCGTGGCGCTACTGAGCGTGTACGCCGGGCTGGCCACGATCTGGGTGGCGGCAGGAGTACGGCGCGTACTCGGCCACCACGGCTAGCGGTTCGCCGCCGCCTCGGCCACCACAGCTACCGCTACTCCCGCAGGGCGGAGCTGAGCCCGGTGATGGCGGTGATCAGGTTGTCCCCCAGCCGCCGCCAAGCCCGCTCGGCGGTTCCGGGGTCCGCCCGGCGGTCGGCCAGGTCGGCTTCCAGTTCGGCGCTCATGTGGACGATCAGCTGCCGGATCATCGCGCCCCGCTGCGCGGAGAGCTCAGGATCGGCGGTCCGCCCGGGCGGCTGGCCGAGCTCTTCCAGGCGGCGGAACGACGGCATGTTCAGATGCGCCTGGATCGTGTATTCGCGCAGGCTGGGCTCCACGACGGCCTGGGCGAGGAACCGGCCGTACCAGGACGGCGTGCCCACGTCGATGTGATGCTCGATGCTCGGCAGGACGAGGCAGGTGGCCCAGTCCCGCAGGGACATCTCGCCCGACTCGCCCAGCGCGGCCACCATCGCGACGCGGTGCTTCTCGATCGCGGCCATGTGCCGGGCCAGGATCGCGTGGATGAGCTCGTCACGGGTGCTGAAGTGGTACTGCACCACCGACTTGTTGCGCTGGCCCGCCGCCTCGCCGATCTTCCTGATCGACACGTTGGCGAACCCGTGCTCCGCGTAGAGCCGCTCCGCGGTGTGCATCAGCTTGTCCCTGGCGAGCGCGGAGCGGGGCGAGATCGAGGCGGCCGTCTCGGAGAGCGTCACGTTGCACTGACCTTCATGACCGTTGTCCGACCTCGCTCTGGTTCACCGCGCTCTGGTCGCGGTCCCTGCCTCCACCGGGGCCAGATTACCCGTATCGCGGCCGCTCGGGATGAACGCGGCGATCAGGAACGCGGCCAGCGCCGCGCCGCCGCCGATGAGCATGGCGACCCGGAAGCCGGTGAGGGACGGTAGTTCGGCGGGGCCGAAGCGGATGACCATGTTGGCCAGGACGACCGAGATCACCGCGCTGGAGGTGGAGGTGCCGATCGAGCGCATGAGGGCGTTGAGCCCGTTGGCCGCGCCGGTCTCCGACGCCGGGACGGCCGACATGATCAGCGCGGGCATGGCGGCGTACGCGATGCCGACCCCGGCGCTGATGACGCAGGTGAACACGACGATCTGCCAGACCCCGCCCATGAGCACGATGCCCAGGAAGTAGCCGACGGCGATCACGAGCGAGCCCGTCATGAGCGACACCTTCGGGCCCCGCGCGGCCGACAGCCGCGCCGCGAGCGGCGAGGTGGCCATCATCACCAGACCGCCCGGCGCCATGCACAGGCCGATCACCAGCAACGACTGGCCGAGGCCGTATCCCGTGGCCGCCGGCATCGCCAGCACCTGGGGCAGCACCAGCGACATCGCGAACATCGAGAAGCCGACCGTGATGGAGGCCAGATTCGTCACCAGTACCCGGCGGCGGGCGGTGATCCGCAGGTCCACCAGGGGCCGCCGCGCGCGGAGCTCCCACACACCCCACAGCAGCAGGATGACCGCGGCGGCGGCGAACAACCCGAGAACCGTTCCACTCGTCCAGCCCCAGTCGCCGCCCTTGGAGATGGCCAGCAGCAGGCACACCAGTCCGGCCGTCAACCCGACCGCGCCCAGCAGGTCGAAGCGGCCACCGGTGCGCAGCGGCGACTCCGGCACGATGGCCAGCACCAGTCCGGCCACCACGGCGCCGAGCGCCGCCGAGACCCAGAACAGCACGTGCCAGCCGATGTGCTCGGCGAGCAGCGCGGCGCTCGGCAGACCCAGCGCGCCGCCCACGCCCAGCGAGGAGCTCATCAGCCCGATCGCCGAGCCGAGCTTCTCGGGGGGCAGTTCGTCACGCATGATGCTGATGCCCAGCGGGATGACGCCGGCGGCCGCGCCCTGAAGGGCCCGGCCCACGATCATCGGGGGCAGCGAGTTACTGAGCGCGCAGACGACCGACCCGGTCACCAGCAGCCCGAGGCAGAGCACGAGGATCAGCCGCTTGCCGTACATATCCCCCAGCCCTCCGAACACCGGGGTGGCCACGGCGCCGGCCAGCAGGGTGGCGGTGATGGCCCAGGAGGTGTTCGACGGGGTGGCGTGCAGCAGGGTCGGCAGCTGCGGGACCAACGGGATGACCAAGGTCTGCATGAGCGCGACCACGATGCCGGCGAACGCCAGCACCGCCACCGTCAGGCCGCCGCGTGGCGCCCGCACCTCGGTCCCAGGGACCAGCGTCGTCATCGACGTCCTGTCTCGATCGTTGCGATACGGGGCTCTATGACCACTCCCCCTTGTGCGCCGCGCTCACGCCTGCACCCACTTCCGGGTACGCGAAGATCACGCGGCGGCCATCATAACCGTAAGGCGATCGCCTCAATAGAGTCAAGCAGTTGACTTAATCAAGGCGATCCCTCTACGGTGCTCCCACGACCGTGCGGAGGTAATGGTGACCACGACCAAGCCCGAGCGTGGCGGCGAGACCCGTGAGCTGCTCGTGACGACAGCCGAGCGGCTGTTCGCCGAGCACGGGGTGGCGGCGGTGTCCAACCGCCAGGTCAGCGAAGCGGCGGGGCAGGCCAACAACTCCGCGGTCGGCTACCACATCGGCACGAAGACCGATCTCGTGCTCGCGATCGTCCGCCGGCACGCCGAGCCGATGGAGCGGCGGCGCGCCGAGATGCTCACGACGATCACGGATTCGGCCGGCCTGCACGAGTGGATCGCCTGCCTCGTACGCCCCGTCACCGAACACATAGCCGACCTGGGCACCCCGACCTGGTACGCCCGCTTCGCCGCCCAGGTCACCACCGACCCCGCCTTCCGCAAGCTCATCACCGACGAGACGACCACGTCCTCGTCGCTGCGGCAGACCCTCGACGGGATCTCCCGGCTCGTACCCGACCTGCCCGAGCAGGTACGACAGGAGCGCAAGGACATGATCAGGCACCTGCTGGTGCACATGTGCGCCGAGCGGGAACGCGCGCTGCACGAAGGCACGGCCACCCCGCACGCGACCTGGGACGCCGCCGCGACGGGGATGATCGACGCGATCACCGGCCTGTGGCTGGCCCCGGTCAGCGCCACTCCCTGATGGGCGGATGTCACTCCAGGAGGCGGATGGCCGAGGCGGGGCACCCCGCGGCCGCGACGCGCACCGCCTCATGCTGCTCCGGCGGGGGCGCCTCGACCAGCACGACGACGACACCGTCCTCCTCGCGCTGGTCGAAGACCTGGTCGGCGGTCATCACACACATGCCGCTGGCGCAGCACAGGTCCTGGTCGGCGATCACCTTCATGACGGGCCCTCCAGTTACCACGTGACCCAGACGTCCTGCAGCCCGCCGGAGAGCCCTCCGGTACGGAGCTTGAGGTCGTCGGGGGCGTCCCGCAGTCGCAGGCTCGGCAGCCGCTGGGCCAGCGTGCCCAGCACGACCTGAAGCTCCATCCTGGCCAGAGGCTGGCCGATGCAGAAGTGCGGTCCCGCGCCGAAGGTGAGGTGCTGGTTGGCCTGCCGGCGCGGGTCGAACCGCTCGGGGTCGGGGAACTTGCGCGGGTCGCGGTTGGCGGAGGGCCCGCTGGGGATCAGCGTCGTCCCCGCCGGCACCGTCACGCCGCTCAGCTCGACGTCCTCGGTGATGAACCTCGGCACGCCGATCGCCGAGAGCGTGCTGTCCATGCGGAGGACCTCCTCGACCGTGCCCTGGATCAGCTCGGGGTCGTCGATCACCGCCTCGAAGCGCTCCCGCTCGCTGAGCACCATCGCCGCCATGATCGCGATCATGTTCGACGTGGTCTCGTGCCCGGCCAGCAGCAGCCCGCGTACGGTGGCGATCAGCTCGGCGTGGCTGAGGCGGCCGTCCTCGCTGTCGGTGATCTGCGTCAGCTCGCTCAGCAGGTCGTCACCCGGGTTCGCCCGGTTGCGGTCGATCAGGTCGGAGACGTAGGCGTTGAACTCCTCGTACGCCTGGTCGACCTCCTCCTGGGTGTTACGCGTCAGGGTCAGCATGGTGCGCGACCAGTGGGCGAACTTGTCCTGGTCTTCGCTGGGCGCGCCGACCAGCGCGCAGATGACGCGCACCGGAAGCGGCAGTCCCAGCCCGGCCGACAGGTTCGCCGGGGAGCCCTTGGCGACGAGGCCGTCCACCAGGTCGTCGGTCATCGCCTGGATCCTGGGCCGCCACACCTCCATCCGCCGGACCGTGAACCAGCGGCTGAGCAGCCGCCGCCACCGCAGATGCCCCTCGCCTTCGCTGATGTTCTCGCTGCCCATCTTGCGCCGGCTGAACAGGCCGCCGTCCTTTGTGGTGGACATCCGGGCGGCGCCCTCCCGGGCGAGGTTGCGGCTGAACCGCGGATCCGAGAGCACCGCACGGGCGTCGTCGTACCGGGTCACCAGCCCGGCCACGTCGCCGCTGGGCAGCCGGACGTGCGCGACAGGGCACTTCTCCCGCAGCTCCGCCAGCTCCGCGGGAGGCTCCAGAGCCGTGGCCCGGGTGAAGGGATAGTCAGGAATCGCCTCAGCAGTCATCGTGCCCTCCAGTTCGGGAACCTGATCGAACTCACCTTAAGTCGCCTGCTTTATTAAGGCAACCTCCTTGAAATGGCCCTCGGATGCCTTTCCGGGCCGCCTTTGGTGCATAACGGGCTTCGCAGTCGGCGGGTGGTCCAACTGACCGGAGACGGGCGACCGTCGGGCGCGGGGCCGTCGCGGAGCGTCGCGTGGGAGCTAGGCTCAATAGATCGGAAATGTGGGAGAGAAGGGACCCGATCATCGTCAACGACTACTTTCCCTCGTCCGAGGGCCCGCGACGATCGGCGCGCCGGCGCGTGACTGAGGCGGCGATCCTCAGCAGCCACGACCAGAGCCGGGCCGACATCGCCCAGTGGACCTGCCCGCACGGGCAGCACGCCGGGCACGGCTGCGTCACCTGCTACGAGGTTTCGGCCGACGCCGATCCGGCGTTGCCGTTGTGGGAGGTCGCGGTCTGGTTCACCTCGGCGCGGCCGATCCCGATCAAGACCCTGCACGATGTGCACCGCCACGGCCGCCGCTTCGCGCTGGACCAGCCGTCGACCCCCCTGGTCTACCTGCTGAGCGGGCAGATACGCGCCGAGCTGGGCGCGGAGGCGGTGGCGGGCATGGTCGGGTTCCTGCTGCAGAACCAGCACATCGTCGACGAGTTCATCGTCACGGAGATCCGCGCCGTCCACTCCTGACGCCCGAATGGGTAGGGGACTACTCAGGTGCGGCGGTCCATTCCTCCTCACTCTTGGCTCAACGGCACAACCAAGAGAGAGGGGGCGCGATGGCCGTCACTCGAATCGACTGGCATTGGTTCTCCGCCTGGGGAAACGGCTACCACACGGTCGATGTCAACCTTCCCCCGGCGCTGGTCGGCACGTCGGTCTCGCTGTACGGCGCGACCGGGGGCGGGACGCAGTACGCGGGGATCAAGCACTTCCGGCGCAGGCTCGACTCCGGCGCCGACCAGGACGTGGACTTCGGCGAGTGGCCCTCGTGGCCGCCGCTGGTCTTCGACCGCGTAAGCAGCGTCACCCTGGCGATCGCCACGGGCACGGATCAGACCGGCTGGCTGCTCGCGCGGCTCGACTTCTGGGGGTGAGAGATGGAATTCAGGTCAACGGGCGGCGGTCGGGTCGCCTACGTCAAGAGCTGCGTCCTGTATGACGCCGACGGCGTGATCCAGCATGTCCATCACGTCGTGGACATGGAGGGCGTCGAGGAGACACCGGAGAGCGTGGTCGCCGAGCGGGCGCTCGCGCTGGCCAGGGATCGCGGGCTGGACTACGCCGCGCTGCGGACGCTGCACGTGGACCCTTCGCTCATCAGCGGCCCGGTGCACATGCGGGTCGACACCTCCAGCGGGGCCCTGGTGACGGAGGAGTCTTCCACCCTCTAGCCACGGTCCTGGCCGACCGGCGCCTGGCTCCGCTGCCAAGCCGGTGTCAATCTCCGTGCAAGCGGGTGTCGTTAGCGTCGCCGGTATGTCACGACGATGGTTATTCGGTGCCGGCGCGGCGACCGCGGTCGCCGCGCTGCTGGTCACATCCTCCCCGGCGGCGGCCGGTGCCGCCACCCAGAACACAGCGGCACCGGCGGCCACGCCGGCGAAGGTGTCCAACAAGCTGTTCCACGCGTGGCTGCGACGCGACCGCGCGGCGGCCGCGAAGGTGGCCACCCCTGCGGCGGTGAATTCGATCTTCTCCTACGTCTACCGCGCGCCGGACGAGTTCGCGGGCTGCGCCGGCAACGCGTGCCGGTTCGTCCACACCAGCGTGCGGGTGCCGGGCGGGCTCAACGGCCTGCTCATGATCGTCTCAGGCTCGAAGGTGACCCGGGTCTACCAGTCACGGCACGTGACCAAGCCGGCGGTGGCCGCCAAGCAGCTGCTCACGGCGTGGCAGAAGGGCGACCGCAACCTCGGCCTCGAGGTCGCCTCTCAGCAGGCGGTCGCCAGACTCTTCCGCGTCAAGTACGACCACAAGGGCGTGACCTACTACTTCCAGGGCTGCACCAAGGAGCCGAAGGGCTACAGCTGCGCCTATTCCTACGACGGCGGCGCCCTGCTGATGCACCTCAAGGGCTCGGTCACTCGCGGGTACGACGTCCAGTCGATCGGCTACATCGCCGACTGACCGTCACCGATTTCCGATGACCTCAGGACGCGGGGACGGGTCACAGCATGATCGGCAGGCTGCGGTCCAGCCCGGACATGTGCAGGAGAGCGAGCATGAACGGGCGGGGCCTGGCCAGCGCGAGCGTGATGCCCTGGGCACGGGCGCGGTGCTGGATGCCGACCAGGATGCCCAGGCCGGTGGCGTCGCAGAACGACACCCCCGACAGGTCGATGATGAGCGTGCCGGTGCACGTCGTCAGGGCCGTCACGAGGTTCTGACGGAGCTCCTTGCTGGTGAAGATGTCGATCTCACCGCTCACCTGGATCGTGGTCGGAGCGGATGTTCCGCCGGCTCTGGGAAGCGGTATGGCGTGCGTGATGGTCATGATGATTCCCCCATCGAGGTCCGAGCTCAGCGTGCCCTGTCCAGATCTCTGGAGAAACCCGTGAGCGGTCGATCGCCGTGGGCGACGCTGACCTGGGTGCCAACGCACGAGATGTCCTCGGTGTGATGAGTTTATCGCATTTCCCGGTCAGCATTCGGAATGGTGTATTGGGCGATTCATTAACCAAAAGCGATATTCCACGCGATTATTTACTGAAGCCCGCCATCAGGCCGCTGAGGAGCTGGCGCCGGCCCACCACGTACAGGGTCAGGATCGGCAGCGTGGTCAGGACGACCGAGGCGAGCACGGCCGGCACGTTGATGCTGTACTGGCCCTGGAAGGTCCACAGAGCCAGCGGCAGGGTCCGCTTGTCCGGGCTTTGCGTGAGGATCAGCGGCAGCAGGAAGTTGTTCCAGATCGTCAGCGCGTTGTAGATCGTCACCGTCACCACGGCCGGCCGGGACAGGGGGAAGGCCAGGCGCCAGAGCGTCCCCCATTCGGTGGCGCCGTCCATCCGCATCGACTCGAACAACTCCTTCGGGACGTCGCGGATGAAGTTGGACAGGACCAGCACCGACAGCGGGATCGCGAAGGCGATCGACGGCAGGATCATCGCCAGCAGGGTGTCGTAGAGGTGCAGCCGGATGATGATCAGGTAGATCGGGATGACCGTCGCCTGCAGCGGGATGGCCAGACCCATGAGGAACAGGGAGTTGACCGACCGGATGAACCGGCGGGAGGAGGAGCCCCGCACGATCGCGTAGGCCGCCATGAAGGAGACGCCGACCGCGGGGATCACCGCGCCGACGGTGACGATGAGGCTGTTGACGAAGTACTGGATGAAGTCGGACTCGATGACCATGCGGTAGTTGGCCAGGGTCGGCTCGGTCGGCGGCGCCAGCGGGTTCATCGCGTAGTAGTTGCTCTGCGTCTTGAAGCTGGTGATGACGATCCAGTAGATGGGCACCACCACGACGACCAGCCAAAGCCACCCGGTCGCGCCGCCCAGCCAGTTCCAGTGACGGGCGGGCGCGTCGCGTTCGTGCCGGGGCCGCTGGGCGCTGGTCCGCTCAGGGCGTGTTGTCAGGGTCGTCCCCATGTCAGGCCCCTTCCATCTGGCTGTGGTCGGCCTTGCCGCCGCCGAGCCGGCGCAGCAATAGCGACAGGGCGAGGCCCACGAGGACGAGGATGAGGGCGATCGCGCTGGCCGGGCCCATGAGGTTGGCCTGGAAGCCCCGCTTGTACATGTCCAGGGCGAGCACCCGGGTGGCGTCGCCCGGCCCCCCTGCGGTCAGCACGAAGATCAGGTCGAAGAAGGTCAGCGAGCCGACGAGTACGAGGGTCGTGGACGTGATCATCGTGTACTTCAGCTGCGGCAGGGTGATGCTGAAGAACTTGCGGACCCGCCCGGCGCCGTCCAGCTCCGCGGCCTCGTACATCGACTGCGGGATCTGCCGTACGCCGCCCTGGTAGATCAGCGAGTGGAACGGGATGAACTGCCAGGACACCACGAAGACCACGACGCCGAGGGCGAGGCCGGGCCGGCCGAGCCAGTCCTGGCTGAGCAGCTCGATCTTCAGTCCGGCGCCGAGGCCGAAGTTCGGGTCGAGCAGCGCCTTGTAGGTGATGGCGATGGCCGCCGAGCTGAGCAGGAGCGGGATGAAGTACAGCACCGACAGCACCGCGCGGTAGCGCTGGGCCCCGGCCAGGAACACCCCGAGCAGGATGCTCGCCGGCGTCTGCACCAGCCAGGACAGCGCCATGATCAGGAACGTCACCCACAGCGCGTGCGGCAGGCCGGGGTCGGTGAGGACGGCGTGCCAGCTGGTGAAGCCCGAGAAGTGGATGTCGCCGATGCCGTCCCATGTGGTGAAGCTGAGCGCGAGCACCCCGATCAGCGGGATCACCCCGAAGCCCACGAAGAACACCAGCGCCGGAACGGTCAGCCACGCGAGGGGGAGGTTGCGTCCCCCTCGCGCCCGGGCCGATGGCTGACCTGGTCCGGCGGAGGTCGGAATCGTGGTCACTTGCCGATGACCGCGTTCATGTTGGTGGTGAACTGCTGCGGTGAGATCGACAGCTGGAACAGCTTGGCGATGTTGTCGAGCAGCACCTCCGCCGCCGTGGGGCTGAGCGCCTGGTCCCAGGACTGGGCGAACGTCTTTGCATTGCTGGCGATGCCGTAGACGAACTTCAGCCACTCCGCGTCCTTGGAGGAGCCGAACGCGCTGTCGGCGCCCTTGACGATCGGCACCGAGCCGACACCGACCCACGCCTTGACCTCCTCGTCCGAGAGCACCGAGGCGAAGAACTTCTTGGCGATCTCCTTCTGCTCCGGGGTCGCCTTGGAGGAGATCGACATGTACTGGCCGGGGTTGCCGACCGTGTCGCTGGGGTCGCCCTTACCGCCGTCGACCGGCGGGAAGTTCATGTAGCCAAGGCTGCCGCCGGAGACGAAGTCGCCGCCGTCGGCGGACATGCTGCCGTACGTCCAGCCGCCGTGGAGCATCATCGCGGCCTTGCCGGTGTACAGCAGCGCCTGGTCGGCGTTGGAGTCCGCGGTGATCGAGGAGAAGCCCTTGATGAACCCGTTGGCCTTGATCAGGGCCTGCATCTTGGTCAGGGCGTCGATGGCGGCCGGGTTGGACCAGGCGTCCTTCTGACCGTCGAACACGGCCTGGAACACCTCGGAGCCGCCGATGCGGTCGAAGAGGAACTCCAGCCACATCATGTTCGTCCAGCGGGACTGCCCGCCGAGGGAGAACGGCGCGATGCCCTTGGCGTTGAACTTGGGCACCAGGTCCATGATGTCGCCCCAGGACTGGGGCGGCTGGGCGCCGATCTGCTCGAAGAGCTTCTTGTTGTAGTACAGGACGATCGGCTGCACCGTCTCGCACGGCATCGCGTAGATCTTGCCGTCCACCGTCGCGGCCCCGAACGAGGACGGGAACAGCCGGTCCTTGACCGCGGCGTTCTGCCCGAACCACGAGGTGAGGTCCTCGACCTGGCCGGCCTGTACGTAGCTGCGCAGGCCGCCGCCGCCCCAGCCCCAGATGATGGTGGGCGCCTGGCCGGCCCCGATCGCCGTCTTGATCTTCGTCTTGAAGGCGTCGTTCTGGAAGGTCGTCCCGGTGATCTGGCCGTTGGGGTTGGCCTTGTTGAACCGCTCCATGGCGGCGGTGCGGATGCCTTCCTGCGGCTGCGTGGACAGGTACCAGTAGGTGGCCTTGGCGCCACCGCCACCACTGCTGGCACCGGGTTTGGTGGGGCCGGAGCTGCCGCAGGCGGCGAGCGCGGCGCCCAGGGGCAGGCCCATCGAGAGGCTGAGGAAGGTGCGGCGAGACGTTGTCCTGGACTCCACGCTGATCTCCGTACTCGAGTGCCGGGGGCGGGCCGCGGCTCGTTGATCATCGGATGCGGTGGCCGGCGGTCGTGGAGCAGCACCCCCCGATGCCTCTCCCCCAATCCGCCTTTTAAGTAGGTTCTCGAAACATTTGCGAAATGACCGCGCGGCCGTCAATCTAGATTTCGGCTGTTGACGTGTCAAGACCCAGGAACGCCCGGCAAGCGCTACCCGTAAAGATCACTTGACGGCGCCGAAACATTGCGAAATATTGCGGCACTAAGGAGAGCAGCAGATGACGGCTGTAGATCGGCCCCTCGCGGCGGAGCGGGTTCTCCGCCCGTGGCAGGACCAGACGCTCCCCGTGGCCGAACGGGTCGACGCCCTCCTCGCCGAGATGACCCTGGAGGAGAAGGTCGGCCAGCTCGGCAGCCGGTGGGTGGGCAACGACATGCGGCCGGCCGACCAGCCCGATCCGGACCCGGACGTGACCCTCAATGTGGCGCCGATGCAGGACGTGTTCGCCGCGTCCGGGACCATCCCGTTGGAGGAGGCGAGCCGCCACGGGCTCGGTCATCTGACTCGCGTCTTCGGCAGCGGGCCGGTCACCGCCGCCGAGGGCGCGGCGGAGGTGGTCCGTCTGCAGAGCTTGGTCGTCGAACGGTCCCGGCTCGGCATTCCGGCGCTGGTCCATGAGGAGTGCCTCACCGGGTTCACGACGTACGGCGCGACCGTCTACCCCGCCGCCATCGCGTGGGGCGCGACGTTCGACCCCGGCCTCGTGGAGCGGATGGCCGCCGCCATCGGGCGGGACATGCGCGCCGTGGGCGTGCACCAGGGCCTGTCCCCTGTGCTGGACGTCGTGCGCGACTACCGCTGGGGCAGGGTCGAGGAGACGATGGGCGAGGATCCCTATCTCGTCTCGATGCTCGGCGCCGCCTACGTACGCGGCCTGGAGAGCGCCGGGATCATCGCCACTCTCAAGCACTTCGCCGGCTACTCCGCCGCGCGGGCGGCCCGCAACCACGGTCCCGTCCCGATGGGCCGCCGCGAACTGATGGACATGATCCTGCCGCCCTTCGAGACGGCCATCGCCGAGGGCGGCGCACGCTCGGTGATGAACTCCTACTCCGACGTGGACGGCGTCCCGGCCGCGGCCGACTCCTGGCTGCTGAGCGACCTGCTGCGCGAGGAGTGGGGATTCACCGGGACCGTCGTCTCGGACTATTGGGCCGTGCCGTTCCTGGCGACCATGCACGAGGTCGCCGCCGACACCGACGAGGCCGGCGTCCTGGCGCTCACCGCGGGCATCGACGTCGAACTGCCCGACACCCTCGGCTTCGGCCCGCACCTGGTGGAGCGGGTGCGCCGGGGCGAGCTGCCCGCGTCCCTGATCGAGCGGGCGGCGCGCCGCCTGCTCACCCAGAAGGTCCAGCTGGGCCTGCTCGACCAGGACTGGACGCCCGAGGGCTCGGTGTCCGCGGCGGCCGGGGTGGACCTGGACTCGCCTGCCAACCGGGCGCTGGCCCGCGAGATGGCCGAACGGTCCATCGTCCTGCTCGACGGCGGCACCGCGCTGCCCCTGCGCGCGGAGGAGCTGCGTCGCGTCGCGGTCGTCGGGCCCGCCGCGGCCGAGCCGCGCGCCTTCATGGGCTGCTACGCCTTCCCCAACCACGTCCTGCCCCGCCACCCCGGCCTCGGGCTCGGCCTCGAGGCGCCCAGCGTCCTCGACGCCCTGCGGACCGAGCTGCCGGACACCGAGATCCTCCACGAACGCGGCTGCGACGTGCGGGGCGAGGACCGCTCCGGCTTCGCCGCCGCGACGGCCGCGGCCCGCGCGGCGGACCTGTGCGTGGCCGTCGTGGGCGACCTCGCGGGCCTGTTCGGGCAAGGGACCTCGGGCGAGGGCTGCGACGCCGAGGACCTGCGGCTGCCCGGGGTGCAGGAGGACCTGCTGGCCGAGCTCGCCGCCACGGGGACGCCGGTCGTCGTGGTCGTCGTCTCGGGCCGTCCGTACGCGCTGGGCGAGGTGCATGCCGGGGCCGCCGCGCTCGTCCAGGCGTTCATGCCCGGCGAGGAGGGCGCGGCGGCGATCGCCGGAGTGCTGTCCGGCCGGGTGCAGCCCGGCGGCCGGCTGCCCGTCCAGATCCCCCGCCGGCCGGGCGGGCAGCCGGGCACCTACCTGCAGCCGCCGCTGGGCCTCAACAGCCACGGCATCAGCAATCTCGATCCCACTCCGCTGTTCCCCTTCGGCTACGGCACCTCCTACACCTCTTTCGAGGTCGGCGACCTGCTGATCAGTGACGCCGAGGTGCCCACGGACGGGGAGTTCACGGTGTCGGTCCGCGTCCGCAACACCGGTGGCCGGGCGGGCGAGGAGGTCGTCCAGCTGTATCTGCATGACGTGCTCGCGCAGGTGACCCGGCCGGTGCGGCAGCTGGCCGGGTTCGCGCGGGTCCGGTTGGAGGCGGGTACGAGTGCGTGCGTACGCTTTCACGTACACGCTGACCGGACCGCCTTCACCGGCCGTGACCTGCGGCGGATCGTCGAGCCCGGGGACGTCGAGGTGCTCGTCGGCACCTCCGCCGCCGACCTGCCGTGCCGCGGCGTCGTCCGGCTGACCGGCCCGCTGCGGGTCGTCGGTCGCGGCCGGCGGCTTGTCACACCCGTGGACGTGGACCCCGTGGCAGGGAAACAGGAGGGCAGAGATGCCGGTCAGTCCTAGGCGGGCCACGCTGGCCACCGTGGCGGCCTCGGCCGGCGTGTCCGTCGCGACCGTCTCCAAGGTGCTCAACGGCCGCAGCGACGTCGCGCCGGCGACCCGCTCCCTGGTGCAGTCCCTGCTGCAGCAGCACGACTACGTCGCGCCGTCACCGCGCCGGACCGAGGCGGCCGGGGTCGGCACGATCGAGGTGCAGTTCGACACGGATCTGACCGCGTACTCCGCCGAGATCATCCAAGGCGCGGTCGAGGCCGGAGCCGAGGTCGGCATCGGGGTCGTCATCAGCATCCGCAGGGACAGGGAGCGTACCCCCGGGTGGGTCCGCTCCCTGATCTCCGCCGGCCGGCGGGCGCTGATCGCCGTGACCAGCGAGCTGACCTCGGCGCAACTGACCGCCCTGTCCCGGGCCCACCTGCCGCTGGTCGTGATCGACCCGCTGAACCTGCCCAGCGTCCGCGTGACCAGCATCGGGTCGACCAACTTCACGGGTGGCTTCGCCGCGACCCAGCACCTGCTCTCCCTCGGGCACCGGCGCATCGCCTACCTCGGCGGCCCGGCGTCCGCGGCCTGCAACCAGGCCCGCCTGCACGGCTACCGCGCCGCCATGGAGGCCGAGGGAGTGCCCGTGCCGCCCGCCTACGTACAGACGGGGCGCTTCCACTACCACGACGGCATGGTCACCGGCGCGGCGGTGCTCGACCTGGCCCAGGCTCCGACCGCGATCTTCGCGGCCAACGACGAGATGGCCCTGGGCGTCATGGAGGCCGCCCGGGCGCGCGGCCTGCGCATCCCCGAGGACCTCAGCGTCGTGGGCTTCGACGACACCCAGCTCGCCCCGATGGCCTCGCCCCCGCTGACCACCGTCCGCCAGCCGCTGCGCGAGATGGGCGGCGTCGCCCTGCGCACGGCGCTGCGCCTGGCGGCCGGCGAAAAGATCGACTCCCACCACGTGGAACTCGCCACCGAACTGATCGTCCGGGACTCGACCGCTCCGGCCGGCGAACCGGCGTAATTCACTGGCGTCACCCCTGCGCTCCGGCAGAGACTCGCCAGATGCCCGAGATATCGAGATTATCCGACGACATGGTCACGCTCTCCCCCCTGCGCCTGGATGACGTCGACGCCCACCTGGCCGGGGAAGACGACCAGCTGGTGCGCTGGCTCAACGGCGGACGGGGAACCCGCGCCACGGTAGAGGCGCACGTACGCCGGTGCATGGAGCAGTGGGCGGCCGGTGGGCCCGTGCATGCGTTCGGGGTGCGTACGGAGGGGGTCCTCGCGGGAACGATCGATGTGCAGTTCGACCAGCCGTATCTGGCCCCCGGGCAGGTCAATCTCGCCTACGGGCTCTACCCGGCCTGGCGCGGCCGTGGCATCGCCACCCGCGCTGTGGGGCTGGCCTGCCTGCACGCGGCAGCCGCTGAAGCGACCCACGCGATCATCAGGGTGGATCCGGAGAACACCGCCTCGGCGGCAGTGGCCGACAGATCAGGCTTCACCTATGTGAAACGGACCCGGGACGCGGACGACAACCGATTCGACTGGTACGTACGGCGCCTGACCGTCGGCTGACCGGTCGGCGTCCCACCCGATCAACCCGTGATAGAGCGCATTCTCCGACCTTCACCCATCGGGACCGGTGTTCGCGGCCGGGATCGCGCTGTTCGGCGTGGCAGGTATGAGGGTGGAGCGACAGGGAACGGAGCAGGTCAGAGGGGCTGCGGACGGCGAGGGGGCGTCGATGGCGGGCTGCCTGGTCACGGGAGCGACTGGTTACATCGGGGGGCGACTGGTCCCCGAGTTGCTCGCCGCCGGTCACGACGTCCGGTGCATGGTGCGGTCGGCGGCCAGGCTGCGCGACCTGCCCTGGGCCGGGCACACCGAGGTCGTCGAGGCGGACGCCACCGATCCGGAGCGAACGTTCCAGGCTCTTCAAGGAGTCGAGATCGCCTATTACCTGATCCATGCGATGGGCACGGCGGACCGGTTCGCCGACCGGGATCGTCTGGCCGCGCGCACGTTCGCGGCGGCCGCCGAGCGGGCGGGCGTGCGGCGGATCGTCTACCTCGGCGGGCTGACCGCCGGCGAGAGGCTCTCGCCGCACATGCGCTCGCGCGCCGAGGTGGGCGAGATCTTCCTGCGTGCGGGCGTACCCTCAGTGGTGCTGCGCGCCGCTGTGATCATCGGTTCGGGTTCCGCGTCGTTCGAGATGCTGCGGTATCTCACCGAGCGGCTGCCGATCATGACGACACCACGCTGGGTGCGCAGCCCGACGCAGCCCATCGCCGTACACGACGTGCTGCGCTACCTCGTGGCGTGGGCGGCCGTCCCCGGCACCGTGAACGGCGGCTTCGACATAGGCGGCCCCGACGTGCTGACCTACGCCGACATGATGCACGGCTACGCGTCCGTGGCCGGCCTGCCCGCGCGGGTGATCATTCCGGTGCCGGTGCTCACCCCCAAGCTGTCCAGCCTCTGGGTCGGCCTCGTCACCCCGGTACCTGCGGGCATCGCGCGACCGCTGGTCGAGTCGATGCGGAACGAGGCCGTCTGCCACGAACACGACATCGCCCGTTACGTGCCCGATCCGGAGGAAGGGCTGATCGGGTTCCGCCAGGCCGTCTCCCTGGCCCTCATGAGGATCAAGGAGGCCGACGTCGCCACCCGCTGGTCCTCGGCGTCCACTCCGGGTGCGCCAAGCGATCCACTGCCGACCGACCCCGGCTGGGCCGGCGGCAGCCTCTACATCGACCGCCGCAGCGGACCGGTGGCCGCGAGTCCCGAGGCCCTGTGGCGGGTCATCGAGTCCATCGGCGGCGAGAACGGCTGGTACTCCCTGCCTGTCGCGTGGCGCCTGCGAGGCCTGCTCGACCGGCTGGTCGGTGGGGTGGGGCTGCGACGCGGGCGGCGCGACCCCGGCCGGCTGCGCGTGGGCGACTCGGTCGACTTCTGGCGGGTGGAGGAACTGCTGCCGGGCCGGCTGCTGCGCCTGCGCGCCGAGATGCGGCTGCCCGGCCTTGCCTGGCTGGAGCTGGGCGTCACCGTGTCGCACGGCCGCACGTTCTACAACCAGCGGGCGATCTTCCATCCGCGCGGGCTGCTCGGCCACCTCTACTGGTGGGCGATCTCACCGTTCCACGGGCTGATCTTCGGGCGGATCCCGATCAACGTGGCCGCCGCGGCGGCACGCTCGGAGCGGTCCGGCTCCGGGCGCGGCAGGTAGCTCACCCCGGCTCCACCCGGCTCAGGGCTCTGCATTAGCGTGTCCCGACGGCGTACCGCCGGAAATCTGCTGGGAAAGAGGTCGATCGTGGACAGCCGAGGCGTGCTCGTAACCGGATCGTCGCGTGGGATCGGCCGCGAGATCGCCAAGATCTTCGCCGGCGACGGCGACCGGGTCGCGATCCACCACCGCGACTCCCCCCGTGAGGCGGAGGAGGTCAGATCGGTGCTCGACGGCGATGGTCACACCGTCGTCCAGGGAGACATAGCGGATCCGGAGGCCGTCGCCGCGTTCGTCTCGGCGGCGATCGACGCCCTCGACGGCATCGACGTGCTCGTGAACAACGCCGCCGTCTACCTCTTCCACGATCCGCTGACCGTGGACTACGCGTCCTGGCAGCGAATCTGGCGCCGGACCGTCGAGGTGGACCTGCTCGGCGCCGCGAACGTCTCCTGGTGCGTGGCCCGGCACATGGTGGAGCGCGGCCGCGGCGGACGCATCGTCAACGTCGCCTCCCGCGGCGCCTACCGGGGCGAGCCGCAGGCGCCGGGATACGCCGCCGCCAAGGCCGGCCTGACCGCGATGGGCCAGTCGCTGGCCATCGCGCTCGCCCCGCACCGCATCGCGGTCTCCTCGGTGGCGCCGGGCTTCGTCGAGACCGACATGGCGGCCTCCATCCTGACCGAGGAGAACCGGGCCGACGTCGAGGCGCAGAGCCCGTTCGGCCGGATCGCCCAGCCGCGGGAGGTCGCGGCGGCGGTGCGCTATCTCGCCTCGGCCGAGGCGGAATTCGTCAGCGGCACGGTGCTCGACCTCAACGGCGCCTCTTACTTGCGCTGAAACGCGGATCGGTGCTGAGGCGAGCACAGCCTGTCGTCACAGTAAGTGTCGCATCAACTACTTTCCGTACATGATGGAGGGCGTCCTACGGCGAGCCACGCGCTCGCACAGCGGAAACTTGCATCAAGGAGCAGTGTGAAGAGAATCCTCCTCGTACCCGCCCTGACCGCCGGAATCATCGCCCTCACCGCCAGTGCCGCCTACGCCTCGCAGTACATCGCCTACGAAGGCCGGGGCTTCACCGGCAGGTCCGTCGTCCTCGACGCGTGCGGGGTGTCCAACATCCCCTTTCACGGGTCCTACAAGTGGTACGGCGACGGCCAGTCCGGGCGCATGTACAACCAGCCCAACGCGCAGGGCGTGATGCATTTCGAGCTGCCCTCCAATCGCAACGCGGAGCAGCGGACGCCGGTCGGCTGGCAGAGCATCTTCATCGTGTGCTGATCCGAGCGACCACGGGGGGCGTCCGCCGAGCACCACTCGGCGGGCGCCCCCGCGGCGTCAGCGCTCCAGTCAGCGCTCCACGAGGATCCGCACGTCCCAGGGGCCGAGCGTCAGCTCCCCGTCGGCCTCGTGATCGCTCTCATCGAGTACGTCCCGCACCGCGACGGGCAGCCGGACCGCGACCGGATCCCACGACCAGTTGTGTACGAAGCGGACCTTGCGCCCGCCCCGTGAGGTGGCGCCCGTAGACGTCACGCTCGCGGCCCCGAACCGCCAGCCCGGCGGCTCGGCCGGGACGGCCCAGTCGAACAGGGCGCGGGCCAGGACGGTGTCCGGCACGGTCCCCACGTAGGTGATTCGCCCCTCGCCGTGGGCGCGGCTGGTGACGGCGGGCCACCGGCCGTAGTGCGGGTGCTCGTAGCGGGCGAGCACCTGCGCGCTCTCCCCCCGCACCCCGTCCGCCCGGCGCGCGGTCTCCACCCGCACCCCGTCCGCCCAGCGCGTGGCCGCCGCGCCGGGCGGGAGCGCCAGCGGCGAGCCCTCGGGCGCGTGGACCGGAAGGTCGGCGTCCAGATTGGCGAACTCCTCGTACGAGATGCCGGCGGGCTCCGCGAGACGGCCCGGCATCACGTCCGTACGGGCCCGCGCCTCCAGATCGCCGTAGCCGGTGCGCGGTCCGAGCACCAGGTGACCGCCGGCGGCGGCGTAGGCGGCGAGCCAGTCGAGCGTGGCGTCGTCGGCGATGTAGAGCGCGGGGACGACCAGGACGGGATGCCGACCGGCGGCGTCCGCCGCCTCCTGCTCGGTGAGCTGCCCGGTGTGCATGATCCGCACCTGCAGTCCCGCGTCGAAGGCGCCTCGGTAGAACGGGTCGAAGATGCCCTCGTACGAGCGCCGGTCCGCCCCGCCCTGGCCGTCGGCGAGCGGCGGGTAGAACTCCAGCGCCCACTTGCTCGGCGCGGAGTAGAGCATCGTGACGTCGGCGTCCGGCGTGAGCCCCGCGATCAGCTCCCCGGCGGTCCTGAGCTCGGCTCCGATGCGCGCGATCTCCTGGTAGACGCGCCCCGGCCGGCCGCTGTGCGGCAGGATGCCGCCCCAGTACGTCTCGGCGCCGAAGTGCAGCGTGTGCCAGTGCCAGTACTCGATCATGCCGGCCCCGCGCGACACCAGGGCGTAGGCCGCCTGGCGCCACTGCCCGTCGTAGGCGGGGCGGTTCATCCAGGGGGCGCCGATCGACTGCGCGTTGGTCTCGGTGACGAGGAAGGGCTCCTGGCGGGAGGAGTACATCCGGTCGGCGCTGTGGTAGAGCGCCCAGGTCCCGCTGGTCGTCCAGCCCTGTGGGCCCGCGCCAGTGCCGGGCAGGGCCAGGCCGTCCTGCATCGCGTAGTACGGGTTGCCGGCGGTGACGTCCAGGTGGCGGGTCAGCCGGTCGTCGGCCAGGGCTGGCCGGTTGTAGGAGATGCGGGCGGCGGGGGCCGCGACCTGTATCGCGCATGGGTCACGTCCAGGAGCCGTTGACTACGTGGTCAGGAGCCTCCGGTAACTCCGCTCCCACGTCAACGGCTTGTTACCGGAACGTTGCCACCCCAGCGCTCAGCGTGTGTCGCTGTCTTCAAGGCCACGCGATCACGCCGAGACGTCGAGGTCCTGGGCGCGGTGCAACCCCATGGCCCGGTTCACGCGCCCGGTCAACCGCGCGACCGTGGTGCGGGGCATCACGCGGGAGAGCCAGGTCGCCGGCCTGTTGATCGCCCGCCCGGGGTAGGAGTTGACGGCGCCCTTGGCGAAGGTGTCGAGGGTCTTGACCGCGACATCCTCCGGCGCGTCGGTGAACGCCGGGTTCATGGTGGCGGAGGTGCCGTCGAAGAACCCGGTGGCGGTGGCTCCGGGGTGGGCCGCCATGACCCGCACTCCGGTGCCGCGCAGCTCCTCGGCCAGCGCCTCGGTGAACGACAGCACGAACGCTTTCGTCGCCGCATAACTGGCCTGATACGGCATCGGCTGGAAGGCGGCCGTGGAAGCCACGTTGATGATTCCGCCGTGCCCCCTCGCCGCCATGCGGTTGCCGAGCGCGTGGGTCAGGCTCATCAGGGCGGTGACGTTCAGTTCGACGGAGTCGACGTTGCGCCGCAGCGAGGAGCTCAGAAACGGGCCGATGGCGCCCGCGCCCGCGTTGTTGACCAGAAGATCGATGGTGCGGCCCCGTCGGTCGAGTTCCGCGATCAGACGCGCCACTCCGTCGGGATCGGCGAGATCGGCCACTTCGGCCGTTACGTCGACCTGGTGCTCGTTCTGGATCTCGTCGGCGACCCGGCGCAGCGCGTCGCCGGAGCGGGCCACGAGCACGAGATCGGCCCCTCGTCGGGCGAGTTCACGCGCGTACGCCATGCCGAGACCCTTCGAGGCGCCGGTGACGAGCGCGGTGATGCCTGCGTACCTGTACATGGGCGTATCGCTTCCTCAGCATGTTCGTGCTCGGCGTCGCTATTTACTTCGAACCTCAAAGCAAGGAACAAGGTAACAGCTTCGAGCCTCGAAGCAAACTGCGAGCCTCAGGGCACGGCGGACCAGCCGCCCGAGCTGGTGGTGCTGGCCGCCCGGCTGTTCTGCGACGTGCCCAACCTCGGCTTCCTCGGCATTCAGCTGGATGGGCTAGGTGAAGGCCGGTCTCCAGGTCTCGGCCAGGGTGAGGAAGGCCGAGTTCTCCTCCGGCAGCCCTATGGTGACGCGGACGCCTTCTCCGGAGACGGCGCGGACGATGACGCCGTTGGCGAGGCAATGGTCGGCGAAGGCCGTGCTGTCCTGGCCGAGCGGCAGCCACACGAAGTTCGCCTGGGAGGCGGGCAGGTCATAGCCGAGGGCCCGGAGCTCACGAGTGACGCGCTCGCGCTCCTCGACCGTGCGGGCGACCCGCCTGGCGACCTCCTCGTGCTCCTGGAGCGCGGCGATCGCCGCCTCTTGGGCGAGAGCGCTGACGCTGAACGGGGTCTGCGTCTTGCGTACTTGCGCGATGATCTCGGGCGCCCCGACGCAATAGCCGATCCGCAGCCCCGCCAGCCCGTATGCCTTGGAGAAGGTTCTGAGGACGACGACGTTCGGCCGGTCGCCGAAGAGCGCGAGCGCGTCCGGTACGACGGACGGATCCGCATATTCGTGGTATGCCTCGTCGACGACGATCAGCACGTGCTCGGGCACCCGGTCGATGAAGGCGCGCAGGGCGCTCTCGCCGACGGGCGTCGAGGTCGGGTTGTTGGGGTTGCAGACGAAGACCAGCCCGGTCCGTTCGGTGATGGCCGCCGCCATGGCCTGAAGGTCCTGGACGTGGTCGCGCAGCGGCACCGGTACGGCCGTTCCGCCCGCCACCGCGGTCAGGATGGGGTACGCCTCGAACGACCGCCAGCCGAAGACGACCTCGCTGTCCGGCGCCGACACCGTGTGCAGCAGTTGTCCGCAGACTTCGGAGGAGCCCGCTCCCACGGCGACGCGATCGGTGGTCACGCCGTGATGGTCGGCGAGCGCCTGGAGCAGGCGGCCGGCGCCCATGTCCGGATAACGGGACAGGCCGCCGGTCAGCCTGGCGAGCTGGGCGGCGACGCTCGGCAGCAGACCGTACGGACATTCGTTGCTGGCCAGGACGACGGCTCCTGGCACTTTGCGTCCCGGCACGTAGGACTGGAGTCCGATCAGGGACGGGCGTACATGAACCACGTGGGTCTCACTTCCTTTCGGATGCCGGTCGCTAGACGTGGGCGAGGAGGATCGCGGGGTTCTCCACGCAGTCGGCCACGTAGCGCAGGAAGCCGCCGGCGGCGCCGCCGTCGCAGACTCGGTGGTCGAAGGTCAGTGACAGCTGGGTGACCTTGCGGGGTACGACCGCGCCGTCGGTCACCCAGGGGCGGTCGATGATGCGGCCGACGCCGAGGAGCGCGGCCTCGGGATGGTTGATGATCGGGGTGGATCCGTCCACGCCGAAGACCCCGTAGTTGTTGAGTGTGAACGTACCCCCGGTCAGCGCCGTGGGAGGCAGTCCGCCCGAGCGGGCGAGGCCGGTGAGGCGGGTCAGCTCCGCGGCGAGTTCCGCGGTCGTCATCAGGTGCGCGTCCCGGACCACCGGCACGACGAGACCGCGATCGGTCTGCGCGGCGAAGCCGAGGTTGATGTGACCGTGCCGGACGATCTCGGCGCGGGCGGTGTCGACCGAGGAGTTCAGCTCAGGGAAGCGTCGCAGACCGGCCACACAGATGCGGGCCAGGAGCGCGAGCAGGCCGATGCCGAGCTCCGGGCGGTCCTGTCGCAGCGCGTCCTTCACCGCGAGCAGGCCGGTGGCGTCGACGTCCACCCAGGTAGTGGCGTCGGGAATCTCGGTGCGGCTGCGGGTCAGCTTCTCGGCCACCACCCGGCGCAGCCCGCGCAGGGGAATGCGCTCCGCCGTCAACGCCGTCCCGGCCGAGCCGAGCGCAGACGCGGGCGGCGCCACGGGGGTTTCGGGTGCCTTGCCGAGGTCGGCGATGGCCTGCTCGACGTCGCGGCGCAGGATCACTCCGCGAGGTCCGGTGGGGGTGATGGCGGTGAGATCCAGTCCGTGCTCGCGGGCGATCCGGCGGACGAGCGGAGAGACCACGCGTGGCGCCTGCCCCGGCGCGCGCTCCGGTGCGTGCCCCGGCGCAAGCTCGGGTTCGGCCACAAGCCGGGAGCCGCCCCGGCGCCGCCGCGTGCCGGACGTGCGGCCGGTGCCGTACCCGATCAGGACGTTGCCGGAGCCGGCCTGTTCCTCCTCGCGGTAGCGGGCCGCCGCGGGATCCGTGTCCTGGTCGACGGTGGCCGTGCCCTGGTCGACGACCGCAGGGCCGACCTCGATGAGTGGTTCGCCGACCGTCAGGACGGTGCCCGCCTGCGCGTGGAGCCGCAGGACGGTCCCGGCGAAGGGGACCGGCACCTCCACGGCCGCCTTGGCGGTCTCGACCTCCACCACGATCTCGTCGATCTCGACCCTGTCGCCCACGGCGACCTTCCATACGACGATCTCGGCTTCCGTCAGCCCCTCGCCGAGGTCGGGCAGGCGGAACACCTGCCGCGCGGCAGTGGTCGTCATGACGCCTCCCGGGCCAGGTGCAGGAGATCGGGCTCGTCGCCGAACTGGAGCCGGTCGACCGTGTCGAGGATCCGGTCGACGTCGGGCAGATGCGCGTGCTCGAGTATGGGCGGCGGGTACGGGATGTCGAATCCCGAGACACGCAGCACGGGGGCGGCCAGGGAGTGGAAGCAGCGCTCCTGTACGCGGGCCGCGATCTCCGCGCCCACCCCGGCGAACCCCTGGGCTTCCTGGACCACCACGCAGCGGCCGGTCTTGCGTACCGAGGCCACGACGGTCTCGTCGTCGAACGGGACGATCGTCCGCAGGTCCACCACCTCCAGGGAGATGCCGTCCTGGGCAGCGGCTTCGGCGGCCTGGAGAGCCACGGGCACGCTCGGCCCATAGGCGACCAGGGTCGCGTCGCGTCCCTCGCGCCGTACCACCGCCTGCCCGAACCCTCCGGCCCGCCGGTCGGCGGGCGTGATCTCGCCCTTGGACCAGTACAGGCGCTTGGGCTCCATGAAGATCACCGGGTCGGGGTCGGCGATGGCGTCGCGCAGCAACCAGTACGCGTCGTCCGGGGTCGCGGGGGTCACGACCTTCAGCCCGGGAGTGTGGGCGTAGTAGGCCTCGCTGGAGTCGCAGTGGTGCTCGACACCGCCGATGCCGCCCGCGTACGGAATCCGGATCACCATCGGCAGCGACAGCCGCCCGCGCGTGCGGTTGCGGAGTTTGGCCACGTGTGAGGCGATCTGTTCGAAGGCCGGGTAGGCGAAGGCGTCGAACTGCATCTCGACCGCCGGGCGGAAGCCACCCATGGCCATGCCCACGGCCAGGCCCACGATCCCCGCTTCGGCCAGCGGGGTGTCGAAGCACCGATCCTCGCCGAACTCCTTGGTCAGCCCGTCGGTGACGCGGAAGACGCCGCCCAGCGGGCCCACGTCCTCGCCGAAGACGAGAACCCGCTCGTCTTCGCGCAGCGCGTCCCGCAGCGCGGTGTTCAGCGCCTGCGCCATCGTCATCGTGGTCATGTCATTCCTCCGGGGCGGTCAGCTCGGCCGCCAGCAGCGCCCGCTGCTCGCGCAGCTGGGGGGTGGGCTCGGCGAAGACGTGGTCGAACAGCTCGAACGGGTTCGTCTCCGGGTCGGCGTTCATCTCGTCGCGCAGGCGGGCGGCGTACTCCTCGGCCGCCGAGTGCGCGGCGGCGACGGCCTCGGCGTCCAGGAGGCCCCGGCCGCGCAGATAGGTCTCCAGGCGGGCGAGAGGATCGGCCGACTCCCACCGCTCGACCTCTTCCGTCTGCCGGTACCGGGTGGCGTCGTCGGCGTTGGTGTGGGCGTCCATGCGGTAGGTGTGCGCCTCCACCAGGAAGGGGCCGCCGCCGGTCCGCGCCCGCCGTACGGCCTCGGTCAGGACGGACAGCACCGCGACGAGGTCGTTGCCGTCCACCTGCTCGGACGGGATGCCGTAGCCGATCCCCTTGTACGCGAGCGCGGGGGCGGCGGTCTGCCTGGCCAGGGGTACGGAGATCGCGTACTTGTTGTTCTGCACGAAGAACACGACCGGGGCGTGGAGGACCGCGGCGTAGTTGAGCGCCTCGTGGAAGTCGCCCTCGCTGGTGCCGCCGTCGCCGATGAAGGCCATGACGACGCTGTCCTCGCCTTTGCGGCGCAGGGCCTCGGCCATGCCGACCGCGTGGATGGTCTGGGTGGCCAGCGGCGTGCACTGCGGCGCGACCCGCGTGGCGGCGGGGTCGTACCCGCAGTGCCAGCCGCCCCGCAGCAGGGTGAGCACCTCGACGGGGTCCATACCGCGGGAGACCAGGGCCACGCAGTCCCGGTAGGTGGGGAACAGCCAGTCGTCCTCGCGCAGCGCGAGCACGCCGGCGATCTGGCAGGCCTCCTGCCCGCGGCTGGACGGGTAGACGGCCAGGCGGCCCTGCTTGGTCAGCGCGGTGGCCTGACGGTCGAAGCGGCGGCCCAGGACCATCCGGCGGTACGCCTCCAGCAACTGCTCATCGGCTGGCGCCGGGTAACCGGCGGGCGCTCGCACGGCCGTACCGTCCTCGGCGATGAAGCGCACCGGCTCGGGTGAGGGGAGAAGGCCGTCGACCGCTTGACGGCGCGTCCGCACGGACATCGCGACGCTCACTTTCTCTGGACGTTTGACAAGGAAAGCGTCGACCTCCAGAACCATCTGTTCAAGACATCGGGCATGATGAGCGACAAATGGGTTCAATGGGGACGCGGGGAGGGCCAAATGTCAGCCGACGAGGGCGTTGAGGGGGGCTGGCCGGGACATTCGGCCAGCAAACTGGACGGGGTGGACCGCGCGATCATCGCCGAGCTGCTGCGCGACGGCCGGATGTCGATGCGGACGCTCGCCGAGCGCGTCCACATCTCCCGCGCCAACGCCTACGCCCGCCTCACGCGACTGATGGACGACGGGGTGATCACCGGCTTCACGGCCGAACTCGCCCCGCACAAGGCCGGTCTGGGCACCAGCGCGTACGTCTCGGTCACCATCGAGCAGAACTCCTGGCGCACGGTGTCGGCCAGGCTCCGGAGCATCCCGTACGTCGAGCACTTCGCGATGGTCGGCGGCGACTACGACGTCCTGGTCCTGGTCAGGACGCCGGACAACGCGGCGCTCAGGCAGGTGGTGCTGGAACGCATCCAGGACGTCCCCGGCGTCCGGGCCACCCGCACCTGGCTGGTGTTCGACGAGGCCCGTGGCCGGGGCACGGACTGGGGGGCACGGGAAAGCTAGCGCACGTCCCGGGAGGACTTGTACTCCTCCAGGAGCGCGTCGAGGCTGCGCACCATGAAGGTGTAGTACTCGTGCATCTCCCGCAGGCGTGCCCCCTGCCGCTCGGGCAGGTCGGCGGCGCGGCGCCGCGCGCTCTCGGCCAGGGTCAGCAACTCGGTCGTCTGCTCCAGCTGGTGCTGCAGGCAGCCGCTCCAGGCGTCGTCGCGCCATTCGTAGACGTACTGCCGGGAACCCGGCTGCTTGAAGCGCCGCACGGTTCCGCTGACCATCAGCAGGCGCGTCGTCTCCGACACCGAGCCCTTGCTCGCGTCCAGGGCGTCCTGCAGCTCCGTCATCGTCATGGGCGCCTCCCTGAGCATGAGGACGCCCGCGGCCCGTCCGGCCATCGGCGGCCAGCCCATCGCCCGGCCGATGTGCAGCCCGAAGTCGTCGATCAGGGGATTCACAGCATCGTCGCCGACGGGGCTGGACACCACCGGACTCCCATCGCTCAGAAAAAAATGAACTTTCACTATTGACTGAACTTTCTGCCGGAGGGCAGTCTACCGGCTAACAGCGGTTCGGGCATGTCTGGAGCCGCGCTGCCTGAATGCAGGAGGTTCGCCGTGACAGGCACGGGCTGGGACATCATCGTCGTGGGAGCCGGTTCCGCCGGCGCGGCACTCGCCGTACGCTCCGCCGAGCGGGGCAAGCGCGTCCTGCTGCTGGAGGCCGGACCCGACTACCGGTCGGCGCAGATGCATGAGGCATGGCGGTCGCCGAACCCCGTCCGCGCGCTGCTGGATCCCAGCGCCACCGAGGGCCTGGTCTGGATGGGCGTCAACTCCTCCCGGACCGACAAGCAGGCGCAGGCGCCCTACTGGCGCGGGCGCGGGGTGGGCGGCAGCTCGTCGATCAACGGGCAGATCGCGATCCGCCCGCCGATGGAGGACTTCGACGACTGGGCCGCGGCGGGCTGCGCCGGGTGGTCGTGGCGCGACGTACTGCCCTACTTCGCGAAGCTTGAGGACGACGCGGAGTTCGGAGACGAGCCGTACCACGGGCGCGGCGGGCCGACACCGATCTTCCGGATGCCGCAAGAGCAGTGGGGAGCGGTGGACTCCGCCCTGTCGGCCGCCGCGCTGGCCGCCGGACACCCGTGGGCGCCGGACGTGAACGCTCCCGGAGCGAGCGGGGTCTCGCCTTACCCGATCAACTCGCGCGCCGGGCGCAGGGTCACCGTCAACGACGGCTACCTCGAACCGGGCCGGTCCCTGCCCGGCCTCACCGTACGCGGCGGGGCCCTGGTGGATCAGGTCGTCTTCGACGGCGACCGCGCCACCGGCGTCCGGGTGATCGTGGACGGGACGGCGACGACCGAGTACGCGGACGAGATCGTGCTCAGCGCGGGCGTCATCCACTCCCCGGCGATCCTGCTGCGGTCGGGGGTCGGCCCGGCCGCCGACCTGCGCCGGTTGGGGATCACGGTACGGCGGGACCTGCCGGTCGGGCTCGGTATGCAGGACCATCCGATGATCGTCGTCGAGCTGCCGCTGACCGCGCAGGCCGCCATCAAGACGGCCGACGACCGCCACACCAATGTCTGCGTCCGCTACACCAGCGATCCCGGGGGTCTGCCGCACGACATGATGTTCGTCTCGCTGAACCAGAACGTGCTGTCCATGGAGGCCGCCGACACCCGGTTCCCGGCGGGCGGCTTCGGCGTGTGGCTGAACCAGAACCACTCACGCGGCGTACTGACGCTGACCTCCGCCGACCCCGAGGCCCAGCCCGAGGTACGGGAGCGGATGCTGTCGGACGCCCGCGATCTGGAACGGCTGCGCCAGGGGGTCCGCGCCCTGGTCGAAATGGCGCGCGGTCCCGAGGTCGCCCCGATCCTCGAAGGCTCGGTCGAGGGCCGCAACAGCCGGCTGTTCGCGGTGCTGGACAACGACGCCGAACTCGACGACCACCTCCTGGTCACCGCCGTAGACGCCCAGCACGGCACCAGCACCTGCCGGATGGGCGCGCCCGGCGACGCCGCCACGGTGGTCGATCCGTCGTGCCGCGTGCTCGGGGTCGACGGGCTGCGCGTGGTCGACGCGTCGATCCTCCCCTCTGTCCCGCGGGCCAACACCAACCTGGCAGCGATCATGGTCGGCGAGCTCATGGCCGACCGTCTCGGCTGAGCCCGCCCCTTCTTACCTGGCAAGGAGCACCATTCCGTGAAGACCCTGCAGAACCTGATCGGCGGCATGTGGGAGGACTCGCGTGGTGACGCGTTCCACGACGTGATCGATCCGGCGACCGAAGAGGTCGTCGGCCGCTCCCCCGGCGGCTCGCCGGAGGACGTCCGCCTGGCCGTCGACGCGGCCGTCCAGGCGCACCCGGCCTGGGCGGCACTCCCGGTCGCCGAACGCGTGGAGCGCCTGTCCCGGTGGGCGGACACGATCGCCGAGCACGCCGAGGAGCTGGCGGAGCTCGAATGCCGGGAGATGGGCAAGCCCGTCGCGCTCGGCCGTACCTTCATCGGGGGCGCGGCGCAAGGATTCAAGGCGGCGGTGGCCGAGGCCCTGGACTATCCGTTCGAGGAGACCGTCGCCGGTCCTGGCGGGAGCGCCACCACGATCCTGCGTAAGCCGCTCGGCGCCACGGCGGTCATCGTGCCGTGGAACTTCCCGGTGCCCATGGCGCTGGGGGCGCTCGGCCCGCTGCTGGCGGCGGGCAACACCGTCGTGCTCAAGCCGTCCGAGCGCTCCCCCATGTCGGCGGTACGGCTGCTGGAGCTGATGGATCTGCCGGCCGGCGTGGTGAACCTGGTTCTCGGCGACTCCCGGGCCGGTGCGCCGCTGGTCGCGGACGAACGGATCGGGCTCGTCCACTTCACCGGCTCGGTCGAGGCCGGACGCCGGGTCGGCGCGGAGAGCGGGGCCCTGCTACACCGGGCGATCCTCGAACTCGGCGGCAAGGACCCCGTGGTCGTGGACGCGGGAGTCGACCCGGCCGCGACCGCCGCGGCGGTCGCGTTCGGCGCGTTCGCCAACTCCGGCCAGATCTGTACGTCCATGGAACGCGTCTACGTACACCAGGACATCGCCGAGGCGTTCGTCGACGCCCTTGTCGAGGTCGCCAACGGTTACGCCCTGGGAGACGGGCGCGAGGAGAGCACGGTGCTGGGCCCGCTGGTCGACCGGCGTCAGCGCGACATCGTGGACCGGCACGTCACCGACGCGGTGGACCGCGGCGCCACCGTCCGCACGGGCGGGACGGTGCCCGAAGGCAAGGGCTTCTTCTACCCCGCCACCGTGCTCACCGGCGTGGACGACTCCATGCTGGTCATGACCGAGGAGACCTTCGGCCCGCTCGCCCCGGTCGAGGTCGTCTCCTCCTTCGAGGAGGGGCTGGAGAAGGCGGCCGGCACGCGTTTCGGCCTCGCCGCCACCGTGTACACCAATGACCCGGCGCACATGGCCGCGGCTCGCGACATCCCGGCCGGGGTCGTGTGGGTCAACCAGTGGCAGGGCGGCGGGCCCGAGCGGCTGTACGAGCCGGCGGGTGACAGCGGCATGGGGGCGACCGGGTCCCGCGCCGCCTACGACGCGGCCACCCGCCCCGTCTCGGTCCACACCGCCCCGTCCGCGTGACGGCCGACGCCAAGCGGCATGCCGCGGACGCAGTCGGCGCCTGGAGCAGCCGCCTGGTCGAGCTGTCTCATCGCATCCACTCCCACCCCGAGCCGGCCTTCGAGGAGACGCGGGCCAGCACGTGGGTGGCGGACGCGCTGAGCGCCGCCGGTTTCGACGTCCAGCACGGCTGCTACGACCTGCCCACCGCCGTACGGGCGAGCGTGGGAACGGGTCCGCTGCACATCGGGATCTGCGCCGAATACGATGCCCTGCCGCAGATCGGGCACGCCTGCGGGCACAACATCATCGCCGCCGCCGCGGTCGGCGCCGCGGCCGGACTGGCCGGGCTGGCCGACGATCTCGGGCTGACGGTGACCGTCCTCGGCACTCCGGCCGAAGAAGGCGGCGGCGGCAAGATCCTCATGCTGGAGCGCGGCGCGTTCGCGGGGCTCGACGCGGCGATGATGGTCCATCCCGCCGCGGTCGAGATGGCGGCGATGCCCGGCTCGGCCGTCTCCCAGTTCGACGCCTCCTACCGGGGGAAGCCCGCCCATGCGGGCGCGTACCCGGAGTTGGGCGTCAACGCGGCCGACGCGATGACCGTCGCGCAGGTGGCGATCGGGCTGCTGCGCCAGCAGACGGGCGCCGGTGACCGCGTCCACGGCATCGTCACCCAGGCCGGCACCGCGCCGAACGTGATCCCCGACGCCAGCCACGGGCGGTGGATCGTCCGGGCCTCCACGCTGGAGGCCCTGGCCGAGCTCAAGCCACGCGTGCGGCGCTGCTTCGACGCGGGAGCGGTGGCCACCGGGTGCGAGCTGACGATCACTCCCCTGGGCCCCGACTACGCCGACCTGCGGCCCGACGCGGGGATGTTGCGGCTGTACCGGGCCAATGCCGAGGCGCTGGGGCGTGTCTTCCCGGATCTGCCCGGTGGCGCTCCGGCCGGCGCGGCCACGGACATGGGCAACGTCTCCCATGTCGTCCCCACCATCCATCCCATGCTGGGGCTGGACTGCCTGCCCGCGGTCAACCATCAGCCCGAGTTCACCGCGGCCTGCGCCACTCCGGCCGCCGACAGAGCGGTCCTGGACGGCGCCACCGCCATGGCGTGGACCGCCATCGACCTCGCCCACGCCGCATCCGCTCAGCGGGCCTCCGGCGGCTGAGCCCCAGTCCGCGAGCCCGCGTTCGCCCCGGTCACCTCACTGGTGACCGGGGCGAACGTCGTACCGGAGAGGCGCGAGCTCAGCGCCCCTCGAAGGTGGGCTTGCGCTTGGCGAGGAACGCCTCGACCGCTCCGGTATGGTCGGCGGTCTGGCCCAGCTGTGCCTGGGCGTGTGCCTCGGCCGTGAGTACCGTCCCTAGGTCCCGGCCCCAGGACTGTGCGATCAGCAGCTTGGACGCGGCGTAGGCGGCGGTCGGCCCGGCCGCGAGCCGGGCCGCGAGCTCACGGCCCGCCTTACCGACGTCCGCGCGTGGGAC
Organism: Nonomuraea sp. NPDC052129; assembly: GCF_040680095.1. Lineage (NCBI taxonomy): Bacteria > Bacillati > Actinomycetota > Actinomycetes > Streptosporangiales > Streptosporangiaceae > Nonomuraea > Nonomuraea sp. NPDC052129. Next base: position 32,245 of record NZ_JBFAVX010000040.1, on the reverse strand, counting down.
CACGCGACCCGAGATCCCCCACGCGACGGCCTGCTGAGCGGTGAAGGACTCGCCGAGCAGGACGAGCTCCTTGGACCGGGCCTCACCGACCGACCGCGTGAGCGTCGTGGAAAGCCCGGAGTCGCACGTCAGCCCGATCCCGGTGAACGCCGTCGCGAAGACGGCCTCCTCGGCGAGGACGCGCAGGTCGCAGGCCAGCGCGAGGGCCAGCCCCGCGCCGACGCACGTACCGTTGACGGCCGCGACGACCGGCTTGCCCATCGTGGCCACGAGCCGGATGATCGGCGCGTAGTCCTCCTCGACCGTGTCGAACGCGTGCGCCGCGTCGGCGCGCAGGGCGGTCGCGTGCTCGGTGAGGTCCTGACCGACACAGAAGGCGTTGCCCGCGCCGGTCAGCAGTACGGCGCGGACGGTGTCGTCGGACGCGGCCTCCTCGAGCGCCCGGCGCAATGCCGTCTTCGTCCCGGCGTCCAGCGCGTTGCGGCGATCCGGGCGGTTCAGGGTGAGAACGGCCACGGCCCCGTCACGTTCGACGGTGACCGGGGCCGCGTCACGTTCGAGGGCGACCGGGGTCCCGTCACGTTCGACGGTGACCGGGATCGCGTCCTGGCTCGGTCCGGACATGTCAGGCCTCCGGCGCGGACGTCGCCGGCCAGGTTTTCGCCACGAGGGTCAGCACGTCGTACGTGGCGACCGCCTGGCCGTCCTGGTTGGACACGACGGCGTCCCAGCGGACCTCACCGTAGTCCGCGCCGCCGCGCGGGGTGATCTGCTTGACGGTCAGCGCCACGTCGATCGCGTCGCCGGGCTTGACCGGGGTGAGGAAGCGGAGTCCGTCGACGCCGAAGTTCGCCAGGACCGGTCCGGGCGCCGGGTCGACGAAGAGCCCGGCGGCCAGGGACACGACGAGGTACCCGTGGGCGACGATGCCGCCGAACAGCGGGTTCCGCGCGGCGGCCGCGGCGTCGGTGTGCGCGTAGAAGGTGTCCCCGGTGAACTCGGCGAAGTGCTCGACGTCCGCGAGCGTCACCGTCCGCGGCGCGGAGGCGATCGTGTCGCCCACGCGCAGCTCCGCCAGGGACTTCCGGAAGGGGTGGACGCCGGAGTCGACGCGGGCGGCGCCCGTCGTCCACCGTCCGGTGATCGCGGTGAGCTGGTCCGGGGATGCCTGTACGGCGGTGCGCTGCATGTGGTGCAGGACCCCTCGGATGCCGCCGAGCTCCTCACCGCTCCCGGCCCGGCCGGGGCCGCCGTGGACCAGGACGGGCAGCGGCGAGCCGTGCCCGGTGGACTCCCCGGCGTCGTCCCTGTCCAGGACGAGGACGCGACCGTGCCAGGGCGCCAGCCCGAGCACGACGGACCGCGCGACCTGCGGGTCGTGGGTGACGACGGAGGCGACGAGGCTCCCCTTGCCCCGGGCGGCGAGGGCGACGGCCGCGTCTACGCCGTCGTAGGTGAGCACGGTGCTCACCGGGCCGAACGGCTCCACGTCGTGCGGCTCGCCGGCGCCGGGGCGCGCGCGCAGCACGAGCGGGGTCATGAAGGCACCGCGCTCGGGGTCGCCGTCGAGCAGGGCCGCGCCTTCGAGGTCGCCGAAGACCACCTCGGCACCCGCCGTGAGCGCTTCGACGGCCTTGCGTACCTCGTCGCGCTGGGCGAGCCCGGCGAGCGGGCCCATCCGCACGTCCGGGTTGCGCGGGTCGCCGACGGTCACCTTCGCCAGGCGGGCGGTGAGCGCGTCGACCACCTGGTCGGCCATCGCCTCGGGTACGAGCACCCGGCGGATGGCTGTGCACTTCTGCCCCGCCTTGACCGTCATCTCGGTGACGACGCCTTTGACGAACAGGTCGAACTCCGGATCATCCGGCAGCACGTCCGGCCCGAGGATCGAGCAGTTGAGCGAGTCCGCCTCGACGCCGAGCAGGACGCCGCCGTCGAGCACGTTCGGGTGGCGGCGCAGGATGCCCGCCGTGTGCGCCGAGCCGGTGAAGGCGACGGAGTCCTGGATCGTCAGCTCGTCGAGCAGGCCACCCGCGCCGCCGGCGACGAGTTGCAGCGTCCCCTCGGGTAGGATCCCCGACTCGATGATCAGCCGGACGGCGAGTTCGGTGAGGTACGCGGTCTGGCTCCCGGGCTTGACGATCGACGGCAGCCCGGCGAGAAAGGCCGGGGCCAGCTTCTCGAGCATGCCCCAGACCGGGAAGTTGAAGGCGTTGATCTGCACCGCGACACCCGGCCGCGAGGTGTAGATGTGCTGGCCGACGAAGGTGCCGCCCTTGCCCAGGCGTTCGAGGCCGCCGTCGAGGAACACCGTGTCGTTCGGCAGCTCGCGGACCCCCTTGCTGGCGTAGCTGAACAGGGTGCCGATGCCGCCGTCCACGTCGACCATCGTGTCCCGTGAGGTGGCCCCGGTCCGTACGGACAGCGCGTAGAGCTCCTCCTTCCGCGCGATCAGGTGCTTGGCCAGCGCTTTGAGCAGGGCCGCCCGCTCGTGGAAGGTCAGGGATCGCAGCGCGGGTCCGCCGATGTCCCGGGCGTGCCGGACCATCGCGGCGATGTCCAGCCCCCGGCTCGAGATTCGCGCGACCTCCTCACCCGTGGCGGCGTCGAGCAGAGGTTGCCCGTCGTCCGCCGCCCGGAACCATCGTCCGGCGGCGTAGCTCTCCAGCAGCGCGCTCACGCTGTCTCCTCTCTACGGTTCTGCGGTTCCGCGGTTGGCGGGGGGCATCGGTCCTCTAGAACATTCCCCGTCACCGCGACCTGTTGCGCGGGACCCCCGACCCATGCGATGGTATTACTGACCGAGCGATAAGTAAATACGACCGATGTCACCGATGTCTCGGAGGAAAGATGACCACGACTCCGGCGGAGCCGGAACTGGAGGAGCGGCTGCAGGCCGGGTTCGACGCGACCATCGCGCGCAACGACCGGATCGAGCCCCGCGACTGGATGCCGGACGACTACCGCAGGACGCTCGTACGCCAGATCGCCCAGCACGCGCACTCCGAGATCATCGGCATGCAGCCCGAGGGCGCCTGGATCGGACGCGCCCCATCCCTGCGCCGCAAGGCGATCCTCCTGGCCAAGGTGCAGGACGAGGCCGGGCACGGCCTCTACCTGTACTCGGCGTGCGAGACCCTCGGCGTCTCCCGCATCGAGCTGACCGAGCTGCTGCTGGCCGGTCGGCAGAAGTACTCCTCGATCTTCAACTACCCGACGCTGTCCTACGCCGACGTCGGCACGATCGGCTGGCTCGTCGACGGAGCCGCGATCTGCAACCAGGTGCCGCTCTGCCGCACCTCTTATGGACCGTACGGGCGCGCCATGATCCGCATCTGCAAGGAGGAGTCCTTCCATCAGCGGCAGGGCTACGAGCTGCTCATGACGATGATGCGCGGCACCGACGCCCAGCGCGCCATGGTCCAGGAGTCGGTCGATCGGTTCTGGTGGCCGTCGCTCATGATGTTCGGCCCGCCGGATGGCGAGTCCCCCAACAGCGCGCGCTCGATGGCGTGGGGCGTCAAGCGCAACTCCAACGACGAGCTGCGCCAACGCTTCGTCGACATGACGGTCCCGCAGGCCGACGCCCTCGGGGTGACCCTGCCCGACCCCGACCTGCGCTGGAACGAGGAGCGCGGGCACCACGACTTCGGCGACCCGGACTGGGCGGAGCTCGCCGCGGTCATCCGCGGCGACGGGCCGTGCAACGCCGAACGTCTGCGCCACCGCCGCACGGCCCACGAGGACGGCGCCTGGGTACGCGAGGCGGCGTCGGCATTCGCGAACCGATCCGCCGAAGCGAACGGCTCGGCGCCGGTGGGACCGTCCGACGAGGGCGGTGCGCGATGAGCCCCGATCGGCGGGAATGGCCGCTTTACGAGGTGTTCGTCCGTAGCAAGCGCGGGCTCAACCACGTCCACGTCGGGTCGCTGCACGCCCCGGACGACGCGATGGCCCTGCGGCACGCGCGCGACGTCTACACGCGGCGCAACGAGGGCGTGAGCATCTGGGTCGTACGGGCCGACGCCATCACGGCCTCCAGCCCGGACGAGAAGGATCCCTTGTTCGCGCCGAACGGCGACAAGGTCTACCGGCACCCGACGTTCTACGAGATTCCCGAGAACGTGCCGCACATGTGACCCGGCCGACCACTCCCCGCCTTTACCCAGGCCATTCAGCCCAGTCCGAGCCATCCGCTCCATCCCGCCCAGACCAATCCATCCAGTCCACTTCAGTCCACCGACACGTCCGGAAGGCGGACCACCATGAGCGACGACCACGGCAGCGTCTTCGACGGCCTGATCGGCGGAGACTCCGCGCAGTGGGCGTTCGGCACCGATTTCGAGGACCCGCTGGCCGGTGTCGACACGACCGTGCCCGAGGGCGTCGACCACGCCGAACTCGCCGCGTACTGCCTCATGCTCGGCGACGACGCGCTGATCATGTCGCAGCGCCTGTCCGAGTGGTGCAGCCGGGCGCCGGACCTCGAAGAGGACATCGCCCTAGCGAACATCGCCCTCGACCTCCTCGGGCAGGCACGCCTGCTCCTGGCGCGGGCGGCCGCCGCCGACCCCGGCGTCGTGCCCGCCCTCCCGGACGGCTCACCGGTTCCCCCGGAGGACGCGCTGGCGTTCTTCCGTGACGCCGGGCAGTTCGGCAACGTACGCCTGGCCGAGGTGGCGAACGGCGACTTCGCGCACGTCGTCGTACGTCTGCTGCTGTTCTCGGTGGCCCGGCTCACGCTGCTGGAACGGCTGCGCGCGAGCACCGACACGGTGCTGGCCCACGTGGCGGCCAAGGGCGTCAAGGAGCTCACCTACCACCGGGACTGGGCGGCCCGCTGGTTCCTCACGCTGGCGCAGGGCACCGAGGAGTCGAGCCGCAGACTCGTCACCGCCCTCGGCGACCTGTGGCCGTACCAGCCGGAACTGGTCGCCACGCACCCGGTCGAGCGCTCGCTCGCGCGGGCCGGGGTCGGCGTCGACCCCGCGACCATCCGCGCTGAGGTGGACGGCATCCTCGACCAGGTGCTCGCCATGAGCGGCGTCGCCCGCCCGGACCATCCGCCCCTGGCGGGCGACGGCGGGCGGCACGGCACGCACACCGAGGCCTTCAGCGGCTTGCTCGCCGAGATGCAGGTGGTCGCACGCGCACACCCGAGCGGGCGCTGGTGACCGCCCAAAACCGCGCCGTGGAGATCGCCGGGCAGGTGCGTGATCCCGAGATGCCCATGCTGACCCTTGCCGACCTCGGTGTGCTGCGCGGTGTCGACGTCGAGCGGACAACGGACGGCGACGAGATCGTGGTCGCCTCGATCACCCCTACCTACACCGGCTGCCCGGCCATGGGCACCATGCGCGACGATCTGGTCCATCGGTTGAACGATGCGGGATTCCCCCGTGTCGAGGTGCGCGTCGTGCTCGACCCGCCCTGGTCGAGCGACTGGATCTCCGAGCGGGGCCGGGCCGCCCTGCGGGAGGCCGGGCTGTCGGCCCCCGGCCCCGCCCGTCGGCAGAGTGGGCCGGTGGCGCTCACGCTCGGGCCGCGGCGGCTCGCCCCGGCCTGTCCGCGCTGCGGTTCGACGGTCACCCGCCTGGTCTCCGAATTCGGCGCCACCGCCTGCAAGGCCCTCTACAGCTGTACCGACTGCCTTGAGCCGTTCGAGCATGTCAAGGAGATATGAGATGAGCACGCTCGCGCCCGGCCGCGCGACGACCCGGGCGTCCGCCGCTTTCCACCAGCTGACCGTGGCGGCGGTCGACCACCTGTGCGAGGACGCCGTGGCGATCACGTTCGCGGTGCCGGAGGAGTTGCGCGAAGTGTACGACTTCCGGGCCGGGCAGTCGCTCACCCTCCGCCGCTTCGTAGACGGCCAGGAGCACCGGCGGTCCTACTCGATCTGCGCACCGGCCGGTGCCCCGCCGCGTATCGGGGTCCGCGAGATACCGGACGGGCTCTTCTCCTCCTGGCTCGTCCACGAGGTGGTGCCGGGAACGCGGATCGAGGTGCAGGCTCCGACCGGATCCTGGCGGGCCGACCCGGCGCTGGGAGAGCGGCACCTGTGCGTAGCCGCCGGGTCGGGCATCACCCCGATGCTGTCGGTCGCCTCCACGGTGCTGGCCCATCCCGCCGCCCAGGTGTCGCTTCTGTACGGCAACCGGACGAGCCGTACCGTGATGTTCGCGGAGGAACTCGGCGACCTGAAGAACCGGTACGGTCCCCGGCTCCAGGTCGTCCACGTGCTGTCACGCGAGCCACGCGAGGTCGAGCTGTTCTCGGGGCGGCTCGACGGCGACCGGCTGCGTCGCCTGCTCACCCAGCTGGTTCCGGTTGAGACCTTCGATCACGTCTGGCTGTGCGGGCCGCTGCGCATGGTCGAGGACGCGCGGACCGTACTCACCGAACTCGCCGTCCCCGCGCGGAACGTCCACGTCGAACTCTTCTATGCCGACGCGCCCCCGCCACCGCCGCGGCGGGAGGACAAGATGACGACCGGCGCGAGCAGCGTGCTGACGACGGTGCTCGACGGACTGCGTACGACGTCTACCGTCTCCCGGGAGACGACGCTCCTCGATGGCGCCCAGGCGACGCGGGCCGACCTGCCGTTCGCCTGCAAGGGCGGAGTCTGCGGGACGTGCCGCGCCGTCGTCCGCGAGGGTGAGGTGGACATGCGCCGTAACTACGCCCTCGAAGAGTCCGAGGTGGCGGCCGGGTTCGTCCTCACCTGCCAGACGTTTCCCGTGAGCGGGAACGTTACGGTCGACTACGACGCCTGATCTTCGCTTTCACTACCCGATGTTCTCTGCGTTTTCCGACCTCAGGAGCTCTTCGTGACCGAAGCCTTCGTCGTCTCCGGCGTACGGACGCCGATAGGCCGCTACGGCGGCGCGCTGGCCCACGTCCGCCCCGACGATCTCGCCGCCCTCGTCGTGGGCGAGGCCGTCGCCCGGGCGGACATCGACCCTGGTCTCGTCGATGAGGTGGTCTTCGGCGCGGCAAACCAGGCCGGTGAGGACAACCGCAACGTCGCCCGGATGGCCGCTCTCCTGGCGGGCCTGCCCGACTCGGTGCCCGGCTTCACGGTCAACCGGCTCTGCGCCTCCGGCCTCACCGCGGTCGCGACGGCGCGCGCCCTCATCGCGGCGGGTGACGTCGATGTCGTCGTCGCGGGCGGGGTGGAGTCGATGACCCGGGCGCCGTGGGTCACCGAGAAACCGGCCAAGGCGTTCGCCAAGCCGGGTGCCTCCTTCGACACCTCGATCGGCTGGCGGTTCACCAACGCCCGTTTCGACGCCGCGACGACCGCCTCCATGCCGCAGACCGCCGAGACGGTGGCGCGGCGCTGGGGTCTGACCCGCGACGAGCTCGACGCGTTCGCGCTTCGCTCCCACGAGCGGGCCGTCGCGGCGATCAAGGAGGGCTGGTTCACCGACGAGATCGTCCCCGTACCGGTCGGCGCCGGCGTCGTCGACGTCGACGAGGGGCCGCGGCCGGACACGAGCCTGGAGCGGCTGGCCCGCTTGCGACCGGTCAACGGTCCTGACGGGGTCGTCACCGCCGGCAATTCCAGCTCGCTCAACGACGGCGCCGCGGCCGTCGTCGTGGTGAGCGAGCGCTTCCTCGAACAGTCCGGCCTGACCCCGCGGGCCCGGCTCGTGGCGGCGGCGAACGCCGGTGTGCCGCCGGAGATCATGGGGATCGGCCCGGTCCCGGCGACCCGCAAGGTGCTCGAGCGTACCGGGTGGAGCGTGGACGACCTCGACGCCGTCGAGCTCAACGAGGCGTTCGCCGCGCAGTCCCTCGCTTGCGTCCGCGATCTCGGGCTCGACCTCGACGTGGTCAACGCCGACGGCGGAGCCATCGCTCTCGGACACCCGCTGGGCGCGTCCGGGGCCCGGATCCTCGTGACCCTGCTCGGCCGGCTCGAACGCTCCGGCGGCCGGCGCGGGCTGGCGACCATGTGCGTCGGTGTCGGCCAGGGCAGCGCTCTCCTGGTGGAGCGGCCATGACGCTGATCGTCGAGGAAGGGGCCGACCGGGTCGTGTGGCGGCTCAACAGACCCGAGGTCCGCAACGCGATCGACCGCGAGCTGGTCGCCGCGCTCCACCAGGCGTGCGCCGCCGTCGAAGAGGAGCCGCGCGTCGTACTCCTGACCGGCGAGGGGCCGGCCTTCGCGGCCGGAGCGGACATCGCCCAGCTCCGCGAGCGGAACCGGGAGGACGCGCTGCGGGGCATCAACTCGAAGATCTTCGACCGGATCCACCGGCTGCCGATGCCGACCGTGGCTCTCATCGACGGGTACGCCCTGGGCGGCGGGGCCGAGCTCGCGTACGCCTGCGACTTCCGCATCGGCACGCCGCGCGCGCGGATCGGCAACCCGGAGACGGACCTCGGCATCGTCGCGGCGGCCGGCGCGGCCTGGCGCCTCGCCGAGCTCGTCGGGGAACCCCTGGCCAAGGAGATCCTCCTCGCGGGCCGTGTTCTCACGGCTGAGGAGGCGCGGGCCGTGTACCTGCTCAACGACGTCGTGGAGCCCGAAGACCTGCTGGCCGCGGGACATCGGCTCGCCGACCGCATCACCGCGCGGGCGCCGTTGGCGACGCGGCTGACCAAGGCGGTCTTCCACGCCCCACGGGCCGCGCACCCGTTCGTCGACGACGTCGCGCAGGCGGTCCTGTTCGAGACGGAGGAGAAACACACTCGCATGACGGCATTCCTGAACCGGCGACAGGAGCGAAACTCATGACCGGCGACGCCCGGGCGCAGACGCGGCACGCGACCGGCGATCCCGTTGCGCAGACGCGGCACGCGACCGGTGATCCCGTTGCGCAGACGCGGCACACGACCGGCGATCCCCTCGCGCAGACGCGACTCACGACCGGCGGTGCCCTGCCACGGACGGTGGGTGTCTTCGGCGGCGGGCGGATGGGGTCCGGGATCGCGCACGCGTTCCTGGCCTCGGGCAGCCACGTGATCGTCGTGGAGAACGGCCCCGAAGCGGCTGACCAGGCCAACGCCCGGGTGGGCGACAGCCTGGCCAAGGCGGGCGCGAAAGGCAAGCTCGAAGTCCCGCTCCCGGACGCCCAGGCCCGGCTGCGGACGACCACCGACCCGGGCGAGCTGGCCCCATGCGAGCTCGTCATCGAGGCGGTCCCGGAGGACGTGGCGCTCAAGGCCGAGGTGCTCGCTCTGATCGAGCGGCGGGCGCCGGACGCGGTGCTCGCCTCGAACACCAGCAGCCTGTCGATCGGCGGGCTCGCCGCCGGTCTGGCCTCACCGGGCCGCTTTCTCGGGCTGCACTTCTTCAACCCCGTCCCGGTGAGCGACCTCGTCGAGATCGTCACCGGGCCCCGCACCGAACCGGCGCTCGTGACGCGGGCGCAGGAGTGGGTGACGGCCCTCGGCAAGACGCCGATCACCGTCGCGGACTCGCCGGGTTTCGCGAGCAGCCGCCTCGGCGTCTGCCTGGCGCTCGAGGCGATGCGGATGCTGGAGGAGGGCGTCGCGAGCGCGGCCGACATCGACACGGCGATGACCCTCGGCTACCGCCACCCGATGGGACCGCTCCGGACCACCGACGTGGTCGGACTCGACGTGCGGCTCGCGATCGCCGAGCATCTGGCGCGCGAGCTGGGACCCCGTTTCGAGCCGCCGCGGATCCTGCGCGACCTCGTCACCGCCGGGCACCTTGGCCGCAAGACGGGCCAGGGCTTCTACACCTGGTGAGCAGGCAGGCGCTGAGGTGGGCGCGGTCGCGCGGGCTGAGGCTTCAGGGTCGGCGGGTCGCTCGGGGAGTTCAGGCTTGGTGGCTGGCCAAGCCGTCGAAGGCGAGGACGGTGATGGCGTCGGCGACCGTCGCCGCGTCGTACACACCGTCCGGGCGATACCACTCGACCAGCGAGTTCACCATGCCGAACAGCAGCCGGCTCACGAGCGTCGGCGGTACGTCGTCGCGCAGGGAGCCCTCCGCGACGGCGTCCGCGACGAGCGCGGCGAGGCGGTCGTCGAGCCAGCGACGCCGCTCCAGGGCGGCCAGCTCGATCCCGCTGTTGCCGCGCACCCGGAGCAGGAGCGTGACGGAGGGCTGGTGCGCCACGAGAACCTCGACGCTGCGCCGCACCACCTCACGCAGGCGTTCGTACGCCGTCGCCCCGGCCCGATCGCGGGCGGCCGCGGTCACGACGGCGGTGAGCTCGTCGAGAGCGTCGTCCAGTGCCTGGCTGAGCAGTTGCTCCTTGCTCGTGACGTGGTGGTAGATGGCCGGCTTCGTCAGTCCGAGCTCCTTGGCCAGGTCTCCCATGCTCGTGGCGTCGTACCCCTTGCGGTTGAACAGTTCCACGGCGGTGCGCAGGATCGCGGCCTGGTCGTAGCCGGGGCGGCCACGACCACGGCGCGGGGTCGGCTCGGCGGGCTCGGTCGTCGTCACGAAAGAAGGATCTCACGGCAGTTCAGGCGCCCCGGTGGCCGCCTTGCGCCTTGACGGCCGGCCGCGCGCTCACGCCGGGAAGTCCTTGGGGTTGATCGAGGTGGTCCGCGCGTTGCCGCCCCTGACCGGGTTGAGGGTCAGAGTCCAGACGCTCCTCGAGGTGGCGGTCGTGGTGAACCTCAGCCGATCGTTGAACCGCTGGTACACGGCGCTCTGGCTGAACCTGCCCTTCGACACCCTGAACCGGGAGCCGGTGGTGAAGTAGACCCGGTACGTCCCGTCCCTGACATCCCTGACGCTGGCGCTGGACCTGGCGCGAACGTAGATGCTGATCGCCTTGGTCCTGCCCTTGACCAGTGTGACGACGCCGTCCCTGGAGGTGCCGTTCTTGATCTTGAGCGTGCCCTGGCCGCCGCTGACGCGGTCGTAGAGGATCCTGCCATTGCGCGGCCGCGAAGCGGCGGCCGAGTCGGCCGCCTGCGAAACCGAAGCGACGGTACGCTCGCCGATCGCTGTGGCGGCGGCCGGGGAGGCGGTCAGCAGGCCACCGGCCAGCGCGACGGCCGCGACGACACCGGTGCGTAATGGGGTTCCTTCGAAAAGTCTCTTCACCGTGTACATCTCCTTGAGGGTCGCACGATCAGACCAAAGATAGATCGCCTATCCGTTATTCACCAGGAGACAGGGATTCGCGGCGAGCGATCAGCCGATTCACCCGGCGACGAGACAACCACCTTCGTGATAGTTGCGCACGGCGCTTGATTCCGTATCGTCCCCACCAGCGGCCCCCGACGACCACGTAAGGAATGATCGGCATGTCCGACGATGTGGCGCGACGCGTTTTCCGGGTGGTCGACACATTCGACCCCGACAAGTTCGCCCAGTTGCTGGCCGAGGACGCCACGTTGGTGTTCGGCAACGCCGAGCCGACAGTGGGGCGCGAGGCCATCGCCGCCGGGCTGCGGACGTTCTTCTCCACCATCGGCGGCCTGCGGCACCGGATCGTCAGGAGCTGGCACGTGGACGCCGACACCATCGCCGAGACCGAGGTCACCTACCGGCGGCTCGACGGAAAGGACGTCAGCGTCGCGGCCGTGTCCATCTGGCGCACTCGTGACGACGGACTGATCTCGGACTACCGCATCTTCATCGACCTCGCACCCGTCTATGCGGCTTAGTCAGGTCGGATCTCTCGCCATACAAGATCGCCATAAGCGGCGCGCGCCTTTACAAGGCAAATCAATATCATCGGCGCTTTTTCTTATGCGTATTTCTACACGTTCCGTCGTTGAACCCGGCTGCTGCCGCACCCCGTACAACCGTGCGACAACACAGCTATGAGCCTCACCCTCGAGGCGCTTGAAAGGGTCATCATGACGAAGCGCATCCTCACCGTCCCCGGCCTGGTTCTCGCTACCGCTCTGGTCGCAGGTGGCCTCGCGCCCGCCGCGGCGCAGGCGAGTACGAGCTCCGATGTCTACCTGGCCGCCTCGCTGCAGGGCAAGAACGAGGTGCCCGCGGCGGGCGCGAAGGTCGGCGACAAGAACGGCAGCGCCATCGCCGTGTTCCGTATCCATGGCGACCAGGTCGATTACGCCATCCGCTGGCAGAACGTCGCCGCCCCGACCGCGTTCCACATCCACCAGGGCAAGGCGGGCAAGAACGGCGACGTCAAGATCCCGTTCTTCGGCGAGGCGCTGCCCGGCAGCCTGAGCGCCGTGAAGGGGACCGTCAAGGTCAGCGACTCCGGCCTGCTCAACCGGATCAAGAGCAACCCCAGGAAGTGGTACGCCAACCTGCACACCGGCGAGTTCCCCGGCGGCGCCGTCCGCGCCCAGCTGTACAAGATCCACCCGGTGGCGCTCGAGTCGGTGCTGGCGAACGGCTCGCGCTCCACCCTCACCGCCTCGGCCGACGGCCGGCAGGAGGTCCCGGCGCCCGGTACGAAGGTCGGCGACAAGGACGGGCGGGCCGCCTGGCTCGTCTGGGTCAAGGGCACCCAGGTGCACTTCGCCACCGCCTGGAAGAAGATCGCCGCGCCGACGAACGGGCACATCCACCGCGGCAAGAAGGGCAAGAACGGCCCCGTGGTCGTGAACTTCTTCAGCGCCGCCAACGGCCTGCCCGCCGGGATCAACGGCATCGCGGGCACGGCGAGCACCTCCGCCAAGGTGGCCGGCGGGATCAAGCACAACCCGAAGAACTGGTACGTCAACCTGCACACCGGTGAGTTCCCCGGCGGCGCGGTGCGCGGCCAGCTCCACGGCGGCGGCTGGTAAGACCCCGGATACCGCGCGGGCCGGCCGATCAGGGCCGGCCCCCTCGCCTTCTGCCGGAACCCGCGCCGCCGTCGCATCCGTCCGCTCAGCTGCCGGTCAGCCGTTCAGGAGCGCCTCGCGCGGTTACGTTAAGGGTTGACAACCAGGACCAAGCGGCGCAGGAGATCCCCCATGACCGACATCCCGGGCCAGGCATTCTTCGGCAAGATCGACACCACGAGGCCGCATTCAGCGCGGGTGTGGAACTACCTCCTCGGAGGCAAGGACTTCTACCCCGTCGACCGCGAAGCAGCCGAGCAGTACAAGGAGATGTTTCCCGGGATCGTCGACATTGCCCGGACCGACCGCGCCTTCCTTGGCCGGGCTGTGCGCTACCTGACTGGCGAGGGCGTCCGCCAGTTCCTGGACATCGGGACCGGCCTGCCGACGATGGACAACACCCACGAGGTCGCCCAGCGGGTCGCCCCGGAGTGCCGGATCGTCTACGTCGACAACGATCCCCTCGTGTTATTACACGCCGCGGCGTTGCTGAGCAGCTCTGAGGAGGGGGTCTGCGACTACATCGACGCTGACCTGCGCGACCCGGACAAGATTTTGGAGCTGGCCGCGCGGACGCTGAACTTCGACGAGCCGGTCGCGATCATGCTGCTGGGGATTCTGCATCTCATCCCGGACTTCGACCAAGCGCACCAGATCGTGACGCGTCTGCTGGACGCCGTAGGCCCAGGCAGCTGCCTGGCGATCACCCATGCCACGCTCGATCTCGACGGTGAAGCAACTGAGCAGGCCGAGGCCCAGCAGGAATGGAACAAGAAGGCCGACCCCATCACCCCCCGCACCCACGCCGACATCAGCCGGTTCTTCGACGGCCTGCAGATGGTAGAACCCGGCCTGGTCTCGATGTCACGGTGGCGGGTCGAGGCCACTCCCTGGGGTGAACCCGCCGAGGTGCCCGGCTTCTGCGGAATCGGCCGCAAACCCTGAGGCCCGTGACCGCTGCCTCCGCCGCTGACCTGGACTCCGCAGGACGACCCGCCCTCGGCGCGCGTTTCGGCGATAGGTACGGTGTGTCCAATGCTTACGGTAGTGACAGCGTTCACCCCCATCTGGATCATCGGCGCCCTCGGGTGGCTGACCGGGCGTTTCCGGGTGGCGAGCGGGCAGTTCCAGCAGGCGCTCACGGGGTTCACGTTCACCATCGCCATGCCGGCCGTACTGTTCACCACGCTCAGCCGTACGCCGCTCAGCCAGATCCAGCCGCGGCCGCTGCTCGCCTTCGCGATCAGCACCGTCTTCGTCGGCGTGCTCGCACTCGTGACGCTGCGCGGCAAGCTGCCCGACCGGGTGATCGGGGCGATGTCGTCGGCCTACGTCAACGCCGGCAACCTCGGCATCCCCATCGGCCTGTACGTCCTGCACGACGCGACCTTCGTGGTGTCGGTGCTGATCTTCCAGGTGCTGGTGATGTCTCCGCTGATCTTCCTGGGCCTGGGCGTCGAACGCTCCTCCCTGCTGGCCCCGCTGCGGATGCCGATCGTGGTGGCCTCGGTGCTCGGCCTGGGCATGTCCGCCCTCGGCTGGCAGCTGCCCGAACCCGTGATGCGGCCGCTGAACCTGCTCGGCGGCGCGGCGGTGCCGCTGGCGCTGTTCGCGCTGGGCATGTCGCTGAACGGCTCGGCCGTCGCCTGGCGCCGGGTCGCTCCGGTGGTGACGCTCAAGCTGCTGGTCCAGCCGCTGGTGGCGTTCCTGGTCGGGCGGTTCCTGCTTCATCTCGACGGCCATGCGCTGTTCGCGGCCGTCCTGTTCGCCGGGCTGCCCACCGCGCAGAACACCTACGTCTACGCCGCCGAGTACGGGCGGCCCACCGAGTTGCCCCGCGACACCATCCTGGTCTCGAGCGTCCTGTCGCTGGCCACCCTCTCGTTGATCGCCGTGCTGGCCGGGGGCGCGGGCGCGCTCGCCCTCAAGTGATCGCCAACCGGCGATCTTTGGGTAGAAGGTACTCGTAACATCGAACTCAGCTCCATGAGGTACCCGTGTCGAGACTTCTGCGCCTGTTAACCGCCCCGCTGCTCATCGTGACCCTCGTCCTGACCGGCACCCCGGCCCGCGCCGACAGCGACCCGCTGCTCGCCACCCAGTGGCAGCTCGCCTGGGACACCTACCGGTTCTACGAACACCTGACCGGCCCCCTCCCCCTGGACGGCCGGACCGCGGTCACCCGTGACCTCCCGATCGACATCGACGCCCCCCTTGACCACGTCTTCGCGGCGTACTCCGACATCAACCACCACATCGGCCTGCACCCCTTCCTGAAGCGCGTCGCCACCCACGCCGACTACGTCCAGGACGGGCTGCGCTACGTCAACTTCACGGCCGTCGAGGACGTCCCGGTCACCGACGGGGTGCCCGTCACCGTCAACACGCACGCCCAGCAGCGCGTCCACGCGGCGGAGTACTTCTACGAAACCGACACCTGGACCATGCCCAACGTCGTCACCCACCAGCGGATCGACTTCACCGACCTGGGCGGCGGCCGGACCCGGGTGACCGAGCACCTCACGTTCGAGGCGAACGTCCTGCTCATCGACTTCACCGTGACCAACGGCGTCTCCTCCCACCAGCAGACCCAGGTGGCGCTGAAGGAGGCCATCGAGAGCGGCCGGCTGTGACGAGCCGGGCGGCCACAAGGCCGACTGCGACGGGCCATGCGGTCACAAGGCCGGCCGTGACAAGCCGGGCGGTCACGTTCGAGAGGTGACGCCCTTACCGCGTCCTGTCCTCAGCCCGGCAGGACGCGGTAGCCCGCGTCCACGGGGATGTGGGCACCCGCCACAGCGCCGAAGCCACCGTCGAGGACCGAACCGATCACCGCGGCCACATCCCCCGGGTCGAGCATCCGGCCCAGGACCGAGCGGCGGGCCAGCGCCGCTTCCGTCTGAGGGGTGCGCATGCCCGCGCTGCCCTCGGTGCGTACGCCGGCGGGGGCCACGGTGTTGACGGCGATCCCCCACCCGCCGGCTTCGGCGGCGACGTGCTGCGCGAAGGTGTTGAGCGCGGCCTTGGCGGTCGCGTGCGCGATGGTGCCGGGGCGTACCAGGTCGGCGCTGAGGCTGGAGACGTAGACGATCCGGCCCTCGCCCTGCTTCCGCATGAGGTCGAGGACCTGCCGGGTGATGTGGAAGACGGCTGACAGCTCTCCGAGAACCTTGCCCGAGAAGTCCGACCAGGACAGCTCGGTCAGCGGCGCGAAGGGCGGGCTGATGTCGGCGTTGCAGACGAGCGCGTCGACCCGCTCGCAGGTGGCCACCATGCCGGCCACCTGGCCGACCTCGGCCAGGGGATCAGCGAGCCCCTCCAGGCGCTGTTCGACTGGATCCGGAATCACGCGAACGCCATCCTCGCCGCCCAGGCAGCTCACGAACGGCAAGGCGGCTGAGCCGGCTCATCCTCCTCCGGAGCCACTTCCCGAGCGCCATCACGCTCATGCATGGACCGATCAGGCTTAACCCTCCGCTAACCCATAGAGCCTGGACCGATAACCAAATTTCGGGCATGCTTGTCGAGATCATCAGTAAAGTGGTCTATGAAGGGACAATCAGGTGAGAATGCCGACAAAGGCGGCAATCTTTACGGCGGCACTCTGCCTCAGCGGTGTCATTGCCAGCCCGGCGAACGCCGCCGCGGCGGCGAGCCCGGAGAGCATCTGCGGCGCCGGCTACGGGCGCATCACCGGCGGCACGCAGCCGGTCAAGACCTCGAGCGGCCGCCGCTACGGCACGGTCTACCTGCTCTACAACCGCGGCAACGGCTACAACTGCGTGGTCACGATCAAGTCGAGCTTCGTCGGTACGAGGACCCCGGTCAGCGCCGAGCTCACGATCATGGCCAAGCCGGTCAAGGACACGAAGCAGGACCCGATCGTGCGCTCCAACCGCGGCAACTTCAAGTCCTACGCGGGACCGGTGAGGTACTGGGCCCAGGGCAGGTGCGTGAAGTTCTGGGGCACGATCAAGCCGCTCGGCCACGACCCGGCCGTCGCCAGCGGGGGCCGTGCGAAGTGGGGCAACTGCGGATAAAACCGCGATGGCGCCTCCGTCTTACCGAAGGGTACGAACTGTTGCTGGCGCTCGCCATGCGAGTCGGTGATTACCGGTAGAACTGTTGTTGGATTTCTACGACCCGCTTGGTTGCGACGGATGGTAATCGTGGGGTAATTTTCTGTCACAGCCGGGCGCCTGACTGGCGCTCGGTCCCCGCCCCTGTTGGTGTCCGCATCAACGGGACAGCGTCCGGCGGGGCAGTGGCCCAAGAGGCGCACTTCCTCCAGCAGTGCGCAGTCAGGCCCTGACAACGCGGTTCTCACCCACGGTCCGCCCGGCTTGCCGGACGGACGCGGCTTCGGCTTCCACCGGATCACTGCCCGGCCTCCGCCGGGTGCGACGAGACTACGCCGATGTCCGTTTTACTCAGGTAAACACAGGGAACCGAAGACGCTTGTCGAGGTTCCATACTGACTCCCTGACTTGATCGTCGGGAGGCCAGATGTTGTACGGACGCGGCGCCGAGCAGGCCGAGATCGACGCGCTGCTCGAAGCCGCAAGGGCCGGATGCAGCGGCTCGCTCGTCGTCAAGGGCGAGAGCGGCATCGGCAAGTCGGCGCTCCTCGGCTACGCCGCCGGGCGGGCCGCCGGCTGGCCGGTGCTGCGCACGCTGGGAGTGGAGTCGGAGACCGAGCTGCCGTTCGCCGCTCTCCATCTGCTCCTGCGGCCGGTGCTCGGGCATGCCGAGCGGTTGCCGCCCGGCCAGGCGGCGGCGTTGCGCGGGGCGATCGGGGCGGCGCCCGCCGAGGTGACCGACCGGTTCCTGGTCGGGCTGGCCGCGCTCACGCTGCTGTCCGATCTGGCGGGCGACGGGCCGATCCTGTGCCTGGTCGATGACGCGCAGTGGCTCGACGACGCCTCCGCGGACGCGCTGCTGTTCGCGGCCAGGCGGCTCGACGCAGAGGGCGTGGTCATGCTGTTCGCCCTCCGGGACGGCGCGGCCACCCCGCGCCCTGGGGCGATGGCCGCGCCCGGGGTGGCTGAGCTGCGGCTGGGCAGGCTGGAGGCGGCGGTTGCGGCGGAGTTTCTGGCCGATCGGGCTCGCGACCTGGCGCCGCAGGTAAGGCGCCGGGTCCTCGACGAAGCGGCGGGCAACCCGCTGGCGCTGATCGAGTTCGCCGCCGTACTGACCCCTGAGCAGCGGGCGGGCCGGTTGAGCCCACTGCCGTTCGCGGGCGAGTCGGGGCCTCTGTCGGACCGGGTGCGGACCACGTTCGAGGCTTACATCGACCGTTTTCCCGAGCCGGCCAGGGCGGCGCTGCTCGTCGCGGCGGCCGACGACACCGGGGATCTGGACCTGATCCTGCGGGCCGCCGCCCGTCTCGGCGCGACGGTCGCGGACCTGGCGCTGGCCGAACGCGAGGAGCTGATCGAGCTCTCGGCGGCCGGCCTGTCGTTCCGGCACCCGCTGATCAGGAGCGCGGCCTACCGTGGGGCGCCGTACTTCCGCCGGGTCGCGGCCCACCTGGCACTGGCGGAGTCGCTGAGCGACCAGACGGGCAGGTGTCTGGGCGACCCCATGGGCAGACCCCTGGACGGCCGGATGACCGCGCCCCTCGACGGCCGAATAGCCGGGCCCCCGCACGGACGGACGACCACGCCCCTGGACAACTCGACGGCCGCGTCCCTGGACGATCGGGCGGCCGAATCGCTCGATGGTCAGGCGCGGGCCGATCGGCGGGCCTGGCATCGGGCCGCCGCCGCGACCGGCCCGGACGAGAGGGTCGCCGGGGAACTGGAGCGGGCCGCCTTACGGGCGCGCGACCGGCAGGGCACGGCCGCCGCGTCCGTGGCGTACGAGCGGGCCGCCGACCTCACCGCCGACACCGCCCGCACAGCACGCAGGCTGATCGCGGCGGCGGAGCTGGCGGTCCAGGCGGGTCAGCTGAAGCGGGCCGCCGCGCTGGCCGACCGGGCGGCGCCGCTCGCCACGACACTCGCTACGACCCCGGCCGAGCTCGCCCACCTCGCCCAGGTACGTGCCTGCGTGGAGGTGGAGCAGGGCTCGCCGAGCGCGGCGGGCCGGATCCTGACCGAGGGCGCGGAGCACGTACGGACCGCCGACCCCGCGCTCGCGGCCCGCATGCTGGCCGAGGCGATCCATCACGCCTCCTTCGCCGCCGACCCCAAGCTCGCCCACGACGCCGACCACCGGCTCAGCGCGCTCGCACCACCGCTCCCAAAAGGGCCGCAACCGCCAGACGGGCCGCAGCCGCTACCCCAAAGGCCCGGGGTGCTCGCCGCCGGAATGGCGGTCATGGCGCGGCTCGTGGAGGGCCAGGCCGTGGTGGACCTCTCCCCTATCCGCGCGGCCGCCCGGCTGGCGCGTGACTCCCCCGATCTGCTGCCCCTCGCCGCCTCCCTGAGCATCGTCTCGGGTGACGAGGTCACGGCCCACGGGCTGGCCGAGTCGCTGGTCGCCCGCTGTCGCGAGCGCGGCCTGATCGGCCTGCTCCCCCAGGCGCTGGCGCTGTTCGCGCAGGCCCAGATGCTGCGCGGCAGGCACCATGAAGCGTCGGCCGCCGCGTCCGAGGCGCTGACCGTCGCCTCCGACATCCACCAGGCCCATCGGGCCGGCCACGTGTACGGGCTGCTGGCCTGGCTGGCCGCGGTCGGCGGTGCGGAGGAGCGCTGTCTGGAGCTGGCCGCGAAGGCGGACGGCGACGTCGAGGCCACCAGGGCGCTGGCCGCCTGGGCGCTCGGTCTGTCCCAGCTGGGCCAGGGCAGGGCCGGGGCCGCTCTCGACCACCTCCGGACGGCGGGCGACCGCCATCCCGTGGTCGCGCTCTGCGCGGCGCCCGACCTGGTCGAGGCGGCGGTCCGCGCCGGGCGGGCGGATCTGGCGGAGGGGGCGGCGGCCAGGTTCGCGGGCTGGGCGGCCGTCGTGGAGCGCCCGTGGGCGAACGCGGTCGCCGCCCGGGTCAGGGGGCTGCTGGCCGAGGGTGACGAGGCGGGCAGGCACTTCGCGCGGGCCGTGGCCGTACCCGCTGATCAGCCGTTCCAGCAGGCGCGCAACGAGTTGCTGTACGGCGAGTGGCTCAGGCGCGCGCACCGCCGTTCGGACGCGCGGCGGCGGCTGCGCGCCGCCTTCGAGGCGTTCGACGCGCTCGGCGCCGCGCCGTGGGCCCGCCGCGCCCACGGCGAGCTGGAGGCGGCCGGCGAGGCCGCCGTGTCCAGGAGTGGCGGCCTGTTCGACCGGCTGACGCCGCAAGAGCGTCAGGTGGTACGGCTGGCGGCGGCCGGGCTGTCCAATCGGCAGATCGGCGCGCGGCTGTTCCTCAGCCCCCGTACGGTGGGACATCATTTGTACAAAGCGTTTCCCAAGCTCGGTGTGGCTTCCCGAGCCCAGCTCGGCGACCTCGACCTAGGTGAGTGACCGCGGCTACTTAGTCGCGAGCCCGCATGACCGGTCAGGCGCCGCGCGCCGACCGATTCGCGGATGATCGCCCGCGCTTTACCGTGCTTCCGACCTCACGGAAACGGAGCGCGTGGATGCACAGATTAGTCAGATCCGGCTTATCCCTGCCCCTGGTCGGGGTCCTGGTCGCGGCCGCCCTCATGGTCACCGCACCGGCCGCCTCCGCCGCGCCCGCGCGCGAGGACGGGCAGCGGGTCACCCTCCTGGTCCACGGCTTCGACCGTGAGGCCGACACCAACTGCGCCAGCAGCTGGAAGGACGCCAAGAACCTGCTGAACGCCAACGGCTGGGGCGAGGTCCGTACGTTCGGCTACTACAACAAGGCCACCAACTGCGACATCAGATATCAGGGCACCACCGACTCCCGCATCCAGGAGATCGGCCGCCAGTTCGCGTGGACCGTCTACTACTTCTACTCCAGCCATGACACGGCGATCGACGTCGTGGCGCACTCCATGGGCGGCCTGGTCGCCAAGGCCGCGATCGAGGGCGTCAACAGGTACGGCGTGGGCAAGACGCCACCCGATCTGAGCGGGCTGAATGTCGACCTGAACAACATCGGCGCGGCCGGGTGGCCCAGTGGTTGGCCTCCGTACCTGTACATCGAGGACATGGTCACGCTCTCCACACCGCACCAGGGCATCGGCAGCGCGCTGGTGACCGCGTGCGCCATCACCCACGAGCAGTGCAGCGACATGCGTCCGGGCAGCGGCTTCCTGAGCTGGCTGTCGAAGCAGCCACTCTCCCAGATGGGCACGGACTACACCTTCCTCGCCTCGAGCCATGACGACACGGTCGGCGTCGATTCGGCGACCAACAAGCGCACTGCCCATCATTGGGCGGTCTATGACAAGAACGCGGACGGCGGGACGCTGAGTCACACCGCCATGCGGACGACCTCGACCGGCGCGTGGCAGGCGTCGTGGGGCGGGCAGCGGAGTGACGCGGGGTCGGGTTCGTACCCCGCGCCGCTCCTCCAGGCCATGGACGGCCTGTACAACCAGCAGAGCGAGTAGCAGAACACGCGAAACGGATCGGCACGCCCGGCGTGCCGATCCGTTCTCGCGTTACTTCAGGCCGTAGGCCCGGGTGATCGTCTGGTCGACGGTGTTGCCCTCGGCGTCCACGCCCTGGGCGCGGATGCCGACGGTGCCGTTGGTGGCCGACAGGGCGGGGTGGGCGATGGTAGCGGTGTAGGAGGTGGCGTTCTTCTTGGCGGTGGTGACGGGCTTCCAGTGGGCGCCGTCGTCGTAGGTGACCCAGAGCTTCAGGCTGCCGAGGCGGGCGTCGGGCACGTCGTAGGAGCCCTGGTAGCCGGTGACCGTGATCTTGTGCGGTCTGGCCGCCGCGGTCGTGTTGTCCAGGTCGAGGTCCAGGTCGTAGCGGAGGTTGAGCCGGCGGACCGGCTCGCACGGGGCGAGGGTGCTGGCGAAGAACCAGCCGACGCACAGGCCGTCGCTGGGCGTCTGCATCCCGCCGGTCGGGCGCTTGGACTTGAACGTCCACTCCGTCGCCACGTCGGTCGCGTACTTCTGCAACGGCTGCGGGGTGTGGAACTTGTCGGTGAGGCGATAGCGGGCCTCGCCCTCCGGCAGCTCGTACCTCGGCATCTGGATCAGGACCGGGCCGCTGGTGCCCGATTCGACCATGGGGATCTCCTGGCCGTCACGGTAGAGATGCAGCTCGTCCTTGCCGCCGCGCTCCTCGTAGAAGCGCGCGTTCCAGGTGAACGCCTCCTGGTGGTTCGGCTCCGGGCCCAGGATCGGCAGGGCCGCCAGGAAGGTGTCGCCGTTGCGGCAGGGGAAACACGTGGTGTTCCCGGCGGAGCGGGTCAGGTCGGAGAACACCGGGTTGCCGGGGACGCGCGGCTGGGCGCCCCACTCCTCCGTCTTCCCACCGGCCGTCGGGTAGACATCGACGGCGGTCGCCCACATCCCTGAGCTCTGGCCGGAGGCCGCGCCTTCGGGGTAGGTCAGCTGGGTCTCGCGGGTCCACGACACGTCCCGCGAGACCGGCCCGACATACTCGGTCACGGTGCTCTGCGCGGGCCAGGAGGAGCCGAACCGCGGACCGAGCAGCCAGCCGGGGTGGGTCACGACGGTCGCCGACCAGAGGATGGAGGCGAGGGCGGGCCGGTCGGCGTGCAGACGGTTCTTGATCTCGTAGAGGTTGCGCCTGCCGAGCTCGTAGTCGAGCTTGGCCGGGACGCGCAGGCGCTCGTGGAGCAGCAGCGAGTAGATGTACGGCGTGGCGGTGACGCCCTCGGCCTGGATGCTCACCGGCCGCCTGGCGAGCAGCGCGGCCAGCGCGCGGCCTTCGCCGGCGGGCAGGCTCATGGTCGGGATCGGGTAGATCGGCCAGTACTTCGCCAGGTCGAGGAAGGACCGGTTGACCGCCCCGTAGCCGAGCACCCCGGCGGCGCCGGCGTCGGCCGCGGCCTTGACCCGGTCGAGCGCGTTGCCCGTGCAGCCGGTGGCCGGGCACAGGTCGGACAGGTCGAGCAGGACGAGCTTGCCGCGTACGCCGGCGCCGGCGAGTTCGGCGGCCTGGCCGCGACCCCCGGGCACCAGGGTGAGCGTGCTGCGGCCGTTCAGCTTGGGAACGTCCGCCGCCAGGCTCTGGTAGCGGGGACTCAGGGTGAGCTTGTCGGCCTTCATGCTGATCACGGGGGCGCCGCGCAGGATCTGTCCCGCGACGTCGAAGGTGCCCTGGGTGATCGAGCGGGTGGGCAGCAGCCAGTAGTTGTGCAGCCCGTAGGTGGGGTAGGCGGACTCGAAGCGGACGGACCCGACGCCGTTGGCCGCCTCACGCTCGGAGGCGTACTGCGAGTTGTAGACCTCCGTGGGGTCCGGGGTCTTCTGGGTGACCTGGCGGGCCTTGCGCATGTCGAGGGTGATCGTGGTGTCCTTGGTGGCCTCGAACTCCGGCTGCGACGGCAGGCCGATGTTCCATTGCCCGTCGCTGCCACGCCAGCTGATGCCGGCGTTCGCGCTGTAGGTGCCCGCGTACACCTGCGTCTCGGTCTCGGTGCCGGTGCCGGGGTACCACTCGACGTCGAGGTCGTCGCGGTCGTCGGTACGCAGGATCGCCCAGGGGATGGCCTGCACGTCGGTCGCGCCGTCGGGCAGCACCAGCCGGGTCTTGATGGTGACCTTCTTGGGCTCCACGAACGCGCCGACGGCCGTGTTGACGCTCACGCCGCTCGCGTCGGTGGCGTGCACGAAGCCCTCGTACCAGGTATCCGGTCCCGACGGGTCGAAGGTGACGGCGACGGGCGCGGTGCCGTGCGCGGGGACGGTGACCGTGTCGTGGTCCAGGGTGAGCGTACGCGCGGGCGCGGTGCCCTTGTGTGCCTTGAGCCCGGTCTTGAGCGTCAGCGTCACCGGCTGGTCGCCGTCGTTGGTGTAGGTGAGCGTCTTGGTGACGGGAGCGGTGTGGGGGTAGGCCATGAGGCCGAAGTCGATGCTGCCCGAGGCGGTGACCGCCTGCTTCACGGCGCGCGCCACGTCCACCCGGCCCGCGCCCTGCTCGTACGAGCCGTAGCCGTCGTCGCGGGCGGTGCTGGTGAGCGCGTTCTTGAGCTGGGCGCCGGTCCAGTCGGGGTGCTTCTGGGCCAGGAGCGCGGCCGCGCCCGCGACGTGCGGGGTGGCCATCGAGGTGCCCGACGCGCCGGTGTAGCGGTCGTTCACGGGGGTGCCCATCGTGGTGCCCGCGGCGCGCGCGGCCACGATGCCGACGCCGGGGGCGGCGATGTCCGGCTTGAGGCTGTAGTCGGCCAGCACCGGGCCCCTGCTGGAGAACTCGGCGAGCTTCTCCGACCCGTCCACCGCGGCGACGGTCAGCGCCGATGGCGCCGAGCCCGGCGAGGCGATCTTCCGGTTGAGGTAGTCGTTGCCCGCCGCGATGACGAACAGCGACGTCGACTGGGCGCTGAGGTTCTCGACCGCCTGGCTCATCGGGTCGGGCCCGGTGTAGCAGCAGCCGCCGAGGCTCATGCTGATCACTCTGGCCTGCTGGCCGACCGCCCACTCCATGCCGGCGATGATGTCCGACTCGTCGCCGTTGCCGCTCTTGTCGATGACCTTGCCGACGAGCAGCGACGCCTTGGGCGCGACGCCGGTGTACTTGCCGTCGGAGGCGGCGCCGTTGCCCGCGATCGTGGAGGCGACGTGGGTGCCGTGTCCGTGGCCGTCCTGGACGTCCGCCTCGTCGGTGAAGTTCGCGCTCGCCGCGACGCGGCCGGCGAGGTCGGGGTGGCCGAGGTCGATGCCGGTGTCGAGGACCGCGACCTTGACGCCCTCGCCCTTCAGCCCGGCGGCCCACGCCTCCGGCGCGCCGATCTGCGGCACGCTCTTGTCGAGTACGGCCTGCACCTTGCGGTCGAGCCAGATGGCCGAGACGCCCCGGTCGAGCTGGGCCGTGGCGTTCTTGTCCGTCGTCGGGGGATCGAGCGCAGTCCAGAACTGCTGGACCGCCTGCTTGTCCACCCGGATCGCCGCGCCGCCCACGCTGGGCAGCCCGCGCGGCGCGGAGGTGGCGGGCAGGGCGTCGGCCTGCGCCGACAGGGTGTTGGCCGCCTGCTTGGCCTGACCGTACTGGACGATCAGCGGCAGGCCGGCGCTCTCCTTGTCGGTGTAGCCGTTCTTGGCCAGGTAGGCGACGTCGAACAGGCCCTTGTCCATGCGGCCCGACGACACCAGGTCCATGACGTCGGAGGGGAAGACGTAGTAGGAGTCCCGATCGCGGACGGAGATGAAGTTCACCGGGGCGCCGTCGGGCCGCTTGGCGGGGGTGACCTGGTGACGCGGGGTACCGCCGGGGCCGGTGTCGTAGGCGACCACGTCACCGGTGATCAGCGTGATCTTCGGCGCGTCCTTGGCCGGTGTTCCGGACGACTCGACGGCGGCGGCGGTCTGGCCGGAAAGGGCGGGTGCGGGGGTGGCCGAAGCCGGCGGCTCTACGGCCATGCCGGTCGTCAGCACCAGCCCCAGCGCTAAAAGCCCGATGGACGGCTTGCGCCATCGTGGACGAGTCATGGTTCTCCTCGCGGGATAGCAGGCATGATCGACTCTTCCGAACCATGACATGTCAAGAAATATCCTGAAAAGGTGACTGGTCGTCCTTTTCCCGCCAATGACGGGAAAAGGACGGCCGGGGAGCGGGGTTTTGGGTGATCATGTTGGGATGCTGCGCATCCTCGGCCTGTCAGCGGCGGAGCAGGCCCTCTACGAGGCTCTGGTCGAGCACTCCCCCGTCACCCTCGAAGAGCTGGACCGGCTCGCCGGCACTCCCGGTCTGGCCGTCGGGCTGGAGGAGCTGGGGCTGATCGCCCGCCTGCCCGAGGACCCGCCCCGGTTCGTCGTCGTACCGCCGGAGATGGGGCTGGACGCGCTCATCCGCGAGCGGGCCCGCGCCCTGGCCGACGCCCGGCTGCGGGTGGCCCAGCTGTCCACGCGCTATCACCTCACCACGCCCGCCCAGGAGTCGGGCGGGCTGGTGGAGGTGGTGATCGGGCGGGAGGCGGTGTTGCGCCGGTTCGAGCAGCTGCAGCGCGGCACCCGGCGGGAGATCCGGATGTTCGACGCGCCGCCGTACGCGGGCGTGGTGGGCGGCAACACCCAGGAGTTCGACCTGCTGAGCCGTGGCGTGGACTACCGCGTGGTCTACGACCGGCGGGCCATCGAGATGCGCGGCACGCTGAAGACCATCGTGGACTACATCGCCGCGGGCGAGCAGGTGCGCGTCGGCGACGTGCCGATGAAGCTGGTGCTCAGCGACTACCCCATGGCCCTCGTGCCGCTCCGGCACGATCTGCAGATGGTCGAGTCGGCACTGGTCGTGTACGACTCGACGCTGCTCGACGCCCTGGCGGCGCTGTTCGAGATGTACTGGGAGCGCGCCGTGCCCCTGCACGTCAGCCATGGGCGCGCCCGGCTGCCTGAGACCAGGAGCCCGACCGACGCGCAGCGCGACCTGCTGGCCCGGCTGGTGGCCGGCCAGACGGACAAGGCCATCGCGGCCCACCTCGGCTGGAGCGACCGCACGGTACGCCGCCACGTGCACGCCATGATGATCCAGCTGGACGCCCAGACCCGCTTCCAGGCCGGTTACCAGGCCGTCCTGCGCGGCTGGCTGGCCGATGAGAAGGGCGTACAGGATGCCCCGGAATGACAGGGACGGCGCGGGCGCGCTCGGCGCGGCCGGGCTCACCCCGGACGAGGAGGCGGTGTACGAGCTGCTGATCGACGGCTCGCCGGCCACCACCGCCCGGATCGCCTCGCTCGGCACGCCGGCCGGGCTCCGCGCCGACCAGTTGCCCGCCGTGCTCGCCGCGCTGGAGGCCAAGGGGCTGGTCACCCGATCCGGCGCCCACTACGCCGCCGTCGCCCCGGAGGCCGCGCTCGACGTGCTCCTGGTCACCGCAGAGCGGGAGCTGCTGCGCGCCCGCGAGCGCGCGGGCGAGCTCGACCAGGCCTTCCAGCGCCGCCGGGCGGCCGGGGAGACGCCGCCGGCGGTCGTCGAGGTCGTGACCGGGCAGCGGGCGGTCCAGCAGCGGCACGCCCAGATCCAGCGGGCCGCCTGGCACCAGCTGCGCTGCTTGTCCAAGCCGCCCTACTTCGACCCGCCGGGCAGCGTGGCGGCCCAGCGCGAGCTGCTGGAGCGGGGCGTCACGAGCCGCATGATCTACGAGCGGGGGTTCGTCGACCGGATCGGGGCGCTGCGTCAGATCGAGACGATGGTCGGGGCGGGCCAGCAGGCGCGGGTGCTGCCCAGCCTGCCCATGAAGCTCTACCTCATGGACGACCGCTTCGCCCTGCTGCTGTTACGGCACCACCCGGACGACCCCGACGCCGACGCCGCCCTGGTGGTCCACCCGTCCGGGCTGCTGGAGGCGCTGAGCCGGCTGTTCGAAGGGCTGTGGCAGCGGGCGCTGCCGCTGCGCCTGCGGCCTCCGGCGCCCGGCGCGGCCCCGCCCGCGCGAGCGCGCGCCTCGGCGGACGACGACGAGCGGCTGATCGCGCTCCTGGTGGCCGGGCTGACCGACGAGGCCATCGCCCGGCAGCTCGGCGTCGGCTACCGTACGGCGGAGCGGCGCATCGCGAACCTGATGAGCAGGCTCGGCGCCCACACCCGCTTCCAGGCGGGCGTCCAGGCCGCCTTCCGTCACCCTCCGCCGCCGGAGGACTGAGGCTTCGTCCTTACTGTTTTGGCCGACCGCCCGCTGGCAGACGGCAGCACGCCGGACGAGGGAACGAAGGAGATCCTATGGACGCCATCGTGCTGCTGAAGGACGACCACAAGACGGTCGAAGGGCTGTTCAAGAAGTTCGAGCAGGCCGGAGAGCGGGCCTACGCCGAGAAGCGCCGCCTCGTGGACCAGATCACCAAGGAGCTGGTCACGCACGCCTACATCGAGGAGGAGTACTTCTACCCGGCCGCCCGCGCCAAGGTGCCGGAGACGAGCGACCATGTGCTGGAGAGCGTCGAGGAGCACCACGTCGTGGTCTGGCTGCTGTCCGAGCTCAAGGACCTCGACCCGAAGGACGAGCACTTCAAAGCGAAGGTCACGGTGCTGATCGAGAACGTCCGGCACCACGTCGAGGAGGAGGAGAAGGACTGGTTCCCGCAGGTCCGCGCCGCGATGGGGCGCAAGGAGCTGCAGGAGCTCGGCGAGCGCATGGCAGCCGCCAAGGCCGAGGCCCCCGCCGAGCCGCTCGCCGTCAAGAGCGCCTCGCAGTAAGCCGCGCCTCTCAGCGGGCCGTGCCTGGTCTCAGCCGGTCGTCACGTGGTCGACGAACAGGGCCGTGGCCGCGGTCGGGGCAGGCAGCGGGTTCCAGGCCAGGCCGATGGGGCGGTGCTGGGCCGGGACGAGCGGACGGTAGGTGGGGTCGTCGTGTTCCAGCGAGGCGGGCAGCGGCAGGACGCCCACGCCGAGCCCGGCGCCGATGAGGCCGCGTACGGTGGCGATCTCCTCGCTCTCGAACGCGATGACCGGCTCGAACCCGGCCTCCTCGCACAGCCGGTCGATCACCCGGCGCAGGTCCGTCGTAGGGGCGAAGGCGACGAACGGCTCGTCGCGTACGTCGGCGAGCGTCAGCCCCGGGACGGCGGCGAGCGGGTGCTCGACGGGCAGGGCGAGGCAGAGCCGCTGCTCACGTAGCGGGTGCCAGCGCGCGGGGTTGCCCTCCGGCGGCGGGGTGACCAGGGCGGCGTCGATGTCGCCCTGAGCCAGCCGGGTGAACAGCTCCCTGGCGAAGCCCTGGTGCAGCTCGAAGCGGATGCCGGGCGTGCCCGCCCGCAGGTCGCGCAGGATCTCCGGCACCAGCCAGCGGCCCACCGAGTGCAGGAAGCCCAGCCGGATCAGGCCGGTGTCCGGGTTGGTGAGGGCGTCGATGCGGCGGCGCGCGCCCTGAAGCTCGTCCACGGCGCGGGCGGCGTGCTCGCGGAACAGCAGGCCGAACCGGTTGAGCGCGAGCCGGCGCCCGTGCCGGTGGAACAGCTCGACCCCCAGGTCGGCCTCCAGCCGGGCGAGCGCCCGCGACAGCGTGGACTGGTTGATCCCCTCCATCGCCGCGGTGTCGCGCATGTTCTCCGTGTCACACAGCGTCAAGAACCAGCGCAAGGTCTGCAGCTCCATCCTGCGATAATGCTCATTTCGCATCAGCTCCGTCAAATTCTGCATTTTGCGCATCAAGCCTGATCGGGCACGCTCGATGGGTGCTCTCGACTCGCGTGTCAGGGGATCGCGCCTCCCTCCGGATCAGGTACGGGCTGATGTTCGGCGGCCTGGCCAACTTCCTCGCGCTCTACTACGTCCAGCCGTTGCTGCCCGGCGTCGCCGACCACTTCGGGGTCTCCGCCTCGGAGTCGACGGCGGTGCTGTCGCTGGCCACGATCACGATGGCGGTCGCGCTGCTGTTCGTCGGCCCGATCTCCGACGTGGTGGGCCGGGTGGTGATCATGCGGTGGTCGCTGACCGGCTGCGCGGTCCTGGGCATCGCCACCGCGTTCGCGCCCACCTGGCACTCGCTGCTGGTCCTGCGCGGGCTGCAGGGCGTCGCGCTGGCCGGGCTGCCCGCCGTGGCGCTCGCCTACCTGCGTGAGGAGATGCCCGAAGGATCCCACGTACGGGCCAACGCCACCTACATCACCGGCACGGCCCTCGGCGGGGCGGCGGGGCGGTTGCTGCCCGGCCCTGTTCAGGCGGTGTGGGGCTGGAGCGGCGCCAGCGCCGTCGTGGGGGTCGTCACGCTGCTCTGCGCCATCGGCCTGTGGGTCCTGCTGCCGCCGTCGCGGCACTTCGAACGCTCCAGCCCGCGGCTGGGCGACCTGCTGCGCAACACCGCGCTCACCCTGCGGGACCCGTCACTGGTGGCGCTGTGCCTGGTCGGCGCGGCGACGATGGGGGCGTTCGTCGGCCTGTGCAACGCGCTGACCTTCCGCCTGGAGGCGGCGCCCTACCTGCTGGGCGGCGCGGGCGCGCTGGTGTTCCTGGCCTATCCGGTGGGCGTGCCGGGGCCGCTGGCCGCCGGTCGGCTGGCGCTGCGGCGCGGGCTCGGCCTGGCCGCCCTGCTCGGTGTCGCGCTCCTGGTGACCGGTACGCTGCTCACCGCCGCACCCCAACTCCCCGCCATCGTGATCGGACTGGCCCTGGTGACCTTCGCCTTCCTCGGTACGCACTCCCTGGTCAGCGGCTGGGTCTCCGACCGCGCCCACCGGGTCGGCGTCGGCGTGGGCCAGGCCGCGGGGCTGTACCTGCTGGCCTACTACGCCGGCAGCTCGGTCTTCGGCTCGCTGGCCGCCTACCGGTGGGAGACGGGCGGCTGGTCGAGCGTGATCACCGTCTCCGTCGGGCTGCTCGTCGGCGCCGGGTTCCTGCTGGACCTGGCCCGCCGCTTCGACACACGATCATGCCGGTAGCCGTCACCGGGGACGGCGTCGCCGTCTCCTACCAGATCCGCGGCCGGGGCGAGCCCCTCGTCCTGCTGGCCGGGCAGGCCAACGATCACCCCTGGTGGGACGGCGTCAGGGACGACTTCGAGGACCGCCACACCACCGTCACCCTCGACTACCGCGGCACCGGAGACAGCGACAAGCCCGACGTCCCCTACACCACCCGCGGCTTCGCGGCCGACGTGGTCGCCGTCCTCGACCATCTGGGCGCCGACCGGGCCCACGTGTACGGCACGTCGATGGGCGGGCGCGTGGCCCAGTGGCTGGCGGCCGACCACCCGCACCGGGTGGGGTCGCTGATCCTCGGCTGCACCTCGCCCGGCGGCACGCACGGCCTCGAACGGGACAACACCGTGAAGAAGTCGCTGGCCCAACCCGACCGGCAGGCGGCGCGGCGGGCGCTGCTGGAGCTGATGTACACCCCGGCCTGGCTGGCCACCCACCCCGGCCCGTACACCACCCTCGGCGATCCCGGCATGCCCGCCTTCGCCCGGCGGCGGCACCTGGCCGCCAGCGCGGGGCACGACGCCTGGGACGCGCTGCCCGGCATCACCGCGCCCACGCTGATCGTCCACGGCACGGACGACGTCTTCAACCCGGCGGCCAACGCGCCCCTGCTCGCGGGCCGCATCCCCGGCGCGACGCTCCGTCTCATCCCCGGCGCCAGGCACGCCTACTTCGAGGAGTTCCGCGAGGTCGCGGGTCCCGCCGTCCTGGACTTCCTGGATTAGTCGATCATGACCACCGTGTTGGCGGCCAGGTCGTGCAGCGCGTGCCTGCGCCGGGTCAGGACGATCCAGAGGAGGTCGATCACGGTCAGGCCCAGCGCGGCGAAGAAGCCGGTCATCAGCGCGCGTCCCGCCGCCATGGCGGGGGTGAGCCGGGCGCCGTTCTCACGCACCACACGGATGCCGAACGCCTTCTTGCCGACGGTCTGGCCATTCCAGTAGCCGACCAGCAGCCAGTGGTAGGCGTACCACACGAACGCCGCGGCGATCAGCCAGCGCCAGTCCAGGTGGAAGACGAAGTCGGCGAAGTCCTTCGCGGGGTCCATCGGCTCGAAGACGCCGGCCCGCGCCAGGAGGGGCCGGGTGAGCACGCCCAGGAGGACGGCGTCGCAGACACCGGCGAACAGCCGCCGCCGGCGTCCCGCGAGCAACTCCTGCACGAGATGGCCGTAGGGCGGGCCGTCGCGCCACACTGACTCGGACATGGATTCACTCCGGTTAATTGAGTAGTGGTCTCTCCGAGGGGCGTTCCATCGCGTTCCAAGGACTGGGGGCATGCCAGAATCGAGGTGCCCAGTCGTACCCGAGAGGACGAATGACCATCCCCGCCGACCGAAACGCCGAGCCCGCCGCCGGACGGACGGCCGTGGTGAGCCGGACGGGCCCCAAGCGCAGCGAGAGCATCCGGCTCGCGGTGCTCAACGCCGCCGACGATCTCCTGGTCGAGCGGGGGTTCAACGGGGTGACCATCGAGGGCATCGCCGCCCGGGCCGGGGTCGCCAAGCAGACCGTCTACCGCTGGTGGAAGTCCAAAGTCGACATCCTCCTCGACACCCTGGCCGACGACGCCCGCGACGCGCTGGCCTGGCCGGGTGGCGGGGAAGACGCCGAGGAGGAGTTGCAAGCGCAGCTCCGCCGGATCGCGGGCTTCTTCCAGGAGCCGGCGGGCCAAGTCCTGCGGGCGCTGCTCGGCCACGCCCAGACCGACCAGGCCACCGCCGCGGCGCTACGCGAGAAGTTCCTGCGTGAGCAGCGCGAGCGCGACCTGCGGGGGCTGCGCGTCGTGCTCGAACGCCACACCGGCCGCCCGGTGACCGAGCCGACCGTGGACACCCTGCTGAGCGTGCTGCTCGGCCCGCTCTACTACCAGGCGCTCGTCCACGGCGGGCCGCCCGGCCCCGAGCTTCTGAACGCCACAGCCCGGCACGTCCTCGACCTCGCCCTCGGCAAGCCCTGAAGAGGGGTCGGGGGGGGGGGGCCCGGCCCCCCCCCCGGGCCAAGAAAACCGGCCCGGGGGGAAGCACAACACGCCGCACAAAAAGAGAAAGCGCCGCGGGG
>NZ_JBFAVX010000039.1:0-126651 GCF_040680095.1 Nonomuraea sp. NPDC052129 | reverse complement strand
TGGCGTCGCGGGCCGAGCTCGGTCAACTTGGCCTACGTGAAAGAAGAGATCATCGTCCTCTGACCTGCTGGAAGGGTCCTCCAACCCTAGATAACCGCAGGTCCGGCCCGCCCAGACCGGTCCGATCCACACGCTCTGGCCGGTGGAGGCGATGGTGGTGCCGCCGCTGGGTGGCACGACGATCTCGAACTCCACCGCGCCGGGGAAGGGCCGTCGGCAGCGGGGCTGTGCCGATGACGGCGAAGTCGTCGGTGAGCGGGTCGTCGGGTTCGAGCTCGTCGGTGGGGTGGGCGTCGTCGAAGGCGACCGGACTGTCGGTCGAGGCGGAAGCGGGGCGGAAGCGTTCGCTGGGGGTGGCCATCTGCAGCGCCTGGAAACTGACCGGCATGAAGGTGCCTCCAGGCATCCGAGGGCGCCCCCGACCTCGCACAGCGCGGTGGGGGCGCCCTCGGATAGCAGCAGCGGTCAGGTCAGATGATCGACATGACCGATTACGTGGGGAATTGTGGCAGTCTCACGTCAGTCATGATCGCCTGCCGTGGGGTTTGTCTGCGTGGTGGGAGATCTGGGGGTCAGAACTGCGCATAAGCCCCAAACCCATGCGAGGGACATCAACCCTGGCCAATGGGCTTCTCGCTTTTACAGACGGTTGTTGCGGCGTCGGAAGCCGGTGGGGTGCGTGGTCAGGTGGCGAAGACCTGGGAGTCGTCGGCGAAGGCCTTGAACTCCAGGGCGTTGCCCGCCGGGTCGAGCAGGAACATCGTCCACTGCTCGCCGGCTTGGCCCTCGAAGCGTAGGTACGGCTGGATGACGAAGGCGGTGCCCGCGCTGCGGAGGCGGTCGGCGAGTTCGTGGAAGTCGGCGACGGTCAGGAGGAGTCCGAAGTGCGGCACGGGGACGTCGTGGCCGTCGACCGGGTTGTGGATGCGCTGGGCGCGAGCCGGGGCGAGGTGGGTGACGAACTGGTGGCCGTGCAGGTTCCAGTCGACCCAGGTGTCGGCGCTGCGGCCCTGCTCAAGGCCGAGCACCTGGCCGTAGAAGCGCCGGGCGGCGGCCAGGTCGTCGACGGGCACGGCCAGATGGAAGCGAGGGATCGGGGAATCGGTGAAGGGCATGGCGGGGGATGTCCTTTCTGTGTGCGCGGTAGGTGTCCAGATGGCCGGGAGCTGCCCGTGCTGGCGGTGGGAGATGATCAGGTCGTTGCCGGCGCTGTCGGCGACCTGGCCGAGAGCACCTGACGACGGCGTCGTGACGCTCGCGGGATGATGGCGGGATGATGGCGATGGTGAGTGGGGGGAGCCGTCGGGGTCAGATGGTGGAGTTGTCGATGACGAAGCGGTAGCGCACGTCGCTGTTGAGGACGCGCTGGAAGGCTTCGTTGATCTGGTCGGCGCGCACCACCTCGACGTCGGCGCCGATGCCGTGTTCGGCGCAGAAGTCCAGCATTTCCTGCGTCTCGGGGACGCCGCCGATCAGGGAGCCGGCCAGGGAGCGGCGTCCGGTCAGCAGGGAGAAGACGCCGGTGGAGATGGGCTGGTCGGGCACGCCGAGGTAGACGAGGGTGCCCTCGGTCGTCAGCAGGGACAGGTGCGCATCGACGTCCAGCGGCGCGGAGACCGTGCAGATGATGAGGTCGAAGGTGCCGGCGAGTTCTTCGAAGGTTTTCGGGTCGCTGGTGGCGTAGTAGTGGTCGGCGCCCAGGCGCAGGCCGTCGTCCTTCTTGCGCAGCGACTGTGACAGGACGGTGACGTCGGCGCCGAGCGCGTGGGCGAGTTTGACGGCGACGTGGCCGAGTCCGCCCAGGCCGATGACGGCGACCTTTGTGCCGGGGCCGGCGTTCCAGTGCTTGAGCGGGGAGTATGTGGTGATGCCCGCGCACAGCAGCGGTGCGGCCTGCTGGAGGGAGAGCTCCTCGGGGATGCGGTAGGCGAAGTTCTCGTTGACGACGATGTGGGTGGAGTAGCCGCCCTGGGTGGGCTCGTCGTTGCGGTAGCGGTCGAGGTCGCCGTAGGTCTCGACCGATCCGTCGCCGGTGCAGTACTGCTGTCGGCCGGCTGCGCAGTTGTCGCAGCGGCCGCAGGAGTTGATGATGACGCCGACGCCGACCCGGTCGCCCACCTGGTGGGTGGTGACCTCGGAGCCGGTCTCGGCGACGATGCCGGTGATCTCGTGGCCGGGGACCATGGGGAACAGGCCCTTGCCCCAGTCGCCGTGGACCTGGTGAATATCGCTGTGGCAGATGCCGGTGTAGTGGATTTCGACCTTGATGTCGTGGGCGCCGAGGGCTCGACGCTCGATCGTGGTGCGGGTGAGCGGCTGGCCGGCGGCTGCGGCAGCGTAGGCGGTGACGGTGGAAGTCTGGGTGGAAGTCACGGTCGGGTCCTTTTCGGGTGAGCGGTGTGGGCATGGCTGTGTCTGCGGCCGGGCGGGTTAGCGGACGGCCTGGTGCAGGGCGGCGATGGCGGGGGCGTAGGCCCCTTCGGTGATGGCGGTGGCGGCCTGTTCAACGGTGTGGCCGTCGGCAGCGTCGAAGACGGCGTGCCAGGTGAGGAAGGCGCCGCCGGTGTCGGCGATGGGCCAGACCTGCAGGGTCGAGCGGTAGCCGCGCACGGGCAGGGGGGAGTCGATGATCTCGTAGGTCAGGGCGCGGCGGGCGTCGTCGAGGCCGACGAGGCGTTCGCGGTAGGTGCTGTTGTCGGTGCCGGTCAGGACGCGCACCGCTCCGGGGGCGGCTGCGCTGTCGCCTTCGACGATGTCACTGGTCTTGATGGCGGGGTGCCAGGCGGGCAGGCCGTTGAACTGTCGTATGACGGCCCACAGGTCGGCTGCGGAGCTGGTGAAGACCGAACTCCAGTAGGCCTGTGCCATTGCTGCTCCTGATGGTGTCGGGCCGATTGGGCCGCTGGTGCCCGGCCCGCCGGGCGGGGACAAGGGCGCTGGGATTTACCAGTTCTGGCGGGTGGGTGAGATGATCAGGTCGTTGACGGTCACGTCGGCGGGCTGGTCGAGGGCGTAGACGACGGCGTCGGCGACGCTTTCGGGAATGATGGCGATGGCGTTGAGCTCCTGGGCGGCCTGCCTGCCGGCGGGGTCGGTGACCTTGTCGGCCCAGCCGGTGTCGATGACGCCGGGGCTGATCGTGGACGCCTTGACGCCTTCGCGGACGCCGAGTTCCTTGCGCATGGACTCGGTGATGGCCTGGACGAAGAACTTGGTGGCGCTGTAGACGCCGGCGCCGTCGCCGACCTGATGGCCGGCCACGGAGTCCATGTTGAGGATGTGGCCGGAGGCTTGCTGGAGCATCACGGGCAGGACGGCGTGGATGGCGTTGAGGTAGCCGCGGATGTTCACCTCGATCATCCGGTTCCAGTCCTCCAGCGCGCGGTCCTTCCAGAAGGAGAAGAGCATCAGGCCCGCATTGTTGACCAGGACGTCGATGGTCCCGTACGTGGCCACCGCGAAGTCGGCCAGGGACTGGACGTCCTCGGCGTCGGCGACGTCGGTGACCTTGGCCACGGCGGTGCCGCCGGCCTGGCGGATGTCGGCGACCAGGCGGTCGAGGGCCTCCTGGTCACGGGCGGCGGCGACGATCCTGGCGCCGCGCGCCGCGAGCGCCCGGGCGGCGGCGGCGCCGATGCCGGATGAGGCGCCGGTGATGACGACGACCTTGCCGTCGAGGTGATTCATGGTGTTCTCCCGGTGAGGTGGTTCAGCGTGTTTCCGTAGTGAGATCGGGCGGCAGGGCAGTAAGGCGTGTGGGTGTCAGCGCCTGCGGTGCCGGACAACGTAGGCGTACTGGTCTGGCCAGGTCGGCTCGGCGCCGACGGCGAGCGCGGCATGCTGCGGCCAGTAGGGGTTGCGTAGCAGTTCGCGGCCGAGGAAGATCGCCTCTGCCTGCCCACCAGCGATGATCTCCTCCGCCTGGCGCGGGTCGGTGATCAGTCCGACAGCGGCCGTGGGTATGCCGGCCTGGTTGCGGGCCTGGGTGGAGAACGGCACCTGGTAATTGGGGCCGGCGGGAATCGTGGCGTCGCGGACCATGCCGCCGGTGGACACGTCCAGCAGGTCGACGCCGCGGGCCTGGAGTTCCTTGGCCAGGCGGACGGTGTCATCGCCGGTCCAGCCTTCGCGCTCGTCGGCGGGGTTCTCGCTGAGCCAGTCGGTGGCCGAGGTGCGGAAGAAGACCGGCAGGTGCTCGGGCCACACCTCGCGGACGGCGTCGACGACTTCGAGTGCGAAGCGCAGGCGGTTTTCGAAGCTGCCGCCGTAGGCGTCGGTGCGGTGGTTGGCGGCCGGGGACAGGAAGGAGTTGATCAGATAGCCGTGCGCGCCGTGCACCTCGGCCACCTGGAAGCCCGCGGCAAGGGCGCGCCGGGCGGAGTCGGCGAAATCGCGCACCAGCTGCTGGATCTCCTCGACGGTCAGCTCGTGCGGGACGGGCAGGCCGTCGTAGGCGACCGGGCTGGGCGCTACCGTCTGCCAGCCGCCCGCGGAGGCGGGTACGTATCGGTCGGACAGCCAGGGCTTGTCGACGGAGGCCTTGCGGCCGGCGTGCGCGAGCTGGATGGCCGGGACGGCGCCGTGGGAGCCGATCGCCGCGGTGATGCGGGCGAACGCCTCCTGCTGGCGGTCGTTCCACAGGCCCAGGTCCCAGGGACTGATCCGCCCATCGGGCCGGACGCCGGTGGCCTCGACCATCACAAGGCCCGCGCCGCCGGCGGCCCGGCTCGCCAGATGCGCGAGGTGGAAGTCCGTCGGCACGCCGGTCTCCGCGCCCTCGGGGGCGGCGGAGTACATGCACATCGGGGACATCCAGACCCGGTTGTTTATCTCCAGGGATCGCAGCTTCAAAGGGGTGAACAGGGCGCTCATCGGTGCTGTCTTCTTTCTGGGTGGTGCCGGGTGGTGGTTCAGCGGGCGGCCAGCGCGGTGACGGCGTCCACGATCGGGGTGTCGCCGCCGATGACCTCGACCGTCCGGCCGTCGAGGCGGGGCTCGTCGAGCAGTGCGAGCAGGACGGTGGCGACGTCCGCGCGCGGGATGGGGCCGGTGCCGGTCCGCTCGCCCAAGTCCACCCGGCCCGTGCCCGGCTCGTTGCCGAGCAGCCCGGGGCGGACGATCGTCGCCCGGAACGCGCTCCGTGCGCGGACCGCGTCCTCGGCGCCGGCCTTGGCCCGCAGGTAGGCGCCGAACCCCTCGTCGAAGGTCGTCGGGTCGGCCCGCAGGTGGTCGCCCATGGCGGAGACGAGCAGATAGCGGCCGACTCCGGCGGCCTCAGCGGCGTCCGCGAGCAGGACCGCCGCGTCCCGGTCGACGCTCGCCTTACGGTCCGCCCCGCTGCCCGGTCCGGCTCCGGCGGCGAACACCACGGCGTCGGCCCCGGTCAGGTGCCCGGCGAGCTCCTGTACGGACGCCGTCTCCAGGTCAAGGACGATGGCTTCGGCCCCGGCCTCGGCCAGATCGGCCGCTTGCGCCGGGTTGCGGATGAGGCCGGCGATCGAGTCGCCGCGCTCCGACAGGAGCTTCTCCAGGATCAGCGCGATCTTGCCGTGTCCTCCGGCGATGACGACACGCATGATCAGGCGGGCAGGCGGGTGTCGATGACGAAGCTGACCTCGACGAGCTGGCCGGGGAAGAACAGCGACGCGACCCCGACCCCGGTACTGGTCGGGCGGTGGTCACCGAAGAAGGCCAGGTTCGCCACAGACAGGGCCGCGGCGTGCTCAGGCAGGTTCACGACGTACTCGGTCTGCGACACGACCTGGTTGCGGGTGACCCCATAGTGGGCCAGCACCTTCTCGAAGTTGGCGTACACCTGCTTGAGCTGGGCGTCGAGGTCGTCCGGGTGGGTGAAGGTGCCTTCTTCGTCGTGGGAGAGCTGGCCGGAGACGTAGATGGTCTCGCCGGCCTTGATGGCCTGGGCGAAGCCGAACTCGCGCTCGCCGGAGACGCCGTGGCTGTAGGAGTCGATGGCGGTCATGGTGTGCTCCTTGTGGTGCGGTGATGGATCGGTAGCCGAGCCGCTCAGCGGCTGAGCCGGCTGGTCGTGGTGGCCGCGACCGCGTCGGCCGCGATCTCGCTGTTAGCCCGGCCTGTTTCCGTGGTCAGGCGGGCAGGCGAGTGTCGATGATGAAGTTCACCTCGATGAGCTGACCGGGGAAGAACAGGGACTGCACGCCGATGGTGCTGCTGGTCGGGCGGTGCTCGCCGAAGTAGGCCAGGTTGGCGGCCGCCATGGCGGCCGCGTGCTCGTGCAGGTTCACGATGAACTGGGTCTCGTTGATGACCTGGTTGCGGGTGACGCCGTAGTGGGCCAGGACCTTCTCGAAGTTGGCGTAGACCTGCCGCAGCTGGGCGTCGAAATCGTCGGGGTGGATGAAGGTGCCCTCCTCGTCGTGGGAGAGCTGCCCGGAGACGTAGATCGTTTCGCCGGCCTTGATGGCCTGGGCGAAGCCGAACTCGCGCTCGCCGGAGACGCCGTGGCTGTAGGAATCGATGGTGGGCATGATGTTTCTCCTCGTGCTGTAGAGGTTGGTGGGTTCAGCAGACCCGAGGGCCGGTTGCGGGTAGGAGCCGGGCGACCGCGTCGGCCACGGGCGTCTCACCGGTAGTGAGTTCGACGATGACGCGGCTGAGGGCTGGCTGGTGCAGGGCGGCGTCGATGAAGGCGGCCACGTCCTCGCGGGGCACGTCGCCATACTCGATGGCCGGTCCGGCGGTGACCCGGCCGGTTCCCGGCTGGTCGAGCAGGGAACCGGGGCGGACGATGAGCCAGTCGAGATCGGTGTGCGTGAGGTAGACGTCGGCGCTCTTCTTGACCTTGATGTAGTGCTCGAAGCCCTCGTTCGGTTCCTGGCCGCGCAGCGCGTCCGGGAAAACCGACACCAGCACGAACCGTGATACCCCGGCGCGGGCTGCCGCGTCGGCGGCCTTCTCCAGGCCGGCGCCGTCGATCGCGGTGGTGAGCTCGATGCCGGTGCCGTGGGCGCCGGCCGAGAAGACCACGGCGTCGTGCCCGGCCATCTTGGCTGCCAGCAGCTGCACCGAGTCGTCGATGAGGTCCCCGGCCAGCGGGGTCGCGCCGCAGGCGCGCACCGTGTCGGCCTGGGCGGGGTTGCGCAGCATCCCCGTCACCGCATCGCCGTGGTCGGTGAGCAAGCGTGCGAGCCTGCGCCCCACCCCTCCGGCGGCTCCGATCTGGAACACCTTCATGTCGATCGCCTCTCTGGGCCGAGCAGTCGATTGTCCGAATGTTTACATTAGGACGATAGCGGGCAGATGTTAACATTGAAACATTGAGGAGGTAAAGCCATGAATGATCACGGCGTTGTGGCCCCTGCACGCCGCCGGGGGCTGGCCGACGAGGTCGCGGACCGCATCCGGGAGGCCATCTTCAGCGGGGCCTACGCCCCCGGCGCACAACTGCGGGAGGTGGAGCTGTCCGGCGCGCTGGACGTCAGCCGCGGCCCGGTGCGTGAGGCGCTGCGATCGCTGGAATACGAAGGCTTGGTGCGCACCGAATGGCACCGCGGCACCACGGTGACCACCCTGTCGCCCGAAGATGTCACCGAGATCGACAGCCTGCGCGGCGCGCTGGAAGATCTCGCCGTCCGGCAGGTCATCGCGCACGCCTCCGAGGAGGACCTCGCCTCCATCGACAAGACGGCCGGCCTGATGGACCGCGCCGCGGACGAGCACGAGATGGTGCGGCTGGACATCGCCTTCCACGACGCCGTCTTCGCTGCGGCCCGGCACCAGCGCCTTGCCGAGGCCTGGCAGGCCGTCCGCTGCCAGGTCCACCTGTTCCTGCTGACCCGGATCAACCTCAGCACCCAGGGATACCTCGAGTGCATCCCGCGCGAGCACCGCGAGCTGGTCACCGCCCTGCGCTCGCGCGACACCACGACCGCGCTGGAGTTGTTCGCCGCCCACCGTCGCCACGCCGTCGACGTCCTCGCCGGACCCACCCGCGCCAGCTGACGCCGTCCAGCCGGGTTGACCGGTGGGCAGGATGGTGACCTGTTGCAGGTTCACCTGCGGCGGCAGGCTCGCGGCTCGAAGATGTACGAGGCGAGCCTTGGAAGGCCACTCATCTCGAACTGCATCCAAGGTCATTCATGCCGGTCGGGGCTCCCGCGAGCAATCCATCCGGGCCAGCTTGTGTACACAATGCGGATCATGAAAAAGATCGGGATCCGGAACGCCCGCGCCCGCCTGGCTGAACTCATCGAAGCGGCCGGCGGCGGCGCTGACGGGCGAGGGTGACCGCGTCATGCCCAATGTCGTCGCGCTCCGGCCCGCCGGCGACGTCGGCGCTGCCCGCTCGTGAGGCCGTGGCGGCGGCGCACCGTCACCTCGACCGGTGCAAGCTGTCGGCCAACACGGTAAAGGCCTATCGGCGGCAGATCGCCGCCTACGTCGCGTGGCTGGCCGAGCACGCCGCCGAGCGTGACGACGCCTTCGCCGACCTGGTGGGCGCCGAAGCCGCGGTCACCGCCTGGCGCCGGAGCCGGATCGACGACCGGGCCGCGCCCAACACCATCAACCAGGGGATCGCCGCGCTCACCCTCATGTACGCCCAGGTGGGGCTGCGCATCGACGTCAAACGTGCCACCGTGCCCAAACCGGGCGAGCCCGATGCCCTCACCACCGCCGAGCAGGGTGCCGTCGAACGAGCCGCCGCCCGCCGCGGTGCCCGCGACGCGGCGATCATCGCGGTCCTGCTGTTTGCCGGAGCCCGCGAGGAGGAGTGCGCACGGCTGGAGGCCGACGACATCGCGATCACCGCCCGCACCGGCACCATCCGCCTGCACGGCAAGGGCGATCAAGTCCGCACAGTCCCGATCCCACCGACCGCACGGGCCCGCATTACTGCATGGCTCGACATCCGTGGCCGCCAGCCCGGCCCGCTGTGGACCGGCCAGCGCGGAGAACTGACCATCTCTGGGATCCGGGGGCGAGGAGCCGGCGGACAGCCGTTGGCGCTGAGAACGATCAAGACGCACTCACGGGTGAAACATCCTCACTTGTAACGCGTCGATCACTATGAGTTGATCCCCGCCGATATGGTCCTACCGTGCGGGCTATGCCTGCGGAATTTCTGTCTGCCGAGCACAGGGCTGCCTACGTCTCGTTCATCGAGGTGCCGTCGCTGTCAGACCTGGAGAAGTTCTTCTTCCTGGACAGCTTCGACCGGAATGTGATCGCGCAGTCGAGAGCCGATTCTCACCGGCTGGGCGTCGCCGTCCAGATCGGGACCGTCCGGTACAAGGGGCTGTTCCTGGAGGATCCGCTCGCGGTGCCCTGGCCGGTGGTGGACTACCTGGCCGAGCAGCTGGGAATCGGTGACGCGTCGCAGGTCAAGAAGTACGCCGAGCGGCCCAAGACGACGTACGAGCACGCGTGGATGATCCGGGACGCCTACGGTTACCACACCTTCGATGACACCAACAGCTGGAGCGAAGCGGCAGCTGACGCGCCAGTTCCGGACTTTCCTGCACGGCAGGGCGTGGACGCACGCCGAGGGGCCGGTGGCGTTGTTCGAGCAGTCGGTGGCGTGGCTGCGGCGGCATCGGGTGTTGCTGCCCGGGGTGACCGTGCTGGAGCGGCTGGTTGGCAGCGTGCGGGAACGGGCCGATGTCCGCATGTACACGGTGGTGACCAAGCAGGTCCGCCGTGCCGATCCGCACCTGCCGGCCGCGTTGTCGGATCTGCTGGTAGTGCCCGAGGGATCGCGCATCTCGGAGCTGGAGAAGCTGCGGCAGGCGCCCAAGCGCACGTCAGGGACGGAGATGGTGCGGGCGCTGCAGCGGGTGGACAACCTGGCCGCCTTCGGGTTGAGCCGGGTCGCGGTGTCGAAGGTTCCGGTGCGGCGGATGAAGACCCTGGCCAAGTACGGGGCGGGCAGCAAGGCGCCGGCGCTGGACCGGCTGGTCGAGCCGCGCCGGACGGCGACGCTGCTGGCGGTCACGCGGAGTCTAGAGGCCGAGGCGATCGACGACGCTTTGGATCTGTTCGCGCTGTTGATGGCGACCCGGTTGATCAGCCCGGCCCGCCGCAAGTCCGCCGACGAACGGCTGCGGATGCTGCCCCGGCTGGAGCGGGCCTCCAAGCTGGTGGCCAAGGCCGGCCGCGTGCTGGTCGACCAGCTCGACTTGGTCGACCAGGAGGGTGCCGACCTCGATGTGGCGGCGATGTGGGCCGCGGTGGCCGAGATCGCCGACGTGAGCAAGGAGCAGGTCCGTGCGGCGCTGCAGGTGGTGGAGGAGCTGGTCCCTGAGGAGGACGGCGCGGCCGAGGCGGCGATGCGGGCCGCGCTGGTGGAGAAGTACCACACGGTGCGCCCGTTCCTGCGGCTGCTGGGCGAGTCGAAGGCACTGTCGGCGGCGCCAGGCGGGCGGCGCGTGCTGGCCGCGGTGCGCCGCTTGCCGGAGCTGTCGCGTCGGCAGGTGAGCAAGAAGCCGCTGTTGCCCAGGGAGATCGACGCCGCGCTGGTGACCGCGTCGTGGAAGCGGGCGGTGTATGCCAACCCGGACCTGCCGCAGGGCGCGGTCGATCGTGACGCGTACGTGGTGTGCGTGCTGGAGCACCTGCTACGGGCCCTGACGATCAGGGACGTGTTCGCCACGCCGTCGCTGCGCTGGGCCGACCCGCGCGCGCACCTGCTGGCCGGGGCGCGGTGGGAGTCGATCGCCGAGGATGTGCTGGCATCCTTGTCGCTCACCGACCCGGTCCAGGAGCACCTGAACGGCAAAGTCCTGGCCCTGGACGCGGCCTGGAAGCAGATGGACGCCCGGCTGGAGGAGGCGGGCGAGGACGCGCTGGTCTCGGTGGTAACCCCGGCCGGGGGCGGGCGGGCCCGGCTGTCGGTGGAGAAACTCGGCGCGCTCGGCGAGAGCGAGTCCCTGGCGTGGCTGAGGGCCGCCTGCCAGGCCATGCTGCCCCGCATCGACCTGCCAGAACTGCTGCTGGAGGTGCACGCCTGGACCGGGTTTCTGGACGCCTACGTGCACCTGGCCGACATCTCCACCCGCATGAACCACCTGCCGACATCGCTGGTGGCGCTGCTGATCAGCGAGGCCTGCAACGTCGGACTGACCCCTGTGATCAAGGCGGGGGAAGAGGCGCTGACCCGTGGCCGGCTGTCCCACGTGGATCAGAACTACGTGTGCGCCGAGACGCACGCCGCGGCCAACGCGATCCTGATCGCACACCAGGGCAAGGTGCCGATCGTCGCCTCGTGGGGCGGCGGCTTGCTGGCCTCGGTAGACGGGCTGCGGTTCGTCGTCCCGGTCAAGACGATCAACGCCGGACCTTCACCCAAGTACTACGGCTACAAGCGCGGTATCACCTGGCTCAACGCAGTAAATGATCAGGTGGCGGGGATCGGGCAGATGGTGGTGCCGGGCACTCC
The DNA here is from genome assembly GCF_040680095.1 of Nonomuraea sp. NPDC052129. Lineage (NCBI taxonomy): Bacteria > Bacillati > Actinomycetota > Actinomycetes > Streptosporangiales > Streptosporangiaceae > Nonomuraea > Nonomuraea sp. NPDC052129. The sequence continues at coordinate 115,238 of NZ_JBFAVX010000039.1, read as the reverse complement.
CCGCGATTCGCTCTACATCCTGGACTGCCTGATCAACCTGGACGCCGGGCCGAAACCCGAGCTGGTCACGACGGACCAGGCCAGCGACAGCGACATGGTGTTCGGGATCTTCTCCATGCTCGGCTACCGGTTCGCGCCCCGCTTCGCCGACCTGGGCGACCAGCGGTTCTGGCGCGCCGAGCTGCCCGACGGCACCACCAGCGCATACGGGGTGCTGGAGGCGATCGCCCGGAACAAGCTGAACACCAAGAAGGTGATCACCCAGTGGCCGGACATGCTCCGCGTCGCCGGATCGCTGGTGACCAACCAGGTGCGCGCCTACGATCTGCTGCGCATGTTCGCCCGCCAGGGTTCTCCGACGCCGCTGGGGCAGGCGTTCGCCGAGTACGGCCGTATCGACAAGACGATGCACCTGCTGAGCATGCTGGACCCGATGGATTCCAGCTACCGTCGGAGCCTGGGTAAGCAGTTGTCGGTCCAGGAGTCCCGGCACCGCCTGGCCCGCAAGATCTGCCACGGCAACTCGGGCCGGATCCGACAGGCATATCGGGAAGGCCAGGAGGATCAACTCGCGGCTCTTGGACTTGTCGTCAATGCCGTCGTGTTGTGGAACTCACGGTATCTGTCGGCGATCGTGGACCAGTTGCGCGCCCAGGGTGTGCCGGTCAAGGACGAGGACGTGGCACGGTTGTCCCCGCTGGGCCACGCCCACCTCAACTGCCTGGGCCGCTACGCGATTGCTTCCTCGGCCCCGGACAAGGGCCTGCGGCCGCTCGGCGCGGCGGCGCTGCCCGAGGTCAGTGCCGCCAGTGCCGCTGTCGTGGACGATGACGGTGTCTGAACCGCTGACCGATGACCGTCTGAATGACGGCTCAGCTCATGGGCTGGAGCTCTTTCACTTGCGTGTGTCCCAAAAGCGGCAGTGGTGTTCGGTGGAGCCGTCGCCATTGCTTCGGGCCGAGGAAAGGGAGCGGACGCGGTTCGCGCTCTTGCTGGTCAGGGGCTTCCATCGGGGCAGGCTCGGGTCGTTGGGATTGCCGGTGGCGGCGAAGCGGGTCCAGTAGGCGATCATCTGGTCGGCCAGCCGGCGTTGGCTTGTCGAGAGGGGCTGGGCGGTGGCGGCGCCGGGGCCGTCGAAGAGGTAGGGCAGTTCTCCGCCGTGGTAGGCGCCCAGAGGGAAGGCGGCGGGGATGGGAAACCCGGATGGTCTGGGAGCGGGATCGTCGGCGAATTCGTATTGGTAGACGGGGGTCTTGCGGGCGAGCAGGCGGTTGCCCGCCTGGGTGGGGCAGGTCCAGCCGCGGTCGGTGGCGATGGCGGCCCATGCCAGGGAGGGGGAGCCATGTGCGCTGAGGGGATACCTGGCCGCGACCCGCCGGGCGTCGGTGCCGAAGGCGGTGCGCAGGAACTGCTGATAGGTCTGCCGGGTCAGAGGCTGGCCGGGACCGTCGAAGTACATGGCCACGAAGTATCGGGCCTCGTGCGCGGTGGTGCCGGCCATGAGCGGCACCGGGTGGAGGCGTCCCTCGGCCACCGCCCGGCGCGGGTCGAGCGGCAGCGTGTCGCTTCCGTACGAGGGCGCCCAGGTGGCGGGCATCTTCTGCTGCGCGGCGAGCAGGGCCGGGACCGGGGCCTGGCGCAGGCAGGCCATCGTCTGGGCGGCGTCGGTGCATCCGATCTGTTCGGCGCCGGCTGCGGCGATCTGTTCGCCGGACTGCCGTGATGGCCACACGGTGTCGCCGCCGGCGGGGTCGATGCCCATCTGGCGCATCGAGCATGTGCCGCTTTGGATGATCGCCTTGTCGAACAGCCCCGCCGCCGTGGGGGATGTCAGCTGGGCGCAGGTGCTGAACGCGCCCGCGGACTCGCCGAACAGGGTGATGTTGCGCGGGTCGCCGCCGAAGGCCGCCGCGTTGTGCCGTATCCAGCGCAGCGCGGCCTGCTGGTCGAGCAGGCCGAATGCGCCCGAGCCGGGCAGGGCGGGGTGGCCGAGGAAGCCGAAGATGCCCAGCCGGTAGTTGACGGTTACGACGACCACGCCCGCCTTCGCCAGCCGCTGGGTGTCGTAGTCGCCGCCGGCGCCCTGGGTGAAGCCGCCGCCGTGCAGCCAGACCATCACAGGCAGCCGTTGTCCGGCGGGCACGGTCCGGGGGGCGGTGACGTTCAGGTACAGGCAGTCCTCGGTGGTGCTGGCCGGGTTGGAGTCGGCGGGATTGGCGTTCTGCGGGCAGCGCGGGGCCGTGCGGGTGCCGTCCTTGACGCCTTTCCACGCTTGGACGGGCTGGGGCGGCTGCCAGCGCAGCGTTCCGGTCGGTGGCGCGGCATAGGGGATGGCGTTGAACCGCTGCACGTCCCGGCCGATGTGAGCGCCGGTGACGGCGCCGGACGAGGTGTGCGCGACAGACTGGCGCGAGCTCGATGCGGGGCCGGTGGCGCTCGCGCAGGCCGCGACGACGGACAGACCGGCCACCGCCGTGACCAGCCGCACGCGCGCCGTCCTGCGCGCCGTTCCTCGGGGTCTCATCGGCGCACCGCCCGATACGTCGCGATGAGCAGGAACGCGGCTCCGAGGGTGCCCAGGGCGAGATCGGCCCAGCCGGGGACGCCGACGGCGCGCAGGATGCCGGCGATTCCGAAGCTGGTGTCCCACTGCGCCTCGGTGATCGCCGAGCCGAACCCCTGCACGGTGAACAGAGCTCCGGCCAGCCACAGCGCCTTATCGGCTGTGCGGTTGCGTGTTTGCGAACGACTCATGGCGTCCTCCCTTGTTCCGATGCGTACGCATCAAATAAACCGGAAAAGTTGATACGATGCAACCGCATCGAAATGCTGTCGGAAGGAACCCCATGCCCAAGCAGGTCGACTACGAGACGCGACGCCGCCACATCGCCGAAGCGGTCTGCGACCTGATCGACCGGCACGGCCCCGAAGGCGCGACCCTCCGGGACGTGGCGCAGCAGGCTGGGGTGTCCATGGGAGCAGTGCAGCGATGCTTCGCCACCAAGGACGAGATGCTCGCCTTCGCACTGCACCACATCACCGAACGCATCACCGCGCAGGGCCAGGAGGAGATCGACGCCTCCGCCGCCAAGGAGTCGGCGGTGACCCTGCTCACCGCCACCCTGCGTACGCTCACCCTGATCGAGCCGCACCAGCGACGCGACGCCAGGATCCTGGCGGCCTTCACCGCCCACGCCACGGCCATCCCGTCCCTGGCGGAAATCCTGCGCCAGGCCCACGCCAAAACGCGCGACCTGCTGGTCTGGCTGATCCGCTATGGCCAGCGAACCGGCGAGTTCCGCGACGACCTCGACGCCGACCTGGAGGCCGAGACCCTCCTGCCACTCGTCGAAGGGCTGACCTCACTCGCCCTGCTCGGACACCGCCCCACCGTGCCCGCCCACGACACGCTGACTCGTCGTATCGACGGCCTGCTCATGCAGCCATCCCGGCCAAGCCGACCGGCCTCATCGACCGCAATCACCTGAGGGTGCCTTGCGAGCGCGGCACCAGCGCTGCGTCCGTCACACCACGTACGCCAAGACGCCTTCCAGAGGCGCCAGACGTTCACCGTCACGCTTGGCGTGTGATGTTCTTCACCGCCGGCGTCCGCAGCGACCCTCAGCCGGTTGCTCTATGCGAGCGGGCCTTGCGGTGCGAATCAGCAGGATGGAGACCAATGATTGCGGGATAACCTTTGTTATCTGGCAAGATAGCGATCACAGACCAGGCGCGAGCTGGGCGGAGCGCTTCCGGCACTCAGGCTTCGTTTCCCGGTTATCTGGCAACTACACAGGCGATGGAGGACGACGGCGTGAACGAGGTGATCGCCGAGCAGCTCGGCCGCGGCCATCCACTCGCCACGCACCTGGACGACTTCCTCACCGACAAGCGCAACGCCGGCGCCTCCGGCCAGACGATCCGCGCCTACCGCGGCGACCTCCTGCAGTTCACCGCCTACTGCGACGGCGAGCTCGGCGAGCTGAGCGCCGCGCCCATCCGGGCCTTCCTCGCCGACCTCGGCCAGTTGTCGGCCGCCACCCGCAAGCGCAAGCGGGCCGCGATCGCCTCCTTCTGCCGCTGGGCCGTCAGGCACGACCTGCTCGACGCCAACCCCATGGACCGCATCGACACCATCAAGGTGCCCAAGACGCTGCCCCGCCCGGCCGCGGCCGCCGACGTCGCCAAGGTCCTGGCCGCGATCTGCTCGCGGCGGCCGCGCAAGGACCTGCCACTGGACCGGCTGCGCGACCGGGCGCTGTTCGAGACCGCCTACGTCTGCGGCGCCCGCGCCGCCGAAGTGTGCGGCCTGTACGTCGAAGACCTCGACCTGCGTATGGACGACGAACACGTCCGCATCCACGGCAAAGGCGGCAGCGTGCGCACCGTCCTGTTGGACGACCGCGGCTACGTCGCCCTGCTCAAGCTCTACCTAGCCCGCGCCGACTACACCGCCGGGCCGCTGTTTCGCGCCTCCATCAACGGCTACGGCGGGCCCCTGTCCTACGACGCCGCCCACCACCGCTGGCAGGGCTACTGCACCGCCGCACGCGTCGAGATCGACATCCACCAGCTGCGCCACGCCCACGCCACCGAACTCATCAACGCCGGGGTGTCCATCGAGGCCGTCCGCCGCCGCCTCGGCCACGCCTCCACCGAAACCACCCAGCTGTACGCGTTGCTCGACGATAAGGTCGCCGACGCCGAGATCCGCGCCGCCCGCCGACGCCGCGACCGGGCAACGCGCTGAAGAACCTTCACGACCAAGAGCGACCTCACTCGCTGCGACCAAGATCCTTCTCAGCGCCAACGGCTGTCCGCCGGTTCCTCACCCCCGGGATCGTCCAGGTCGTACTGGCCGTCGGCGCCGACGCCAAGCTCCCCGGCCTGCGCCCCCATCGGCTCCGCCACGCCTACGCCACCCGGCTCCGCGAAGGCGGTGCCGACGTCGCTCAGGTCCAGGCCCTCCTCGGCCACGCCTCCCTCGACACCTCGGCTCGGTATTTCCGCGCTGGCACGGCCGAGCAAGTCGCCGTCGTCGACCGCGTCTTCGACTAGCGCTTCACGTGTTTCGATGGATCTCGCCGACGCGATGGACATTGACCTCGCCCACGACCCAGGAAGGGGCGGGGGAGTCTGCATAGCCGTCATTTCCTTTGCTCTCTTCAGCGGAGATGGGCGTCCGGGCGGCGGGCTGCCTCGCGCCGGGTTGCCGCTGTCGGCCGACCGCCACGCCGCAGTCGCCGACCACACCTCGCATTCGCTCCAGCAAGCCCTCGACACGACCTGCACGGCCAGCCGGCGAGGTCAACCGGCGAGCACGGTGTCGAGCCAGTCGAAGGTGCGCTGGTGGAACAGGAACATCGCACCCTCGTGGCAGTGCTCGCCTGCGCCTTCGTCCTCACGGAAGGTGATCAGCTCCTTCTGGCAGGTCAGCTCGTCGAACAGCCGCTGCGGCTGCCCCTTGAAGAACTGGTCGTTCTCGGCTTCGAGCACGAGCGTCGGGCAGGTGATGCGGTCGGCGATATCCGCCATCGTGTACGCCTCGGTCGCCTTGACCAGCTCGTCGATGTCGGACACGCCGAAGGTCCACCGGCCGTTGCGCACCACCCATCGCACCATGGTGTTCTGCGCCATCAACGCCTCCATGCCGCCTGGCATCGAAGCGGCACGGCCGGCGGTTGCGGCGGTGACCGCGTGGAAGTCGTAGACGCCGTCGTACAGCACGCAGGCGGCGACGCGGTGCTCGAAGGCGGCCGCCCTCGCGGCGAGGTAGCCGCCAAGACTCATGCCGATCAGCACGAGTGGCTCGGCGTCCACCTCGGGCACGGTGAGCGCGAAGTCGACGACCGGGGTGACCACGGCCTCCCAGTCCGGCCGGAAGTGCAGGCCCTGCTCGCGGACGGTGCTGCCCTGGCCGGGGCCGTCGAACGCGATGACGTTGTAGCCGCGCCGCAGCGCGCCTGCGGCCAGCGCAAAGTAGTCCTCCTCGAGGGTGGAGTCGTACCCGCCGTGGAAGAGCACGGTCGGGCGCGGGGTGCCCGAATCGTCGGCGAGGAACAGGTAGCCGGGCAGGGTGGTGTTCTCGTACGGGATGCGCAGGGCGCGGGCCGGAGTGTCGAGCAGGGCGGCCGCGTCGGCGAACGTCTGCTGGGAGGCTTTGGCGAGCCGCGCCGACTCGGCGTCAGCGGCGGGATTCTCGCGGCGGTAGAAGTCGGCGGTCCGGTAGTAGTTGGACGCGCGCAGCAGCGCCTCCCGGGCGCTGACTCGGTGATCGGAGGCCAGCGCGTCCCGGCCGATGCGCTCGATGCGCGCCGCCGTCGCGGCCCAGTGGGCCGACCAGGCCTCCTCGTCTCCCTCTGGGATCTGCCGACAGGTGACCAGGACCTCTCCGAGGTCGGCGCCGGCATAGGCAGCGTAGCCCGCGGCACGCAGTGCCTCGAAGGAGAAGGACTCGTCGTCGTAGAGGAATTTCATCGTCGGGCTCCTCCCACTATTGGAACACAACAGTGGCGTTCCGTTACCTCAGCTGCCGGACGCGAGGCGGTGGCGCGGCCATGGAGGCGGTGATCGTGCGCCGGTAACGCCGGGAAGGTCCAGGCGCTCGGCGAGACTTCATACCGCTGCCGCCCCCGGTTGAGAGGAACGCGCCTGCTGCGGTATCTGGCCGACCCGGCGCTGCGGGCCCGGATCACAGCGGTGAGCAACAAGGTCGAGTCCTACAACGGGCTTTCCAAGTGGCTCGGCTTCGGCGGCGTGCTGGCCGACAACGACCCCGAGGAGCAGGAGAAACTGATCAAGTTCAACACTCTGCTGGCCAGCCTGGTGGTCTTCCACAACACCCTGGACATCTCCGAGGGCTGGAGCATCACCGCCGCCCAGCTCGCCCCCTATCTGGCCTGGGACTCCCGAAGCTGCGGCGAGCCGCAAAGTAGCGGTGAGCCATCTTGCGAATTCGTCGGCGGGCGCGCGCATGGGTCAGGACCTGCCGCCCCGCCTGCTGACCTACTACATGGGCCTGCTGATGCAAGCCGGACGCCCGTCGGCACTGACAACCGACCGCGCACTTGTGCGAGCCCGCAACGCGATGGCCGCCGTCCCCGGCGCGCAGGGCCTGTCCGTTCTACCTGTCCCGCCACGTCCCAAGATGGCCGCCCTGTTCGCCGCCCGGGCGGCGGCCCGGCCAGCTCAGGCAGACGTGGGGAGCGCAGACGCGAAGATCATAAAGGGCAGGAACAAGCATTGTGGGCGACTTTGTCACGATGTGGGCGCTGCAATTATGTGACCAATGCGCTGAAACCCTGTGACGAACGCCCGGGAAATTTAAGTGGCTAGTCCCAGTTTCCACTGACATCCAGCCCGCGCGTCACAGGACACACGCATGGTCGCCCGGGGAGATCCAGTCAGCCGAAACTTGCGGGAATTTCACCTTCTCGCAAGTTACCAAGATCCGTCGCGACGCAACAGATCTTAATTATTGAATTTGAATTTCTAGAAAATCGAAAATGCTAGAGTCTGAGCGTGACGACTGAGATGGGCGGACGTAGCGGCTGTGCGGGGCTCGCATCCGAAGCGGAGACGATGACCGCGTGATGTCCGGTCTCCCTAGAAGCCGCGCACGCCGAGTGGAGCGTTGCGTGCCGTTGGCGTGGCGCGGCGCCACGAGCGCTGACGACGGAGGCGGTGATAGCGGATGATGTGCCGATGATGAGGATCGAGACACCGTGGGGTCCCTGGGAGGCCGCGCCGCTTGGCGAGGTCGTCGCGCTGATGCGCGGGCTGGCGGCGCCGTGGTGGGTGGCCGGCGGCTACGCCATCGAGCTGGCCGTGGGTCATGCGTACCGCGAGCACGGGGACGTCGATATCGCGCTGCTGCGCCGGGACCAACTCGCGGTGCGGCGGCTACTGGACGGCTGGGACGTACACGCTGCGGTCGTGCCCCAGACGCTGCGGCCATGGGCGCTTGGCGAGGTCCTGCCCGAGCAGGCGCACGACATCTGGATACGCGAGCATCCGGACGGCCCCTGGCGGTTCCAGCTCATGCTGGACGAGGCCGACGAGCAGGAATGGATCTTCCGGCGTGATCCTCGGATCCGCCGCCCGCTGGCCGGATTGACTGTCGAGCAGGATGGTTTCCGGAGGATCGTCCCGGAGGTGCAATTGCTCTACAAGTCCAGGGGACTGCGGCCGAAGGACGAGGCCGATTTCGAGGCGGTCCTGCCGCTGTTGAGCGAGGGGGAGCGGCGCTGGCTGGACGAGGCGCTGGAGACCGAGCACACCACGCATCCCTGGCGCGAGCGCCTTGCGCCCGACGCGCCCGACGCGCCAGATGACGTGCGGCGTCGTGAAATCGCGTGATTCTGCGCGCAAGGCCGCAGCCGACGTCTCGTTCCGCGAAATCCGTCACCTCACATGAGAAGGCAAGACCAGTGACCATCCCGGATACACAGGGCGAGCGGCAGGGCAGCGCTCGACGGAGCAGCACAGAAGCCACAGTGGTTACGCCGTGTTTGCACTGTGGTGCCCCGATCGAGCAGCGGCGGGGGAGGGGGCGGCCCAAGGCGTACTGCCCGGAAGGCGACTGCCAGGCCGCCGCCAAGCGTGAGCGGGAGATGCGGCGCGCGACCCCCGGGCTGGAGGGGGCGCTGGCGCGGGCCGAGCAGCTGTACGACCGGATGGAGAACGGGCTGGCCGCCGCCATCGAGCCGCTGGCCAGGGCGCTGGCCCAGGAACTGAGTCCGGCCGGCGTCGAGGCGAAGCTGAGCGCCGTACAGGCTGAGGCGCACACGCGGGTCGCCATCGCGCGTACCGAGCGGGAGCAGGCATTCGAGCAGGTACGGCTGTCGCGAGAAGCCGCCGAGCACGCGCGCAGGGAGGCCGGCGTGATGCGGCTGCGCGTGGAGGAGGCCGAGGCCGAGCGGGATACGGCGCAGGCTGACGGTGAGCGGGCTCGCGAGCAGGCGCTGGCCGCGTTGCGGGAGGCGGCCAGCACCGAGCGGCAGGCCCTGCAGTCGGCCGAGGAGGCCGGGCGCCGGGCCGATCTGGCCGAGCGGCAGGCCGATGAGGCGGTACGGCGGGCGGAGCTGACCGAGCGGGCCAGGGATCAGGCGCTCCAGGAGCTGGCGGAGCGGGTCGAGGCCGCCGATGGGCGGGCCGCTGAGGCGGAAGCGCAGGCCGTACGGGCTGAGACAGCGGCAGAGGCTCGGGTGGTACGCGCCGAGAAGGAGGCGCAGGCGCAGATCGTACAAGGGCGGAAGGAAGCCGAAGCCCGCGCCGTACGGGCGGAAAAGGACGGGGAGGCGCGAGCCGAACAGGCCCGGAAGGAGGCGGCGGCGGCGCGGGCGGAGAGTGATCGCGCACGTGAGGAGGCGGCGGAAGCCAGGCGGGCCAGGCAGCTGGCCGAGCGGGACTTGGCCGCGGCCGAGGCCAGGGCGGAGGCGGCCGGACAGGAGCGGGAACGGGCCGTCGCCCGAGCGGAGACGGCCGAACGTGCCGCGGCCGAGGCGCAACGAGACCGCGCCGTCGCCCTGAACGATGCGGCGAAGGCTCGGGAACTGGCCGCCGCGGAGATCGCCCAGGCGCGCGAGACGGCGGAGGGTGCGGTGGAGGAGCGGGATCGGTTGCGGGGGGAACTACGGCTGGAGCGGGCTCGGCTGGAGGACGCCCGTGTTCAGCTGGAGGCGGCTCGGGCGGAGGCCACCCAGCTGCGGGAGCGGGCGGTCGCGGCGGAGCTGCGCGCGGGCTGATGCCTGGCCCGCACTCGACCTGATCGCCAAGAACGGCGCCGGCCCGAACGCGATCCTACGGCGTGCCGGGAAGCCGGACCGTGACCAAGAGACCGCCGTTGGGGCTGGGGGCGAGGTCGAGGGTCCCGTCGTGGGCGCGGACGATGGTGTGCACGATGGCCAGGCCGAGGCCGACGCCGACGTGCTCGTCGGTGCGTACGCGTTCCGTTCCACGCTGGAAAGGTTGGATAAGGGTCGGTATGAGTTCCGGTGGGAGCGGGCGACCCGTGTTCTCGACCCGCAGCACGCTGGTGTCGCCGTGCGCCTCGGTGTGGACCGTCACGGCGCCGTCGGCGGGCAAGTTGTGGACGATGGCGTTCTGGACAAGGTTCGTCACCATCCGCGACAGGAGCTCGGCGGAGCCGCTGGTCTGGGCCGCCCCGCCGGTGACGTCCAGCGTGATCCGGCGCTGTTCGGCGAGGGGGAGCAACGTTTCGGCGGCTTCTTCAGCGATGAGGGAGAGGTCTACGCTCACGCGGGTGAAATTTCCGCGGCCGCCGCGGCTGAGCAGCAGGAGGGCCTCGGTAAGGTCGATCGCCCGCGTATTGGCGGTGTGCAGGCGTTCGATGAGTTGGTCCCGGTCCTGAGTGGGATCCTTGCGGGCGACGTCGAGCATCGTCCGCGAGATCGCCAGCGGGGTACGCAGTTCGTGGGAGGCGTTCGCGGCGAACCTCTGCTGCTCGGCGACGTGTGACTCGAGTTGTTCGAGCATCGAGTCGAACGCGTCGGAGTGTTCACGGAATTCGTCCTGGCGGCCCTTCATGCGAATCCGGTGGGACAGTGACCCGTTTGCGGCCATCCGTGCCGCGTCCGTGATCTGTGTGAGTGGTGCGAGCATGCGGCCGGCGAGAATCCACCCTCCCACGAGCCCGAACACCAGCAGGAACACCAGCACTTGGGCCGCCCGCGGAGCGAAGGCCTGCAGGAGGTCGTCGCGGGTGGGATTTCGAAGGAGTGGTATGTGGGATCCGAGTGGGTTGGGGCCGAGACTTCCACGTGGTGGGTCGGGCACGTAGCGCAGGAGGAACACCCACACGGTGGCAAGTAGGAGGACACCCGCGAGCATGAGGAATCCGGCGTAGCTGAGGGTGAGTTTGAGGCGGACACTCAAGCCAGGCGCCCTATTCACGGCCTCCTCCCTCGCGTGCGGTGCCGGCTGCTGCGTCGATGCGGTAGCCGACCCCGGCCACCGTCGCGATGATCCCGGCTTCGCCGAGCCGTTTGCGCAGTGCCGAAACAGTGATGCGCACGGCGTTGGTGAACGGGTCCGCGTTCTCGTCCCATGCCCGCGCCAAGAGTTCTTCGGCGCTGACGACACCCCCTTCGGCGGCGACGAGAACCTCGAGTACGGCGAACTGCTTCCGGGTGAGCGCGACGTAGCGGCCGTCGCGGTAGACCTCGCGGCGGAACGGATCCAGACGCAGACCCGCGATCTCCCGCACGGGTGGCCTGCTGTGGGCGCGCCTGCGGTCGAGCGCCCTGATACGGAGCACAAGCTCTTGGAGCTCGAAGGGCTTCGTGAGGTAGTCGTCGGCGCCGAGTTCGAATCCCGAGGCCTTGTCGTCGATCCGGTCGGCAGCGGTGAGCATGAGGATGGGCATGCCGCTGCCGGAGGCGACGATGCGGGTGGCGATCTCGTCGCCGGAGGGGCCCGGGATGTCGCGGTCAAGGACCACGATGTCGTAGGCGTTGACGCCCAGCAGTTCCAGCGCGGTGTCGCCGTCGCCGGCGATGTCGGCGGCGATCGCCTCCAGCCGCAGACCGTCACGGACGGCTTCTGCCAGGTAGGGTTCGTCCTCGACGATCAGTACGCGCATGCCTGAAGACTATGACCACACTGGAATCAGCCTGCCGGTGCCGGCACGAGGCGAGACTGGTCCGACGGCACCTCCGTCGTGATGCGCCACCAGTGGCGCGAGGCCAGCGCGGCCAGCGCGGCGCCGGCGGCGTTGACCAGTACGTCATCCACCGAGGACACCCGGTCCAGCCGCAGGACGTACTGTGCGGTTTCGACCAGGACCGAGCAGCTCGCCCCGAGCGCCAGGATTCGTGGCACGGACGCCAGCGCCGCGAAACGCATCGGCGCGAAGAACCCCAGCGCCGCGAAGATCAGCAGGTTGGCGCCGATCCCGAAAAATCCCATCGTGAGCAGGTCCCGCAGCGGAACCAGGCTCACCCGACCGGGGACGATGCCGGCCCCCGGACCCGGCATCATGGTCATCCATACGAACGGCACCGTCCCGTAGACCATCCCCACCTCGGCCAGCGACATCCGCCACGCCGATCGGACGCCGGCGGCACACCGGCGGCGCGCCAGAGCCCACACCACCAGCGCGGCCAATGGCAGCGCGACCAGCGTCATGAGCACCACACCGTTCTCGGTGTCGAAGCAGCCGTGCCACCGCCCGGCCATGCACCGCGGAGCGGACATCATGAGCGGCCGCCGCACCACGAACGCGGCGCACGCCAGGCCGAGGATCGCCAGACTCAGGAGCACGATCCTGCGCCTACGGCGCAACGGTGCTGACCGGGATTCGCTGTGGTTCATGCCCCCATCGAAGCCGGAAGGCCGTTGCGGTGGCGTATGCGATTTTCCATACGTCCGCGATACACGCCTGGCCGACTCGATCATGGGCCTGGGAGCGCCTCGCGCCGCTGCTGACCACCGGGCCTGGCTGCGGGCGCGCGGCGTCGGTCAGCCGATCGGCACCTACCAGGACCCGGCGCCGGCCGACCTCAGCGCGGCACAACGACTGCCCCGCACCTACATCGCCTGCACAGGTGACCCGGGCGGCCCGCCGCGCCTGCCGGGCCTGGAGGTGATCACGCTGGACGCCGGGCACTGGCCGATGATCACCGAACCGGAGTCGCTGGCTCGGGTGCTGGACGAGGTGGCCCGGTCATGATGCGCCCGTACCGGGTGAAGATCGCGCAAGAGAGCCTGGACGACCTGGCCGCCCGGCTGGCCACGACCCGCTTCACCCGCCCGCTGCCCGGCCGCGGCGTGCCCGCCGACCGCGTCCGGCACCTGCGCTGATCGAACGGCTGAGCGACGCCTTCCACCTCGTCATCCCCTCAGTGCCCGCTTCGGGTTCTCCGGCGTACCGCGTGAGCCGGGCTGGAACCGCCGCCGCGTCGCCGCCGCGCCGCCGCGGCGTGGGCGGAGCTGATGCGCCGGCTCGGTTACGCGCGTTACGGCGCGCATGACAACGACGTCGGTTCCTACCTCAGCCTCCAGTCCACGCAGCCGCAGACCCTGGCGCACGCGCTCGCCGACTCCCCGGCCGGCCAGCTGGCCTGGAACCTGCAGCTGTTCAGCGACGAGGTGAGCGACGACTACATCCTCCTGAGGTCACCAGTGGTGTGCCGGGGCAGGGGCCATCGGGGCGAGGCCCAGGTCGGCGAGCAGCGCCGCGCCGCGCTCGGCATGCCGGCCGCCGGCGAGCACCATGGTCCGTGCGGACTGGTAGCGGCAGCCGGCCGCGTCAAACGCGTCCGCTGTGGCGAGCAGTGCCTTTTGATCGCCGTTGAGCAGGGCTTCGGCTCGCTCCACGATGGCGGCGGAGACGGGGTTGCCGGCTACGATGGTCCGGGCCTCGGCCGCACGGTCGCGAGCGTCGGGGGTTCCGGCGAGCACGGCGGCCTCGGCACGCAGCGCGACATACCAGTGGTGCCAGATCCAGGTGACCCACTTCCACACCTGCCTGGGCTCGGGGGCCATCCGCTCCAGCGCCTCGGGTGCTTGACCGCGGTGCAGCAGAAGTATCGCGTCGAAGACCGCCCCGTAGCCGTAAGCACGCTCCGGTGGGGTGTCGAGCTGATCCAGGATCTCCTGCCATTCGCGCCGGGCGTCCTGATCACCGCGGAGGCCGTGGATCATCGCCACCCCGGCCACCGCCGGGCGAAGGAGCGACCAGGCGGAGCTGCCTGCCCGCCGCCACGCGTCGAGGAACCGGACGCCGCCGGTGAGCACCTCGTCGACGTTGCCCGCCAGCGCGTCAACCATCAGCAGCCGGCACGTGGCGCGGTCACCGGCCTCCGCCAGCGATGGGTGGTCGGCCAGTTGGCGCGCCCATCGGCGGGCGCCTGGCACATCCCCGGTGCCGAGATCAGCCTCGGCGACGATGCCGAGCGCGTCGATCAGCTCGTGGGTGCCGGCCGGCGTGATCGGCAGGGATGACAGGATCGTGATCCGGCGCCGGGCCGTGGTCGCGGGGGCGAACGTGTCGCCGGCCCAGCTCTGAGCGCCGGTGAGCGCGTCGAGTGCGGCCGACTCGGCGAGTGGGTCGCCGGTCCGGCGGGCGAGCTCGACCGCGCGCTCGGCGCGCGCGATCGTCTCCGGTACGGCATTGCCGGGCGGCCCTTGGGCGGCGCCGAACGCGTCAGCGACCACCGCGGCCTCGGCCAGTGCGACCGCGGCCTGCGCGGCCGGATCGTCGCCGGCCGACTCTCGCGCCTCGGCGATCAGCGCGAGCGCCTCCTCCCGGGGCGGGAGCCGCAAGAACGTGGGCGAGAACCGGAATGCGATGGTGGCGGCGCTCGCCAGGTCCGAGGCGGCGCCGGCGGTGTCACCGCCGGCGCGGGCGGCGTCCGCGGCCGCGCGGCGCAGACGGTACATGTCATCACCGATCGTCCGGCAGCCCGCCACGGCTGAGGCCTGCCGGAGCAACGACGCGGTGGCGGTGGGGTCGGTCGCGAGCGCGGCCGCCTGCTCATAGTGCCGCTGGGACTCTCCGACGAGGTTGCGGGTGAAGGTCAGTTCCGCCAGGTGCCGGGCGAGCTGGTACGCGTCCGCGCGCTGCTCCGGCAGGTCGGCCGCCCACGCCAGGGCCGCGCGGAGGTCGTCGGCCACCAGGTCGAAACGGGCCCGCCAGTCTGCTTGTACCGCCTCCAGCCCGGCGGCCCTGGTGAGGCACCAGCGAAGGTGCCGGGATCGAGCGTCGACCAGCTCGCCGGCCTCGGCGAGCCGCTCCATGCCGTACTGGCGGATGGTCTCCAGCGCGCGGTACTCGGTCCCGCCGGGGGACGCCGTCACCGTCAGTAGGCTTTGTTCGGTCAGCCGGGCCAGCCCGTCGGCGACGAGGCCCTCCTCGGACCCGGTCACCTCGGCCGCGGCGGCCGAGGTGAACGGCGCCACGAACACCGACACCCGGCGCAGCAGTGCCCGGTCGGCCGGCTCCAGCAGGGCATGGCTCCAGTCGAGCGCAGCGCGTACCGAACGGTGCCGTTCGTCGGCGCGGGAGCCGCCGGTGAGCATCCGGAGCGGGTGGGACAGAGCGGCGGCGATTCCGTCCAGCCCGAGCGCGGGATACCGGGCGGCGGCCAGCTCGATCGCCAGCGCCATGCCGTCCAGCCGCTCGCAGATCGAGACGACCTGGTCGAGCGGCGGCGGGTCGAGCGGCCGGCCGGCCGCCGCCGCCCGTTCCATGAACAGCGCGACCGCGTCCGACCCGCCATCGACGGTCAGCGACAGCGGCGGAACCGGATACACCCGTTCGAACGGCACCATCAGCCGCGTCCGGCTGGTCGCCAGCACCGTCAAGCGCGGGCAGGCCACCAGCAGCCGCTCCAGGAACAGCGCGACCCCGTCCACCACATGCTCGCAGTTGTCCAGGATCAGCAGAGTATGGCGGTCGGCCAGCGCGGCGACCACGGACGCGGTCATGTCGCGGCCGGGCGGCTCACCGAGGCCGAGCGCCCCGGCGACCGCGGTCGCGATCATGCCCGGATCGGTGACCGGGACCAGGTCGACGAACCACACCCCGTCGCCGTAATCGCCGGCCGCCTGCGTGGCCACCGCCAGCGCGAGCCGGGTCTTGCCCACTCCGCCGGGACCGAGCGCGGTCACCTGGCGGTAGGTCTTGATCTTCTCGCTCAGCACTGCCCGCTCACTCACCCGGCCGATGAACGAGGTCAGCGGGTCCGGCAGCACCGGTGCCGGTTGAGCCGGGCCCGTACCGGCCGGCTGGGGCGCGCGCTGGGCGAGCGCCCGCCGATCCGGCACCTCCAGTTTGCGCAGCAGCGAGGAGACATGACTCTCCACCGTACGTACCGAGATGCACAGCCGTGCCGCGATCTCGGCGTTGCTGAGATGGGCTCCGACCAATTCCAGCACCTCGGCTTCCCGAGGCGAGATCTCCACTTCTGTCACCACTGTGCAAGTTTGCCGCATCCCTTCCGTGCTCCCCTCCGTGATGGCCGCCGTACGCGATCCGTGTCGTCGATCCGTGTGCGGTTCCGTGGTCACCACGGATGTGGACCGGCCAGGCCGGAGGAGAAGCTGTGCACACGCACACAGCGGGTCGATATGACCCACGACTACAGGAGCGACCATGACCAGCTCTTCCACCCAAGGCATCAAGACCGTGCTGCACCCCGTGTCCGACCTGGCGAAGGCCAAGGCGGTGTACGCGGCCCTGCTCGGTATCGCGCCACAGAGCGACTCGTCCTACTACGTCGGCTTCGAGGCCGAGGGCCAGCACATCGGGCTGGTGCCGGGCGGTGGACCCCAGGGCATGACCTCGCCGGTGGTCTACTGGCACGTGCCGGACCTCGAGGCGAAGCTGGCCGAGGTGACCGCCGCGGGGGCCGTCGTGAGGGAGCCCCTGCACGACGTCGGCGGCGGCCGTCTGGTGGCCACCGTCACCGACCCCGACGGCAACGTCCTCGGACTGCTTGAAGACCGATGAACGCCGACGTCGCCGCGAGCACCCGCTCACCCACGGCGAGAAGAGGACCGTCAGCGCCCTCGCAAGATCGAGTACATCAGGGTCCTCAGGGAGATTTGCCATGACCAGCATCGAAACCAGCCAGTACGAGCGGCACGTCAGCGACAACCCGCTCGGAGTCAAGGACATTGAGCAGCAGCCCAAGGGGCGCGGAATGAGGTTCACGCTCAACGGCGCGCTCTGGTCGCTTCAAGCGTTGTTCGGCTTCTTCTTCGCCGGCAGCGGTTTCGGCAAAGTGCTGTTGTACGACGGAGCCCTGTATGCGGCAGCGCCCCGGGCCGTGGCTTGGTACGCCGCAGTGCCGCAGCCCCTGATCGTCTTCATCGGGATCTGTGAAGTACTGGGCGGCGTCGGCCTGATCCTGCCGGCGATGGCGAGGGTCAAACCGAAGCTGACACCGCTCGCCGCCGCCGGCCTGACACTGACGATGATCCTCGCGGCTGGTTTTCACATCATCCGCGGCGAATACGCATTGGTGCCCGCGAATCTCTTGCTGGGCGGCGTCGCGGCGTTCGTCATGGTCGGACGAGGGAAACTGAGGCCCGTCGCGCCCGCGATCCTCACCACCTCACGCGCACTCAGGTCGTTCGCGGTCCTTGGCGCAGTGGTCCTGCTGACATTCGTTCCGACGTGGTACACGATGACCAACATCCAATTCTGATCCCTCCGTCGTGTCGTCCTTGCCGTGTACGCGAACGCGCCGCTGTATCGCGGGCGTATCGAAAATCGCATACGCCACAGCAACAGCGATTCGTCTTCAGTGAGCATCGACCACAGCGCATCACTGTCAGCGCCAGGTTTGTCGACCCGGGAAGGATTGTGATCATGGACTCCGATTCGGTAGGTGGCATCGACCGGCGGCGGCTTGTCAAATGGGGCGGGCTCGCCGCCGCCGGCTTGGTGGCGGCCGGCGCGCCGTTGGTAGGCGCCCAGCCCAGCCACGCCGACCCGTCCGGGGACGATCGGATCCCACCGGATACCCGGCCCGGCGGGGCCTACGACCGGTATGTGGCGAAGCTGGCCGCCGAGGACAAGTTCTCCGGCGTTGTGCTGCTGTCGTACCAGGGCCGGACGGTGCTGTCCCGCAGCTACGGCATGGCCGACAAGGAGAAGGGGATTCGCAATCACGAGGGCGTAGCGTTCAACCTCTCTTCGGGGAGCCAGCCTTTCTTATCGGTGGCCGTCTTGCAGTTGGTGCAGCAGGGCAGGGTGGCTCTGTCGGACCCGGTGGGCGAACACCTGACGGGCTTTCCCAAGGAGATCGCCGAGAAGGTGACCATCCACCACCTGCTCACCAGCACCTCCGGGCTGGACGCCCCGATGCCGGACTGGCAACGCGTCTTCCACAGCCGGGAGGAGGTGCACGAGTACAAGGAGCAGTGGGCCCGGCAGGCGACGCTGGTGGGGGTCCCCGGCGCGGGGTCCAACGGCCACCTTCCCGGCGGCGGCGTCGGCCTGGCCATGGCGGCGCTGATCGTGGAGGCGGTGTCCGGCATGACGTTCTGGGACTACGTGCATAAGCATGTCTTCGGGCGCTCCGGCATGAGCGGCTCGGCGTTCTACACCAGGGAACAGTGGCTCACCGACAAGCACATCGCGCACCCGTACATGCTGCAAGCCGACGGCAGCCTGGTGGACGCCGTCCGCAACCTGGACAAGGGCAGCCTGGACCCGAACACACAAGGCAGGAATCCGGGCCGCGCTTTCATCGGTCACGCCTCGGGCGACGGCTTCGCCACCGCGCCGGACCTGGTCCGGTTCGCCGAAGCGCTGCGCGACGGCACGGTGCTGGAGCGGCCCTACGCCGATTTGTTCGCCGGGGCCAAGCTCCCCGGCCCGGAGCCCACGTCTTACGGGGCGTACACGATGCCGATCAGCATCATCAACGGCCAGTGGGTGATCGGGCGCGGCGGCGGGGCCGGTGGCATCGGCGCCAACTGGAGCATCTACCGGGACACCGGCTGGGTCGGCGTCATCCTCAGCAACTGCGATGGCGCGCCAATACTGGACATCTGCCTGCGGGAGGCTGAGGCCGTCACCGGCGCGCCGGTCAACCCACCAGGCGGCGGCTGACGCGCGGCCACGGCCCGACCCGACGTCCCAGGCCGCCCGCTCGTGACCCATGCGTGCTTCCAGCCCGGCATCGCGTCATCGTGCCGGCCGATCCGCCGTCGCCGTCGGGTCGCGCGGGAGGTCGACGGTGATGTCGAGGCCGCCGCCGGGGCTGGGCGGTGACCGCGATGCGTCCCTGGTGGGCGAGGGTGATCGCGCGGACGATCGTCAGTCCCAGCCCCAGGCCGTGGGTGCGGACGCGGGTGCCTTGTCCGTGCACGAACGGTTCCAGTAGTGTCTCCGCCTCCTCGGGCGGGATCTGCCGGCCGGTGTTGGAGATCCGCAGGACGGCGCGTCCGCCCGCGGTGTCGGTGTCGACGGCCAGGTGGCCGCCCGCCCGGTTGTAGCGGATCGCGTTGTCGACCAGGTTGCCGATCATCCGTTCCAGCAGGACGGGTTCGCCGGTGACCGGTGCCGGCCGGAGCCGAGGCCGTACCGTGATGCCGGCGGCTGCCGCTCGCGCTTGGACGGCGTCGAGGGCGGCGGCCGCGATGGCGGTCAGGTCGGCCGGTTGCCGCGCCGCGAGGCCGGCTTGGCTGCGGGCCAGCAGCAGCAGCCCGTTCAGGACGCGTCGCATGTGCTCGACGGCCTCGCGTACGTCGCCGGCCATCGCGAGCAGCTCGGCGCGGCTGGGGTGTCCGTCGAGGGTGACATCGATCGCGGCGCGGGCGGTGGTCAGCGGGGTACGCAGCTCGTGGGCGGCGTTGGCGGTGAACAGCCGCTGGCTGTCCAGGATCCGGTCGCGCTCGGCGATGCCGCGCTGGATGCGGTCCAGCATGTCGTTGACCGTGCCCGCCAGCGCCGACAGCTCGTCGGCCGGGGTGGTGACCGGGACCCTCTCTGTGAGGTTCTCGGCCGACAGGCGCCGGGCGGCGGAGGAGATCGCGCGGATCGGCCGCAGCACCCGTCCGGCCACCGCCCAGCTCAGCACGGCGGCCAGCGCGGTCACCACGACGAGCGCCAGACCGGCCTGGGGCAGCAGCGCTGACAGGGTGTCGGCCTGCACCCGGTCGACAACGGCGTGCAGGTCCTTGACCTCCGGTGGGTCGGAGCCGGTCGGGTCCAGGTAGGTGAAGAGCGCGCGGCGCCGCATCAGCAGGTAGGTCAGCCCGGTCAGCGCGGCGCCGGCGGTCAGTACGAGGGCGGTCTGCAATAGAGCGAGCCTGGCCCGCGCGGTCAGCCGGACCATCCTCACCCGCTGATCCGGTAGCCGGCGCCGATGACGGTCTCGATCAGCGGCGGGTCGCCGAGCTTGCGGCGCAGCGTGCCGACGGTGATCCGGACCGCGTTGGTGAACGGGTCCGCGTACTCGTCCCACACCTTCTCCAGCAACGTCTCCGCGCTGACCACGTCACCGCCGGCGGCCAGCAGCCGCTCCAGCACGCCGAACTCCTTGGGCGTCAGACGCAGCAGCCGCCCGTCCCGCTCGGCGCCGCGCCGGGCCGGATCCAGGACCACTCCCGCGGCGCGCAGCACCGGCGGGCGGGCCGGTGCGCTGCGCCGTACCAGGGCGTGCACCCGGGCGACCAGCTCGGAGAACGCGAACGGCTTGCCCAGGTAGTCGTCCGCGCCCAGCATCAGCCCGCCGACCCGGTCCTCCACCTCATCGGACGCGGTCAGCATCAGCACCCGCGACTCGCCCCGCTGGACGAGCCGGCGGCACACCGCGTCGCCGTGCACGACGGGCAGGTCCCGGTCCAGGACCACGACCTCGTACGGGGTGATCTCGCACTTGTCCAGCGCGCTCTGGCCGTCCAGGGCGACGTCGACGGTGAAGCCGTGCTTACGCAGCCCGGCCTGGATGTAGCCGACGAGGGGCCGCTCGTCCTCGACCAAGAGCACACGCATCCGGGCAGTATCCCAACGCCCGCATATGGAAGACATATGGTCCGCCGATCGCCCGCCGATAGGCGTCGGCCGGTAGATGTGATCACCCTCGAAGTCTCGTAGAGAGGATCACCGGAAATGAGCCGTGCACGAACGGTCGGCATGACCGCGCTGGCGTCCGCCATGCTGGCGTTGAGCGTCCAAGCACCCGCGACCGCCGACGACAAGGTCACGCTGGGCGACGTCCAGCAGGCGATAGGGAACGTGGCGAAGACCGCCGGCGTGGTGGGCGTCATCGGCGAGGTGTACGTCGACGGCAAACGGGCGGCCCAGGGTACGGCGGGTTCGCGGCTGCTCGACGGCAAGGGCGGCCGCATCCCCCCGGGTTCCCGTTACCGCATCGCGTCCCAGACCAAGCTCATGGAGGCCACGGTCATCCTGCAGTTGGTCGGGGAAGGCAAGCTCAAGCTGGAGGACAAGCTCAGCGACGTCCTGCCCGAGATGGCCGAACACGACTATGTGGATCGGGCCCGTGAGATCACTGTGCAGCAGCTGATCCGTCACACCTCGGGCATTCCCGACTTCATGGAGAGCGGGAAGTTCGACGTCTTCGACTTCACCACCTCCTACAAGCCGATCGACCTGGTCAAGGCCGCACGGACCGTCCCCCGCGAGGGCGAGCCGGGACAGTACCTCTACTCCACCACCAACTACGTCCTCCTCGGCATGATCATCGAGAAGCTGACCGGCCACGACCGGGCCGGCGAGTTCAAGCGGCGGCTGTTCGCCCCGCTCGGCATGAAGCACACCTATCTGGCCACCAAGGTCTCCGACCAGATCAAGGGCCCGCACGGACACGGCTACTACCCCGACGCCAAGGGCAGGCCACGCGACGTCGACCGGCTCAACGCCACCATCGGCGCCGAAGGCGCGATCTCCACCGCGCACGACGTCAGCGCCTACTACCGCGCGCTCAACCAGGGCAAGCTGCTGCCTGCGGACCTGCAACGACAGATGCCACGGCCCTTCCCCGAACTGTGCGGCGGAACGGTCTCCGCGGCCTCGGGCGGCATGCCCGGAATCAGCTCCACCACCTTCTCCTCGACCGACGGCCGGACTCAGTTCGCGGTGGCCGTCACGCTGAAGATCGATAACGAGCAGGCCATGGCCGTCGGTGACGCCGTCACCCAGGCCGCGAAGGCCGTCCTCTGCCCCGGCCAATAGCCGACGCCATCCACCGACGGCAGGCCGTTGATCGGTGCCGGCCGGCCGGTAGTGAAATCCCCGAAAGAGAAATCATGACCATGAATATGGGCCTGGCCGGGCTGGCAGGCGCGGTACTGGCGTTGAGCCTGCCCGCACCCGCGACGGCCGCCGTACATGCCGGCCCGAGCTCCGGTACGTCGTCCGTTCAGTGGAAATCCTGCCCGGACTACTCCGATGAGGTGATCCGGAGCCTGCGTGTGACGCAGGAGCAGGTTCCGGCCTTCCGTACGCTGATGAAGCGCCTGGAGTGCGGGACGGTCGGCGTCCCGCTGAACCACCGCGACCCCGGCGGGCGGAAGATCGACATCGCGGTTACCCGGCTGGCCGCCACCGACAAGGCCCACCGGCTCGGCGCCCTCGCCGTCCTGCCGGGAGGGCCCGGCCAAAGCGGCTACCTGGACCCGGTGCGGACCGTGCTCAACAAGGAGGCGGCAGCGCTCAACGAGCGATACGACATCATCGGCTTCGACCCGCGCGGAGTGGGCTACAGCACCAAGGTCGACTGCCCTCTCTCGCCAGGAGGCCCGCAGGAGCCGGGCGCGCTGACCAAGGAGGCGGCCAGGAAGGTGTACGACGGCCAGGTGGCGGCCAACCAGAAGTGCGGACGCTCCGACCCCGCTTTCCTCGGTCAGCTCACCACCGACAACGCGGCCAAGGACCTGGACCTGGTGCGGGCCGCGCTGGGTGAGCGCGAGCTCAACCTGCTCGGCCTGTCCTGGGGCAGCTCTTTGGGTATGGTGTACCGCAGCCTGTTCCCCGAGCACACTGGACGGGCCTTCCTGGACAGCGTGGCGCCGCCGTGGACCAATCTCATGAAGCACACCAAAGGCAGCGCGCAGGCGGCCGAACGTAACTTCGGGCGCATGGCCACCTGGCTGAGCCGCCGCGACGACACCTACGGTCTCGGCGCCACCGCCCGGGAGGTGCGCGAGCAGGTGGCCAAGCTGGTGCGCGACTACGACAAGAGCCCCAAGACGTACACCGACCTGCCGCGGCCCATCGACGGCTCGGCCGTCGCCGACCTGGCCAAGCGCATCTCGACCGAGTGGGCACGCGCGGGCAAGGCACTGGCCGAACTGCGGACGGCGACGGGCACCACCGCCCCGCCCACCGTCAAGGAGATGCTCAGCGGCGGTCAGATGATGGGCACCCCCCTGCCTGGCGCGCCTGAAATGCTGAACATGACCATGAACTGGGCGGTCAAGTGCAACGAGGACAGCAGCCGGCCCGCTTTCGGCACCGCCTGGCGTGCCTACCAGCAGCTCGTGAAGCGCCATCCGGCGACCGGCCGGTCCGGGGGATTCGGGGGTGCCCTGTGCCAGGGGTGGCCGCTGCCCGTACAGCAGCCGACGTTGAAGCGGGGGAGCGGGTCACTGGTGCTGGCGGGGCACCTGTATGAGTTCATGTCCGTCTATGACTGGACGTTGCAGACGCGGCGCGCCATCGGCGGCACCGTCTACACGATCGCCGACGACGTGCACGTCTCGGCCACTCGGGTGCCCGAGTGCGCCGCCGACGTGGTGAAGTACTTCGAGACGGGCCGGATCGACACGGGTTGCAAGGGCAACGGAACCCCGAACTGACCACCGATGCGGGCGCCACGGATGGCACCTGGAAATCCTGAGCGTCACGCCGGCGGCCGGGCGAGTTTGGCGGCCACGGCGTCGAGGACCCAGTCGAGGCCGGTCGCGAAGGACTCCTCGGCATCCACCTCGGCGCCGTCGCGCACGGCCTTGGCCAGCGTCGGGAAGCGGCCCGTGGCCAGCATCCTGCGCACATGCGGGCCGGAGGCGCGCTGCCAGTCGCGCTTGGACAGGCCCGTGGCGCGCTCGGCCCGCACGTCCGCGATCTCGCGCCTGATCGCGCCGGTGAAGTAGGCGCTGACGGTCTCCACAGCGCGCCTGACGGTGTCGACGTCGGCGAGGCCGTCGAGGGCGGCCAGCGTGGCCTCGGTCACGGCGAGGGCGTTCGGGCCCAGGGCCGGACGGCCGCCGAGCAGGTCGGCCAGCCATTCGTGACGGCGGGTGGCCTGCCTGGTGCGGTGGGCGCGGACGCGCAGCGCCTCCCGCCAGTCAGCGGGCTGCTCCTCGGGGAGGATCTCGGCGTGGACCTCGTCCACCATGAGGTCGAACAGCTCCTCCTTGGTGGAGATGTATCCGTACAGCCGCATCGGGCCGGCGTCCAGTCGGGCGGCGACCTTGCGCAACGACACCGCTTCCAGCCCGCCCTCGTCGGCCAGCGCGATGGCGGCGGCGACGATTCGCTCCCGGTCGAGCGGCACGGGTCGTGTCGGCGGCTCCGGCCGGTCCCACACAGTCATGGGTACATCGTACTGTTGCGATACGCTGTAATTGTCAAATACAGTGTATCGACATGAGACATCGTATCGCCGTGATTGGGGGAGGCCCCGCCGGCCTTACCTTCGCCCGTGTCCTGCACCGCCACGATCACCCCGCCACCGTCTTCGAACGCGATCCCGCCCCCGACGCCCGCCCCCCGGGCGGCACGCTGGACCTGCACGAAGGGCTGGGCCAGCGTGCACTGGACAAGGCGGGGCTGCTGGGGGAGTACCAGGCGCTGTCCCGTCCCGAGGGGCAGGCCATGCGCATCCTGGACACGGACGGGACCGTCCTGCGCGACTGGCGACCCGGTCCGGATGAGCGGGCCAATCCCGAGATCGACCGCGGGCAACTCCGTGACCTGCTGCTCGGCCCCCTGGAGGTTCAGTGGGGGCGGGGCGTGGCGAAGGTGGTGCCGGGGACCCCGGATGGCGTGCTGGTCCATTTCGCGGACGGGCGACAGGAGGCGTTCGACCTCGTGGTCGGCGCGGACGGCGCCTGGTCCCGGGTCCGCCCGGCGCTCTCGCCGGTGACGCCGCACTACACCGGCGTCAGCTCGGTCGAGACCTCCCTGGACGACGTCGACACCCGCCACCCCGACCTCGCCCGGTTGATCGGCGACGGTTCGGTGGCCGTGTACGGCGTGAACCGCTCCCTCGTCGCCCAGCGCAACAGCGGCGGCCACGTCAAGGTCTACACCAAATTCCGCGCGCCGCTGGACTGGCACACGAACCTGGACCCGGCCGACGTCGAGGCCATGCGATCGTGCCTGCTGGCTCTGTTCGACGGCTGGGCCGCTCCTGTCCTCGACCTCCTCCGCCACGGCACCGCTTTCGTTCACCGCCCCTTCTACGTCCTGCCCGTGTCCCACACCTGGGACCACGTCCCCGGGGTTACGCTGCTGGGCGACGCCGCCCACCTGATGCCCCCCTTGGGGGTCGGCGCGAACCTCGCGATGCTGGAAGGCGCCGAACTCGCCGAGTCCATCGCCGCCGCCCCCGGCGACCTGGACGAGGTCGTCCGCGCCTTCGAGGAACAGATGTGGGCACGGGCCGGCAAGTGGGCGAAGATCACGACGGCCGGTCTGGAACGCCTCGTGAGCCCGGACCCCGCCGAAGCCCTCGCCCTCTTCGACCAGGTCCAGCCATCCTGACTGCCACTGGATCGCCGCCGCTGACAGAGGAGCCCTGTCAGCCGGGGCGGCGAAGGGTGCGGCGTACGGCCAGACCGCCGAGGGCCGCCGACGCGAGCGTCAGGATCGCCGCCTCGGTCCACTGGAAGCGCCAGAACCTGGACGACGGATGGTAGTAGACCGCGTACCGGTAACCCTTGCCGAACAGGCACGCCTGCCACGCCCTGGCGTTCTTGTCGCTCTGCCCCACATCCACCCGCCGCGGGCAGCCGCTGCCGACCGGCTCGGCGACCTCTCTCCCGGACGGCTCCACCCAGGCGGCGCTCACCAGCCGGGCGTCGGTATCGTCCAGCAGCACCGTGCCGGACAACTCGGTACGCGTCGGCTCGGCGTAGTGGTCGCTCAGCTGGAACAGCGTGACCATCGTGACCACCACACCGGCCACGACCAACGCCATCGCCGGCAGCGTACGCCGGAACAGGGTGCCGGCCGCGGTGCCGAGAGCGAAGGCGTACAGCCACCACGCCGCCGGCTCCACCCCGACCATGTTGAACACGCCGATGTTGCCGAACGTGGAGTCGACGCCCGCCCTGAACACCGGCCGCCACAGGCTCACCATGAGCGACAGCAGCAGCCCCCCGGCCACGACCGCCCCGCCCAGGATCGACAGCTTGACCGCCAGCCACCGCCACACGGACACGGACTGGGTCCAGGCCAGGCGGTGGGTGCCGCGCTCGTACTCGCGGCCGAGCAGCGGCGCGCCCCAGAACGCCCCGATCAGCGCCGGCGCCACCAGCGGCATCCAGCCGAACACCGAGTAGGCCGCGTCGTAACGCTGCCCGAGGGCCACCGCCAGGTCCCCGCACGCCACGGCGGGCCCCGGGCAGCCGGGCGGGGCGTGCTCGGCCACGTACCGGCTCGCCTCCAGCGCCGAACCCAGCAGCAACACTCCCAGCAGCGCCAGGAAGCCCGCCGTCACGAGGAGCTGTGCCCGGTGCTGGCGCCACGTCACCCAGATCACGCGCCCACCCCCGTCAGGCCCGGCAGTGCCGCCGACTCGGGGCTGCGCAGGTAGCCCATGACGAGTTCTTCCAGTCCGGGGCGCCGCGCCTGCCAGCGCGGATCGAGCGGGGGCGCGCCCCTGATCAGCATGCTGACCTGCCTGCCGGTACGGCTCGCGCCTACCACCCGTGTCCCCGCCGCCGACGCCTCCTCCGGCCCGGTGAGCACGAGATGCCCGTCGAGCAGGTCCTCGATGTCACCGCTGACCTGCAGCCGGCCTCCGTTCAGCACGATCAGCCAGTCGCACGTCTCCTCCAGGTCGGAGACGACATGCGAGGACAGCAGTACGGTCAGCTCCCGCTCGGCCACCTCCGCCATGATCGAGCGCATCACCTCGTGGCGGGCCAGGGGGTCGAGGTTGGCCAGCGGTTCGTCCAGCACGAGCAGGTCGGGCCGGCAGGCCAGCGCCAGCGTGACCGCCACCTGCGCCTGCTGCCCGCCCGACAGGCCGCTCACCTTCCGCTCCAGCGGGATGCCCAGCCCGGCGAGCCGCCCGGCAGCGGCGGCGGCGTCCCAGCGGGTGTTCATGCGGCGGCCGAAGGTGAGCATCTCGGCGACGGTGAAGCTGTCGTACAGCGGTTTGTCCTGCGCCACGAACGCCGCCTCGCCGGCCACGCGGACGCTTCCCAGCGCGGGTCGCAGCAGGCCGACGGCCGCGTGCATGAGCGTGGTCTTGCCCGCGCCGTTGGGCCCGACGAGCGCCGCCACACGTCCCGTGGGCACGGCCAGCGAGCAGTCGCGCAACGCCCACGTACGGCGATAGCGGACTCCCAGCCCGGTGGCCTCCAGCCTGGGACTCATGCCACACCCTCCTTCGCGACGTCGGCCAGGACCACATTGAACAGCGCCCGCAGGTCCTCCTGATCGAGCCCGGCCCCGCGGGCCTCGCGCGCCCACGCCTCCAGACCGCGCCGCAGCCGCGTGTGCTCGGCGAGCGTCGCACCCGCGATGCCCTGCCGGACGAACGTCCCCATCCCCGGACGTCCCTCGACCAGCCCTTCGCGCTCCAGTTCCCGGTACGCCTTGAGCACGGTGTTGGGGTTGATGGCCAAGGTCTCGACCACCTCGCGAGCGGTCGGCAACTGGTCGCCGGGCCGCAGCGTACCGAGCCGGAGCGCCTGTTTGACCTGGTGAACGAGCTGCAGGTACGTCGAAACCCCCGAGCTGCGGTCCAGGTTGAACTCGATCAACCGAAAGCACCCTTTCACTATTCGAATAGTGAAAGGGTGTTGGATTCGACCGTCCGTTGTCAACCTGGGAACGGTATCTTCGCGATGCGCTCGAGGAACTCCACGCCCGAGGACTCGTGCGGCCGGGGACGAGCATCGCGGGTGCCGAATCGGATCTCGTGGCGTTGATCGACGGTCTGCAGGTGCAGTGCCTCCTCGACCCGACCAGCGTGCGGCCACCACCGAGATGGGCGAGCTGTGGTCAGCATTCCCGATGGCTTCGGCGAACGTGCCAGGCCTCAGGATTGAGCGCAGGTCGCGGGGCAGAATTTGACCTCGGGGTAGCGCGATGACGGCTTGTCCAGGAGGGGCTGCCGCTTGGACTTCAGGTGCTGGTCGAGGAAGGCCGCCACGTATGTGCGGGTGAGCTCGGCGGCGCGCGCCGCAGGAGGAACGCCGTAGGCGGGCTTGATGCCGAGGGCGCCCGCCAGCAGCGAGGCGTCGGTGAAGGTCGAGTGTTCCGCGCCGGTCACCACGAGCCAGCGCTTCCACCCGGTCAACAGCTTCCAGTCGCGATCCCACGAAGTGTCGCGGCCTCCGGGGACGTGCTGCGCCGAGCCCAGGAACATGAACGGCCGGGTGAACCCGCTCTTGGGGATCCGGGCGTAGGTGGTGCCGTCCATGTCGATTCCGGCCCGCACGCGGGGGTCCTTGAGCATGGCGGCCATGGCGCTGGCCCCGCCGATCGACTGGCCGACCATGGCGATTCTGGAGCGGTCGATCACGCTGGCGCCGTCCCATTTCGAGGGCAACTGGTCGAGTACGAAGGAGACGTCGGCCGCCCGGCCCTGGACCACTCCCGTGCCGAAGCCCGGGTCGGTGTCGCTGTCACAGGCGAGGCATTCGGCGACCCGCCCGTCGGCCAGGGTCGTGGCGTAGCTTTCGTAGGTGTGGTCGATGCCGGCCACGACGTACCCTCGGCTGGCCAGGTCCTCGGCCAGCGACGTGAGCGTGCTCATCGGATTGGTGAAGCCGGGGGACAGCACCACCAGCGGAAGCTTTCCCCCTGCGGGTTTCGCGTCTTTGATGGCGTTCGTGCGGGTCTTGTTCAGCGTGTCGTCCG
The DNA here is from genome assembly GCF_040680095.1 of Nonomuraea sp. NPDC052129. Taxonomy (NCBI): domain Bacteria; kingdom Bacillati; phylum Actinomycetota; class Actinomycetes; order Streptosporangiales; family Streptosporangiaceae; genus Nonomuraea; species Nonomuraea sp. NPDC052129. Next base: position 86,695 of record NZ_JBFAVX010000039.1, on the reverse strand, counting down.
GGACGCCCGCGACCCCATAGCGCCTTATGGCGAGCTCCGATTCCTTCGGTGTCATGTACGGCGCACGCTTCCCGTCCCGCTGCTTGGCCGGATACCACAGGGTGACCTTGAGCTCCCTGGCGTTGACATCGAGGTTCCACGGATCGGGGCGGGAGGTGTCCTTCAGATACAGGGCGGTGGTGCCGACCGGGTGGGCGCCGGTGGGGGCGGGCAGGGTGGTGGGGCCGGTCGGTGTGGCCGAGGGGGCGGCGGAACGGGGTGGCGCGGGTGCCGTGCAGGCGGACGTGGCCAGGACGGTCAGTGCTGCGGCGACTGCCAAAGGGTGTCTCATCGCGAGGTCCGTTCAAGTGTGCAGCAAGGTCAGGGCCTTGGCCAGGGCGGGGTCACGCCCGGCGGCCGCGTCCTCGGGGCTCAGGAGCACGAAGTGATCGGGCGGCACTCCGATCCGGTCGATCACCTCGCGATCGGGCCCCAGGTGGTGCCTGGTGGGGAAGCCCAGCAGGGTGTTGTTGCCGAGCAGGTGTGACTGCGCCGGCCCGGAGATGACCCCGGCGGTTCTGGTGCCGACCAGCCGGCCAAGGCGATGGTCCTTGACCGCGGAGCTGAAATGCTCACACGCCGAGGCGCAGCCGCGGTCGGTGAGCACCATCAGCGGCAGGTTGACCAGCTCGACGGTGTCGTCGGTCCGCGCGGTCTCGCACTTGCCGTCCACGGTGCACTGGTAGGCGGTGACCTTGCCGTGGCCGAACGCGCTCACCAGCCGGGTCGCCTCGGTGGGGCTGCCGCCGCCGTTGCCGCGCACGTCCAGTACGACGCCGGTGAGGGTGCGGCCGGTGCGCAGCCTGGAGATCGCTTTGAGGACCCGGTCGGCGGAGTCGGGGGCGAACCCGCGCAGCCGTACGTAGGCGATGCTGTCGTCCAGCAGTTTGGACTGCACCACTTGCAGGGCGGCCAGGTCCCGTTGGTAGAGGCCGGGCTTGAGCGTCATGCTCCAGCGGCGGCCGGTGCTCTGGCGCAGGAGCCGCAGCCGGACCGGGCGCGCTTCGGGGTATTGCGGGTTGAGGGCGGCGATCGCGGGGGTGGGCTTGCCGTCGATGAAGGGCGCCGAGCCGTTGATCGATTCGATGATGTCACCACCGTGCAGCCCGGCGGCCTGCGCCGCGCCGCCCTGCACGGTGGTGACGAACAGCGGGGGAAGGGCGACGCCGGGGTCGCCCTCCACCTGAGAGCGTTCGACGTTCGCTTGCAGACCCAGGCCGTAGCCGTCGCCGTCGTGGTAGTCGGGCGGCCGCTTGGCGTCGTGTGTCCAGCGGGCGTGGTTGTCGCCGAGGGCGGCCACGATGGCCTCGAGGGTGACGATCGCCAGCTTGTCGCGGAGGTCGGGGACCTGGTCGGTGATCTTGCGGTAGGCGGTCTCGAAGGCGGTCCAGTCGGCTTTGCGGTCGCCCGTCAGCGCGGGCATGGTGGCCTCGGGCAGGTCGCGGCCGTTGCGGTTGAGCTCTTGGGTCAGTGCGACGAATCCGGCGGCCAGCAGCGCGCGGGCGTCGAGGGTGGGGCCGCTGTAGTAGTTGCCGAGGATGCAGAAGTAGGCCTGCTCGATGACGTCGATCGTGGTGGCCGTCTCCGCCCCGGGGGGTCCCTGGGGCGCCGCGCAGACCGTACTGGCTGCCGCGCTCGCCTGGCTGCGCGGTGGCGCCGGCGCCGTGCAGGCCGAAGCCAGCAGGAGGGCGAGCCCGGCGGTCGCGATCTTGATGGCGGTCATGACAGGCGCCTGCGGATCCACCAGAAGGAGAGCCAGGTGAGGCCGAGGGTGAGCAGAGCGTAGATCCCGGTCTCGATCCACTGGAAGGGCCAGAAGCGGTCGAGGGGCTGGTAGGTCGCCTTCTGCCGGTAGCCGAGCCGGTTGATCTCCGTCGGGCAGGCGCCCATTGTCGATGACGACGGTGCGCAGGGTCCCGACGTCGTCGAGATCTTGACGATCCCGATTCCGGGCTCGGGACCGGCAGCCGGACGTCCGGACGGATCGACGAGACCGCTGGACAGGACCCAGGCGCCCGCCTGGCCGGGAATAGCCGCATTCAGGCGAATCTCCACTTGTCCGCCTTGGTTACGGTTTATGCCGATGCCGTCCACGTTCGTCTCGCTGAGCTCGAAGGTCCCCGTGACCGGGGGCATCAGGTGGGGCCGGACCAGCAGCGGCATAGCGAGCTGGATCGCGGCGAAGACGGCCAGCGTGAGGGCCATCGCGGGCAGTGTGCGGCGCACCAGCATGCCCACGGTCACGCCCAGGACGAAGGCGAACGCCGCGTACCCCATCGGGGCGATGCCGCGCGCGCCGAACACCAGGGGAGCCATCAAGGCCAGGTCGCCCGGGGCCGACTTGTCCAGGGGATCAGACCACCAGGTCACCGCGAGGCCGCACAGGCCGGCGGCGGCCATGGCGACCAGGCCGGTGAACCCGAGCTTGACCGCCAGCCAGCGGCCGCGAGTGACAGTCTGGTTCCACACCAGCAGGTGCGTGCCGGTCTCCAGCTCGCGGGTGATCAACGGTGCTCCCCAGAAGAGCCCGACGACAGCGGGCAGGAGCAGCACGACGAGGCTGACGGCCATGAAGGGCATGTCGTGCGCGCCGAAGAACCGGTCGTAGAAGCGGACGCAGGTGTCGTCCTGAATGCAAGCGGCGATACCGGTGGAGTAGTCGGAGGCCAGGTCCGGGCCGGTCAGAGCCAGGGCAGTAGCGAGGATGACGAGCAGGGCGGCCAACATCGCGGCCGAGCCGCGCAGCTGGCGCCAGGTCAGCCAGATCATCGCTGCACCTCCAGGGCGACTCGGTTCTCGGCGGTGCGCTTCTCCATGTAGGCGAGGACGAGGTCCTCCAGGCTGAGCTGGCTGACCGTCCAGGCGGGGTCGTGGATCGGGGCGTCGGTACGGATGATGAACGTGCTCTGCCGGTCGGTGTGGCGCGCGGAGATGACTTGCTGGCCGGCGGGGAGCCGGTCGGGATCGCGGCGTGGGCCGACGAGCCGGTGATGGGTGGCCAGCAGCTCGTCGACCTCCCCGGCGACCTGGACGCGGGAGTCGACGAGCACGATCAGGAAGTCGCAGACCCGTTCCAGGTCGGAGACCAGGTGGGAGGAGAGCAGCACGCTGAACTTGTGCTCGACCGTGGCCTCCATCAGGCTCTGCAGAAACTCGCGGCGGGCCAGCGGGTCGAGCGAGGCGACCGGCTCGTCCAGGATCAGCAGCTCAGGTCGCTTGGCCAGGCCCAGGGTGAGGGCGAGCTGAGCGCGTTGCCCGCCGGACAGCTTGCCCGCCCGATGGCCGGGATCGAGACCGAGTCGCGCGATACGCTCTCGCGCCATGGTGGCGTCCCAGCGAGGGTTGAGCCGTGTCCCTAACCGCAGGTGATCGGCGACGGTCAGTCCCGCGTAGACAGGGGTGTCCTGGGCGACGAAGCCGACCCTGGCCAGCTGCGCGGGCGTGGCCGCGGGCCGGCCGCCGAGCACGGTGATGCCGCCCGCCGTCGGCTCCAGCTGGCCGCCGGCCAGCTTCAGCAGCGTGGTCTTACCGGCCCCGTTGGGCCCCACCAGTCCGACGACGTGGCCCGCCGGGATGTCGATGGTGCACTCGCGCAGCGCCCAGCGCTTGCCGTATTTCTTGCCCAGGCCTTGGGCCTGCAGGACAGCGTTCACGCTATGTCCTCCTGAGCGGTGGTCCGAAAGGTGGTCATGAAGAGGGCCTCGATGCTTTCCTCGTCGAGGCCGGCCCGGCGGGCCTTGGCCAGCCAGCGCCGCAGTTCCATCCGCAGCGGGCCGTGCGCGGCCAGGGAGGTGTCGGTGAGCGTCGCCGTCACGAATGTCCCCACCCCTGGCCGGGCGGCCACCAGGCCCTCGTGCTCGAGTTCCCGGTAGGCCTTCAGGACGGTGTTGGCGTTGATCGCCAGGTGCGCCACCACCTCCTTGACGGTCGGTAGTTGGTCGCCCTCGCGCAGCAGTCCGAGCCGTAGCGCATGCCGTACCTGCTGGACCAACTGCAGGTACGGCGAAACACCCGACCTGCCGTCCAGATGGAACTCGATCACTGGCTTCTCCATTTATCTAGCCTGCTAGTACTTTAGACTCCTACATGTTAAAGGATCATAAGAATCGCTGTCTCGGTACGCGGCGCCCGAAGCGGTATCTCGGCGACGCCCACCATGCCGCCGGTCACGACCGGCAGGCCGGCCATGCGTGGCGCCGCGCACTGGGCATCTTCGAACAGCTCGGCCACGCCGACGCCGACCGGATCCGCGCCAAGATCCACGATCACTTGGATCAGTAGCGCCGACGGCGCGGCGGCGAGTCCAGCGCCCACAACGAGCCCACAACGTCCTCACAACGCCGGTCGGGCACGCTGAGTCCGTGCGAGCGCAAGCCCGGCATGCCCGGTCCGACCGGGGTCAGCGGAGTTGGCGGAAGAAGCCGCGGATGTCGTCGACCAGCAGGTCGGGGGCGTCGTGCGCGGCGAAGTGGCTACCCGTGTCGTACACGTTCCAGGACACGATGTTCTTGTGGTCGCGTTCGGCGAACGGGCGGATCGACTGGAAGTCCCAGGCGAAGTTCGCCAGCCCGAGCGGCATGGTCGTGGGTTCCGTCGGCTTGTCCACCACGTGGAAGTCCTCGTAGTAGAGGCGCGCCGATGACGCGGCGGTGTTGGTGAGCCAGTAGATCATCGTGTTGGTCAGCACGTAGTCCGGGTCGAGGTTCGGGCCGAGCAACTGCGCGTTCCAGCCCAGCTGTCCCACGGGCGAGTCGGCCAGCGCGTGTGCCAGGGTCTGCGGCGCGGTGGACTGCAGCTTGTCGTACGCGCCGCCGTTCTCCAGCCACCACCGCAGGAACTGGACCTTCTTCTGGTCCTCCTCGGACAGGCCGGCCAGCTCGGCCGGGTCGCCGGAGGGGAAGGAGAAGACCTGGGTGACGTGCACGCCGATGACGTGCTCGGGATCGTGGCGGCCCACTTCGGGGGAGATGAGCGAGCCGCCGTCGTTGCCGTGCGCGCCGTAGCGCTCGTAGCCGAGGCGGCGCATCAGCTCGGCCCACGCCTTCGCGATCCGGTACCGGTTCCAGCCCCGCTCGGTGGTGGGGCCGGAGAAGCCGAAACCGGGCACCGAGGGGATCACCAGGTGGAAGGCGTCGGCCGGGTCGCCGCCGTGGGCTCGGGGGTCGCTCAGCGGGCCGAGCACATCCAGGTACTCCACGATGGTGGTCGGCCAGCCGTGCGTGAGCAGCAATGGCGTGGCGTCCGGCTCGGGTGAGCGGACGTGCAGGAAGTGCACGTTCTGCCCGTCGATGGTGGTGGTGAACTGCGGGTACGCGTTGAGCTTCGCCTCCCACGCGCGCCAGTCGTACCCGTCGCGCCAGCGCTGGACAAGGCCTCGCAGGTACTGCAGCGAGACGCCGTAGTCGCTGCCGGCGTCGGGCAGTTCGTCGGCCCAGCGGACCCTGGCCAGGCGCTCGGTCAGATCGTCCAGGTCGGCCTGCGGGATGTCGATGCGGAAATCGCGGATCTCGTTCATGTCATCGACTCTGCCGGACCATTAGGAAGACATCACTCCTAATTGTCGGGGATCCTTGAGGAATGTTGGAAACCTCGGCCCGCCTCCTGCGACTGCTCTCCCTCCTGCAAACCCCACGCGACTGGACCGGAACCGAACTCGCCGAGCGCCTCGGGGTGAGCGGGCGGACCGTGCGGACCGACGTGGAGCGCCTGCGCGGCCTCGGCTATCCAGTGCTGGCCACGCGCGGCGCCACCGGCGGCTACCGTCTCGGTGCCGGCGCCGCGCTGCCGCCGCTGCTGCTCGACGACGAGGAAGCGGTCGCCGTCACGGTCGGCCTGCGGACCGCGACGAGTGGCGCCATCGCGGGGATCGAGGAGGCGTCCTTGCGGGCGCTGGCCAAGCTGGAGCAGGTGCTGCCGTCACGGCTGCGGCGCCGGGTCAACACCCTGCAGACCTACACGGTGCCGGTGCCCCGGGACGACCCCGGTCCCAGCGTCGACCCGTCGATCCTGACCACGCTGAGCGCGGTCTGCCGCGACCGGGAACGGCTCCGCTTCGACTACCACGACCACGCCGGCGCCGCCACCGTGCGCACCGTCGAGCCGTACCGGCTGGTCAACTGGGGACGCCGCTGGTACCTGCTGGCCTGGGACGTGGAGGGGGACGACTGGCGCACCTTCCGCGTCGACCGGATACGACCTCGCACCCCGACCGGCCCCCGCTTCGCCCCGCGCGACCTGCCCGACGACGACGTCGCCGCATACGTGTCACGCCGGGTATCCGCCGCCGCCTGGCGTTACCGGGCGCGGGTCACCGTGCACGCGCCGGCCGAGGTCGTCGCCGATCGGATCAGCCCGGCGGTCGGAACAGTGGAAATCGTCGACGAACGCACCTGCGTCTTGCACACCGGCGCGGACACGGTCGAGACCCTCGGCGTCTACCTGGGCCTGCTCGACGCGGACTTCGACGTCACCGGGCCGCCGGAACTCCGCACGCACCTGCGCCGTCTCGCCGAGCGGTACGCACGAGCGACTGGCTGACAGCTTTTGCCGTGTCCTGTCGCCCAGGTGAAGCTCGGACAACAAGCCCTATTCACGCCTTTACTGCCCCAGCTCGCTGAGAAGTGTCAGGGCCTGCTCGGCGAACCCGGCGTGACCGGAATCGGCCGCGCGCCGAAGCGCGGTGGGGTCGCCTCGCATCTCACCCACCCGTAAGGCGGCCTCGCCCTGCTCGGGTTCGCCAAAGGTCGCATAATGATCGCCGAGCTCGGCGTAGGCGGCTGCCGCCAGCTCCGGGAAACGGGTACCGGCCGTTTCCGCGATACACCGCACGTCTTCGGGCAAGTGCATGGCCACCGCCGTCCGCATCAGGCGCTCACCGATGGCGGCGGCAACCTCCTCCGGGTAGGCGTTCTTACTTTCGAGCACGTACCGCCACATCGTCGACCCGAGCTCGGCCGTCACACGCAAGTCCAGCAGGGCAGCCACTATGTCGTCGCCGCCCTCGCGGGCATGGACGAATACCAGATCGGCGGCGATCAGCGCCATCCGTGTGAGGTCGAGGTCGCCGCCGGGCCACGTCGCATCGGCGGTCTCGAAGTCGGCGTCGAGAAGGGCCACGGCGAAGTCGATCACCCCGTCTCCGCCGTCGTACGCCCGCCTCAACTCCTTCAGCGCCCCGGAGCGGTCACCCTCGCTCATGAGCCGATGCGCGCGCTCGGCGGGGGACACCATACCCGCGCGCTCTCGGGCCTCGCCCATGAACTCCGGCCTTCCGAACGAGTGCACGAGCAGGAACGCGGCCCGCGCCTCCGCGTCCCGGCCCTCCTCGGAGAGCCGGACGCAGAGCTCCAAGGCAGCTCTCACCTCGTGGGCGACCCGGTCGCCGAAGTGGAGGGCTTCGAGGTCGATGTCAAGATCGTCAAGGGCCAGCTGCGCCCGCACCGTGGCCTCGGGGTCGTCGACAGCGGTCGCGCGCCGGAACGCGTCAGACGCCCCTTCTCTGTCGCCCCGCTCCGTGAGGATCAGGCCGCGACGCACCAACTGACCGCCCGCCACCGTCCAGCCCCATGATGCGAAGCCGGTGCCCATTCCCTGCCCCTCGCGAAGCGGCTCCAGCCAGCGCGCGTCGGTGACGACGACGTCGTAGTCGGCCTGGACGAGTAGGTCCTCATGTTCCCATCGTTCATGCCACCGGTGGAGGCGCCCATCGAGTTCCGTGTAGTGGGTTTCGTAGAAGCCCGCAAGCTCATCGCCAGGAGGGAGGTTCCGGGCGCTGACTCTCTCCACGCTCTCAATAAAGCGGCCGGCGTTCGCTTCGACCCAGTCCGGGTCGAGGGTGTCTTCAAGCGCGACGTGGCCGTTGAGCGGGCCGCGCCGCCGTCCCGCCTCCCCGTCGGCGGCCTGCCACAACACGCCGAAGAAGAAGCTCCGCCCCTGAGGAAGAAGATCGCTGTGAGGCTGGGACGGATCGTAGTCGGCCAGGAACACGCGCAGGCGAACGCGGCACTCGTCCAGTTCCAGTACGCGGACGCCGTGGGTGTAGATGATCATTCGGCCCTCAATCGTCGATCATGAGCGGGGTCGGCGGTCATGAACTATAGGGCGGACAGAGACCATTCCCACCACGCGGCCCCGCCTGCTTCGCCCAGGTAAGCCAGCGCCGGGCTCCTAGGGTGCGGTGCGGTAGAACTCGGCCGCGGTGACGGTGGCGGGGATGCCGAGTTCGGCGGCGACCGCGGTGATCGCGGTGGCGCCGACGTCGAGGTCGACTTGGCCGTCGGGGCTGAAATACGGTGCGATGAACGTCTCGTAGTGGGCCCGGACTTCGTCCGCGGTGTGTCGGCCGATGAACGTCTGCATGTGCCGCAGCGTGATGTCGGGTTCGTTGCGGATCGTCTCCAGGGCGCGCCGGTGGGCTCGTACGACCGCCTGGACTGCGGGGTCGTCAGGCTGGACGTAGGTGGGGTCGACGGCCACGCCCACGGTGGGGATCTGGAAGTGGTCGCCGATCCAGGCCGGCACCTGCCAACCGTTCTCGGCGGCTACCGCCTCCGGCGCCATGGTGCTGCCGACCAAGGCGGCGTCGATCTTTCCGTCGCGCAGCCGGCGCAGGTCCATGCCGTAGTCGCCGGGCGGGCGGACGATGGTCTGGATGTCGCGGTCCGGGTCGAGGCCGGCCTGGCGCAGGACGATCCGGGCGAAGCAGCCAGGTGCGGTGTGGGGGGCGTGTATCGCCAGCCGCCGGCCGGCCAGGTCGGCCAGGGAGGTCAGGCCGGAGCGGGCGAGGAACCAGAACAGCGGGCGGTGGGTGTTGACATTGAGTGCGACCCAGGGGATGCCATCGGTCAGCCGGGTCAGCAGTGCCCGGCCGAGTCCGATGGTGGCGCCGTGGCGCACCCGCTCGTTGTCCCAGGCGCAGCCGTCGCGCAGCGCGACGTGGACGCCCTCGTCGGCATAGTAGTCCCGCTGGTCGGCGATGTAGGCGGCCAGTTCCTCGTGCAGGCCCCGCCCGACGAAGGTGAGATCGATCGTGTCCATGGACGTCTTTCCTTGATCGTGTCACCGCGCGTGCCGTGACGGTGTACCGGATGCCGGCCAGACTGGGGTCACTACATGGACATCCCGCCGTCGACCGCGGCCGTCGTGCCGGTCATGAAGCCGTTGTCCTCGCTGGCGTAGAAGGCGACCACTTGGGCGACGTCGCTTGTCTGTGCCAGGCGGCCCAGGGGAGTGGCGGCCAGTTGCTGCCTCTTCTGCTCCTCGTCGAGCGCCTTCGCCGCAATGCGGGTGTCCTCCACCGGGCCAGGCTCGACGACGTTGACCGTGATGCCCCGCGGGCCCAGCTCCTGGGCGAGGTAGCGGGCGAACTGCACCAGCGCGGCCTTGGCCGTGCCCAGTGCGATCATGTTCTTCCGGGGCCGGTGGCTGAGGCCGGTACCGATGTAGACGATGCGTCCCCAGCCCTGTTCGGCCATGGAGGGCAGGACGGCTTTGGTGATCACGTACGCCGCGCGCATCTCGTCGTCGAGCTTGCCGCCCAGTTCTTCCCATGTCATGTCCTGGAACGGCTTGATCGCGTACGGGGTGAGAGCGTTGTGCACGAGCACGTCGATGCCGCCCCATGCCGCCCGTACCCGCTCGGTCAGGCTCTCGACCGCCGCCGCCTCGCGTACGTCGGCCTGCACGGCCATGGCCTGGCCGCCCGCGGCCTCGATGCCGGCCACGATCTCCTCGGCTGCCGCGCCGCTGCGGAGGTAGTTGACCACTACGCGCATCCCTCGCTCGGCCAGAAGGCGCGCGGTGGCCGCACCGATTCCGCTGCTGGACCCTGTCACCAATGCCACCCTGCTGGTCACCCCAGTCACGGGCCCACCTCCTGCTCTTTTCACGGGCTGCTCTTTTTCGCGGGCTGCTCTTTTTCGCGGGCTGCTCTTTTCGCGGGCCGTCGGCATGACCGCCCCGAGTCGTACATCGTCGATGCCGGGGGTGTGTTTAAGGGGATCGTTCCGAAGAGGCGGATGCGCGCGAGCTATCCGTGGTCGCCTAACGACTCGACTTCGCTGTGCTCCCCCATGAGCTCCGCATACCCGGCCACATGGGGTTCTATCGCTTCGGTCGGTTGCCGGTTATGGCGTCATCCGACCCGCTGCAGGGCGCGCTCGCGGCGCGCCGTCATGGTTGAGCCGGACTCGCCGCGCGCCATCCTCCGCAGCACCACCGGCGCCAGGAGCAGGCCGAGCACCGCCCAGGCACCGAGTACGCCGACGGTCTCCAGGTGTCGCCAGGATTGGCCGATCTCGATGGCCGTCGCCGAGTCCGGCAGCAGGGCTGACCGCATGCCCAGGCCCATCCAGTAGATGGGGAAGGTCTGGGCGATCCATTGCAGCCATTCGGGCAGCGCGGTGATCGGGTAGAAGATGCCGGAGATGCCGATCACGGCCAGGAACGGTAGCTGGATGAGCCCTTGGGCGCGTGCGCTGGTGAACACCGAGCCCAGGACCGCGCCGAGCGGCAGGGTCGCGACCAGGCCGAGCGCCAGCGTCCAGGCCAGGGTGGGCCAGGAGCCGGGGCCGATCCGCAGGCCCTCGACGAGGAGCATGGCGGGCACCAGGAAGATGACCAGATCGGCTAAGAGACTGCCGGAGACCGAGATCACCTTGCCGATGAGATAGGCGGGCATCCCGTGCGGGGTCGCCTTGGCGCGCAGCAGGGTGCCGTCCTCGCGGTCGGCGGTGAGTTGCTGGCTCATACTGATCATGCCGGTCGCGGCGTTCATGCCCAGGATGCTCGGCAGCGCCAGCATGCCCAGCAGGAGCCCGCTGGATCCGAAGGGCAGGTCCCGGATGAAGAACATGGTGGCCACCATCAGTCCGGGCCAGAGGAAGTGGGAGAACAGATCGGCGCCGTTGGTGAACGACTGTCGCAGCTCGATGCGGCCGCGGGTCCAGCCGGTGCGCAGTACGGTCGTGGCCGGGTTCATCGTGTGGCCTCCTGGGGAGATTCGGCCTGGCGGACCAGGGAGAGGTAGATCTGTTCCAGCGAGGCACGGTGGACTTCGAGCTCGTGGATGTCGTCGCCGTATCGGGCGAACAGCTCGCGGGCGAGCGTGGTCGAGTCGGTGGTCCGCTCCGTGAAGCGCTGCCCGCCGCGCAGCCAGCGCACCTCGTCCTCGCCGGTGATCCGCTGCGCGAGTTCGCCGGCCGTGCCGTCGGCGATGATCCGCCCGCCGTTGAGTACGAGGATGCGGTCGGCCAGCTTCTCGGCCTCGTCCAGATCGTGGGTGGTGAGCAGGACGGTGGTCTCGCCGGTGCCGACGACGCGTCGTACCAGATCGTGGAACTCGTGTCTGGCCTGCGGGTCGAACGAGGCGGTGGGCTCGTCGAGGAACAGCAGCTCGGGACGGCCCACCAGGCCGATCGCCACGTCCAGCCTGCGCCGCTGTCCGCCGGACAGCATCCTGAGCTTCTTGCCGGCGTGCTCGGTCAGGCCGACCGCCTCGATCAGCTCGTCGGGGTGCCAGGGCCGCTGTATCCGCGGTGTGGTGTACGGGGCGTAGTAGGTGCCGAGGTGGGTCAGGAACTCGCGTACGCGCCATTTGCCATGATCGCGCCAGGACTGCAGCACGACCCCGAGCCGGGCCCGCCACCGCTCGTCGCCGTGCGCGGGGTCGGTGCCGAGCACCTTGACCTGGCCCCGTGAGCGGGTGCGGAAGCCCTCCAGGATCTCGATTGTGGTGGTCTTGCCGGCGCCGTTCGGGCCCAGCAGGGCCAGCACCTCGCCGTGGCGGGCGTGGAAGGTGACGTCGTGCAGGACGTCGACCGAGCCGTAGCGCATGTGCAGCCCGCCGACGTCGAGCACGACCTTGTCACTCGTCGTCATGAGATGACCTTTCTTCGTGGATTGAGCGCCTCGGCCTCGCCGCACATGCCGGTGTGGGGCGTTGCGAGGGCATGCCTGATCACGGCCTGAGCCGAGCGGCCCGCGTCGCTGCGCGGGCGGCTGCGGCCCAGGCCGGGCCATAGGGAAAGGGAACGCCAGACCGGGACGGTTCAGAACGGGACGGTTCAGAACAGGACGGTTCAGACGGGTAGGCGAGGCGGTGGGCCTACCAGCTGTTCCCGGCGAGCGCCTCCCGAGCGCGTGCCATCAGATCCACCCGGTCCAGACCGGCCAGGGCGAGCGCGCGGGGGACCGTGCCGATCTCGGTGTCCAGGATGCCGAGCAGCAGATGCGCCGGCCGCAGGTCCTTCTTGCCGGTGGCGGCGGTGAAGCCGCGTTCGATCGCGAGCCGCGCCGAAGCGCCGAGCTTCGGAGGCTCGCGGGTGGCGGCGGGTTTGGGGAGGTCTAAGGCGGCGACGCTCACGCCGACCGCACTCAGGCTGTGCTCGAACTCCCTGTCGAGCGCGTCCCGGATCGCCTGCCGCCCGAGCCCGGCAGCGGCCAGGACGCGGTGGGTGGCGGTGCCTTCGTCGGCCGCGATCGCCAGCAGAAGATGGTGGGCCTCGATCGCCGAGGACCCATTCTCTTGTGCCTCCGCCGCCCCCCGCTCCATGATCGCGTTGATGTAGTGATCCATCGCACTCACTGTCGTCTCCTCAGCGCGACTCCGGCGGCGATGAGCCGCTTGACGTGCTTCTTGTGAACCGCCTGGCGGGTGACGCCGAGGGCCTCGGCGACATCCGGCCAGCTCCAGCCCGCGCGCATGGCCTGCTCCACGGCGGCGTCCTCCAGCCGATCGGCCAAGAGCCGCAGCGCCACGACGGCCGCCAGCGAGTCGGCGGGATCCTTGGGAACGGGTACGTCTTCGACCGGCATATAAGCAACCCTAGTTGACTAGCCGTCGATAGTCAACGTCGGTTGCTTAGAACCTCAGACGACAAGTAGGGGTGTAGCCAAGGTAAGCCCAAAACCCACAATCGCGATCTTGGTTGAGCAAGTCGAGCGGGTCAGCCGCTGGTCCGAGGGGCGAGCAGGCTGGTGATCTCGGCGATGGCGTCCGGTGAGGGCTTGAAGTAGCGCCGCAGGTTCTCCGGTTTCTTGTGCCGGGATTTGGCCATCAGCATCAGCAGGCTCGCGCCCGCCTCGCCCAGGTGGGTCAGCGCCGAGTGGCGGAATTCGTGCAGGTCCCACCCCGTGCCGGGGCCGTTCAGCGCGGTGTGCTCGTCCAGCAGGGCGCGGGCCTGGCCGTAGGACAGGCGGGCCAGGCCGGTGTCGGGGCAGATGTCGCGGGGGCTGACGACCTTGCCGGGGCCGGGGCGGCGGTGGGTGACGAAGACCGGGCCGCGGGTGCGGCCTTTGAGCAGGCGAGGGAGCAGCCGAGCGGCGCCGGCGTCCCAGTAGACGGTCTCCAGCACGAAGTCCTCGCGGGCCTGACCGCGGCGGCGGGTCTTGGCGTGGGCGCCCTTGGCCTTGACCCGTGCCTGGCGGGCCGTCAGGCACGGGTCCTCGATGTTGAGGGTGAGGATTTCCTCGGCCCGGGCGGCCGTCTCATACAGGAGCCTGTAGAGGGTTTTCTCCCGGACGCCGACGTCGCGGCGGATGATCAGCCGGTCGATCGCGGTCTTGGAGCGGGCGGGGGTCTGGCTGTCGGGTGCGGTCAGCCGCTTGGCCCAGGCGGGTACGGCTGGTGCGGTGTGGCCGTGCTCGCGGCACCAGGCCAGCCAGGACAGTACGGCGGCGCGGCGGGCGTTCCAGGTGTTTGTTGGGGTGTCGTTAACCAACGTGGCACCAGCCGCCATATAGGTCCTGAACTGGGAAATCAGCTTCCCGGTTCCAGCCCAGCTCGCCTTGTTAGCTGTTCGAGGGTGTTCCTTCGCAGCGGTCTGACGGTGCCATCAGGAACGGGGCATGGCCAGATACTTGCTCTCCAGATACTCCTCGATGCCGGCTCGTCCGCCTTCTCTGCCCAGGCCGGAATGTTTGACACCACCGAAGGGGGCCGCAGGGTTGGAGACCAGGCCGGTGTTGACACCTACCATGCCGACGTCCAGCGCCTCGCCGAGCCGGAAGGCGCGGTCGAGGTCCGTGGTGAACACATAGCCGACCAATCCCCAGTCGGTGTCGTTGGCCAGCCGCACGGCCTCGTCCTCGTCGTCGAACGGGATGATCGGCGCCACGGGGCCGAAGATCTCGGTGGACATCAGCGAGGCGTCCGTGGGCACGTCGGCAAGCACCGTGGGGGCGTAGAAGTAGCCGTGGCCGCTGAGCCGCGATCCGCCCACGACGACCGACGCGCCCCTGCGTACCGCGTCGTCCACCAGCCGTTCGACCTTTTCCAGCCCGGCCCGGTCGATGAGCGGCCCGACCTCGGCTCCTCGGGTCGTGCCGTCGGCGACCTTGAGCGCCGACATGCGCTCGCCCAGCTTGGCGCTGAACTCGCCGGCCACGGATTGGTGGACGAAGAACCGGTTGGCGGCCGTGCACGCCTCGCCCATGTTGCGCATCTTCGCGGTCACGGCGCCCTCGACGGCGCGGTCGAGGGCAGCGTCCTCGCAGACGAGGAAGGGCGCGTTGCCGCCCAGCTCCATGGACGAGCGCATCACGTTCTCGGCGGCCTGGGCGAGCAGCAGCCTGCCGACGTCGGTGGACCCGGTGAAGCTGATCTTCCGGGCGATGCCGCTGCGCATCCACGGGCCGACCACGCCGCCGGGGCCGGAGGTGGTGACGACGTTCAGCACTCCCGCCGGCAGTCCCGCCTCGGTGAGGATGCGGGTCAGGGCGAGTGAGGTGAGCGGCGTCTGCTCGGCCGGCTTGAACACCATGGTGCAACCGGCGGCGACGGCCGGGCCGATCTTGCGCGCGCCCATGGCGAGCGGGAAGTTCCACGGGGTCACCAGCACGCACGGCCCGACCGGGCCCTTGGTCACCAGGATGCGGGTGCGGCCGTCTCCGCTGAGAGTGTGGTCGCCCCCGATCCTGACCGCTTCCTCGGCGAACCATCGGAAGAACTCGGCGCCGTACATCACCTCGCCGCGCGCTTCGGCCAGAGGCTTGCCCATCTCGGCTGTGATGAGGGCTGCCAGCTCGTCTGTGCGGTCCACGATGATCTCGTAGGTGCGGCGTAGGATCTCTCCGCGCTCGCGCGGTGCGCTCCGCGACCAGTCGAGTTGCCGTGCGCCCGCGACCTCGATGGCGCGACGGGCGTCGGTGCCGTCGCCGTCGGCGACCATGGCGATGGTCTCGCCGGTCGCCGGGTTCTCCACGGCGAAGGTCCGCCCGGACGCGGACGGGCCCCACGTGCCGTCGATGAACAGGCCGTGTGTGGTCATGGGTGGTGCCTTTCTTCTGGAGCGGGGTCGAGCAGCTCGGCGAGGTGCATGGCCGTTCGGCCGGGGTCGAGCTGGCGCACCTGCATGTGGCAGCTGAATCCGTCGGTCAGCACCGGCAGGCCGGGTGTGGCGCGCAGGGCGGGGGCCAGGGACTGCTCGGCGACCCGCATGCTCATCTGGAAGTGCTGGGCTTCGAAGCCGAAGTTGCCCGCCACGCCGCAGCAGCCGGCCGACTCCTGCACGATTGTGACGCCGGCCGCCTGGAGAGCCTGGCGCTGGTGGGCTGCGCCGAGGATCGCGTACTCGTGGCAGTGGGTCTGGACCGCTACGCCGTCCGGCGCCCGGTCGGCGGCGGGCCGGGGCCGCCAGCCTGCCGCGACCAGCTCGGTCACCGTCGCCGAGAAGCCGCGCACGCGGGAGGCTACCCTGCGGGCGGCTGCGGTGCCGACGAGCTCGGGCAGGTCCTTGGTCAGAGCCGCCGCGCAGCTCGGTTCGAGCACGATGATGGGCCGGTCGGTGCCGTCGTCGAGGAGCGCGACCGTCCGGCTGAGCCGTTCGGCGGCGGCGCGCAACTGGCCGGTGGAGATCCACGTGAGGCCGCAGCATACGTCGCTCCGGCATTCGACGGAGTCCGCGGCGGTGCGCAGCACTCGCGCCGCCGCGCCGGCCACGTGCGGGCGGAAGCCCTTGGTGAAGCTGTCCACGACCAGCACGAGCCCGTCGCGCCCGCCGGACGGGCCCGGCCGGCCGAGCGCGCGGCTCAGCTCTCGCTTTCCGGCGAAGCGGGGCAGGGCCCTGCCGGGCGCCACGCCGCCGAGCCGGGCCAGGTGGGGTCCGAGCCGGGTGGCCAGCAGCGCGTTCACCGCAGGCGCGAGCCGTCCAGTGACACGCAGCCACCGTGGGAGCCAGCCGAGGCTGTAGTGGGAGACCGGGCGTGGCCGTCCCCGGTAGTAGTGGTGGAGGAACTCGGCCTTGTAGGTCGCCATGTCGACCCCGGCGGGGCAGTCGCTGGAGCATGCCTTGCAGGACAAGCACAGGTCCAGTGCCTCGCGCGCGTCGTCCGAGCGCCAGCCGGTGCCTCCCCTGAGCATCTCCTGCAGGACCCGTGCCCTGCCGCGGGTGGAGTCCTTCTCGTCGCGGGTGGCGCGGTAGCTCGGGCACATGAAACCCCCGCCGGTGGTACGGCAGCGGCCCACGCCCACGCAGCTCTGGACCGCATGGGCGAAGGGGGCGACGCCGCGGGCGGGAGCGAAGTCGAAAGCCGTGTCCCAGCGCCGGTCCGGCACCTCGGCGAGCACGAGCCCGACAGTCGGGCTGCCCGCGCGCACGATGGTGCCGGGGTTGAGCAGCCCGTCGGGGTCCCAGAGGTCCTTGAACTCCTCGAAGGCAGCGATCATCTCGGCGGAGTACATGAGCGGCAGCAGCTCGGATCGGGCCCGCCCGTCGCCGTGCTCACCGGACAGGGAGCCGCCGTGGGAGACGACGAGCTCCGCCGCGGCGCGCAGGAAGTCGCGCATCACGCGCCTGCCTTGGCTCGTGCGCTGGTCGAAGGTGACCCGCATGTGCACGCAGCCGGCCCCGAAGTGCCCGTACATCACCCCTCGCAGCCCGTGCTCGGACAGCAACTCGCGCAGATCGGCGAGGTAGGCCGCCAGGCGTTCCGGTGCGACGGCCGAGTCCTCCCACCCCGGCCATGACTCCTCACCGGGCCACGACTCATCCCGCGACGGCTCGTCTTGCGACGGCGGTGGCAGCCGGCTGGACAGCCCGGCGCCGTCCTCGCGCACCCGCCACAGCGAGGCGCGATCGTCGGCGCTGTCGACCACGCGCCCGTCGACGAGCCGGCCGGCCGCGGCCAGGCGGCGCATCAGGTCGGCGGCGGAGTTGTCGACGGTGGCGAGGTCGTCGCCGTCGAGTTCGACGTACAGCCACGCCTCGCCCTCCGGCAGCCCGCTGACCGACTCGTGCCCGCGCCGCCGCCGCATCGTGTCGACGATCACCTGGTCCATGCCCTCCACGGCGGTGGGCCGGCACCGCAAGATCGTTTCGACGTCCATGGCCGCCTCCACCACGTCCCGGTAGCCCAGGCACAGCAGCCGTGTCGCGGGCGCCACCGGAACCAGCCGGACCGTGGCGGCGACCACCAGCACGCACGCTCCCTCGCTGCCGACCAGGGAGCGCGCCACGTCGAAGCCGTTCTCCGGCAGCAGGTGCCCCAGGTGGAAGCCGGACACCTGGCGCGGGATCCGGCCCAGCTCGGTGCGTAGGGCGGCCAGGTGGCGGCGGGCCAACTCGCCGAGCCCGGCCGACAGCTCGGCGGCCCTGCGCACGGACGCCGTGTCGTCGGGGTCGGTCGCGGTCAGGCCGCCGCGGTGCGCGGTCAGCCGCAGGCCGTCGGCGGTCACCACGTCCAGCGAGAGCACGTGGTCGGACGTCCTGCCGTGCCGCACGGAGCGGTTGCCGCAGGCGTCGTTGCCGACGGCGCCGCCGATGGTCGCCCTGGTCCTGGAGGAGGGATCGGGCGCGAACGTCAGCCGCCCGCCGGTGGCGGCCTCCGCTTCGCGCGCCAGGTCGCTGAGCACGACACCGGCCTCCACGCGTGCGGTCGCCTGCCGTTCGTCGATCTCCAGGATCCTGTTCAGGTGCCGGGAGAAGTCGATGACGAGTCCGGGGCCGATCGCGTTGCCCGCCATGGACGTGCCGCCGCCGCGGCCGGTCAGGGGCAGGTTCGCCGCCTGGCACCGCCGTGCGATCAGGGCCACCTCGCCGGCGTCGCGGGGGAAGGCGACCGCGGCGGGCCGCACGCGGTAGTTGGACGCGTCGTAGGAGTACTCCGCGATCCGCCGCTCGTCCGTCTCGACCTGGACCCCGTTCTCCCGCAGCGCGGACACGGCAGTTGTGGCGGCGTCCATCACGCGCCCGCCAGCGCGCGGCGCGGGTTGTCGATCATGAGCTGGTCGAACTCCTCTTCTTCCAGGCCCGCGGCGACCAGGTGCCGTCGGACGGTGGTGAGCAGGTGGGTGAGCCCGACCCCGCCCTCGTCCGGCCAGTCGGCGGTGGTGCACAGGTCGTGCGAGAGCAGCAGCCGGCCCAGCCGCCCGAACCTGGCGAAGCCCAGGACGCGGGAGGCCAGGTGGTCGAGGTCCTGCGGGCGGCGTGAGCGCAGGTTGTCGAATTGCACCCACGCTCCCCTGGCGGCCAGCTCAAGCGCGTATTCCAGGGGCGCCTTCACCGTGTCGACGTGACCGATGATCACCCGCTCCGGCGGCACCCCCTCTTCCCCGCACAGCAGGTCGAGCTGGACCAGGCCCACCGGCCACCGCGCGGCGTGCGTGGTCACCGGAACACCGGTACGGCGGTGCGCCCGGGCCGCGGCGCGGAAGGAACGTTCCTCGGCGGCCGACAGATACCATTTGTCGGCGCCGATCTCGCCGATGATGCCGGCGCGTACGCCGCCGGTCCCCGGGATGCCCTCCTTGATGTCCCGGACGAGCTCGTCGGCGATGCTGTCGGCGCAGTGCCGGTCGAACCAGTCTCGGTCCAGGTAGGGGTCGCGGTAGTGGCCCGTTCCCAGCACCAGGCGGACGCCGGTCCTGGCCGCGACCTCGGCCAGCGCGGTCACGTTGGCGAGGGGGCGGGCGCTGCCGTACGAGCAGCCGGTGCCCGCCTCCTCGCGGTTGTGGGAGCCCGCCGGGTCGGGAGCGGCGCCGTCGGCCAGCTCCGCCACGGTCAGCTCGACGATGGTGCCGCCGCCCGCACCGGCGAACCTGCCGACCTCACGCACGATCATGTCCAGGTCGTTGACGAGCCCCGCTCGCCGCTGTTCCCGCATCTGGTTGATGAACAGGTGCTCGTGCATGAGGGTGATGCCGAGGTCGGCGGCGGGAACGGGGCCACCGATCGTCATGACCGTCTCACCGGCCGGCGATCCGGATGTCATGGCGGGCCTTGCCTAGTCTTCGAGCCGGGCGAACCGGGTCTCGCGGGTGGTGAGCGCGGTGATGAGGGTGATGACCGCCGCCACGACGCCGAACAGGGCGGGCGCGAGGCTGGAGCCCATCGCCTGCCGCAGCCAGGCGACCACGAAGCCGGCGGTGCCGCCGAAGACGGCCACCGCGAAGCCGTAGCTGACCGCCAGAGCCGTGTAGCGGGTGCGCCTGGACATCAGCTCGGTGATGACGGTGGTGAAGGGGCCGGCGTAGACCGCGATCGCCACCGCCATGAGCATCAGCCCGGCGAGGATCAAGCCGGTGGAGCCCGAGGAGATGAGCAGGAAGCTCGGGTAGGTGGCCACGACCATCAGCGCCGCTCCCGCGATGAGCACCGGCTTGCGGCCGATGCGGTCGGACAGGCGGCCGAACAGGCCGATCACCCCGAGCTGGACGATCAGCGAGAGGCTGTAGAGCGCCACCGCCGCGCCCTGCGACAGGTCGGAGACGGTGACGATGTAGGACTGCATGTTGACGTAGGTGTAGCTCATGATGGTGAACCCGATGACCAGGCCGATCCCGCGCAGGACGGCGCGGCCGTCGCTCCGCAGCGCCTCGATGAAGGGTGAGCGGGGGATGTCGTCCTGCTTCTTGGCCCCCTCCATGACCGGGGTGTCGCCCAGGCGGCGGCGGATGTAGACACCGGCGAAGGCCGCGACGGCCCCGATCACGAACGGCACCCGCCATCCCCAGGTCTCCATCTGCGCCTGGGTGAGGGAGAAGCTCAGTCCCGCCACGATGCCGGCGCCGACCAGGTTGCCGCCGATGAGCGCCATGTAGTGGATGGCGCCGTAGAAGCCCCGGCGGCCCTGCGGCGCGTGCTCGATGAGGAAGGAGGCGCCGCCCGCG
The DNA here is from genome assembly GCF_040680095.1 of Nonomuraea sp. NPDC052129. NCBI lineage: Bacteria > Bacillati > Actinomycetota > Actinomycetes > Streptosporangiales > Streptosporangiaceae > Nonomuraea > Nonomuraea sp. NPDC052129. Next base: position 66,552 of record NZ_JBFAVX010000039.1, on the reverse strand, counting down.
AACTCGCCGCCGCCGGAGAAGCCTTGCCCGCAGCGGGCCACGACCAGCACCACGGGTCCGAGGATGCCGGCGGTCGCGTGGGTGGGGGCGACGGCCAGCAGGGCGGTGGAGACGCCCATCACGATGATGGTCAGCGCGAGCGCCTCCTTGCGCCCGTACCGGTCGCCGATGTGGCCGAAGGCCACGGCGCCGAGCGGGCGGAACAGGAAGCCGACGCCGAACACCGCCAGGGCGCTCAACAGCGAGACGCCGGGAGTGCCGGTGGGGAAGAAGGCGGCCGCGATCCAGGTCGCCAGCGCGGCGTAGACGGAGAAGTCGTACCACTCCAGCATGGTGCCGACCGCAGCCGCGGCGATCACCCGCGATTTACGCGTGGCAGTGGGTTGGGCGGGGGGTGTGAGCATGGTGCGATCCTTCGATCAGAGAGTGGAGTCGGCGCCCGGTCTGGCGGCCCAGCCTCCGTATTCGTAGTGCGTGTACTGACCCCCCTGGTGATGCTCGGTGTACGGCTGCAGGAGGTGCGCGAAGCGCTCCGCGTCGTCCTGCGGCTCGTATCCGAGCGCCCTCGCGGCCGCGTTCTGCGACCACCACGAGCGCGTGTTGCGTGAGACCCCGTAGATCATGACGTGGCCGAACCCGGCCGGAGCCGCCAGGCACGCCTCGTAGAGGCTGGCCGCGTCGGCGGGGCTGAACCAGGTATGCAGGTGGCGCGGTTCGGAGGGCCGCTCCTCGAAGGAGCCGATGCGCACCGAGACGACGTCGAGGCCGAACCGGTCGGCGTACAGGCTCGCGAGCGCTTCCCCGAATGCCTTGGCCGCGCCGTACAGGCCGTCGGGGCGGACGGCCTCCGTCCCGTCGAGTGTCCGGTCCACGGGGTGGAAGCCGGTGACCCGGTTGGAGCTGGCGTTGATCACCCGTGGCACCCGCTCCAGCCGGCACGCCTCGAACACGTTGCGGACGCCTTCGAGGTTCGGGCCCTTGATCGCGGCGAAACCGGTCTCGTCGGCGACGCCGCCGAGGTGGATGACCGCGTCCATGCCGCGGACAGCCGCCCTGACCTGGTCGAGGTCGGTGAGGTCGGCCTGGAGGAACTCCTCGTGGGCCGCCGTCGCGCCGACGGGGCGGAGGTCCGAGAGGCGGACGTGAGCGATCTCGCGGAGCACGGTTCCGCGCAGTGACGTGCCGATGGTGCCCGCGGCTCCGGTGAGCAGGACTCTGGACGGCAGGCCGCTCACGGCGTCCACCTGCTCGGCCCGGAGGTGAGGAACTCGGGGCCGTTTGCGGTGACGACCACCGTGTCCTCCAGTTGGAGTCCGCCGATGCCGACGGCGTAGAAGGGCACTTCGAGGTTGATGACCTCGCCCTCGATCAGGGTATGGCGTTCGCCGCCCGGCCGGGGGCTCAGGATGGGGTGCTCGTACATCTCCAGGCCGATTCCGTGCCCGACGTGGTGACGCCGGAATTCGGGGAGCCCCGCTCGGCGGACGGCGTCGATGCCCGCCGCCGCCAGTTCCGAGACGACTGCGCCCGGCCTGACCAGTTCGGCCAGGGTCTCCATGCCGGCTCGCGTCGCGTCCAGCGCCTTGACCAGCTCGCTCGGCACGTCGCCGACGAAGGAGTTGCGTCCGGTGTCGGCCCAGTAGCCGCGCAACCGTCCGCCGCAGTCGGACCTGATCGCCACTCCCTCACGCACCCTGACGTTGGGGTCGGGTGGGAAACAGCCGCCCGCGCGCTCGCCGATGTTGGTCTCGCAGTGTCCCGGCTCGATGCCGCGTTCCAGCGCCGCGTGCCGGAAGCGGCGGACCAGTTCCGGCTCGGAGTCGCCGACGCGCGCGCTCTCCAGCATGGAGCGCATCGCGCCCTCGGTGGCCCTCGCCACCTCGCGCAGGCGCTCGATCTCGGTCGCGGTCTTGACTCGCCGTACGGCGCGCATCAGCGCGTTGCCGTCGACCTCGGAGACCGCTGAGAGGCTTTCGGCCAGCCGGGCCCGCGCTGCCGCGCTCATGGCCTGGCCGTCGATGCTCACTCGCTGGCCGTCCACGCCCAGGTCGCGCAGGGCTCGGGCGAGTGCGAGGGCGGCCGTGTCGTCGTGCGGTGGCTCCTGCCTGACGGCCATCAGCGCCCGGTCCACCGTCGAGAGCTCCTCGAAGGGGGCGGACGCGACGAAGAAGTCGCCGTAGGTGTACAGGTCGCAGTCGTCGGGCGGGCACATGGCGAGGTATTCGCCCGCGTTGCGGGGCGCGATCAGGGCACGGCGCCCGTCGGCCCGTACCACGGCGAAGACGTCATGCTCGCGGAAGACGTGCAGCGGCCAGTGTTCATAGCCGGTGAGGTAGATGACGTTCTCCACGCTGGAGGCCACCAGCGCGTCCACTCCCGCCTGCGCGAACAGCGCGGACAGGCGAGGCAGGTTCGCCACCGGATCCGGCCTCGGGGCCATGTGCATCATCGTCGTTCTCCCATGACTTTCCTGGCCGCCGCGATCGCGGTGGCGATGTCGTCCGCCGTGATGTCGAGGTGGGTGACGGCTCTGACGCGGCGGGGTCCCTTGGCTCCGACGAGCACACCGTGGGCGGCGAGCCCGGCCTCGAAGCCGGGGGCGTCGTCGACCTCGAAATACACGATGTTGGTCTGCACGTGTGCCGGGTCAATGTCGATGCCGTCGATGCCGGCCAGCCCCTCGGCCAGCGCCTTGGCGTTGGCGTGGTCCACGGCCAGCCGCTCGACATGGTGATCGAGCGCGTACAGGGCCGCGGCGGCGAGCATGCCCGACTGGCGAAGCGCGCCGCCCCACATCTGCTTGTACCGCCAGGCCTGCTCGATGAGGCTCGCGCTGCCCGCGAGCACCGCGCCCACCGGCGCGCCCAGGCCCTTGGAGAAGTCGATCCAGGCGGTGTCGAAGAGGCTCGCGTATGTGCGCGGGTCGACCCCGTCGGCGACTGAGGCGTTCAGCAGGCGCGCACCGTCCAAGTGGGTGGCGATCCCGCGCTCCCTCGCGACCTCGACGACCTGCCGCATGACGTCCAGCGGCCAGACGCGCCCGCCACCGGCGTTGGCGGTCTGCTCGACGCACACCAACCGAGTGACTGGCGCGTACCGGTTGCCCGGCGGCCGGATCATGCTCGCCAATCGGTCACCAGTGAAGACGCCACGTTCACCCTGAACAGGAGTGAGCACCGCACCCGACAGCACGGCCGGACCGCCGGCTTCGGCGTTGATCAGATGGGACGACGCCTCGGCCAGGACTTCGTCACCCGCATGACCCACGTGCAGCCGCACCGCGATCTCGTTGCACATGGTGCCCGAGGGCAGGAAGACGGCCGCCTCATGGCCGAGCAGGTCAGCGACCCGTTCCTCCAGGGCTAAAGTCGTCGGATCGGAGCGCGTCTGCTCGTCCCCGACGACCGCCTGCGCGATGGCCTGCCGCATGCCGCCGGTCGGCCTGGTCTGGGTGTCGGAGGATAGATTGACGGCATCGGGGTCAGTGCGGCGATCGGCCCGCAAGTCCTCGACGACCCTGATCACTGAGCGAACCGTCATTCTTCCTCCCCGACCAGGCTGAGCCCCCGCAGGTAATTGCTGCGCGTAGCCTTGGCTGCCGCGCCCGCGTCACGATCGAGAACGGCCTGGATGATCTCGGCGTGCTCGCGGGCGGACTGTCCATCAGGTCCGCGGTTGCGGAAATACAGAGACATGACACGGCTGGTGTGCATCTCCAGCGAGTCGATATAGGAGGTGAGGAACCGGTTGCCCGCCCTGCTCACCAGCACACGATGAAAGGCCATGTCCGCCAGGCGTGCCCTGCGGGTGTCCTCGTCCTCGATCGCCTGCAGCAGCTCGTCGTTGTGGCTGCGCATAGCGACCACGTCGTCGTCGGTCGCGTACGGCGCGGCCAGTTGAGCGGCCAGCGCCTGCAGCGTGCCAAGCGGCGCGATGATCGATGCCAGGTCATCCGGCTGGGCCCCGGCCACCTTGGGCCTGCGACGCGGCGCGGCGGTCACCATGCCTTCGCGCTCCAGCTGGATGAGCGCCTCTCGGACCGGAGTCCTGCTGATGGAGATCTCCTGGGCGATCGTGGCGTCGTCGAGGATTTCCCCAGGGCGGAGGCGTCCCTCTACCAGCCCGCTGCGGAGGTACGCATACGCCGCATCCCGTGCTGACGTAACTGAATGCTCCAGATCCATAGACAATATATTGTATGAAGTACATCCGATGGTCAATGGTCGCCGCCGTCCCGTTTGTCGGGTAGTTCCGCTGACCTGGCAAGGCTGCTCGCCACCACGGCCCCCGCGATCGACAACTCGCCGACATCCGGCGCAGTCGCGGCCCCCGAGAAGGGCTTCCCATGAACCAGATCGGGCGCTCGGCAGACCTCGATGGGGTCTTCGCCCAGGCGTTCACGCCTCGCTTCTACGAGATCGACGGTCAGGGCGTCATGTTCAACATGTGGTATCCGGCCTATGTCGAGGTCGTGGTCATATTCCGACGAGACTTCTCGCGAGACTTCTCGATAAGCGCTGAGCCGCAGGTCAGCTGAGTGCTGGGGCTGGCGCGCCGTGACATCCCCCTGCGTGAAGCGGGCGCTGTGGCGGATGCTCTATTAAACGGCGGCCAGAGCGGCCGAGATCCTGGCGCTGAACGTCGAGGACCTCGACCTGGAGCACCGGCGCGCGCCCGTCCGCTCCAAGGGCGGCGCCACCGAATGGGTCTACTGGGACCGCGGCACTGCCCACCTGCTGCCCCGCCTCCTCCGGCTCCCCGACGGCAGCCCCCGTACGCACGGCCCGCTGTTCCTGTCCGAACGCCGCCCCGTGCCCGCCCGCCGACCGGCGGCCGCCGACATCTGCCCGCACACCGGCCGCGCCCGCCTTGGCTACGACCGCGCCCGCGTCCTGCTGGACAAGTACGCGGGCCTCGACCTGCACCAATTGCGCCACAGCGCGGCCACCCACCTCGGCGAGGCCGAGATCCCGCTGCAGCTCATCATGGGCAAGACCCGGCACAAGAACCCCCGCACCGCCATGCGCTACGTCAAACCCGGCGCCGAAGCCATCGCCAAGGTCACCGAGGTCCTGGCACCCCGCCGCCGTACTCACTGATCAACAGATCACGGATCGCTAACAGGCGAAGAAGTCACAGGTCGCTACCGCTAATCCCTGCACTCAGCCTCCTCGAAGGCCGTCCTGGCCGCCGTGCTGGAGTTCCAGCGCGACATGATCGGCGAGAACACTCGCGAGGGCGTCGCCGCCGCCAAGGCCGCTGGCAAGACCCTCGGCCGCCCCGCCGCCCTCGACCAGGGCAAGGCGGCCACCGTCGTAGAGGAATACCGTCAGGGTGCCGCCGTCAAGGCCCTGGCCCGGCGGCACCAGGTCGCCCCCAAGACCATCCGCCGTGTCCTGGACGCCGCCGGCGCCCGCGACCTGCCCGACCAGCTCGACGCGCCGTCGGCTGACACCGGTGAGCGGCGCAGCGCGCCCGCACCGGACCCGGATGTGACCCTTGATCTGCCCGGGCTGCTCGCCGATCACCTGCGCACCACCAATGACGAAGCCATCTGCCAGGCCCTCGCCTCCGGGCAGACCATCCGCCGCGGCCACGGCTACTCGGTGCGCATCGTGGCCCCGCTTGCGCTCCACTGCGCCGCGCTGGAGCAGAGCGCTGCCCTCGCCGATGGCGGCCCGGCCGAGCGCAAGGCGCACCGGGTGTACGCCGCCCGCGTCACAGCCGTCCAGGCCACCCGACTGCATGGGTCATGACCTGCGGAAACCCTTCGGCGAGACGCATTCGAACGGAAAGTCACGGCAAGCCGCTCAACGCTGCTCTGCTAACGGGACTTTTCGTTCGGATACTCGTCATACCCCGAGGCGATGGTGTTTTGCTATCTGGCCGAGGAACTGCGCACCGGGGATGTGGCGGTGATCGGGTCGGAGGAGTACGCCGACTGGAGCCGGCAGCTGCTGAGCTGGGAGACGGTAGAGGTCAAGCTGCCGCAGTATCTGGTGGACGTGGGCCTGCGCGAGGCTGGCGATGTACGGCCGTTCGACGCCGCCGCCTTCACCGCCGAATTGCGCGCCAAGCTGACCGCGGCGGCGGCCGTGGCCGACGGTGGCTATCCCGGCAACGAGGACCTGTTCATCGACCCGAAGACCGGCGTGCCCACGCTGGCCGCCCACCGAGCCGACGAGCAGCGGCCCTCGGCCCGCAAGCTGGAGCAGGCGATCAAGGCGCGGATGCCGGAACGCTCGCTGCTGGGCATCGTGGCCCGCACCGCGTACTGGATCGAATGGTGGCACCGCTTCGGCCCGGTCTCGGGCAGCGATCCCAAGTTGGCCGACCCGTTCGGCCGGTACGTGATCACCACGTTCGTCAAGGGCACCAACATGGGCCCGTACGAGGCCGCCCGGCACATCCCCGGAGTGAGCGGGCACGAGCTGTCCATGGCCGCCAACCGGCACTTCTCCATTTCCAAGCTGAACGAGGCGATCGCGGACGTGGTCAACGCGCACGCCCGGCTCGACATGTCGCGGGTGTGGGGCAACGGCACCACTGTGGCTGCCGACGGCACCCATATGGACACCTACCTCAACAACCTGCTCGCCGAGACCAGCGTCCGGTACGGAAAGCCCGGCGGGATCGCCTACCACCACGTCGCCGACACCTACAGGACGATAGACCTTCAGAATCCCCGAAGTCTCATCAACGTTCGCAAAAGCCGGAGCGCCAGCAGATAGGGCCAGGTCCTGGGGCTACAGAGACCAAAGAAGCCCAGTTGAACTCAGGGTTATTAGTTAGAGGGCATCGCGGTCCTGGCCGCGTGCCGGCCGTCGCTGCACGGCGCGCTGCTGGCGGCCAAAGCGGCCGGCCACACGTATGTGATCGTGGACGGCACGCTGATCCGCACCGACCGGATCGCCACGCCGGGCCCCTCCCGCGGGGTGGACTTGTGATGGAGCGGCAAGCACCGCCATCACGGCGGGAACATCCAGGTCGTCTCCGCCCCGGACGGGTAGCCGCTGTGGACCTCTGACGTGCGGCCCGGTCGCGAGCATGACATGAGCGCTGCCCGTGCCGACCCTGATCTGCCGGCCCGGATCGCCGACTGGATCCGCGACGGCGCGACGGCGCTGGCGGACCTGGGCTACGAGGGCGCGCCCGAGACCTTCACGATCCCGTTCAAGAAGCCCAAAGACGGGCAACTAACCATCGACCAGCAGGCCTACAACGCCCGGCGGCCTGCGCTGCCTGGGAGAACGCGCCAACTCCCTGCTCAAGACCACCTTTAAGGCGCTTCGCCGCTACCGCGCCTCGGCGACATCGCAGCTGCGGCCCTGGTCCTGCTCCACCACGAACACGGCCGCACCACATGACCGGAAGATGATCACACACCGTCACACGACGTTACGTGGAAAGCCTCAGTGCGCGGCTTGCGTCCGAGCATCCGTTCGACGAAGTCGTTGCGGGCCCAGACGACCTCGTTCTCCCGCTTGTATTCGAGGAACTCCACTCACGCTGCAGCGGCGGCGATATCCAGACTTTTCATCCGCGCCCTGTTGGTCATCATCTTGGCGAGCAGCCGGCTGGCGATCGGCAGCCGGGCGAGGCGGATCATCACGGACCGAAGCAGCAACTCGGCGCGGTTGCCTGGGGTGAAGAAACCGCGCATGCTCACACCGCTGCCGAGGTGGTGGTCGATGAACGGGCGCAGGTGGTCCTCCCAGTCCTGCAGCGCTCGTGGCACGTCGTGCGGGTGGTGTTCCAGCATGGTGCCGAGCAGGTCCGCCCCGGCCAGGCCGGTGGATGCCCCCATGCCGGAGTAAACGGTCAGGCACCACGCGGCGTCGCCGACGAGCACGACTCGGCCGCGGTGCCAGTGGTCGAGGTGCACCTGCTCGGCGGAGTCGAACAGGTGGTCCGGGGCCTTCTCGAACTGGTCGAGTAGCCAACCGAGCGTGGAGCCGGTGGGCTCGGGGCCGTAGGCGGCGCGCAGCGAGTCGATGGCCGGCCGGGTGAACTCGGCGTCCACGTCGTCGGTGCGGTAGGAGAACAGCACCGACGACGGACGGTCGGCGAACGAGAACACCCACACCGATCGGCCCGCCTCGGCCATGTACAGCCCGTCCTGTAGGCGGTAGCCGGGTACCGGCTCGGGCAGGCTGTACACGGCGATCATGTAGTTCAGCCGACGGATCGGGCTCTGCTCGGGCTCGAACGCAAGCCGGCGCACCGTCGAGCGCAGTCCGTCTGCCCCGACCACCAGGTCGAACCGTTCGACGGTCGTCGTCTCCGTCGTCAGGTCGCGGATCTCGACGTCCACCCCGTCGAGGTACTGGTCCAGCGCGATCGGCACGGTCGAGTACCGGATCTCGACCTCGTCGGGCAGGGCGGTGAAGGCCGCGTCTTCGATGTCGCCCCGCATCACCATTCGAGACCCGCCGAACACATCGGCGTAGCCCACACCGCGGCGGCGCCGGCCCGTGCGGTCGACGTCGTAGCTCACGCCTTCCGGAGCGAAGCGATTCGGCACCGCATCGGCGATGCCCAGCCGTTCGGCGGCGGCGAGCCCGGTCCCGAACAGGGCGATGAAGTATCCGCCGCGGCGCCGCTCGGGGGCCTTCTCCAGCACCACCACGTCCCAGCCCGCGCGATGCAGTCGCAGCGCGGAGGCGGTCCCGCTGATCCCGAGGCCGACCACCAGGGCCCGCTGTCGCGATGTCGTGTTCTTGTCCATGGGATTGCGCTCCGACATTGTCGTGTCCTCCATCTGGTTGGGGTGGGTCGGCCGTTCAGGAAGCCGAGGATGTGGAGTCGTCGAGGCGGGCGAGGAAGCCGAGGAGTGTGGCGTTGACCTCGGCGGGACGCTCCTGCTGCTTGCTTGCTGGGCATGGCCGAAAACCGTCTGGAAACTGATCGGTTTCCGCCTGGGAAAACAGATCGGTTTCCTCGCCAGCGAAGGTGAGGCGAGCGGGTGACGGGCTGAGATCTCAGGGCTTCAAGATCATCCTGTGGCCCCTTTCGGGCCTACCTCGACCATCCCCTGGAGGGCCGCGTCGGTGTCCGCGATGGCCAGCATCCTGTTGATGTCGGCGCCGGCCAGCGCGCCGGCCGCTGCGGAGGCCCCGACCTGGGCGACCAGATCGGTGGCGTTGCCGGCCACCCACACACCCGGCACCTCGGTGATGCCGGCCATGCCGGAGGCGAAACCGCGGCCTTTCGGCAGGTCCCGCACCGGCAGGCCCAGACCTTCCAGGCCCTGGGTGCGGGCCTGCATCGGCGCGGCGACCGCGAGGACGCGGCGGGCCACGACCCGGCCGTCGGCCAGGCGCACCCCGGCGAGGGCACCGTCCTCGTCGTTGACGACCTCGGTGACCGGAGTGTCGATGATGCGGATGCCGCGGGCGGCGAAGCGGGCGCGGCTGTCCTCGTCCAGGTCAGTGCCGTGGGTGAAGTAGGTCAGGTCATCGGTCAGCTGCCGGAACAGAAACGCGTGGCCAATGGAGGCCGCGCCGGTGGCGAGGATACCGATGGGCTCATCGCGCACCTCCCAGCCGTGGCAGTACGGGCAGTGCACCACACTGTGCCCCCAGTGCTCGGCGAGCCCGGGCACCTCCGGCAGCACATCCGTGAGGCCGGTGGCCACCAGGATGCGGCGAGCGGTGATGCTGCGGCCGTCGGCCAGGGTGACGGTGAACCGCAGGTCCCCGTCCGCCGACGGGGCGGCAGACTCGGCCGAGACCACCTCGCCGAACACGACGCGTCCGCCGTACTGGCCCACCTGCTCCCGGCCCCGTCGAAGGATCTCGGGCGGCGGGGTGCCGTCCAAGACGATGAAGCCGTGCACGGCCTTCGCGGGCGCGTTGCGCGGGGAGCCGCTGTCGATCACGACGACCGAGCGGCGGGAGCGGGCGAGGATCAGTGCACCGTTCAGCCCCGCGGCGCCCCCGCCGATCACCACCGCGTCGACGGTCCCCTCGGCCAGTGCGTCGCTCGCGTACGCAGGAGTCGTCACAGCCATGGCCCCCTGCCTTTCCTTATCAGTCATGGTTCGGTCAACCCTTCGAGTTCTGGGTGGTTGGAGGGGGGCAGCTGTTCAGAAAGCCCAGGATGTGGTCGGCGACCGTCTTGGGCTGCTCCAGGTGCAAGAAGTGCCCTGCGCCGGGTATGACGATGCGTTCGAGGCCGTTCGTGAACAGGTCGTCCATGCCGTCGCTCAACTCCACGGACATGCAGTTGTCGTCGGCCCCGTGGAGGTAGAGCGACGGGACGGTGAGGGCACCGATGGCCTGGGCTTGCAGGGATTGGGTCGCCTCGTCCGCGGGGGGCGTGAACAACTGGCGGTAGTAGCCCAGGATCTCGGTCAGGACTCCTGGAGCACCCAGGGTTTCCTTGAGCGCGGCACGCTCCGCATCCGGCAGCTCGTAGCCGGGTGACCATTCCCGCCAGAGCCGGTCGATGAAGGCGAAGTCGTCGAGCTCGACGGCCGCCTCCGCCATGGCTGTCTGGAAGAAGAACATGTACCAGCTGCGTCGCTGCTGGTCACCGTCAGTGACCAATGCGGTCAGCAGTTGACGGCCGTGGGGACCCGCCATGGTGACAAGCTTGCGGACACGTGTCGCGTCGAGGCTCGCTGCCGCGTACGCCGCCCCGGCTCCGAAGTCGTGGCCGATGAGATCCGCCTGCTCGCGCCCGAGCGCTTCGATCAGGGCCAGGACGTCCTGGCCGGTCGAGGCAATGCGATAGGAGCCGTCGGGAGCCGCGCCGCCGGGCCAGTATCCGCGCTGTGCGGGCGCGACCGCCCAGTACCCTTCCTGCGCAAGGCGGTCGAGGATCCCTGTCCAGCTGGCGGCATGGTCGGGAAACCCGTGGAGGCACACAACGAGCGGCCCGCTGCCGGCCTCAAGGATCGGAACCTCCAGTCCGCCTGCCTGAACCGTCCGATGACGGACGCGGTCGGTCGCCTGGGACCCCCTGGCCGGGGAGTCCTCGCCAGACGACGGTCGCTGGGTCACCTGTGTCATGAGTTCAACCCCCAAGCCGCCTTCGCGGCGTCGCGGTCCGGCAAGCCCGGACCAAGTAGCAAGTACGGCTGACGGCGACCAGGACGCTGACGCCGATCACGGAGCCGATCTGCTGGAACATGTTTGAGCGGAATCGCTTAATTGCCCATCGATGTGCAGACTAGTTTATTGCCCATTGCCGTGCAAATATCGCGATGACTCCCTCCTCCCACCCGCCCTCGAGGTACCGATGTGACCAGCCGACCAGCACGAACACCGACGACGAGGCCGAGACGGTCTCCGGCCCGGCCCCACGAGACGCCGCCCCCTCCTGCTCCGACTTCGACTTCGACGCAGCGTCGGGACGCGCGGGCCACCCGTGCGCGGATCCTCGACGCGGCTCGGCGGGAACTGACCCGCGACCCCGACAGCCGCCTGGAGGACATCGCCGGTGCCGCCGGTGTGGCCCGGCGCACCGTGTACGTCCACTTCGCCGGCCGGGCCGCGCTCGTCGAGGGCCTGGCCGCCGAGGCCGCGGAGGCGATCCGGCGCGCCGTCGCGGGTGCCCCGGCCCCGACCCCCGACGCCGTCGCGGACCTGGCGCGATTCGTCCTCATGGTGTGGCCCGTCGGCGACCGCTACAGCACCCTCATCCGGCTGGCCCGCGGCCAGGACCTCGCCCCCGCACGCGTCGACGAACTGCTGACCCCCGCCCGCGACATGGCCACGAGGGTCCTCGCCCACGGCCGTCGACAGGGCGTCTTCCAGACCACCGTCCCGCCCGACCCGCTCACCCGAGCCATCGAGGCCCAACTGGCGACCCTGCTCGACTGCGTCGACCGCGGCCTGTGGTCCGACGACGGCACCGGCGCCGCCACCGCCGCCCTCATCGCCGCCGGAGTCGCCCCGGACACCGCCGCCGCGAAGGTCGATCACGTACGGAAGACCGGGTCGCCCCCGAGTCCCGTCTGAAACCCGTGCCCGCCCCCAACTCCCTGTCCCCCGAAGCCCTTTGGAGGGCTGGGAACTGAATACGTAAGAAAGGGGCCATGACCCGATCTTGGTAGTGCTTCCCCGGAGGTCGACGCCGGTTTCTGGTCAGGTAATGCTGCGCGGGTGAGAAGCTCAGGGACTGATGGCCAGGACCTGCAGTTTCGTGTTCGCGGCCTCATGAACCTCAGGTGCCAGGGGATCGGCAGTCAACTCCCGCAGACGCGAGCGGACTGCGGCCGTATCTGGCGCTGCCTCACACGCGCGCTGCTGAACCGTTGGCTCGCAATCGTCAAGTCCCTCGACCATGACGGCTTCGGCTTCATGCGGCGCACATCCCCGAAGCCCGTCCAGGAAAGCTTCCCGGGCAAGTGAATGAACCGTGCCTTCCCACGCGGCCATGAGCTCGCTCGCGGCTTCATGGATCCCCAACCGGCCCAGGCCTCGTGCTGGAACCTCGGCAGCGCACCATTCCCCAGCGACGACTGTGCGGTGCAACGCGGCCAGCAACACCGGCGCATCGCCCCGGTCACCGACCTCTGCCACCACACGCTCCCCGAACGCGACGAGTGTGTCGTCGCCGCTGCCGATCCACGTGCGGGCGCGTGGCAGCGCGTCTGGCCCAAGGTGGTGGAGCGCCTGTGGGATACCCGGCAGCCACCCGGCCGCGTTGCGTAGGCCGGGGTCTTCGGCGAAGTCGAAGACGATGCGATCGCCGCGCCTACCCAGTTCCTTTAGCGCCCGCCGCCGCTCGGAGCCGCCGGCAGCGACAAGCCCGATCAGGTCTTCGTTGTCGATGGCGACGATTTCGGGTCGTGTGCCGTGCCTGGCCGGTCCGGGTGAACGGGAGGCCTTGAGCTCGTCGATGATTCGCCGGACCCGTGGCTGGGACTGCGCGAACGTCGTCCACGGCTCCGTGTCGCACCAGATCGCCTGTGCAAGCTGGGCATCGTCGCGGTTGGCGATGATGTCGTCAGCGAGCCCGTCCCAGATGGCGGGAAGCTTCGTCGCCCCGCTGTCGCCGATCGCCTCCAGTGCCGTGGACCAATGCGGCCCATCGATCGCGTACCCGCGCAGCACGGCCGCCGCGTCGAGTCGACCGACCATCGGAAGCAGGGCAAGGACCTGCAAGGCAAGCTCAACCGGTTCGGCGTCCTCGCCGTCGTACGTGAGCAGGTGCTGTTGGATCGGTGCCAGTGGCAGGTCGAGCCGAGCGATGAGACCGGCGAGGTAGCTGTCGCGTTGATCAACTTGTCGGTCCCAGCGCGTGTCCGTAATCACGCACTCATACACCGCGTCGGCGGCGCCGGGGGCGGTCGACGTGCGATGCACTGCGGCACCGCGTCCCCGTTGGAGCTGACCGCGGAACGAGGCTGGACTGTCATATTCGATCATCGACATGCAGTATCCCCGTGGTGGAGGCGCTGAGCGAGCGAATAGCGGCCATGGCTACGATGCCCGGGGTCCTGTCGGTCGTATCTTCGAGGTGCGTGTGACGTCGATCGATCGCACCGCCTACCCGACGTTCAAGCGGATGGCGTCGCGTGATCTGGCCGACGCGTTCACCCCGTCGGACGACGAGATCGAGTGGGCGCGGGACAAGTCCTCGACCGACGCGCATCTGCTGGCCCTGATGGTGTGGCTCAAGAGCTACCGACGCCTGGGCTACTTCCCAAAGCTGGAGGACGTGCCGGACGCCGTTGTCGAACACGTCCGCGACGCGCTGAACCTCCCGGCCAGCGTCGCTGCCGAAGTGGATGCCGTGCGCACGGCGAAGCGTCAGCGCGATCTGGTTCGCAAGCGGCTGGGGGTGAAGTACAACTCCGCACAGGCGCGGGGCATCGCCGAGGAGGCGATCGAGCAGGCCGCCCAGACTAAGGACAACCCGGCTGACCTGATCAACGTGGCGTTGGACGTGCTGGTGAAGAAGGGCTGTGAGCTTCCCGGCTACACCACGCTGGACCTGTCGACGAAGACCATCCGGGCCCGGGTCAACCGGGGCTTCTTCGACGCCGCGGCGGGCCGGATCGATCCGGCCCAGCGTTCGGGACTGCACGCTTTGATGGTGGTGGATCCGGCGACCAGGCGCAGCGGCTTCGACAAGCTGAAGGATCCGCCGAAGGCGGCGAGCCTGACGAAGTTCAAGCAGCGCCTGGAGCACACGCAGTGGCTGGACTCCTTCGGCCCCACCGAGAGGTGGCTGGACGGGATCCCGCCGGGGAAGGTCGGGCATTTCGCCGGGGAGGCCAGGACCACTACGGTCGAGGACTTCGTCAGGATCGGCGAGGCCAAGCGCCTGACCCTGCTGGCCAGCCTGATCCACGTGCTGCGTGCGGCGGCGCGGGACGAGGTCACCGACATGTTCTGTAAGCGGTTGGCGATCATCCATCGCAAGGGCAAGGACCGGCTGGAGGAGCTGCGCGAGCAGCACCGCGCCGAGTCCGAGCGGCTGCTGGAGGTCTTCGGCGAGGTCCTTGCGGCCGCCAAAGACGCGGCCGCCCCGACCGGGCCGCCGCCGGAGCCGGACCCAGAATCCGCCGACCCCGATACGGAAGACGCACGGGCCGAGGACGGCGAGGAGGTCGCCGACGACGCAGAGGATGACGAGTCGGCTGTCGTTGATGATGGCCTCGGTGAGGAAGGTGCGTCGCCCGACGTCAGCGGCGCGGACGAGCTCGCGGCACGAACCGGTCGGCTGGTGCTCAAGGCGCTGGAGTCCGCCGGCGGCCTGGAGCGCCTGGCGGCCGCGCACCAGGCGGTGGCCGCCTACCACGGCAACAACTACCTGCCGCTGCTGGAGCAGTACTACAAGTCCCACCGTGCGGCCCTGTTCAGCCTTGTCGACTCCGTCGCGTTCGAGGCGACCAGCGAGGACCGTTCGGTGCTGGACGCACTGGAGTTCGTGCGCGCCGTGCGCGCCCGCCGCGGGGACTGGATCGAGGAGATCGTCGTCCTGGGCTGCGGCAAGGACAAGACAGAGGTGTCCATCGACATCACGACGTTCGCCTCGGACATGTGGCGCAAAACCCTGCGGGACAAGCGTCGGCCCGGGATGCTCGCCCGCCGGCACCTGGAGGTCTGTGTGTTCTCCTACCTGGCCGCCGAGCTGCGCAGCGGCGACATCGCCGTGGCCGGCTCCGACTCCTACGCCAACCTGCACGCCCAGATGATGACCTGGGAGGAGTGCCGGGACGAGGTCGCGGACTTCTGCGCCCAGGCCGGCATCCCCACCGACGCCAAAGCGCTGGTCGCGTTCTATAAGAAGAAGCTCACCAAGATGGCCGCAACAGTGGACTCCGGCTACCCGGCGAACACCGACCTGCGCCTGGAGGGCGGACGTCCGGTACTGGCCCGGCGCAAAGGCGCCGAGCGGCGGTCCTCGGCGATCGCGCTGGAGGGCGCGGTGCTGGACCGGCTGCCCGATCGCAGCCTGCTGGACATCCTGGCCCGCACCGCGCACCTGACCGGCTGGCACCGGCACTTCGGCCCGGCCTCCGGATCCGACCCGAAGATCCGCGGCGACAAACTGGGCCGGTACGTCGTCACGGCCTTCGCCTACGGCGGGAACCTCGGCCCGACCGAGGTCGCCCGCCACATGCGCGGCGTGTCAGCACACGAGATCTACACGGCCGGCAACAAGCACGCCGACGGCGACCGGATCCACCGCGCCTCCGGCGACGTCATCAACGCTTTCGCGGCCCTGGACGTGGCGCGGATGTGGGGCGACGGATCGGTGGCCGCGGTCGACGGCTCGCAGATCGAGACGTGGGAGAACAACATCCTCGCCGAGACCTCGATCAGGTACGGCGGGTTCGGAGGCATTGCGTTCCGCCTGGTCTCCGACACCTACATCGCGCTGTTCTCCCACTTCATCCCCTGCGGGGTGTGGGAGGCGGTGTATCTGCTGGACTCCCTGCTGGCCAACGACTCGGACATACAGCCCGACCAGGTCCACGCAGATACCCAGGGCCAGAGCTTGCCTGTTTTCGGGCTCGCGGCTCTGCTCGGGTTCGACCTGCTCCCCAGGATCCGGAACTGGCACGACCTGAGTTTCTACCGGCCCACGGCTAGCACGATGTACAAGCACATCGACTCGCTGTTCGGCGACAACATCATCGACTGGGAGCTGATCGAGAAGCACTGGCCGGACCTGCTACGGGCGGGCATCTCGATCCGGGAGGGCCGACTGTCCTCGGTGACGCTGCTGCGTCGCCTGGGCAACCACTCCCGGCGAAACCGGCTCTACAAGGCGCTGCGCGAGCTGGGGCGGGTCATCCGGACGATCACGCTGCTGCGGTACCTGTCCGAACCCGGACTGCGGGATCAGATCGCGGCGGTCACCAACCGGACCGAAGCGTTCCACAACTTCTCCCAGTTCCTGATGATCGGCGGGCGTCTGATCGGCCACAACGACCCCGAATACCAGGAGCGGGTGGTGAAGTTCAACGAACTGGTCGCCAACTGCGCGACCTACTCCACCGCCCTGGACATCACCGACGCCGCCAACGCCCTGGCCGGTGAGGGTTATCCGGTCGACACCGACGACCTGGCCACGATCTCCCCATACGTCACTCGGACGATACGCCGCTTCGGCAGCTGGGTCGTCGATCTCACACCGCCCGCCCAGGCCCCGGCCACCCGCTTGGACCTGGAGTCCCGTGTCCTGTTCCGCGTGAGCTGAGCCGCACGCCCGCACAGACCATCTGGATCAGGGAATAAGCTCTCGCATCGCGGCGAGCGGCAACGACGGGTTAGCGGCCGCGGCCTCTACTACCTGCCAGTCTTCGTCGTGGAGTAGTTCGACGATCGCCGAGAGCGGCAAGGCGGGGTGGCGGGCGGCCAAGGGTCTGGCCTGGCGATCGTCGAGGCAGGCCAGCAGCGCCACGGCCGTGGCGCTGGGATGCCGAGCGATCTCGCGGAACGCCTTCTGCACCGGCGGCCGGTGCTGAGCAAGGTCCTCCAGCAACTGGGCCGTGGCGTCCGGGTTGACGGCCACTTTCGCCAGCACCCGCGCACCGTGGCGCGTGACCATCGCACGGAGCTGCGCCTCGGACAGGCCCGGGTGCGGCGCGACGGACTTGACCACCTTCGCATCGGGATCGTCGGCGAGCGCGTCACGGATCTCGGGTGACAGGTCGCGCCGCTGGGCGAGCAGCATGCGTACCGCCGGGATCGCTGACGCGGCCAGTGCCGTGACTTCGGCCCCAGAGGCAGATGCGATGCGCGGCAGGAGTACCGGGCCGATCCGGGTGTTGCCTGCGACGTCGGACAGAACGTCGAGCGGCAGCTCGGGATGGTGGGCAAGTCGACGCTGGACGTCGTGGCCGCGATCGGTGGCCAGGGTGCGGATCAGGTTCTCGCTGATCGAGGGGTTGTCCGCGAGTGTTGCGCGCACCCACGGGATGGGATCCTCGGCAAGCTGCGCGTACACCTGTGCGGGCAGATCGGTGCGGGCCGCCAACTCGACGCGCATCAGAGTCGAAGGATGGCTGACGAAGCCCACAACGGCGTCGACCGGGGCAGCCGGGTTCCGAAGCGCCATCTGCTGAATCTCCTGCGCAGCCGACTCATGGGAGCCATCGCAGGAAGCGCCCGGCGGCAGTGAGCAGTCAGATCGTTCGCAGCTCGGATCGTGAACGAACGGGACCGGTTCTCGATCACAGACCACGCAGGACCGCGCCGACGGCAGCCCGTCACCGGTCAGCAACGACGCCAGTACAGTTGCCGGCGTCCCTTCGTTGGCCGCCACCGAACGACGAACATCGGCATGCGAATGCGCCGCAAGCTCGCCAGCGATGTCCGCGGGCGCCCACAGCGCGAGCTCAGCGACCACCCGGACATCGGGGTCGGAGCCGAGTGTCTGCATCACATCGTGTGGCAGGCCGGGGCAGGCCGCCAGCTTCTCCCGCGTCTCCACCAGAGGATCGGCAGCGAGAAGTCTCGCCCACTCCGGCCTGCCGGAACGTTCTTCGAGGAGGGCGAGTGCGACACGTGGCTGGGCTACCGGATCGACGTCGTCGGCCGTGAGCCGCCCTTCGTGGGCGAGTCGTATGGCGGCTCCCTCGAAGCGTGACAGCGCGGCTACCTGCACGCGGCTGAGATCCGACCGGCAGGCCACGGCCTCGGCGACGTCCGCGTCCGCAGTCGCGATGAGCTGATCGATCAGTTCGGGCGGTAGCGCCGTGTTCTCGGCCAGCCCGAGGAGAGCATGTCGCACAGGAGGAATCCTGCCCGAGCAGGAATCGAACGGCCATCCGAATACGACGCTTGCGCGGACGTTCCGCACTGCGAGCTCCCGTGTCCGAGGCCCGCGATGGAATCTAACGATCGTTAGATGCACGATCGGCCAGGCCCTACCGGATGCCCGATTCGACCCAGCCCGGCTGTGCATCAACGCGTGCATCAAAGGTGCTCGCGTCGTTGATTTGATGCACGGGTTTGATGCACACTCGGGCTATGACGAGGCGCCCTGCGAAGTCCGACGCCCGCCCGATCGACCACGGCCGCTTCGGATACGCCCGCGTGTCCGCCCGAGGCCAGACCCTGGAGGTCCAGCTAGCCGCGCTGAACGAGGCCGGCGTCGCCGCGGCCAACGTCTTCGCCGAGAAGAAGTCCGGCAAGGCAGGCAGCCCCCGCCCACAGTGGGAGGACGTGCGTTCTCGACTTCGCCCCGGCGACACACTGGTGGTGAGCAGGCTGGACCGCATAGGCCGCGACATGCGGGAGATTATGGAGACCGCCTGGTCCCTGCAAGACCTCGGGGCCAAGCTGGAGATCCTTTCCGGGCCGCTCGCCGGCATCTACGACCCCCGCGGCATGGGACAGATCTTCTTCGCCGTGCTCGCCGGTTTCGCCCAGATCGAACGCGAGATGATGATCGAACGGACCCGCGACGGGCTCACCCTGGCCGCCGCCGAAGGTCGGCACGGTGGCCGCCCGGCGGTGATCTCCAAGGACATGATGCGCGTCGCGCTCGGTCGCCGGGCCGATGGCGAGTCCGTCACCAGCATCGCCAAAGGGCTGACGTATAAGACCGCGAGCGGCGAGGAACGGACGGTCTCCCGCCGCGCGCTCTACAACGCGTTCAAGGCTCACGACGCCGAACGAGCCTCGATCGCGTAGGCCATCTGAGCAGCACGTTTATGCTTTCAAGATCGGGTCATGGCCCCTTTCTCACGTATTCAGTTCCCACCCCTAGTCGTAGCGCTCCGGCGTGGTCTCCGCCGGATGGACGATGCCGGCGATGCCCTCCATGTCCACTGAGATCAGCACCTTGATGGCCACCTTGCTTCCCCCGGGGCGTGGTCTAGCGCGTGCGCAGGGCGATGCCGCGCCCGCCGAAGAACGTCTCGAACACGTCGATGGGCAGGCTGGCCTGGCGGGCGTGGGGAGTGTGGCCGGAGGGGTTGTGCAGGTGGATCAGGCCGTGGTCGTGGCCGGTGAGCAGGACGAGGTGCCCGCCGCGACCGGGGGAGGGCACCTCGGGGCGGCGGATCTCTTTGTGGACCGAGGCGATGACCAGGTGCCCGTCGGCGAGCAGGCCGGGCAGTTCGGCGGCGGCCAGGTGCGGGTGCACGTCGGCGTGCAGGCCGTGCTCGGCGCGCACGTAGTCGGCGAACGGCGCGTAGTACAGGCCCTTGATCTGACCGGCTGCGTCTTCGATGTAGCCGCCGTAGGCGCGGCAGCCGTGCAGGAGGTCCAGCAGCGGCGGGGTGTGCCCATCGCGGTGATCCAGGGCCATCTGCAGGCAGGCCATGCCGCAGGCGTGGCCGCACCAGCGGCCGTACTCGGAGCGGCTGGCGGCTCCGGAGACATGCCAGAGCGGATCGTCGGCTGCATCGGCGCCGTGGTAGGCGATGGCCGCGATCCGCTCTGGGCTCATGTACTGGGTGAACAGGCCGACGCCGTCATGGAGCGCTTGCTGCGCACTGCACGCCCCCGGCGTGCAGGCCAGGCACCCCACGATCTCCCCCAGCGCTCTCGGCCCGGCCGACCAGCGACCGGAACGTGGTCCAGGCGATGTTCCCCCCGGACAGGACCACACCGATTGTGCCGGAAAAGATCTCGATCCGCCCGCACATCGCCGCCGCCAGCGCGCACGCGCCGCTCGGCTCGACGACGGTCTTCAGGTGGGTGAAGCAGGCCGCCATCGCCTCGACGATCTCCGCGTCGGTAACGGTGACCACCTGGTCCAGCAGCGCCTGGTTGATCTCGAACGGCAGCGGCGCCGGAGTGGCGTGGGTGAGCCCGTCGGCGATCGTGGCTGGGGTGGGGATGCTCACCCGGCGGCCTTGCCGCAGTGACAGGGCGGTGTCGGCGCCGTGTTCGGGCTCCACGCCGATCACCCGGACGGCGGGGTGGAGGGCTTTGGCGGCCACCGCGCTTCCGGCGGCCAGCCCGCCCCCGCCGACCGGTACCAGCAGCACGCTCAGCTGCTCGCACTGGTCGAGGAGTTCGGCGGCGACGGTGCCACCGCCCGCGATCACCTCCGGTGAGTTGGCCGAGGGCACCACGGCCAGGCCGTGCCTGGCGGCCAGGTCGGCCACGATGGCGTCGCGGTCGTCGCCGCCGCGGTCGTAGAAGGCCACCTCGGCGCCGAGCGCGCGGGCCGCCTCCACCTTGGTCTGCGGCGCGTCGGCGGGCACCACGACCATGGCGTAGGTGCCGATCTGCCGCGCCGCCCACGCCAGCGCCTGGGCGTGGTTGCCGGAGGAGGCCGCGATCAGGCCGCCGGCGCGTTCGGCCGGGGAGAGGCTGAGCGCGTGGTTGAGCGCCCCGCGCAGCTTGAACGAGCCGGTGCGCTGCAGGTTTTCGGCCTTGCACAGCGCTGGGGCGCCGCACAGCTCGTCCAGCGCCGGCGCGCCCAGCACGGGCGTGCGGGCGGTGTGCCCGGCCAGGCGGGCGGCGGCGGTGCGGATGTCATCGATGCCGATCACGTCGACGCCTCCGTTCAGGGCCGGTAGCCGTGCGGCGTCAGGGCGGTGGACAGGATGAACGTGATCAGCGCGTCGTAACCGATACCGTCGGCCGCGGCCATGGTGGCCATGTTCCCGGTGGCCGACAGGCCCGGCAGGGTGTTGGTCTCCAGCCACCAGACCTGATCGCCATCGGCGACGACGAAGTCGCTGCGCGAGTACCCCGAGCAGCCCAGCGCGCGGTGTGCGGTGTGCGGTCTGCGCGTGCCGCTTGACCGCCTCCTCCGCCCGCGCTGGCAACTCGGCGGGGCACACGTTGACAAAAGCGTCGGGGTTGTTCTTGGTGGGGTAGTCGTAGAAGTCGCCTTTCGGCCGGGTCTCCAGGAGCGGCAGGACCTGCAGGTGCTCGCCGTCGTCCAGCACTCCTGCGGTCACCGACAGGCCGGTCCGGAACCGCTCGGCGAACAGCGCCTGTCCGGCCGTGCGCAGCTCGTCCACCGCGGCGGCGACGTCGTCTTCGGTGCGGCTCAGCCGCATATCGATGGAGCCGCCCTCGGACACCGGCTTGATGATGATCGGCAGGGGAAGGGCCTCGGTCACGTCCTTGGCCACGAGCTCGGCAGGTCGTTCGGCGTCGATGTCGCAGCCAGGCAACACGGTGACGCCGGCCGCGGCGACCATCGTCTTGGCCGCGGTCTTGTGCATCGCCAGCGCGCTGGCCAGCACCCCGGAGCCGGTGTAGGGGATGCCGAGGTGCTCCAGGAGGCCCTGGAGTTTGCCGTCCTCGCCGTACTGGCCGGCGATGGCGAGCATGGCCACGTCGATCTCGCGCAGCTGGTCGAGGAAGCCGGGCTCGCTGGTGTCGATCAGGACGGCGGACAGCCCGAGCCGCAGCAGCCCCGCGTGGGCGGTGTTGCCGGACAGCAGCGAGCGCGCCCGCTCGCGGGAGCGGCCGCCGGTCAGCACGCCGATGCGGCCTTGGCCGGGGAGCGCGAGTTCGTGGGCGTCGGTGAGCAGGGACACGCGAGTCTCCGATGATCGGGGGTGTACTGGTCGTCTGCCAGCAGACCCCGGCCACGGCTGGTGAGGTCATGGTGAGTGCCGCTCACTCACCTTTCACTCACGGATGCACCGGAGGACCATGGGGGCATGGAGGCCACCCCCGATCAGGAACAGCACGCCTTCGGCGTTGTCTTGGCGTTATGGCGGAACCGCCGCAAGATGACGAAGAGGGCCCTCGCGGAAGCGATGGGCTATGACCGGTCCTACATCAGCCACATCGAGTCCGGCCGTTACCGGGCCAGCGAAGACTTCGTCCGCCGCGCCGAGGCGGCGCTGTCGGCCGCGGGAGAGCTGTGGCGATCCTGGCAGGACGCGCCAGGTCGGCAACTATCGGGAGGTGATCGTACGAATCGCCGGGACGCTCTGCGTCTGGGGACCGCGCTCGTCGCGGGCGGGTTGCTCGCCAGAGCTGAAGATGAGGCGTGGGAGCTGACTCGCCGAAGCGAGCAGACCGATCTGGGGGCGGCCAGCCTGGCGCGTTTGCGTGAGGCCGTCAGCGGCTACGGGCGCGACTACGCCCGCTACAGCGCCGGTGAACTGTGGCAGGACGCCCGCCGCGACCGCCATCACGTCGCGCAGTTGCTCGAAGGGCGCATGACGCTGCGGCAACGTCGGGAACTGTACGTCACCGCGGCGTGGCTGTCGCTGGTGATCGCCTGGGCCGCCCACGATCGGGGTGACGTGCGGGCCGCGCTCGCGTACGCGAGCGACGCACGCCACCACGCGGACCAGGCCGACCACGCCGAGGCGGTGGCATGGTCCTGGGACGTGGCCGCCACGACGTGGCTTTATGAGGAGCAACCTGACCAAGCCCTGCGCGCCGCTCAGCACGGCATGGCCGCGGCGCCAGCCAACAGCGCCGCTCAGGTGCGGTTGACCGGCCAGCTCGCGCGCGCCCATGCCAGGCTCGGTCACACCACCCCCGCAGACGAAGCCCTCGGGCGGCTGCGCCGCCAGGCTGAGCGGTACCCGGCGCACGCGGCAGGGCTGTTCACCGCCGACGCGGTACGGGCCTTGTCGGCCGCTGCGACATCCAGCTTGTGGCTGGGCCACTACGAGCAGGCGCGGATGTTCGGGGCGCAGGCGATGGAGGTCTACGAGCAAGATCCCACCGCTTCCCCAACACGGCGAGCGATCACCGCACTGGATCTGGGCATCGCATGCGCCCGTCTGGGTGATCCTGAAGAGGCCGTCGCTCACGGCCTCATAGCGCTGACCACATCACGGCAGGCGGTGGCCATCGCGACACGCAGCAGTGCCCTGTGCCAAATCCTCGAACACGCTGACCCCAACTCCGCCGTGATCGCCCAACTCCGCCAACGCATGGCAGAGTCTGCGCTCAGGCGATCCAACGAGATCACCGACGGCAGCCGGTGTGCCGGTTGACCTTTTGTGGACGGACTCCAGCTGCCGTCTCCGCTCTTGCCGTCTTACGCCTTGTAGCCATACGGTCGCGGTGAGCATTCTCGATGGGGAGGGACCTCTGGAATGGCCGGTAAGCACGAAGGCGACCCGCACACCTATGAGGAAATCGACACCGACAATGCGCCGAAGGATCCTGATGGCAAGCCCACTGGCGGCGGAGCGCATGAGGGCAACGAGACGTAGTGACCTTTCTCCCTCCGCAGACGCGCATCGGGTCGCTGATGAGCGTGCTGATCGGCGCGGTCACCCGTGATCGCGCCGACCTGGCCACTCCGGTCAAGGCGGCGTTCCAGGCCGTCCCGCGCCACCTGTTCATTCCGGCGCGGGCTCTGGTCTGCGCCGATGGCGACGAGACGGTGATCGACCGGGACACCGACCCCGACGCCTGGTGGAGCGCCGTCTACTCCGCCGAACCTATCGTCACCCAGCTGGACGACGGCGCCACCACTATCGGGCAGGGCGACGGCGGCTACACCTCCTCCAGCAGCGCGCCGGGAACGGTCGCCAACTTCCTGGAGCTTCTCAATCCCGCCCCGGGGCATCGCATTCTCGAGGTCGGCACGGGAACGGGCTGGACCGCCGCCCTGCTCTGCCACCTGCTCGGCGAGCACGGCAGCCTCACCTCGATCGAAGTGGACGCGGCCATCGCCGAGCAGGCCGCCAAGAACCTCGGCGAGGCCGGCGCGCACCCGCACCTCCTCGTCGGCGATGGCGCCGAGGGCTGCCTTGACCGTGCCCCCTTCGACCGCGTGCACGTCACCTGCGGCATCCACACGCTGCCGTACGCCTGGATCGAGCAGTGCCGGCCCGGCGCCGTCATCGTGGCGCCCTACTGCCCCGGCTTCGGCGCGAACCATGCCCTGCAGCTCACCGTCCTGCCGGACGGCACCGCCCAGGGGGGCTTTCCTGGGTTCGCGTCCTACATGATGATGCGCTCCCAGCGAACGACATATCCGCCGAAGCCGGACGCGGCATCACTGCACCAGCAGAGCACCCGGGTAGACCCGCGGACCATCGCCTGCGCGCCGCCCGGCGCCACGCTGGCCATCGCCGCGCTCACCGGGCTGCACCTGCGCACCAAGAAACAAGACGGCGGCCGCTTCAAGGCCTGGCTGACCAACCCGGCCGACCCCGCCGAACGAGCGATGATCGCCTGGCGCCCCGGCGACGAGGTGTACCCGGTTGTGCAGGTAGGTGAGCGGCCCGTATGGGACGAAGCCGTGGACGCCTACTTCCGGTGGGTGCGTAGCGGGCGACCCGGACGAACCCGCTTCGGCATGACGGTGACTCCCGACGGGCACAGCATCTGGCTCGACGCCCCGGACAACGTCCTGCGGCGCACGTAGCCTGAAGACGCGAGCTAGGAGGTCTTGATGCACACCGAGAACACGACCATCGGTGCCCGGCTGAGAATCCTGCGCACATGGCGCAAGATGACCCTGGCCCAAGTCGCTGGCCTGGCAGGGCCCAGTATCAGTCACCTATCCAACATCGAGCGCGGGCTGTCCGCCCTAGATCGCCGCTCGTACATCGCCGGGCTCGCCGCGGCGCTGCGCGCCTCGGAGAGCGACCTTGTCGGCGGTCCCCACCTGAGCGCCGACCCACTACAGTCCGAGCCCTACAGCCACGCCTCACCCTGAATCGCCTTCACCGGCTCCGGGACATCGACCCGGCGCGACTGTGCACGGCGTGCAGGGCGCGCCGCCAGTCCTTGCTGTGGACCGCGACTGAGTGGGCGGTGGTGGGGCCTGCCGGCGACGTCCTGGCGGCCCTCATTGAGGCGGCGGACTGGTTCAAGCTGCTCCCACGGCGCATGCGGCGGGCCGCTGGCCGTGCCGACCCGCCGCGGTGCGCTGGTCGCCCGTGTGCGGTCTACGGCGTTCGCCTAGAACTGGGCCACGCCTCCCCGCTCACCACCCAGCCCGACAACCACGGCACCAAGAAACTCGACGCACACGCCGCCTACCGGATGGCCGCCCGGCTCGGCGGCGGCAGCTCAGAAAGACCGCGATGAGCGAGGCGGATGCCGCCCGGGGATGTGACTTTCAACGCTCAACGGCCGGGATCTTCGGCGCTAATTGGCCACGCGAGAGGCAGGAAGCAGCGGGTGCGGAGACCTGGTTCCGGCTCGAACATCGAGGGATATGTCCGGCGCGATAACGATCAATGGCGCGTTTCCCCAGGAGCTCAAGGGCACCACCGCACGGAATCTCCTCGCCTCACGAGCTCGGTCCGGCCAAATAGCGCCGAAGATCCCGGCCGCAGATCAGCGAAAGTCACACCCAACGCTCCCACAGCGTGCAAAACCTGATCAGTGAGATAGACGCGCACGTACCCCCTAGATCTCGCAGCTGATAGCGCTCGGGCAGTGGTCGCTCGATTGCATTAGCTGGTACGGCATATGTGGATGTCGGCGTGGCGGCTGGCCAGCACCCAAACGATGCGGGGCTTGGGCCCGGGGGCCATGCGCGGACCTGGCGGCCCTGGTGCGCGGCGTGCCACCCGACACGCTGAGCCTGGCCACCGCCCGCGCCCGCGGTCAGCATCCGGGCCGCCCGAGCAGGTTCGGCACGCCCGCGCCCTGCTCGGGCAGACGGCCGCGACCATCGCCTCCATCGCCCGGCTAGTCAGGTGCTGTGTGCCGTTGGCCTCGCCGTCTCTGGAATCACGGTCTCGCCATTGCCTTAAGTTCACGTCATGGGTAGCGCGTACTCATGCCCGTTGCCCAGGGTGCGGCGTAGCGTCAGGAGCCCAAGGTCATCGACACAGGCAGGGGCTCGCGATGGTCGCCTTCCATTTCACGCCGGTCAGCCGTCCGCTGGATGAAGAACTGCTGCTTGCCATCATCGACGGCGACACCGTCGACATCCGCGCCACCGTCCGCATGGTGTCGATCGACACCCCGGAAAAGGAACACGTGGCAGGGCCACCGGTCACCGCTCAGGCGACCTTGGACCGGTGCCGGACCAGGCTGATGGACGGCACATACGACGCCTTGCCCCAAGACTTGCGCGACTACCTGATCGGACGGATCACGCCCGACGCCGCCGCCCGGCATATCGCCGCGGGCAACCGCGCCACTGCCGAACTCCAGGCCCTCAAGCAGCGCCGCCTGACCCGACCGGACGGCACCGAGCGCAAGGCCCGCGTCATCGCCACCGGCGAGCTCATTGAAGACAACGGCCGCATCCTGGGCTACCTCACCCCATGGTTTGCTGGCAGCGCCGCCGACCCTCTGCCGCCACCCAGCGACCCGGACCGGCGCACCATGAACCTCGACATGGTCGCCTCCGGCTGGGCAGCCATGTTCCTGATCTACCCCTCCATCCCCCGCGACGCCGACCTGGCCCTGCTGCTGGATGCCGCCGATACCGCCTGGACCGGAAAACTCGGCGCGTGGGCGGAGTTCGGCCACGACCTGCTCCTGGGATACGAGTACCGCGCCTGCATCAAGCTCGGCGTCAAGAACCTCATCGATCCCGCCAAGACGATCGACAAGGCCTACCGGCGCGTCTGCATCGACCTGCAGAACCTGCAAAACGTGGGGCTGTACGGCTACCACCAGGTGCCGCCACAGCACCGGCTGTGGATCTGGCAAGATCAAATCCAGCAGGCCAGCCACGCCCTGGGACTACCTCAGTAATCAAGCCATGCGGAGAGCGCCGGTCACTCACCGCCCTTTGCGCCCGGCCGCACGGATCCGAGCGGATTTCTCAGGTCGGCGAAAGCCTTCGACGCGGGATCATGCAGCTGGTGGTGGCTGGCTGATGAGCGGCCACCGGCGAGGCGGCTGCGAGTGAACGGCTACTCGCCGGCTGCCTGCTTCAAGACCTTCAGTGCCTCCTCTACGCCCCCAACCGCGGTCACGACCTCGCCGAGTCCGGCGGGTAACGATCGATGTCGGAAGGCAGGGCCTCGGGCTGGGTGGTGGCGGTGCCGGAGAACGAGCGTCGGTCAGTCGTCTTGGGTGGAACGGTCGGCAGGTTGTAGGTCACGACTTGCTCGGCGGTGACCGCGGCGCGCTCGAACTCCACCGCGGCGCCCGCGGCCGCCGACATCGTCACCGATGACTGGAACGCGATCTCGGACTCCGAGAAGTGGTGGCGCCCCGGGTGAAGACCTCAGTCAACCGGTAGTGCCGTTGAGGGCGCTCCAGACCACCGCGCCGGTCTGGATGTAGACCATCCACGTCCATGAGCTTGAGTGACTCGTCGCATCCGCGTGCACTTCGATGTCCGTATCCTGACTTTCATATTTGCCGCCGATCGCCGCGGCGATTTCCGCCATGCCAGAGATGATCTTGGACTTGCCGCCGCCATTCAGACCGACCGCCCATCCGCGCTGCTGAGTGTGCTCTTTGAAATTGGCAAACTCCTCGGTCTGGCCCGTGGTGAACGGTTCCACCTCAAGCTGCGGCTCCATGGCCAGGGTCATCGACTTCGTCCCCTCGTCCATGGTGTACGCGATGTTCGCTTCTGGGATTGACCACCAGTAGTCCGGCGTGTAATTCCGCTCCTTCTCGTATTGGTCCTTCGGATATGCGGAGACCGGTACGTACCGGAGGCCTTCGATGTGCACCCGTCCCTGCCGGGGAATGCGCGGGTCGGACACCGCCAGGAATCCGTTGTCCCCACTCACCTGGAAGTCGAAGGTCAACGGCTCGGAGCCAGCGGCGCCGGAGATCTGAATGCGGTGGATCTCGAACAGGAAGTCCCCGAACTGGGGGGAGTGCACGTGGAACTGGATCTCTGTCTTCTGCGGCCGTGCCTTGCCGGGCTTGGCGGGCGCGGCGGGCTTCGGCGATTCCGACGGCGATGGCGAGGAAGTCGCCGCCGGAGAGGGTGAGGGAGCTTCCGAAGGCTGTTTCCCGAGCAGAGTCCCCATGAGATCGGCCTTCTGGTCGCCGGAGAGGGCATCCGAGCCGAGGATCTTGTCGGTCAACTGGTTCTCCCGCTGGTTGCCACTGAACGCCGACACCGCGTCAGTGGTGCTCTTAGACATACTGGTGAGCAGTGTTCCCAGTTGCTCCTTGCCCGACATGTCGCGGAACACATCCCCCTTACCGAGCAGTTGCAATGCGTTCGCCATCGCGACCGGGTCCGGTGCCGCCGGCGGCGTCGCGATGCCGACGATCGGGGCCGGAAAGGCCGACGGTGAGAGGTTTCCCGGCTGCTGATAGCGGGACGCGGCTTCGACCGGGGCGATCTGCGGTGCCTCCTCCGGGACGGGTGAGGTCTGCCAGTCCCAGAAGCGGGTGTCGTCCTTGACCTCGCAGGCCGAGCACCGGCCCAATTTGGACTCGGCGAACACACCGCGGGTAGGCAGGCCGACCAGCCGCTCGGCGGCGATGATGCCGGCCATGGCGTCGTCGTCGTCGTCGAGCTTCAGGTATTGGCGGACGACGTCGTCGCCCTTCTGCGACAGCGGCAGCGCGAGCTCCTTCCCGGCCGATCCCACTACAGTGTTGTCGGCCAGCAGGTCGGCGACTGTGTACGGGCCAAGCCGTTCCTGGGACAACTTCTCCCACCGGGCGATCGGATCGGCGTCGGCCGTCAGCGCGGTGCGGTAGTGCGCGTCGAAGGCGTCGAGATGCTCCATCAGCAGTTTCGCCGTGGTCAGGGTCTCGGCCTTGATGAAGTCCGATAGGACCGGCTCGGGATCCGCCTCACTCTGTGGCGCGGGAACCACCGGCACTTCCGGGTGTTCCACGCCGAGCACGATGTCGAACGCCCGGTCGAGCAGCAGGCTGGTCGAGCCGTCCTCGGAGAGGCCAAGTACTCGCAGCCGGGCAAGCCGCCAGCCCAAGTCAGAAGACGAGAAGTCGTCGGTGTGCAAGCCGACAGTGAAGCCGCGGATGTCGCGCCACGCCACCGACTCGCTCAGCTCGGCCACGAAGGTGCTGAGTCGCTCCACGTCGAACGGCCTGCTGCCAGGCGCGCCGAAGTAGTACCGGCTGGATGTTCCAGTGTCGGCTGGCTCGGTCTGGCTCAGCCGTAGCTTGCGGCCGTCGGTCAGGAACAGGTTCACGTACGGGCTGTTCTGGGTGCCGAGGTCGCCGGTGGTGAAAACCAGGATGAACCGGCGAAACAGCCAATGATGGCGGATGGCCTGCATGCTGGCCCACTTGGTGCGGGCGTCCGCGAGCGCCTGCTCCGCCGCCCGTTTGCGCACCAGCGCGGGGAAACCGGCCAGGTGCCGGGTGTCCAGCAGCGCCCGTTCAAGAGCCCGGCGGTGGGCCAGCACGTACGACTCCACCTGCAACGGGTCCCCGGTGATCTCAAGGCCCGGGATGAACAGCACCGGGCGGCGCCGCAGGTACCGGGTGACCACCCGGTAGTGCTGGAGCACCTCGTAATACATGATCGTCAGCGTGTGGCAGTGGTTGTGGTTGGTCACCGTACGGGTCTCGAACCGGCCGCTCTCCTCCTGCCCGGCCTGGATGACCACCGTGGAGCGCAGCTGACGGACCGCGGTGGAGGCCTGATGGAAGCCGTCGGTCAGATCCTGGGTGGTCTCCGCCGAGATCCACCGGCTGCCCTTCGACGAGGACGCAGCCCCGCCGAGGTTCAGCGCCCCGCCGACCAGCGCTCCGCCGGCCGGGACCAGGACGCTTGACGACAGGCCGAACATCCCTGACCGCCCGGACTGGTGCTCCCGGATGGTGGCCTCGACCGTCTCAGCGACCAGCCGGTCGCGGGACTGATCATGGGTGAGCTCCTCACTGAACGTCGTGTCCTCCACCCTGCTGGACCCGTCGGTGCGAGACCAATCAACCAGCGCCAGGTTCACCCGCTCTGCCGGTGCGAGCGGCAGGCTGTAGAGGACACGGCCGAGCGAGTGTCCGATTGGGAACCATTCGTTGCGGTACTCCAGCAGGTAGCCGTACCGGATGCCGCCGAGCTTGAATTGTTCCAGCGGCCGGTAGGCTCCCTCGTCCACGAGGCGCAGCAACTGGTGGAGCCGGTACTGGTAGGCGGCGATGTTGGCGGGGTAGAGGTCCTCGCACCCGGCCTCGCCGACCAGCCGGGCGCCGGACGAGGCGAATGAGCTGGGCGAGAGCCGCCAGTCGTCGATCCCGGGGTCCTGCATCGAGATCAGCGGTGGCCCGAGGGTCCGGCCGGCGAGGTCCTCGTCGGTAATCTCGTACCGCACCACCACGACCTCGCCGTCGCTGTCGCCCCTCTCCAGCGCCTCGAAGGCCAACTGGTCGTCGCCGAACGGCAGCACCAGCAGGCGCAGGGTCACCGTGACCTCGTTCGTGGAGGTACCCGGCGGCGCCGTCTCGGCGATTGGCAGCAGCGTCTGGAGATCAGCGACGGCCGACAGATCGAATGACGCGTAGCCGACGTGATCGGTGCCGAGCTGCCCGAGCGGGATGCTGCGTTGTTGGCTCCAGGCTTTCGAGGCGACGGTCAGGTGTGCGCTCGCGTACAGCGGCAGTTGGGTGAGGACGTCACCGGTGCTGAAGGCCCGGGCGAAAACGGCAAGTTTCCGCAGCCGCAAGTGGCCCTGCAGCGCGGCAGCGAGGTCGGCGGCTGGGTGATCCGGAAAGGGCGACGGCAGCGCCGGTCGCCGCTGCCGGAACTGGTTCAGCGTGCCGACGAGGCCGGTTGTCGCGGTCTCTTGCCGGCCGATCATGATGCGGGACTGTGGCATGGCAGGCCAGCTCAGCGCGTGGCGGAGCTGGACACCCCGTTGAGCTCGGCGATGGCGGTCCACCATTTGTAGGCGAGTCCGATGGTGCCGTCCACCGCTGGCGTGGTCTTGAGCACCGAGTCCTTCAGCACTGCGTCGATGGTCGCTGCGCCGTAGGTAGCGATGCGCTGTGCCTGCAGGAACTCCGAGTCGGTGACCGGTGGCTTCCCCCAGCCGGCCCGCGGATGCTGGGTGATCGCCTGGATCAGGAAGGCGCCGTTGCCATCCCAGGACGCGTCGAGCGGCCAACTGGACGGCGCCGCCGGCGCCGGTTGCAGGCCCAGCCCCGCGGCGAACGCCGGCGTCCGCAGGATGCCCACCACCGTGTCGAAGTGTTTGGCGTTGCGGACGTTGGCATCGTCAACGACGGTGCCCTGCACGGTGGTCAGGTACCCATGAAAGGCCGTCACCGCATCACGGAAGGCATCCCGCAACTGCTGCTCGCCTGTGGTGAAGACACGCTGGACGAAGTCTTTGGCGCGGGTACGCACCGCGTCAGCGGTCCGGTGGAACGGACAGGATCGGTCGCCCGACTTCGCGCCGTCGCTGTCGCCGAGCAGCGGGACAAGCATCCCCTTGCGCTGCTGCTCGGCAAGGAAGGAACTGTCGTAGCCAGTGCGGTACCGCAGGTCGGCGAGGGTGGTGAGGACAGCCGGGGGCACGGCCTTGAATTGTTGCGGGTTGTCCTGGCAGAGCACCGCGCAGGCTGGCCCGAGGCAGAGGACGACGTCGAGCGTCCACCGTTCGTAGAGATCGGCGATGGCCTCGGGGCTCTTGTCCCTAACAACTGCCATGCCTACCTCCCTGACCATGCAGAACCTTCCCCGGAAATATCGCTCGGGCAGCGACGATAATCAATGACCTGAAGGGCTGGTCAACCTGAAGATTCGGCAAGCATCGGTACGCAAATGATTACACTGCGTGCTCATCCATCAGCCCGCTCCGGTGAGGGGTTCGCATGATTTTCGCAGAGCACGACGTCCAAGAAGGCCGCCCCCTGGCGGCCGAGTGGGCAGGTGGCGACGCCCTCGGGGAGTTCTGCGAGCGGGTCGGCGCGCTGACCCGGAGGCCTTGGCGTACGTTTCCGTTCCGGCACACTCAGAGCCCCGAGACGGCCAGGGCGACGGGCGTCTCTCTGGGCACCGGATAGTCACACGGCGGCGGCCAGCGCCTCGCTCGCCGTCTTCACCGAGTACGTGAGCGAATCGAGCAGCGGCGCCGGCGCTGCAGCCGCGGCCAGGCTACTTGCCTAACGTGCCCGGACAGGCCTTCAAGCAACTGACCAGCTATTTCGCTTGACTACCCAAGATAACGATCGTAACGGGCTGTTGGCTCGGCGAGCCCCTGCGGCCGTGTAGGATCCGCGTTTTGCTGTCGAAATCCGCGCCTCCGTGTCAGGTAGTTGTCGGATTCGACATGCCGAGACGGACCGGCAGGGGCTGAATGTCGGCGCTCTCACCTCAGCGTCCCGACCAGATCGCATGGCGAGAGGATTCGACACGCCCGCGCGGATGGTCAGGTCCGACAGATCATGCGGATTCGCCGCTAAGCGCAGGTCCAGAGGTTGCCATCCGACACCGAGTTGCGGATCCTACAGGCCGGACGGGCAAGTACGACTACGTCGTCAAGGACTGGTTCCGGGCCTACGGGTCACCGGCCGAGGGGTTCTCTGCATACGGCTCGCCTTCCTGCGGAACAAAAAACGGTACGCGCTGGCGTTTGCTCACCTGAACGACCCGTACGCGTTCGCACGTGCGGGCGTCGCGGCCGGCTACGCTACGGACCTGCGCTACGCGTCGAGGCTGACCAGCGTGATGCGGATGATCGAACGCCCGCTAGCCGTCGGCGCCCCACGCCGTGGTCCGCACCCCATACGAGCCCTCCGGGACGGGGGCGCGCGGGCTCCTCTGGGACGCGACGACCTTCGTCAGCTCGGCCGAGGGCCTGATCGCCATCTCCGACCACAGCAGGGCCGCGTACCGCTCAAGCTGACGGCGCGCCTGGGCCACGTTGCCCTCGGCCAGGAAGATTTCGATCAAGGCGGCATGCGCGGACTCGCGCAACGGTTCTCCGGTTATCGCGGCGAAGGCGGCCTCGAGTGCGTCAAGGTGGCGGCCAAGCCGACACAGTCGGCGAGCCAGCGCCTCCAGGGCGTGCATCGCCGAAATCCACGTCGACGTATCTGGCGCGGACGCCACAGCGTGGCCGTACAGCGAGGGCGTGCCAGCCTTTACACCTCTGGTGGGCCGACATTTGGCCATTGCGCCGGTCACTGTCTGTATAGCTTTCATCGCATAGTGTTGGTGTCATCCGTATCACCGGCTTCGCGCAAAATGCTGACAGACGTGGGGGCTAGGTATGAACGCATCGGCGCTGATGGTCTCGGTCACGTCCCACGACGGCTCGCCTGTGGTGGACGCCCGGGTGACCCGGTTGGACAACTCCCGAGAGCAGGTGACGGTCACCACGGACCGCAAGGGGCAGGCGCGCTTCGATGTTTCCCCTTTGGAACCGGCCGCCATCGTCGTCATCGCCCAGGGCTACGCGCCCGACTCCCGCGAGATCGGCGGCGGCTACCCCACGCGTTCGGACGGCGTCGAGCAGTTCGTCCTGGGACCGGCCGGATGGCCGCACTACAATCGGGGCCGGGTGCGCGTCCCGTTCCGGCCCGTCGTGGACGCCGTCGGTGTACGGCTCAGCCGTCCGTCCGGGCAGGACGACACGGTGCGTGATGTCGAGAGGCTGAACGGCGACGCCTCGCAGTTGATCCGTTTCGACGACGAGCAGGTCGTGGTCTTGCGGATGCCGGAGCTGCGCCAAGAGAGCGACGAGCCGGACAACGTGGTCCGGGAGGTGTCGCCGGGCCGGGCTCAGCGGCTCGACCAGGCCGTGCGCCGCCTCAACGAGCGGGCGATGGGGTTGGAGGGCGTCGAGCAGATCGGGGCGCTCGTCGCCCTCACCGATCGCGGCGCCTCCTTCCTCACCGACTCGATGGTCGTGTCCTTCCTCAGCGACGACGTCGACCCCGACGAGGTCGCCTCCCGCCACGGTCTCGAGGTCGTCAAGCGGTTCGGCGCCCTGCCCCGGACGTATGTCTTCCGGTCGCCCACCGGCGCTGGCTACGAGCTGCTTGACCTTGTCGACGCGGTCGCCGCCGAACCCGGCGTGCGATACGCCGAGCCCAACCTCGTGACGACGGTCGAGGACGACGCCGTGACGCCCGGCGACTTCCTGTTCCCGCAGCAGTGGAGTCACCGCCTCATCGGGCTGCCGGACGCTTGGCAGGTGCTGCGCGATCTCAACGCCACCGCCACCTTCGGCGACCCGGCGGTCACCATCGCGGTGGTCGACAACGGCATCGACGCCGGGCACCCGAGCGTCGCGGTCACCCTCACCGACGGCACCGCGAAGATCGCGCAGCTGTTCGACTTCAACAGGATGGTGGCCAACAACAACGCGACCAACACCGGTATCAGGTCGGACCACGGCATGTGCTGCGCCTCTGCGGCCACCGGAGCGACGGACAACGGCGAGGGTATAGCGGGTGTCGCCGGCAACTGCCACCTCATCTCCGCCAGGCGCGGTGGCGACGAGGTGCGCTACTCCGAGATGTACCTGTGGCTCGCCGGTCTCGATCCCGACAGCTCGACCAGCGGCTTCCCCGCCCAGCTCACCGACGGCGTGGACGTCATCACCAACAGCTTCGGCTTCAGTGTCGACAGCCCCATCTCTCTATTGATGCAGGACACATTTGACGCGGTGACCGACCATGGACGCGGCGGCAGGGGCACCGCCCTGTTCTTCTCGGCCGGCAACGACAACGTCGACCTCGACACCACCAACCGTCGGCCGTGGAGCATGTACGGTCGCTGCTACGGGGTCGCGGCGTCCTCCCTCGCTAACGACGGTGTCACCGAGGTGAAGGCGACCTACAGCAACTTCGGCTCGACGGTCGACTTCTGCGCGCCGTCCAACGACAGCCGCCCCGCGAGCCACAACCCGCCGCAAAAATTCGGGGCCTTCACCGCAACGCACCGCACGACCCCTCGAGGCACCGCCATTCCCGGACAGGCCGCCACGACGACGACCTTGTCGGCCGCGAGCGGGGCGGGAGCCACCACAATCGATGTGACCAGCGTCGCAGGCGCGGTGGTCGGCGGCTCGGCGCTGATCGGGCCCGTGGGCAACACGGCCTCCCGCGGCCGGACCATCGTGGCCATCAACGCGGGCACGCGACGAATCACCCTTGACATGGCACTGCCGGCCGGCTTCGCCAACGGGACGACCGTCGCCTTCGCGCCACGGCAGTACCGCACCGACTTCGGCGGAACCTCCTACGCCACTCCCGAGACGGCGGGCGTCGCGGCGCTCATGTACTCCGTCAACCCGCAGTTGGCCTGGTATCAGGTCGGCGACATCCTGCGGGCGACCGCGCTGAAGATCGACACGGGTCAGACGGACGCGGTCGGGCGCTGGCGGGACGTGGCGGGGCGCATCTCGAGCGACCCGGCGTACCAGGGCCCGTTCTTCAGCGAGTGGTACGGCGTTGGCCGGATCGACGCCGCCGCGGCGGTGCGACGCGCGGCGTGGACGGTCGACCTCGTCACCGACCGGATCGAGTTCCTCGACGTGCCCGAGGGCGAGACGACGTTCCGAGCCGTCCGATGGGACGTCCACAGCCTCTACCCGTCGACGTTCTCCACGGTCACCGCACCCGCCTCGCCGTTCAGCATGCCGGTCGGTACCACCGAGAGCCTCAGCGGCACGGCGAACTACGCCGTGCTGCAGGAGGGCTACCTGTGGATCGCGTTCACCGGGGGCGCGCCCGGCACCAGCGCATCGGACAGCATCACCGTCCGCCACAACGAGACCGGCGAGGAGTGGACCATTCCGATCACCGCCAACAGCGTCTCGCGCAAGACCGCCTGCGTGATGCTCGTCCTCGACCGTTCCGGGTCGATGAGCTCCTCGTCGGGGGTCGACACACACGAGCGGATCGACGTGTTGCGCTACTCCGCCGGAATCCTCGTCGAGGCCGTCCACGAAGGCGACGGCGTGGGCATTGTCGGCTTCGATCACGACGCCTCGACGGTGGTGTCCCCGCCCGCCGGACCGCTCGCGGAGCCCACTCTGTTCGACCCCGTCCGAGACTCCGTGCGCTCCGCTGTCACCACGTTCGCGGTCAACATCAACGGCGCCACGTCGATCGGTGACGGTATCGAGCTGGGACAGAGCGAGCTCAACCCGGTCTCGGACTACGATCTCAAGGCCACGGTGGTCTTCACCGACGGCTACGAGAACAGGTTGAAGTTCATCTCCGACGTGGCGCCGTCGATCACGGACCGGACCTACGCGGTGGCACTCGGCCGGGCGGAGAACATCCGTCCGGCGACCCTGACGGGCGTCACCAACGGCACCGGCGGCTTCTGCTTGCTCACCGACGATTTGAACACCGACAGCCGCTACAAACTGGCGAAGTACTTCCTGCAAGTCCTCGCCGGTGTCAAGAACGACCAGATCGTCGTGGACCCGCCGGTCACCGTGCCCCCAGACACCACCGTGGACGTGCCTTTCCTCCTCGCCGAGACGGACTTCGTCACCGACGTCATGTTCCTGACGCAGCACCCCTGGCTGGTGGAGATGACTCTGATCACGCCGGACGGGGACGTGGTTGACCCCGCCTTCGTGTCGACGCTGACCGGACGCAACTACTTCAAACTTGCCGATCAGGTCGAGTACTACCGGCTGACGCTGCCGGTCCCCATCGGGGCAGGCCCACACGCTGGGCAGTGGCTGGCACGGTTCCACCTGTCGGGACAGGCCGTCAGGGAGGCGATCTCCGCAGACGGCAAGCTCAGCCGCGAAGACGCTCGGAAGATCCTCCGCGATGGGCTGTGGGGCACGCTGCTCGTCCACGCGTCCTCGGACCTGCGCATGCAAGCCGAGGTCCGGCAGGACTCCTTCGAGCCAGGCGCCGAGTTGCGGCTCCGCGTCACGCTCTCCGAGTACGACGTCCCAATGTCGCATCGCGCTGAGGTGCGGGCGGTGGTCACCGACCCGACGGGTGCGGCCGCGACCGTCGCGCTGCCGGAGGCCGCGCCCGGCGTGTTCGAGGAGGCGCTCGTCGCGGCCCTGCCCGGGGTGTGGACAGTGCTGTTCCAGGCGACGGGTAAGACCATGCGCGGGACGCAGTTCACCCGCGAATCGGTCCGGACGGTCGCGCTCTGGCGCGGCGGCGATCGGTACCAGCCGAAGGAGGGCGAGGAGCCTAAGGTCAGGCGGCGTAAGGCGTGGAGGGTCGTGCAGCAGGACGAAGAGCTCGTCGAGCTGTTGAGCAGGCGGCTGACCGACGCGGGGCTCTCACTGGAGGACCTGGAACGCGAGCAGATTTGAGAGCAGGAGTCCCCTGCCGCCCAGTCCCGTCAGGAGCGATCCGCGTGAAGTCCCGTCAGAGGGGAGTGTGCTCATGCGACATCAGCTCCCCGACGGCGAAGCTTCGCAGTCGGCGCGGTCTCCGGCACTATCCTGTACTTCGTTCACGAGCTGGTTCGCCGTGCCCGAGACGTCTTGGGGCTGTGCGGGAGCACTCTTTCGACCTGGTTCAGCGCCACATCGGTCTTGTGGTCTGGTTGTCCGTTGGTCCGCAGCGAGATCAGCCGCATCGCACCGTAACGGCGCTCCAGCCCGGGGCGGCGGACGGTGGCCGTTACGGTGCCGTACGCTGCGCTGTACTCGATCACGATCGCGGACCGGTCGGTGATCGCGCTGGCCAGGGTGCGGCAGTCGCCGGCGGACAGGATGGGCGCGGCCGCGGAAAGCTCAGCCGCCGTCCCCTGCAGCGCTTCCTCTCCGTCTGAGTCGTCGATCAGGATCGCGAGCTGATCGAGAGGAGACGCTGCGGACCGGCTGACGGAGGGTGTCCCTGCCGGCGTTGCTTGACCGGCCGTATCGGGGGCGCCACCCCCCGAGGGTGACGGCCGAGCGGAACGCTGGGCGGACAGCAGAGGAGATCCCTGGATGGTCTGCGCGATCGGCGCATACCCGGCAGAGCGCAGTTGGGCCAGGACGGTGTTGAGGTCGCCGGCGCACAACAGCGCGCATGAGCCGACCCGGCGCGGGTGCAACCTGGCCAGCATGGGGTCGGTGAGGATCTGCTCGGCGGTGGCCTCATCGGCTGTTTCCACGCACACGCCCGCGCTGACGCGCACGTCTCCTCCGTGCCGCCGTCCGGCGTCGCTGATCAGGTAGCGGACGACCTGCGGGATCCCGGCGGGGGCGATGGCGAGCAGTGCGGTGAGCAGGTCGTCGGCGGTGGCGCCGGTGTCCAGGTGGCGGCGTACGCTGGCCGGGCTCAGCCGCCAGATGCGGGCGTGCGGGTCGCTGGATTCCAGGTCGGCGCAGCTGTCGAGCAGGGCGGTCAGGTCGGGGGCGGTCAGGCCGGTGGCGATGACGGTGTGGTCGGCCTGGATGGTGGCCGTGGTGGTGACCTGCCACATCTGCTCGGCCAGGTCGCTCAGCGCGGCCGGGCCGCCGGTGGCGAGCGCGTCGCCGAGCGGGGTGAGCGCGCCGCGCACCACCAGGCCCAGCCGTTCGGCCTCGGCCAGCACCGCCGATACGACGTCCTCGGGCGGCACTCGGTCGTCATGGTCGAGGCTGGAGATCCGTCGTTGATGGCCCTCCGCTCCCGAATATGTCCCCAGCCGCCAGGTAGCGGCCCGTAACTACCCGGCCTCGCCGTATTCGACGACGTATGCCGCGTAGTTCTCCGTGATGATGGCTCGGCCAGCCTCTGCGGTGAGGTGGTCAACCGAGGAGACAGCCGGCACCTGCCGCCCATCGGCGGAAGACGTGATCAGTTCGATCCGGCGCGCCAGTTCAGCGACGACACGGGAGCCGACTCGACCAACAGCCTCCCATTGCGCCAGGAGAACCACGGCGCTCGGCCAATGCCGGTGCTGCGGACCTCCCTCGCCAGGAGCGCCGCATGACTGTACGGCAGCGCCAGGTTCTCCGTCAGCAGCAGGTAGACCCGTTCGATGTCACCGCCGTAGCCGACCAGGCCCGTGCACGGCTTGATCGGTCCGTCCGTGTCGCGTGCCGCCACCTCATAGACCCCGCACTCCGTGCAGCGGAACAGGCCCTCCGCTCCCGAACATGTCCCCAGCCCTTAAAGTAGAAATTGATCTTGAGGTGGTTCCGCTCAGCCCAGCTCGTCTCCAGCGAGGTGGAGTAGGACGTTGATCAGGCGGGCGTTGAGGGGGAGATTCTCGGCGAGGTAGTCCGGGGTTCGGACATCCCAGGTGGTGGTCTGGAGGGCGATGTCTTGAGCGCGGGGCTCGTCCTGGGAGATGAGCGCAAGGGCGAGGTCCAGAGTGGGGCTTGGTCCGTCCAAGGTGGCTCGGAAATCGGTGAACTGCTTGAGGTGCGTCGTGGCTGCCGACGGGTTGAGCGCGGCCAGAAGGAGTAGCCGGGCTTTGTGGGCTTGCGGCGATAGCTGCCACAAGGCCAGCAGGTCGGGGACGGCATCGGCAACGGCCCGGGCCGTCAGGGCCCCCGGGCTGTCGCCATCGGGCTCGGAGAGCGCCCAGGCGTTCTGGGAGGCGATGTAGAGCAGGTGCCGAAGGAGTTCGAGACGGCGTTCGGGGAGGATGTTCGGCGAGAGTGCGATTTGCACCAGGAACGGGATGGTGCGCTCCGTTGCCGAATACACGGTGTCCTGGTGCACGATGGCGCTGAAGTACTCATGCACGGCGTCTGACCAGCCCTCATCGTTGGCAGCCAGCGCTCGAAGGATGTCGGGCGTGTCATCTGCAGAGCCGTATGCGTGGTCAAGAGAGGACCAGTCGACGTCGTCCAGTCCGGTGAGCGTGATCGGTTCTCCCTCGCTTGACAGCGATGGGGGTCCTTGGTCCAGCAGCCGCGGGACCACGGCGCGCTGGGCTCGGGGCGGGGTGTGAGCGAAGGACGCCATACGGAACTCCCGCACGTCCTCTATCGTCCGGTCGACGAGCAGCCCGTCGAGGGAGCCGAGTTCCGGCGGACTCGGATGGCGGACACCGTAGGCGTCCTTCAGCCGCACAACGAACCGGTGCTCCTCGGCTGTCCACCACTCGATGTCGTCGTCGGGATATGGCCCGTCGTCCCACGCCAGGACACGCCAGCCTGGTTCCTCACCCCAGCGGCCGCGGTAGGTGCAAGGGGTGAGCAAGACCTGGGTATAGCCCCGCTCAATAAAGACCTCCGCGATTCGCCGAGCCGTCGGCTCGTCCGCAACTGCGACGTCAGCGGCTT
Source organism: Nonomuraea sp. NPDC052129 (assembly GCF_040680095.1). Lineage (NCBI taxonomy): Bacteria > Bacillati > Actinomycetota > Actinomycetes > Streptosporangiales > Streptosporangiaceae > Nonomuraea > Nonomuraea sp. NPDC052129. The sequence continues at coordinate 26,180 of NZ_JBFAVX010000039.1, read as the reverse complement.
CGCCCCAGCGCTCAAGAACCTGCGCGAATTCGGTCACGTTGCAGCATTCTAGGCAAGGCCGGACCAGGACTCAGTCTCATGGCCACGAAGTCGTTGCGCCTCATCCTTGGCACTGCGCTCCCGACGCGTCCCAACCCTCGGTAGGTCTTGATCTCGCTGTGAGTCTACGTGGGATGGGTGTCGGATTTAGAAGATTTAACGACACCCTCTGATTAGGCCCGGAAGTCCTCTCGAAAACCGGACATCGAGTGACGAACCGTGACGTCGGATGGCCGGTTTCGCACCCGAATTGACGACAGGATTTTCCGACAGGAAAATCGGGCTCCAACCCCTTCCCGAGGAGAGCCCGGTGCAGATCGTCTACTCCCGCGTCTCCACCGCGACCCAGTCCCTGCTGCGGCAGCGCCACATCCTCACCGAGGCCGGACTTCTCGTGCGCACCGAAGGCGTCGCCGAGGGGTTCCGGCCTGCCGACGGCGTCCTCCTCTTCGAGGACCCCGCCACCACCTCCAAGATCCCCGCCCTCGACCGGCCCGCGTTCGGCAAGATCGCCGCCAAGGCGCACCCCGGCGACACCCTGACGGTCTCGGAGCTGTTCCGGCTCTGCCGCGACCTGCTCGACATCCACGCCGTCCGCAACTGGTGCCAAGCCCGCGGCGTCGCCCTGCGCGTCCTGTCCGGACCGCTGTCGAACTTCCACGATCTGGCCGCAGGCGACGCCACCACCGCCGTCATCATCAACGTGATCACCGCCGTCGGCCAGTTCCAACGTGACATCCAGAACGAGCTCACCGTCGAGGGGATCGGCGCCGCCGAGATCGAAGGCCGCTACCGCGGCCGGCCCCCCGCGCTGGACGGTGACCGGCGCAAGGACGTGCGGGCGGCCTTCCACGAAGGCACCTCGATCGCGGCCCTGGCACGGGCTCATGGGGTAAGCCGGGCGGCCGTGCGAACCGCCCTGGCCGACCTGCTACCCGGCCAGAGCGTCCTGCCTCGGCCATCGGCGTGATCGACGGGAAGGGTCAGGCGACCAGGCCGAGGTCAAGACGGCGGCCCATGTCGATGTCGATCGTGCCGTACAGGTTGGCGTTGGACCAGAACAGCGGCGAAAGTCCTCGCTTGTCGGCGTCGGTGAGTCGCTGCTGCCAGGCGGGGTCCTTGAGGACGGACTGAACCAGCAAGGTGTTGATGAAGACCAGCGCCGACTGGAGCAGGTGCAGGCTGAGCATGGAGACCTCCTGATGCTCCTTGTCGCTGCCCGGGATGGTGCCGGCGCTGCCGTAGAACAGGTCGGTGTTGGCGGAGTTCCAGTTCTCCACGACCTGCAGGCCCTCGTGGATCTCGCGGCGCAGTTCCTGCGAGGCGACATACTCGGCGACGAACACGCTCTTGACGGCCTTGCCGAGTTCCTCGATGGCCTTGTAGGTGGGGTGTTTGGGGCCACCGCGGGTGAAGCGTCGCAGCACCTGCTCGGCCTCGGCCGTGCCCAGCCGCAGGGCGGTGGCGTATTTCACCATCTGGTCGTACTGCTGAGCGATGATCTCCCAGTCGATCGGCTTGTCGGCCACCATGCCGGTCAGGCAGGACGGGACCTGGTCATCGGCGTCGGCCTTCACCAGCTTCTGATGGGCGATCCTCTTCATCCGCGGCAACAGCTTGAATCCCAGCAAGTAGGAGAACGCGAACCCGACCAGCGACTGGCCATGACTGTCCGTGTACTGGCGGTCGATGGTGGCGTCGGTGCAGTGCCGCAGCACGCCCTCCATCATCGCGGCGACCTCGGAGGCGTTACAGGAGCGAAGCTGGGAGTAGACGCACACCGACTTGCGGTCCACGTGCCAATAGATCATGACGCCGGGGCCGCCGTACCGGGCGTGGTACTCGGTCATCAGGTTCGACGACCACGACCCGAACTTCTTCGAATCCGACGCGCACGCGGTCCCGTTGCCCCACCACAGCGGATCCCGCATCCTCAGGGTAGCGTTCACCAGCGTCGCGATCGCCGCTCGCAGGTTGTCGCGGTTGACGAACAGATGCCGGGTGGCCCGCAACGCCGCCTCGGTCTCGCCGTGGCGGCCGCCGTCGGCGACCCGTTTGATCCCCACATTCGTGCCGAGCGCGTACAGCACCAGCAGCAGGCGTTTGCGGATAACTTCCCGCGGGGTCGCCTCCCTGGTCGCGACCGTGGTGAACGCGTCGGTGAAGTCGGTGACGAAGTCCGACTCCTTCAAGAAATCCAGCAGGTCGATGATCCCCCAGCGGGCTGCGATCTCGGTGTGCAGCGCCCGCAGATTCTCCGGCACCGCCAGTTTGCCCAGGTCGGGGATGTGCCAGCGCGGCTCGCCGCGGTGCGTCTTCACCTTTGCGCCGCCTGATTTGTTCCTGCTGACCGCCCGGCCGCATGCCGCCATCGAGGCGCGCATCGCCTCCTTCAACGTGGCGATGAACACGCTGCTGTCCAGCGGTTGGCGCAGGTTCTCGTAGTGGACGTCGCGGTTGTCCTCGAAGTCGGTCGGCAGGTCTTCCTCGGGGTTGCGCCAGCGGCGGGCGCCGGCGACGTAGATCTCGCGGCGGCGTAGAGCGTCCTTCAGTGACACGATCACGCACAGCTCGTAGGAGGCCCGCTCGATGACCCCGTTCTCGTCGACGACCGCTTCCAGCCAGCCGTCCAGCACCACCCCTTGGATGGGGACGTTCTCGCCGGCGTCGTAGTGGCGGGTGGTGTTCGGGATGTCGGCGTATCGCTGCAGCAGGTCCACGGCGTCCATCACCGGCCGGTAGGCGGTGTTGTTGCACTTGAACTCGATTGCGGCCAGCAGCTTGGGCAGCATCCGCCGGTAGTAGGAGGTGTAGGAACTGGTCAGCACCGTCCGCACCCGGGCCTTGTAGGCCCTGGCGTCCGCCTTCGCCTCGGCCACCAGCGCCTGCAGCGTCGCCTCCCCGCCCGGCACCGCCGGGAACACCACCTGCCGGACCGTGCCCTCCGGAGCCCGCAGCGACGCCTCGGCGATCGAGAACAGCTTCTCGGTCTTGCGGTGCACCTTCTTGGCCTCGGCCTCGATCGCCCGCTCGACCTTCCGCTCCGCCCGAGTGTTGATCTTCGACACCAGGCCGATGAACAGATCGACCAGCGCGTCGGTGATCTCCGTCGTCCGCGACCACGCCAACGCGGCCACCAACGTCAACCGGACCGGCGGCTGGTTCGCCGCGAAGTCCGACGGATGCGAGGCCATCGCCCGCGCCCGCCAGGAGGCCACCAGCCGATCCGAATACCCGCCGAACAGATCCACCGCCAGCCCCAGAGCCTTGGCCCACCGCAGCTTGACGATTTCCTCCAGCAGCGTCTCCAGCCCCAGCCGCCCGGGGTCGGACTTCAACTCCAGTAGGAACCCGTCCTCACCCGTGGCCAGCTCCCACAGCGACCGCGCCGAGTCCGCCGACAGCCCGTTCAGCACATGCAGGCAGAACTCCCGCTCGAACCGCGCCCTGCCCGCGCCCACGATCCGCTCCACCCGGCCCGGCGGCTCGATCTTCAACGTCCGGCAGCGGGACAGCAGCGCCGCCCGCAGCCCCTCGTCCGTGAACACCATCGGGCAGATCTTGTCCGCCAACCACTCGGCCAGCACATCCTCATCCGCCCGGGTCGACTCCCGAAACCCCAGTGCGTCCCGCACCTGGGCCCGGTGCCGCTCGATCGACCGGCCCGACCAGTCGTACTCCGCCAGCAACGTCGGCTCGACCTTCACCTGGCCGGCCACGTAGTCCACCGCGGCCTTGGGCAGCTCACCCACGTGCCGCGGGAAGCGGCCCTCCTGCTCGAAGAACTTCAGCATCAGGCTGAACCCCAGACGGGTCGCCCCCGTCTTGTTCCCCACCAGCTCCCAGTCGCCGTCCAGCAGCGTCCACGCCGCGATCAGCTCTTCCGGCTCCCACTCCCGACGCACCCGAACCCGCCCTCCACCCGACCGTCTCCGACACAAACACGATCAAGCAGAAACCCCACCCAACCAGCCACATTCACCGCTCCGAAATGATCACGAACCGCAATCGTGATATCGCATTCCGCTACCTGGCGGCTGGGGACATGTTCGGGAGCGGAGAGCCGGCAAGGCAGGCAGCCCCCGCCCACAGTGGGAGGACGTGCGTTCTCGACTTCGCCCCGGCGACACACTGGTGGTGAGCAGGCTGGACCGCATAGGCCGCGACATGCGGGAGATTATGGAGACCGCCTGGTCCCTGCAAGACCTCGGGGCCAAGCTGGAGATCCTTTCCGGGCCGCTCGCCGGCATCTACGACCCCCGCGGCATGGGACAGATCTTCTTCGCCGTGCTCGCCGGTTTCGCCCAGATCGAACGCGAGATGATGATCGAACGGACCCGCGACGGGCTCACCCTGGCCGCCGCCGAAGGTCGGCACGGTGGCCGCCCGGCGGTGATCTCCAAGGACATGATGCGCGTCGCGCTCGGTCGCCGGGCCGATGGCGAGTCCGTCACCAGCATCGCCAAAGGGCTGACGTATAAGACCGCGAGCGGCGAGGAACGGACGGTCTCCCGCCGCGCGCTCTACAACGCGTTCAAGGCTCACGACGCCGAACGAGCCTCGATCGCGTAGGCCATCTGAGCAGCACGTTTATGCTTTCAAGATCGGGTCATGGCCCCTTTCTCACGTATTCAGTTCCCACCCCTTGGAGGAGGGCCGATGTACCACCCCCGCCCCGAGCACGACCGTGACCAGGAGCGCGAGTTTTCGTACTCGTACTCGTACTCGTACGAACCCGACGACGGCTCCGACCGCCCGCTGCCGGTGACCGAACTCGCCCTGCGGATGGACGGGTTGACGAAGTCGGACGACGACAGCGAGGCCCGGGCCCGCTCGGCGGAGGCGACCGTCTTCCTGTCGTACGCGGACCTGTCCGACGCCCTAGGCCTGGAACTGACCCGGGGCTACGGTTCCGACCGGATCCGCGCCCGCGTCCTGACCACCCTCGGCTTCGAGGTCACCGCGACGACGACCGTCTCGGCGGCCTCCGGCAACCGCGTCATCTTCAAGGACTTCAAGGTCGCGGGCCGCGTCGCCCTGCCCGAGGCCGGTGAGAAGTTGCTCGGCCAGGTCTTCGCCGAGCCGATCGCGCCGCGGAACATCCCCAACGGCCTCCGACTGCGCTCGGTCACCACCACGGAGCAGGGCCTCACCGCCCACTTCTCCGGCAAGTCGGTCACCTTCCGCCGCGACGACGCCCGGGACACCTCGTCGAACGGGTCGGCCGGAGAGAAATCAGGTGCCGTGGGCCGGAAGAGCCGTAGCCATCGCCGACGCAACCTCCTCGACCACCGCGCTCGCCCGATCCTCCGGCACGCCGGCCGCGATGAGGGTGGCCGTGGCGATCCGGTGCCCGTCGTCCTCCAGCGCGCCGGTGTTGACGGACTCCACCAGAGCTACGATCATCGCCATCAGGCCTGCGCTCTGCACGGCCGGCGGCACATGGGAGTGGAAGACGCCGTCCCGCTGCCCGCGCTCCAGGATCCCGGTGGCGGCCTCCCGGGCCGGCGCGAGGACCTCGGCGACGCGCTCGGAGCCGAGGTCCCGCCGGGTGAGCGCCAGCAGCATGCGGTAGCGGTCGCCCACGGGCCACATCCGGAGTACGAACCGCGCAAACGCCCGCTCGGCCGACTCCGCCGGCTCCCCCGACTCCGGCCCGGCCTCCACCGTGTTCCGCAACGTCTCGGCGGCTTCCTCGGCGAGCGCCTCCAGCAGCGCCGCCCGCCCCGGGAAGTGCCCGAAGAGGGTGCGCCGGACGACCCCGGCGGCCCGCGCCAGCTCCTCCAGCGTGACATCGGGGTTCCGCCCCAGCTCCTCACGGGCCGTGGCCAGGATGCGCGCCCGGTTGGACCGCGAATTACGGCGCAGCGGCTCGCGGGCCACGGGCTTGCTCACGGAGAACCTCGCAGCATCAAAGGACGGACGAACGGCCCCCCATTTTGTCACGCCGAGCCGAAGCCCCCGTATCACGCCCCACCGGCCGCTGCCTCACGCGGGACCCGCCCCACCTCGTGGCCCCGAAGCTCGGCCGACGCGGAACCGAGCGCGCCCGGTGCGGCCCTCGCGCTTGTTCCTCGACGAGAGCCCCGGCGCGCCGGGCGCCGCCGCCGACCTCGTCCGTCGCGGCCATCCCACCGGCCACCCCCCGTCGGATCAGACCGCGAACTCCCGGATCACCATGTTCCGGAACACCGCCTGCCCGTCGATGGTGAACAGGGCCAGCCCGGTGTCGGACGGGTCGGGGAAGACCACGGTCGAGTGCGCGTACCGGCCGTCGTCGACGAACATCTCGACGGACGTGCGGTCGACGAGGACGCGCAGGCGGACCGTGCGGCGGACAGGTGGAAGGGCGTCCGGCTCTCCTGCCAGCGGCCCGAGGCATCGGGCCGGCGGTGTAACCGCGGTTGACGAAGGCGTAGTCGCCGTAGACCCCCACGTCGACGTGCCGCCCGCCGTCCGCCGAGCGCCGCAACTCCAGCCCGGCACCCGTCAGTTGGTCCCAGGTGATGTCGCAGGTCAGTCCTTCTGGTCCCTGTCGGGGAACGCCTTGCCGGCGTGAAAACATGATCGCGGCGCCCGTCCGCCGACTCCGGTAGCTCGTTGGGACTCCAAGCCCGCAGGTCAGTCTGGTGCAGGGGCCGCTGCGGGGCCTTGCCTTGTTGCCGTAGAGCACGCCGGTCAGAATTCGCCGCCGCTCCGCTTCGTCGTGCAGGGCCTCGATGAGGAGGAACTCCAGACGCAAGTTTTCCTCCGATCCGTTCAGAACATACACATGGGCCTCCTGACACCACAGACGTCCCAGCGGCCACAAACGTTGACACATCGCGCGTCACCGCTCCTGAAGCCGCAGGCCAGAGCCAGCCAGGGCAACGGGCCGTCCGGACGGGGCCAGGTCAGGCCCGCCGGTGAGCCCTCGGACCAAGGGCGGACCGTCACTGAGGATCGGCGTAGGGGTTAACCTCGGCGTAGACGTCGTCGGTCTCGGTGAGGTCGAAACCTTCCTCCCACTTGCTTGTGTTGGGCCAGTTGTCCGGGCCGCCGACCCGGAACCGGGAGCTCCACCGTGGCTCCGCGACGTTCCAGGCGTGCAGCTCGGGCTGGTCGACCGGGTGGTAGTCCATGCGGCGGCGGACGAACTTCTCGTCATAGACGCAGAAGTGGCCCAGGTCATCACGGTCGTCGCGGATCTCCTCCGGCAGCGTCACCACCCGGGTGATCCGGTCGGTGTCGGGGTCGACCTCCACCATCACCGGCATGAGGTAGCGCACCCACCGCCGCCGAGGTGGCCCATCACGCTCCTCGACGATGACGACCCCGCCCTCCTCCTCAACGTCGCCTGCGTCCAGGTCGTCGACGACCTCATCCCAGGCCGGGTTCATGTCCTCGCTCATCCCCACATCATTTGAAAGATCGGCGAAAGCCCACAATCGCGCAGCCGCGCCGCCCGCCGCGGACGATTCGCCGGATCTACACGCCCCCTTCTCCACCACCGTGCCCTCGCCGTCGGGCAGGTCGGGGATCTCACCGAGCTGGCGCAGGCCTTCGGCCGGGGCGGATGAGGCGATGGCGTAGCGGCCCAGGACGTTGACATGGGCGTGGCCGAGCGGACTGAGCCGGGCGACGTCCTCATCCTTGACCGGCACGCCCTGGGCCCGCAGATGGTCAACGGCAGCCGACAGATACTTCGAGTTCCACAGCGCGACCGCATTGACGACCAGACCGAGAGCCGCTAGTTGATCTTCTTGTCCTTCGCGGTAGGTGTGAGACCGGAATACGAGCGAAGCGTGCCACGGCTCGGTTCCACCGCTGGTAGAGGCCGGTGTGTCGAAGCCTGATCGGGATCGTTAGGATTCTGCCACTCTGTTGGCTCCCGCTGATCGTCGAGGTGTGTGTTGACGTCGATCGACCGCACCGCCTACCCGCGGTTCCGCGGGATCGTATCGGCGCGGGAGTTGGTGGAGGGGTTCACGCCCACACCCGACGAGGCCGCCTGGGCGCGGGGAAAGACGACCGCCGATCAGGCATTCCTGGCGCTGGTGACATGGCTGAAGTGCTACCAGCGGCTGCGCTCCTTCCCCGACTTGGACAAGGTCCCCGAGGTCGTCGTCGACCACATACGCGCTGCGCTGGGATTATCCGGCACACCGGCGGCCAGCGTGGAGTCCGTGCGGACGGCCGCGCGATACCGCGACTACATACGCGAACGTCTCGGCGTGAAGTACGACGCGACCGACGTGCGCGGCGTCGCCGAGGCAGCGATCCGGGCGGCCGCGGCGACGAAGGACAACCCGGCCGACCTGATCAACGTGGCGCTGGAGGAACTGCTGACCTCCGGGCGGGAGCTGCCCGGCTACACCACCTTGGACCGGATGGTCGCCAAGATCCGTACCGAGGTGAACCGCGACGTCTTCGCGACGGTTGCCCGCCGGATCACCCCGGCACGACGCGCGAAGCTCGTCGAGCTGCTGGTGGTAGACCCCTCGTCCCGGCGCAGCAAGTTCGACCGGTTGAAGGACCCGGCGAAGGCCGCGACGATCGGCAAGCTCAAGATCCGGCTGGCGCATCTGGCCGACCTGGACGCGATCGGCCCCACGGAGGTCTGGCTGCGCGGAGTCCCACCGGGGAAGATCTCGCACTTCGCCGGGGAGGCGAAGGTTACCGATGCCGCAGACATGGTCAAGGTCGGCGAGGACAAGCGGCTGACGCTGCTGGCCGCCTTCGTCCACGTGTTGCGCACGTCGGCACGAGACGAGGTCACTGATATGTTCTGCAAGCGCATGGCGGTGATCCACAAGAAGGGCCGGGCCCGGCTGGAGGCGCTGCGCGAGGAGCACCGCGAGGCGAGCGAACGGCTGCTGGAGGTGTTCAGCGACGTCCTGGCCGCCGTCCGGGAGGCCGCCGGGCCCGGCAGTACGGCGTCTGACGGCGTCGTCGCCGACGAATCTGGTGCGCACGAAGACGACCCCGAAGAAGGAACGACCGAGGCGGCCGTCGCGCAGACTGCGCTGACCGGCGAGCTGGTGCTCAAAGCCCTGGCCGCCGGCGGCGGGGTGGCGGCTCTGTCGGCGTCGCACGAGGCGGTGGCTGCCCACCACGGCAACAACTACCTGCCGTTGTGCGAGCAGTATTACAAGTCGCACCGGCCGACGTTGTTCGCGCTGGTGGACGCGGTCGAGCTGGAGGCGACATCCGCCGAGCGGGCGGTGCTGGACGCGTTGGAGTTCGTGCGGGCGAACCGGGATGCCGACCGCCGCGCTGAGTGGATCGAGGAGAACGTTCTGGTCGAGCGGGACGGCAAGCAGGTCGTGCTGAGGATCGACGTGGACGCGTTCGCCGGACCCTTGTGGAAGCGCACACTGCGCGACCGGCGCCGGCCCGGGATGCTGGCGCGACGCCACCTGGAGGTCTGCGTGTTCTCCCACTTGGCTGCCGAGCTGCGGTCGGGGGATATCGCGGTGGTCGGGTCGGATTCCTACGCCAACTTACATACCCAGCTGATGGCGTGGGAGGAGTGCGAGAGGCAGGCCGAGGAGTTCTGCGCTCAGGCTGGCATACCGTCGGATCCGAAGGCCCTTGTCGCGCACTACCGCAGCCTGCTGACTAAGACGGCCCATGAGGTGGATGAGGGGTATCCGGCGAACACCGACCTGCGTTTGGAGGGCGGCCGTCCGGTGCTGGCGCGGCGTAGGGGCGCCGAGCGGCGTCCGTCGGCGATCGCACTGGAAGGAGCGGTGCTGGACCGGCTGCCGGAGCGGCCCTTGTTGGACATCCTCGCCCGCACCGCGCACCTGACCGGCTGGCACCACCGCATTGGACCGGCCTCCGGCTCCGATCCGAAGATCAAGCCCGGGGAGCGGCTGTGTCGGTACGTGGTGACCGCGTTCGCCTACGGCGGGAACCTCGGCCCGACCGAGGTGGCCCGGCACATGCGCGGGATATCCGCGCACGAGATCTACACCGCCGGGAACAAGCACGCCGACCCGGGCAAGATCTACAAAGCCTCTGCAGACGTGGTGAACGCCTTCGCTGCTTTGGACGTCACGCAGGTGTGGGGCGACGGGTCGGTCGCTGCGACCGACGGCTCGCAGATCGACACCTGGGAAGACAATCTCCGGGCTGAATCCCATGTCAGGTATGGAGGTTTTGGCGCTCTGGCGTTCCGGCTGGTGTCGGACTCCTACATCGCGTTGTTCAGCCACTTCATCCCGTGTGGGGTGTGGGAGGCGGTGTACCTGCTGGACTCGCTGCTGTCCAATGTCTCCGACATCCAGCCCGACACCATCCACGCCGACACTCAAGGCGCGTCGCTGCCTGTTTTCGGGCTCGCGGCCATCCTCGGATTCGATCTTCTTCCGAGGATCAGGAACTGGCACGACCTGAACTTCTACCGGCCTGATCCCAAGGCCAGGTACAAGCACATCGACTCGCTGTTCGACGACAACGTCATCGATTGGGATCTCATAGAAAAGCACTGGCAGGACCTGCTGCGCACCGGGATCTCGATCCGGGAGGGCCGGGTGTCGTCGGTGACGCTGCTGCGTCGTCTGGGCAACCACTCCCGGCGCAACCGGATCTACAAGGCGCTGCGCGAGCTGGGCCGTGTGGTGCGGACCGTGACGCTGCTCCGGTACTTGTCGGAGCCGCAGCTCAGAGACCAGATCACTGCGATCACCAACCGCACCGAGGCGTTCCACGGCTTCGCCGCGCACCTGATGATCGGCGGGCAGCTGATCGGCCACAACGACCCGGACTACCAGGAGCGGGTGGTGAAGTTCAACGAGCTGATCTCCAACTGCGCGATCTACTCCACCGCCCTGGACATCACCGACGCCGCCAACGCCCTGGCCGCCGAAGGCCACGTTGTCGACCCCGACGACCTGGCCACTATCTCACCCCTGATCACGCGCACGATACGCCGGTTCGGCGACTGGATCGTGGACACCACCCCGCCGCAGACCAACGTGGCGCCCAGGCTGGACCTCACCCCTCGCGCGCTGTTCCCCGCCGCACCGGTGTGATCCTTCCCCCGCTCCGAGACGTGTCGCCGCAGGCCGGCCGCCGCCCCGGGTGAGGGGTATCACTCCTACTGACAGGCCGGGATGTCTCGATGAGCGGGTCGGGGACTTCAATGGCGGCGAAGACGGCGACACACCGTCCCCGCGGCCGTTGCCGTACGAGCCGTTTCAGAACGCTCATGTCAGGCGAGTCGAAAACCTGGGGCAGCGGGTTCAGTCCCCGTACTCGAAGGCACGTTCGGCTGGCGTCAGCTGGAGGCGTCGCTCGACGTCCCGGTCGAGGGCCGACGGGCCCCGGGACCAATCCGCGGTGCCGCCGGACGCGAATACCCCGTAGAACGCCGTGATCCGGAAAAGGAGCCCCGGCGTGATCTGGATCGCGCGCACGATGATTCGCCGCGGCCGTCGGCGCCTGGCATGTGCGGTGATGTGCGGAGACGAGGCCTATGCGGGCAGCCGCCGTACCGGGGACACTCGGCGCAGGTGGACGAGCACGTCGAATGCCTCAGGCAGGGAGGTGACGGCGAGGTGCTCGGCGGCGTCGCGGGAGGGGTCGTAGACGCCGCTGATGACGCGTGTCTTCGCGGGTCCGTCCCATTGGCGGCGCGCCTCGCCGGCGCGCAGGTCCAGCCATTGGGCGGGCCGGTCCGCCGAGCCGAGCCGGGCATCGAGCCAGTCCGGGGCCGGCTCCGGGACGGTGGCGATGCCGAGGTCGCCGTGGTGGAAGCCGATCGCCACGGAGACGTACCCCGCGCCGTAGTGGCGGCGTAGCACGCTGCCGACGGTGGGCTGGGGGCCGCGCTGGGGAGCCAGACCCAGCGTCGCCGGCGCCGCCGAGGTGTGCGCGATGCCGTCCCAGTAGGCCACGCGGTGTTCGGTCCGGCGCTGGTAGTCCGTGATTGTTTCGGCCCACACCTGGGCGTCGCCCGCGTAGTTGTTCCGTCCGGCGACGCTGCGTTCGTGGAAGTCCACGATGAGCCGCATCCGGTCCAGGACAGACTCGCTGGGCAGTTGCTCGACGATCGCGAGCGCGTCGCGGGCGTGCTCGGCGAAGGGCCGGCCCGGGTGCAGGCCTCGTGCGCGCTGCACGTGCTCGTCGATCTCATGCGCGGTACGGATTGGCTTCAGGTAGGAGGTCAGCTCGGCCAGCCGGTGCGGGGCCGCGCGGTGGACGTGTTCGAGCACGGCGTCGTAGTCGGCGGGCCGCGCCTGCTCGGGCTTGACCCCGAAGATCCGGATGACGTCGTCCGGGTGGTTCTGGTTGAAGGTGCGGATCCACTCCAGCGCCGTGGCCATCTCGGCGGTGCGCCAGGGACGCCAGGCGCTTTCCAGCGCGGATGCGGCTGCGCCCGCGCCACCGGTGACGTACGTGTCGAGCGTCGCGCCGACGGAGGCGTTGTCCTGCAGGGCCAGCGCCCGGAAGCCGTGCTCGCGGGCCAGCCGGCGGAAGAGCTGGTCGCGCACGCCGAAGGTCTCGTGGGCGAACCTCGTGGACTCGCCGAGCCCGGCGATGGTCGCGCCGGTGGCGATCGCGTCCGCCAGTTCGTCGAGCGCGGCCCCAGGCAGAGGGCTCGGTGTGGCGGTCATGCCAGGACGCCTTCGCGGATCGGCTGGAGCGCCCGCGACCAGACGACGACTTCGTCCAGCAGGGCGGTGAGGGTCTGGCGCTGGTATGGGCCGGGAGTGAAGTCGCCCGGCTCGGTGGGGGCGGAGAAGGTGAAGTCGTGGTGCAGGGACAGCGCCACCTGGGTGCGGACGGTCGCGACCTTCAGTTCGGCCAGGATCTGCCGCAGGTGCTCGACCGCGCGGGTGCCGCCGTGCAGGCCGTAGCCGACGAAGCCGGCGGCCTTGTTGTTCCACTCGGCGTAGATGAAGTCCAGGGCGTTCTTCAGCGCGCCGGTGATGGAGTGGTTGTACTCCGGCGTGACGAACACGAACCCGTCGTAGCGCGCGATCGCCTCGGCCCAGCGGATGGTGTGCGCGTTGCCGTACCGGCCGAACAGGGCCGGCTGCTCCTCATCCAGCAGCGGCAGCGCGAAGTCGGCCAGGTCGACGATCTCGAAGTCGGCCGCCGGATGTTCCTGGGCGGCGACCGAGGCGACCCACTCGGCGACGGCGCGGCCACGGCGGCCGGGGCGCGTGCTGCCGACGATGATCCCGATCTTGGTCATGATGTTTCTCCTCAACCAACGGTGTTGCACCGATCGGTGTAGAAGCTACATCCATCGGTGCATCGCATGCAAGTGGCGGTGTAATCGAGTAGCCTCGGCGAGCGTGACGGAGAGAAGGAAACCGGCCGGCCAGCCCGACAAGCGCCGGGCGATCGTGGCCGGGGCGCTGACCCTGTTCGCCCGCGACGGCTACACCCGCGCCGGCCTGGACGCGATCGCCGCCGAGGCGGGCGTCTCCAACCGCACCATCTACAACCACTTCACCGACAAGGCCGAGCTGTTCCAGACAGTGATCCAGGAGAGCACGCAGCGGGTCGCCGACACCATGGTCGACATCATCGACCGCCACCTGAGCAAGGTCGTCGACCTCGAGGAGGACCTGGTCGACTTCGGGCTGGCCTGGCTCGGGGTGCTGACCTCCGACCTGGCCCCGCACTTCGCGCTCATCCGCCAGATCAACGCCGAGACCGAGCACATCCCGCCGGCCGCGCTCAAGCTCTGGCAGGAGGCCGGCCCCGGCCGTACCCGGCGCGAACTCGCCGAACGGCTAAGCCGCATCGCCGAGCGCGGTGATCTCGCGATGGACGACCCCGTACGCGCCGCCGGGCACCTGATGCTGCTCATCTCCGCCGACAACCTGACCGACCGGGCCGCCCTGCACGACAAAACCGCGCTCAGAGCGATGGTCACCGCGGGGGTGCAGACCTTCCTCTACGGCTACAAGCGCTAGTCCCGTTTCCGCATGTGAGTGATCCTCAGCGGAGGTCTCGTGATCTATATCGAGGAGGTCCAGGAGGTGGAGTTGGCGGTCGGTGGGTTGCGGGATGGTCGGGGGCGACTGGCCGGTGCCGCAGGACGTGGCGGTCATGGCGATCTGCCCAGACGGCGTGGCCGAACGCGCCAGCCCATCGTTGACGTCCGTGCTGATCCCGGCGGAGGAGGTGGGCAGGGAGGCCGTCCGGCTGGTCATGGACAAACTCGACGGCCGAGCCGTTCCGGAGTCCACGCTGCTCACGCTCCAGCTGGCCATCCGCGCCAGCACCTTGGGCCCCGCCGGCCTGTCGTGATCGCAGGACGGCCGGAACCCCGTGGTGCTCAGGCCTCGGTCTCGATCACTTGAGGCAGGTTGAAGCGGCAGGAAGACCGGCGAAGCGCGCCTTGGTCCAGGCGAGGATGTCGGGCATCGCGCCGTCGTCGATGCCCGTGGAGCCGCCCCAGGTGTCGTGCTCCAGTCCCGGGTAGGTCCGGTAGTCGATCGTGGAGTCCGCCCGGCAGAGGCCGGCGGCCACCTGGTCCGCCACGGCGCGCGGCGTGACGGTGTCGGCGTCACCCTGCAGGAACAGGACGGGACCCGCGACGCGGGCGCGGCCGAGGCTGTTGTCTCTGAGATAGCCGGCGAACGCCGGGTTCGACAGCCAGCCGGGCTGGAGGAGGGCCGGTCCGGTCACGTCGGCGTACACGGCGACGGCGACGTTGAGGCAGCCGTCGCGGATGGTGTCCAGGCGCTGGTGGGCGGCCTGGGTGAGCAGGTCTTGGGGCTGGATCCGCTCATCGCCGTAGCTCGCCCCCTTGGCGATGATCGGCACGAAACCGCCGTAGGGTGAGGTGACGGCGAGGTGGTCGACCAGCGCGGTGAGGTCGGCGGCGGCCGAGGTGACGACCGCGCCGAGGTAGCCGGGCTCAGGCTCGCGGGTCTGCCGTTCGGCGACGGCCAGGGCCGCGCCGCCGCCCTGCGAGTGGCCCCACAGCACCCACTGCCGGGAGAGACCGGGCATGGCCTGCCGGGCGGAGCGGACCGCGCCGACCAGGTCGGCGGCCTGCGCGGCCTTGTTGAGGAACTCGGGCCTGCCGGTCGTGCCGAGACCGGCGTAGTCGGGTGCGACAACGGCATAGCCCTGCCCCAGGAACCGCATCATCTGGTTGCCGTGGTAAAGGTCCCGCATCAGCGATGGCGCGCAGGCGGTGCCGATGCCGCTCGCACCGTGCGCGTCCACGACGACCTTCCATCCGCCGCGGGGCCGGGGGCGGTCCTGCGGCACGAGCACCACCCCGGACACCGCGACGTCTCGTCCCGCGGAGGTTCGCGAGTGGTAGAGCACTCGCGTGGCCGTCACGGGCTTGCCCTCGACCACGTACTCGCTGGTCTCCTGCTTGCGGATCAACGCCCCCAGCGGCGCCCATCGCAGCGGGTCGGGCGCGTCGTAGAAGCCGGTGCGGGGCAACGCGTTCTGCTGCTGCGCCGCCCACGCCCAGCCAACCTGACAGGCCTGGTCACACTCATCGGCGTGTACGGCGGTCGCTGACGCCGCCATCGCGGCCACCGCCAGCACCGCGACCAGGGCACTACGAAGAGCACTCACGTGTATCAACTCCAAGTTTCGACAGACGAACCGGACGGGCAGGTGGGCTCACGCCCGGCCGTCCACGTCTCGGCCCACCGGGCCGTAGACGAATTCCGAGGTGGCGCCGACGAACTCCATCGGGAACCCGAGCTCGATCCCGCTCACCTCGTCGAGACGCCGCAGCGCCTCCTCGGGCAGTGTCAGGTCGAGGGCGGCGAGGTTGTCGGTGAGCTGCTCGACGGTGCGCGCGCCGATGACCGGGTGGATCCGCCTGCGGCGAGCGCGCGTCCAGGCGAGCGCGACTTGCGAGGAGGTGACTCCCAGCTCGTCGGCGACGGCGTCCACGGCCCGGGCCACTACCAGATCGTGGGCCGACGGCTGCGTGCCACGGCTCGTGCTCGCGGCCCCGGCGCCGCGGGTGAACTTGCCGGACAGGATGCCACCGGCCAGCGGCGACCAGGCGGCCACTCCCAGATCGAAGGCGTCGGCCATCGGCAGCAGCTCGCGCTCGATGTCGCGCTTGACCAGGCTGTAGGGCACCTGGAGGCCGACGAACCGACTCCACCCCCGCAGGTCCGCGATCGTGTTGGCCTGGGCGACGACCCATGCGGGGGCGTCGGAGATCCCGACATACAGCACCTTGCCGGCGCGGACCACGTCGTCCAGGGCCCGGATGGTCTCCTCGATCGGGGTATTGGGGTCCCAGATGTGGACCCATAGCAGGTCGATGTAGTCGGTCCGCAACCGTTGCAGACTCTGCTCCAGCGAACGCACCAGGCTCTTGCGGTGGTTGCCTGAGGCGTTGGGGTCGGTCCCGTCCACGGTCAGCGTGTACTTGGTGGACAACACGAAGCGATCCCGGTCGGTGCCCAGCAGCTCGCCGAGGATCCGTTCGCTGGCTCCCTCGGTGTACTTGTTGGCGGTGTCGATCACGTTCCCGCCCGCCTCGGCGTAGGCAGTGAGGATCTTGCGGCACTCCTCGGCAGGCGTTCCCCAGCCCCAGTCCTCCCCGAAGGTCATCGTGCCGAGAAACGCCTCCGACACCCGAAGCCCGCTCCGGCCAAGCAGTCGATAACGCATGATCGCTCCTTAGAGGGTGGCGTGTAGGTGGCGGGCGACGTTGTCCACGGATTCGGTGACCGTGGGCTCGGCGTCGTAGAAGTCGAACTGGCCGCGGCCCTCCAGCCAGACCAGCTCTCTGGCCCCGGTCAGCCGGTCGGCGAACCGGCGCGCGCCCACCGGGATGCCGGCGCTCTCGCTGTGCACGATGAGCACGGGTGCGGTGATGCGGTCCGCGGCCGGTTGCGGCTCGAAGGTCAGCCATTCGGCCCAGGCCATGGTCGCCCACCTGTTCCCCCACTCGGGGATGGCGCCCCGGGCGGGGTCCAGATAGTAGGCGTACGGGCCGAACATCGCGGCCGTGGAGTCGGTTTCGCTGACTCCGAGCACGTACTCGACCTCGCCGGTCTCCTCGAAGTGCGCGCGGGCCTTCTGCCCTTCCGCCAACCGCGCCGTGAAGGCCTCTTCGCCGCCCAGGGCGAGCCGCATCAACTCGCCGTCCTGCAGGCCGGGCGCGACCAGCGCCAGCGAGGCGATGCGGGGATCGTCCGCTGCGGCCACCGCGGCGAACGCGCCACCGGCGCAGATGCCCAGCGCGCCGATCCGGGCCGGGGCCACCCTGTCCAGGGAGGAAAGGAAGCTGACGGCGTGGCTCAGGTCCCTGGCCTTCAGCGAAGGCGACTCCACGTCACGCGGCTCACCGCCCGACTCGCCGTAGCCGGTGAAGTCGAAGGCCAGCGCGGCGAAACCGCGCTCGGCCAGGCGCCGCGCGTACAGCCCGGCCATCTGCTCCTTTACCGAGGTCCACGCCCCTGCCACCACGACCGCGGGCAGTCCGCGGTCGGCCGTGGCGGGCAGGTGCAGCAGCCCGGCGAGGGTTACGCCGTCGGCGTCGAAGGTCACTTTTTCCACAGCGGTCTCTGTCATGTGGACAACGGTGCCGGATCTCGACTGCCAACCGACTGCCACGCGGCGGTCAGAGCAGCGCCCGTACGTCCTCCGCCTCGGGAACGTCGAGGCGCTCGAAGATCTCCAACGCCTCCCGCAGCCGGGCCCGGCCGCTCTCTTCCTGGCCCAGTTGTGACAGCGCCTTGCCGAGTGTGGTCAGCGCCCGAGCCTGCTCCCAGACGGCGTCGATCTCGACGTTCACCGCCACGGCCTCTTCCGCTCGTGCCCTGGCCTGGTCGAACAGGCCCGCCGCCAGATGGCATTCGGCCAGCCGGAACAGGGCGCCGCCCTCCATCAGGCGATCACCCGCGGCCCGGTGCCGCGTCAGCGAGTCCGCCCAGGTCTCGACCGCCTCATCGCACCGGCCGACCCCGTGCAGCACGATGCCGAGGTCGTACAGCCGGGTGCCCAGATCCCGCGAGCGGCGCGTCTCCCGTACCAGTTCCACGCCCTGCCTGGCCAGGTCGACCGCCTCGTCATGCCGGCCCAGCGCCAGGCAGGCCCGGGACATGACCCCCAGCGCCGCCCCCACTCCCGCCACGTCGCCCAGCTCGCGATGGAGGGTGAGTGCCTCGGCGAGATGACCGATGGCGGCCTCGTAGTCACGCTGGATCATCGCCGCGGAGCCGAGTACCTGAAGGTTCTCCACCACGATCACCGGGTCGCCCATAGCACGACCCAGCGCGAGGGCCGCCGTCCCCTCCTCGACCCCCTCCTTGAGCGACCGCTGGTAGATGAGCATCGCCGCGACAGCCGTACGGGCCAGCCCGTGGCTGCGCCGGTCGCCGCGCTCGGCCGAGGCCTGTGCGATCGCCTGGGCGATCTGCCTGATCTGCTCCCATCGCAGGTGCACCCGCGCCACGTACAGCAGCACATACAGCAGATCCGCCACAGCCGGATCGGACGCGGCCTGCAGCGTCGTGTGGAACAGGTTGGCCACCTCGGCGTCAAGCCACCCCGTCACCGCCGGATGGCCGGCGAAGGCCAGGCCGGGCGAGGCGGTGGGCAGCTGCCGGGCGGTCGAGAGCGCGTCCGGCTCCACCAGTGACTGCGCGTTTCTGGCGGTGGCCAGGTAGAAGTCGACGAGCCGGTGCAACGCCGCGTCCCGGTCCGGCTCGGGAAGGCCGCGAGCGTACAGTTTGAGCAGGTCGTGGTAGCGGTAGCGGCCCGGACTCGGCGCCTCCAGCAGCCCGGCGTCCGCCAGCGACTCGCACAGGTCTTCCGCCGCCCAATCGTCCAGATCCAGTACGGCCGCCGCCGCGGCCACCGAGAAGTCATCGCCATCCGGTACGGCCAGCAGCCGGAACGCCCTGGCCTGGCCGACGTCCAACTGGCCGTACCCCAGGGAGAAGGTGGCCTCCATCGCCAGGTCGCCAGTGCGTAGCTCCGCTAACCGACGGCGCTGGTCGGCCAGCCGGGCGACCAGCGAGGCGATGGTCCACCCCGGCCGGGCCGCCAGCCGGGAGGCGGCGATGCGGACCGCGAGCGGCAGGCAGGCGCAGGCGGCGACCACCTGCTCGGCGGCGTGGCGTTCGGCGGCGACGCGGGCGGTCCCGACGATGCGGGTGAACAACTCCAGCGCCTCGCCGGTCGTGAGCGCCTCCAGACCGATCATCCGGTCGGCGTTGAGACCGATCAGCCGGGCCCGGCTGGTGATGACGACCCCGCTGGCGCTCGCGCCCGGCAGCAAGGGGCGGACCTGGGCGGCGTCGGCCGCGTTGTCCAGGACGACCAGCATCCGCAGGTTCGCCAGCGTGGTGCGGTACAGCGCGGCACGCTCTTCCAGGTCCTCGGGGATGGTGTCACCGGCGACGCCCAGCGCGCGGAGGAACGCGGCGAGCACGGCCGTCGGCGCCTGCGGGGCCGCCTCGCCGCCGCGCAGATCCACATACAGCTGCCCGTCGGGATAGCGGTCGCGGACGAGATGGGCCACGTGGACGGCCAGCGCGGTCTTGCCGACGCCGCCGATCCCCGACACCGAGGAGATCACCAGGCTCGCGCCCTCGTGAAGCAGACCGGTCAGCTCCCTGACCAACGCCTGCCGTCCGGTGAAATCGGCGACGTCGGCGGGCAACTGGGCGGGAGCCGTACGGGCGGACGCCTGAACAGGAGCGGCCAGTGCCGGGTCGGCACGCAGTATCGCCTGGTGGAGGGCGGTGAGTTCGGGACCGGGATCGACGCCGAGCTCGTCGGCGAGCAACCTGCGCGTGCCGGCGTGGACTGCCAGCGCCTCGGCCTGGCGCCCGGACCGGTAGAGCGCGAGCATCAACAGCCCCCGCAGGCGTTCCCGCAGCGGGAACTCATCGGACAACGACGTCAGCTCCGCGACCAGCTGATGGTGACGACCCAACTCCAGGTCCAGCTCCAGCCGCTGTTCCAGCGCCAGCAGCCGCCGTTCGGTGAGGCGGGCTCGATGAGCCTCGGCCAGCGGCCCGGGCAGTCCCAGCAACGGAACGCCGGACCACAGCGCGAGCGCCTCGGACAGCAGGTCCCTGGATCGGCTCAGCTCCCCAGCGGCGCGGGCCTTGTCGGCCGCCTCCAGTCGTTCCTCGAACACCGCGGCGTCCAACGCGCCGGGCGGAAGCCGCAGCGCGTAGCCGCCGGAGACCGTGGTCAGCACCTTCCAGGGCGACCCGTCCGGCTCCAGAACCGGCCGCAACCGCGAGACCAGAATCCGCATCGCGTGCGTCGGTCGCGCGGGCGGCGCCTGACCCCACAGCCCCTCCACAATCGCTTCATCGGACAGTGCCCGGCCCTGCCGTAACAGCAACAGCGCCAGCAACGCCTGCTGCTGCGGGCGACCGAGATCCAGCGGCTCGGCGCCGCGCCAGCCCCGCAACGGCCCCAACACGGCGAACCGCAGGTCCATGGTCATCAGCTCTCCTCCGAAGGGCAGATTAGGACATGAACCTGAACCCGCCATGGCCGCGGGGAGCGGGCGGAGCATGCTTGGACCGTCCATGCGAATTTTGCTCAAAGTCAGTAGAGAGCCTGCGCCGGAGCGTTGCCGGAGGGACAATAAGCACGTTCGCGCGTGACCTCCCGGCAGATCGACTGAAAGATGAAACGCGTGCCACAGTCCCGGAGCGTGATCACTGGTGGTGGCGGCCCGGCTGGCGGGTCGGCCGTCGCATGTACACCTTCCACACCACCTTCCAGGACCAACCTGCCCTGCACCGCCTGGTCGCCGCGCACCAGGCCCGGCTGTCCGCCCTGAGCGGCCTCGACCTGATCCCCTACCGATGGCCTGCACCTGACCATGCAGGACGTCGGCTTCACCGACGCCGATGTCACCGCCGTCGTCAACGCCGTGACCGCCAAGCTGGACCAGGTCCGCAGGCGGGTCCTGGGGCTCGTGCTCGTCAGCGGCGGGATCGAACGGCACGGCCCGCAGGTACACGACGTCGCCACCAAGTTTGTGCGCCAGGGTGAGGAACGCCGGCAGGTCCAGCGGCCGTCACCGCCGTCACCGCCGTCGCTGCCGGGCGCGGGTTCGACATCTTGGTAGGCCACCAGCAGCCCTCGGCGACTGCCGCCGCGTCGGGTACCTCACGCATTACCCGCCGGATCGCTGCGATCAGCTGGGTGACCGTGTCCTGAGTGGCCACCCCGTCTTCCAGCACGGTGGAATCCAGCGCCCGCCGCGGCCGGCCCGCCCGTGCCCCGGTGGCCGCCACCAGCTCCCGCACCTGCCCGAACAGCCGATGCGGTTCGACTGAGCGCGCCAGCCGCCGCCGGAAGCAGGTCAGCAACGACGGGCGGAAGGCCCGATCGTAGAGGCCCAGCCCGCACGCCGCCTTCTACCGCAGATCACACCGCAACTGCTGGACCGCGTCGAAGTCCGACACCCCGAACAGCGCAACACCACCGCGCAGGCCAGCACCTGCGGAGGCATGCTGGGTCGCCCGTTCGACGAGGGGTACATATCGGCGGACATCGCCTCGGGAAACAACGCCTGCCGGTGCTCGGCCAAGAACGCGAACACACTGCCCTCAGGGATCAGCTCCCGGCAGGTCTGCCACACATCCGGCCCGGCCGGGCCGCCGACCGCCTTGCCCTGCATACCATCGAGTCTGACCAAAGCGGAACCAGCACTGCTTCTAGGTGACTGGTGTTTTTTTGATCTATCTCGCGTTGGTCTGTCCTGGTGTGTCAGGGTGATCGGTGTTGGTCACCGGGCGTGGGGAGAGATCGAGCGATGGCAGTGGTCCAGACTCCGATGCAGCCGGGGTTGCTGTCCTCCACGGTGTATTTCGTCGAGGGTCGGCTGGCGCCGAACTCGGCGAACCACTACGCCATCGCCTCATCCTTTGGTTGGCCACGGCCGCCTGCAGCACCTGGTGCCCGCCTGATGCCGAGGGCGACGGCGAGCAACCAGATGATGAACGTCACCGCCATGAGCCGCTCGCCCAGGCCGGTGGCCGAGCGGCTGCCGAGCAGACCGCCGAGCTGGTTGTCCAGGATGCCGGTGACCCAGAAGATTGCATAGCCCGCTGGTGGGAGGAAGGCGAGTCGTCGCAGCCCTGTGGCGTTGGTGGTGGCGGCGATCGGACGGGTGAGCAGCGGCGCGGCGAGGGCGAGGCAGGTGAATGCCAGGATGCCGGCCGCTGCGTGGATCGCTCCCGCAGTGGTCACGAACTGCGGATCCGTGGGGTCGATCGGATCGGTCGGGAACGCCCCGACCACCACCATGCCGAGCCCCGCCGTCGCCAGTGAGGTGAGAACTACGCGTGGTCGCGGTGAGGCGTTTGCGGCGATCGCGGCGGTGAGGGCGAGCACGCCCAGCCCGAACGCCAACGCGGCGAAGCTGAGCATCCAGCCGTACGGCCCCAGCACGTACTCGCTGACGGTGATGCTGATCGGGTCCCGGGCCCGGTCGATGACGTGCAAAATCGCGACCAGTAACACGAACACGACAATTCCTGCGCTGCCGACCATGGCCAGCTTGGCGGCGTCTGCCGACTTTCGCAACGTGAGCACTTCGGTGGTGTCCGTCATGGGTGTGCCTCCTTACTCCACTGCTGTCTTCATCTACACTGTAGACATACGCTACAATGTAGACGCGATAGGTGAGGAGCGAATGGTCATGGCGAGCGACATGGTGGAAGCGCCTGAAGCGCGGTTGCATGTCGAGCGGACCGGCGACGGACCCCCGCTCCTACTGATCTCCGGAGGCGGCGGCGACGCCGGCATGTACGCGGACGTGATCCCGCTCCTGGCCCGGAGCTTCACCGTGATCGCCTACGACCGGCGCGGCAACTCGCGCAGCCCGTTCACCGATCGCGGCGCCTCGATCACCGTTGCCCGGCAGGCTGACGACGCGGTCGCCATCCTCGACCACTACGGCATAGAACGCGCCCATGTCTTCGGCAACAGCGCGGGCGCGATCATCGCCCTGGAGATGGTGATCGGGCACCCGGACCGCCTTCTGGGCGCGGTGGTGCACGAGCCGCCGCTGGTACAACTCCTCGCTCCCGACAGCCCCGAACGGCGCGAGATCGAACACATCGGCCGCCTCGCCCGAGACGGTCACCTGATGCGCGCTTACGCGGCCTTCGGCGCGATGACGCTACCGGACCCGCCGGGCCTGTTCCTGTCGCCATCAGGCCAAGCCGTGATCGCCGCCGCCACTCACCTCATGCTCGCCGCCGACGGCCTGGTGCGAAAGATCACCCGACGTACGCCGGACGTGATGACCCGCCAGCTCCGCAACGCCGAGCTGACCCTGCGCCGCGAACTGCCCGCGTTCTGCTTCGACTACCAGCCAGACCTGACCGCGCCGGCCGCCACCACGGCGCCCTGGTGCCTGGCCACCGGCCGCGACAGTGTCGGTAAGCCCTACCACGCGCCCGCGCACCTGTTGTCTGAGCGCCTTGGCGTAGCCTGCCAGGAGTTCCCCGGCGGCCATGTCCCATTCATGCAGCACCCGCACGAGTTCACCACGACGCTCACGAAGATCCTGGAGGGCTTCCAGCCATGACGGCCGACCCCAGCCCACCGGTCGGGTTGCCAGAGCCGCCCACCCGGCCCACCCTCACCCGTGAGTACCTCGCCGCCGCCGCGCTCGCTCTCATCGACGCCCACGGCTTGCGTAAATTCTCCATGCGCAAGCTCGGCACCGCCGTCGGCT
Organism: Nonomuraea sp. NPDC052129; assembly: GCF_040680095.1. Classification (NCBI taxonomy): domain Bacteria; kingdom Bacillati; phylum Actinomycetota; class Actinomycetes; order Streptosporangiales; family Streptosporangiaceae; genus Nonomuraea; species Nonomuraea sp. NPDC052129. The sequence continues at coordinate 2,476 of NZ_JBFAVX010000039.1, read as the reverse complement.
TCGACCCGATGGCCGTCTACCGCCACTACGACGACCAGGAGGACCTCTTCGACGGCGTCGCCGAGACGCTGTTCACCGAGGTCAACGTCGACACTCTGCCCTGGGACGGCCCCTGGCGCCAACTAGCCCAGAACTACTGCCTGCGCCTGCGCGACACACTCCTGCGCCACCCCCACGCCGTGCCGCTGTTCGCCACCCGCCCGGTACGCTCACCAGCCTCCATCGACACCGGCGTGAAGATGCTCACCAAGCTCAGCGACGCCGGCATCCCGCCGGCGCAGGGCTTGCGGATCATCCGCTGCCTGCGAGAGTTCACCATCGGCCACACCCTCGCCATCGCCGTGACCAAGCTCGGCGCCGACCAGCGCAGCCGCAAACCCCAGCCCGGCAGCCCCGACTACAACCTGCTCGCCGAAGCCGCTGACACCACCGCCCTCGACGACCACTTCGAGATGGGGCTCACCGCGATACTGAGTGGCTTCGAGCAGTCCACCCACTGAAGAAGGCCACCGCCGCTCCTACCGCGACGCAACGCTCCATCGACCGCGGTCCAAGCTCATCTCCAAGCACGGCTGAACCACCTGGGACGAACTCCCGCCGACCAGCACCTCAGCGCATAGCGGGAATTTCCGACCAGTAATGACCCCTAGTCGCCGCTTCTTATCCAGCCCGGGCCACCCAAGCAGGAAGGCGTAGATCCGTCCCCTGCACGGGCATCCACTACGTGGGCCGATTTCCTGCGTTCCCAAGCCGACGCGCTGCTGGGCTGCGACTCCATCAAGACCGTCATCTCAACGGGCGATGTCTACAGTGTAGTTATAGTCTACGATGTAGGCGATAGTCACAGTCCTCACTTAAGGAGAAATGGATGTCTGGCGCAAAAAGATCCGCACGAGCGCGAAGCAGCACGCTCCTGGCCTGCGGGTTCGCCCCACTGGTGTTCGTTGTGGTGATCCTCCTGGACGGAGCGGCGCAGCCCGGCTACGACCCGATCAACCGCTGGGGCAGCGAACTCAGCAATGGCGAATGGGGCTGGATCCAGATCGTCAACTTCGTCATCACCGGCCTGCTGACCATCGCGTTCGCCGCCGGGATACCCCGCGCGCTGGAAAGCGGCCCAGGTTCGAAGGCGATACCCATCTTCACCGGCATTCTCGGGTTCTGCCTGATCGTCGCCGGGGTGTTCGTCACGGACCCGAACCCGGGCTTCCCGCTCGGCGTACAGCCACCCGCCGAACCCACCCTGCACGGCTGGATCCACAACCTGAACCTTTTCCCGGCCTGGGCAGCGTTGACGGCGGCCATCCTCACGGCGGCCTATCGGGCCATCGTCCGCAAAGAGGGTCCGGCCTGGATCCTGACCACCGTCATCGCCGGCATCTTGACCCCGCTGACGCTGTACATCGCGGCACAGCGCTTCAGCTTTGACACCCTCTCGGGAAACGGCCACGGCCTGTGGCAGCGCATCAGCCAGGCGATCGGTTTCGGCTGGTACGCGCTCTACTCGGCACGCTTGCTTCGCGACAGCGAGCACGCCCCCCAAGTCGCCGGCCGACGCTCTGTCGCTCACCCGTCCCGGCGCCCCTCAAGCAACACCGCCGCCCAGCACCGCACAAGAGGTCGAGGATTCACGAGCGATGATGGGACCACAGGCACGGTTTCCTCCGAGGATCGCACGGCTTAGACACCGCTGATCTTCAGGAACCGTGCCCTTCCTCATCTGACGCTTGGTCAGGCGATGTCCTGGCGGCTGTCGCCGCAGGATATGGAGCTGCTCATCGCGGTGCCCGGGCCGACGGCTGAGGAAGTGGCGGCCATGCACGGCCAGGCGGGTCGGGCCCGGTTCGCCGTCTGCCACCACTTCGGCACCGCCGGCTGGGGGCTGCAGCCGTGGCAGGCTGTCCGGCAGGACGATCCCGACCTCTACCCGCCCGGGCCTCCTACCGCTGAACGGTTTCCCATCCATATCTACCTCGCTGACTCCCGCTCCGGTCAGGCCGTCGGTGCAGGCGATGAGGTGTCGCGCACGCCGCGGTTGCGCAGGTCGCTCATCACCGAGGTCCAGAATCGGGCGGACTCGCCGGCGGTGGCAGCGCCAGCGCAGGTAGGCGTGCAGGGCCCGGGTCCAGGCCGTCCTGCACGACGCCGCCCCCGCGGCGGCCCCGGACCCCGATCCCGGGATGTGTTTTCTCACGATCAGCGGCCTGGACCGCGCGGCCGATCCGGCACGGGCGACCCGGCTGCGCGGCCGGATCCACGCCGCCCTCCGCACCGCGGCCGAGCGCCGCGGCACCACCTACCAGGCCACCGAGTCGACCATCACGATCGGCACCCGGCCGTGGGCCACGTGGCACGTTTCGCCCGTATTCCGGTCTCGCCCCCAGATCACGGCACTGGCCTGCCAGTTACCGGCCGAGACCGGGACTCCGCTGTCGCGGTGGAGCAGTAGCGAACTGGCCCGCGAAGCCGTCGCCCG
>NZ_JBFAVX010000038.1:0-131927 GCF_040680095.1 Nonomuraea sp. NPDC052129 | reverse complement strand
AGGCTGCCAACAGATGTCCTTCCGAGGGCTCGCGGCGGACTGACTACACGCACGCCAGACAACCTCGCAACGTGAGCAAGCGGAGCGGGTCGTCAGAAAAGCAGCGTGGAAGCATGAGCGTACTCGCTCGAATGCAGTTTGTCCACGCTTACGCAGACCCATTGTTCCGGTCGCATTTCCATGATGACGTACGGAGCCCCCACTTGTCAATGTCGAACGCGACTAAAGATAGTCTCCGACGGACCGTGGGTGCGGCGGCGATGCGCCGCCTCGTGAAGGGGAAAGGGGATTATCCGCACCTTTCCACTCTCAACGTATAGCGCACCGGGGGGCTTGCGGCAAGACCCGGGTCGTGCCGCAGAATCAGCGGTCGAGGCCAGAACGCCAGGAACGGGTCCGCAGTGACCTCAGATCGGAGCATGTTACTTGAACCCCCTGACCACCAGCGCGTTCGACCTTCCCGACCGCCTCGCCCTCAAAGCCGACCAGGCGCTGATCGCCGGCGATGAGCGGCACTTCGCGGCCATCGCGGAGAGCCTTGAGCAGTCGATCGCCGACCTGTCCGACCGACTCGACGCCGAGCGCAAGGCGCCCGGCGGCATCGGCCGGGCGGCGATGGACCGGGACATGGAGATCCACCGGCTGACCGCTCGCCTGCGCGCGCTGCGCCGGTTCGGCTTGGATCTGTGCCTCGGACACATGGTCAGCGCGGACGACCCCGAGCCCGTGTACGTCGGCCGGCTCGGCCTCAGGGACAGCCAGGGTCGTCAACTGCTGGTCGACTGGCGTTCCCCGGCGGCCGAGCCGTTCTTCGGAGCCACTCACGCCAACCCGATGGGTCTGGCGAGCCGCCGCCGGTATCGCTGGACCCGCGGCCGGATCAGCGACTACTGGGACGAGGTCTTCACCTCGGACGGGCTGGTCGGGCACGCCGCGCTCGACGACCAGTCCGCCTTCATCGCCAGCCTGGGCAGCAACCGGTCGGCACGGATGCGGGACGTGCTCGGCACCATCCAGGCCGACCAGGACGCCATCATCCGCGCGGGCTCCCGGGGCGCTCTCGTCGTCGACGGCGGTCCGGGCACGGGCAAGACCGTCGTCGCGCTGCACCGCTCCGCCTACCTGCTCTACTCCGACCCGCGCCTCGGTCACCACCGGGGCGGCGTGCTGTTCGTCGGTCCGCACCAGCCCTACCTGGCGTACGTCGCCGACGTACTCCCCAGCCTCGGAGAGGAGGGCGTGCAGACCTGCACCCTGCGGGACCTCGTCGCCGAGGGAGCCGCGGCGGCGATCGAGGCCGACCCGGACGTGGCCCGCCTGAAGTCGTCCGCGAACCTGACGCAGGCGATCGAGCCGGCCGTCCGGTTCTACGAGAACCCGCCCACCAAGGGGATGACGATCACGACCCCCTGGTCCGACATCTGGCTGAGCGCCGAGGATTGGGCCGAGGCGTTCCAGGCGCCGGATCCCGGCACCCCGCACAACGATGCGCGTGACCAGATCTGGGAGGAACTGCTCACGATCCTGATGGACAAGCACGACGGCGACGCCTCGCCTGACCTGCTCCGCAAGTCGCTGCTGCGGGACAGGGAGCTGCTCACCATCTTCAACAAGGCGTGGCCGCTGATCGAAGCGGCCGACCTCGTGGGGGACCTGTGGTCCGTACCCGCCTACCTGCGGATGTGCGCTCCCTGGCTCAGCCCCGACGAGGTGCGAGCACTGCAGCGCGCGGACGCCCAGGCGTGGACGGTGTCCGACCTGCCGCTCCTGGACGCGGCACGGCAGCGGCTCGGCGACCCGGAGGCGGCGCTCCGTAAGCGCCGGCGTGACGCCTCTCTCGCCGCCCAACGTGAGCAGATGGACAAGGTCGTCGACAACCTGCTCGCCGCCGATGACGACGGCGAAGGTCTGGTGACGATGCTGCGCGGACAGGACGCGAAGGTCTCTCTGGTCGACGAGACCACACTGCCCAGCATCGAACCGGACCTGCTCGCCGGCCCGTTCGCGCACATCGTCGTGGACGAGGCCCAGGAGCTGACCGACGCGGAGTGGCAGATGCTGCTGCTCCGGTGCCCGTCCCGGAGCTTCACCATCGTCGGGGACCGCGCTCAGGCCAGGCACGGGTTCACGGAGTCGTGGCAGGAGCGGCTCGAGCGGATCGGGCTCGACCGGATCAACCTGGCCTCCCTGAGCATCAACTACCGGACGCCGGAAGAGATCATGACGGAAGCCGAGCCGGTCATCCGGGCCGTGCTCCCGGACGCCAACGTGCCGACCTCCATCCGTCGCGGTGACGTCCCCGTCGTCCACGGATCCGCCTCGGATCTGGGCTCGATCCTCGACACCTGGCTCGCCGCACACGCCGACGGGATCGCGTGCGTCATCGGGGACCCCACATTCCGTACGACGTCCCGCGTCCGGTCGCTGACCCCGGAGCTGTCGAAGGGGCTCGAATTCGACCTGGTCGTCCTCGTCGGCCCGGAGGCGTTCGGCGAGGGCATCGAGGGAGCGGTCGACCGCTATGTCGCGATGACCCGAGCGACTCAGCAACTCGTCATCCTCACGAGCGCCTGACGACGGTGGCCCACCGGCGGAGGCGCGCCGCCTCCTGACAGGCGCGCTCCGGTCAGTCGTGGCTGATGACGATCTTGCCGAAGCCGCCGCCCGCCTCGCAGTAGCGGTACGCCTCGTGGACGTCCTCGAACGGGAACACCCGGTCGAGGACGGGACGCAGCCGGTGCGTGGCGACCGCGCGGTTGACCTGGAGGAAGTGGGCGCGGCTGCCGGTCGCCACTCCGCGCAGCACCGCGCCCGCCCCGAACAGCAGCGCCGGGTCGACCGGCCGGGCGCCCTCGGCGCCGGACAGCCGGTAACCGACGAACGCCACCTCGCCGCCGAACGCCACCGACTTCAGCGACTGCTCGAGCGGCCCCGCCGGGTCGACGACGCGATCGGCGCCCACGCCGTCGGTGAGCGCGCGGACCTCTGCTGACCATGACGGGTTCGCCCGGTAGTCGATCACCTCGTCGGCCCCGAGCTTCCGCAGCCGCTCCGCTTTGGCGGGGCCGGACGTCGTCATGATCACCCGGGCGCCGCTCAGCTTGGCGAACATCAGCGTGAACAGCGATACCCCGCCCGAGCCGAGCGTCAGCACGGTCTGGCCGGGCCGTGGGGCGCCGCCGGAGGTCAGCGCGTTCCACGCGGTCACGGCCGCCAGCGGCAGCGCCGCCGCCTCCTCGTACGACAGGTGCTCGGGGATGGGCACCACGCCGTCCTCGCTCAGCACCGCGTACTCGGCCAGCACTCCGTCGGTCATGGTGCCGAGCTGGGCGGCGTTCTCCAGCAGGAAGGGCCCGTCCTGCCAGCTCGGGAACACGGTGGCCGCCACCCGGTCGCCCGGCCTGACCCGGGTCACGTCCTCGCCGACGGTCACGACCTCGCCCACGCCCTCGCAGCCGGGCACGACGCCGGGCCTGATCGGCAGTGGATAGTCGTTCGCCAGCACCATGAGATCGCGATAGCCCAGTCCGTTCGCGCGGATCCTGACCACGACCTGACCGCGCCCCGGCGCGGGCTCGTCCCGGTCCTCGACGGTCAGCCCGGCGAGCCCGCGTCCCGGCCGCAGGTGATAGCTCCTCATCGCACGTCCTTTCCCCGCTTCGGTTACGTGAGGATCCTCCGGGCGAGCCATGACATTGGACAATTCCCCTCAGGGAATCGCTCACGATTGCCAGGCATTGCGGAAGCTCAGCCGGGCCCGTGCCAGCCGGGACTTGACCGTGCCCACCGGCACCGCCAGCAGCCTGGGCCCGCAGATCCGGCCGAGGTACGGGGTCAGCTCGCGGAGCAGGTCGTTCATCGCCATCGTGTCGCCGCGCTGAGCGGCCCGGACGAGCGCCGCGCTCATCGGGCACGCTCGGCGACCCGTGTCGCCAGCCGGGCCAGGGCCTTCTCCCCGGCTCTCCGGACGCCCAGGGGCACCAGCGCGGTACGTCCGGGCACGCGGATGCCGCCGGTCTGCGCCACCAGCGTGCCTCCCGGAACGGCGGTGGCCGCCAGGCCGACGAGCAGGAACCTGCTCTGCATCCAGCACCAGCCGGGCCGCAGGTCGACATCGAAGCGGGCGCGCATCCCGTACTTGCTACGGGCCTCGGCCACCAGCCGCCCGCCTCCGTCGTCCGCGACGATCCGCAGGTCTCGCATGTCCGGCTCGAAGGTGCCGAACTCCCGCTCCAGGTCGCTCGCCACCTCCCAGACCAGATCGAAGGGGGCGGGAAGAATCCGCTCGGCGACACGCGCACCGGGGACGCCGGCGGCGAGCACGCGCAGCCGGCGCACCGGGTCCAGGTCGGCAACAGGCCAGTACATGTCTATCCAGAGGCGGCTCGGGGGCAGAAGGTTCCATGGAACCATTGGCGAGTTCGGCGCCTCCTGGAGGGCATGAACATCTCACGCCCCGGCGCGTTCGCGGCCGCCGTCCTGCTTCTCGACGCACTCGTCCATCTGTTCTGGGTGGTCCGGCCCATCGCCGACCCCCGCGCGCTCTCCCTGGCCGTCCTCAACGCCGAGGTGCCCTTCACCCCACGGGTCCTGCTGCCGCTCATCCTCATGCTGAGCGTGGGGGCCCTGTCTGTGGCGGCGGCCTCCGGCGGGCGGGGCGGCTGGGTGGCCAGGGTGGTCACCATGGCCGTGGGCGCCGGTGTGCTGGTGCGCGGGCTTGTCGGCGTGGTGTGGGCCTTCGGCCTCGGCACGGACACCGGAAGCCCGTTCTACTGGCTGAACCTGTTCCTCTACACCCCCGTCTGCCTGGCCATGACGCTCGCGGTCGGCATCGTCCTGGTACGCGCGCGGCGGCCGGTGAGCATCAGCTCATAGCAGGCGTCTTTGCGTGACATCGGCGATGACGGCGTTCACGACCTTGCCGACTTCCTCCGGCTCCGGCGCGACCCCGTCCCGGCCGGCGAACAGCATGTGCCCGGCTCCGATCAGGGAGAGCGCCAGCGCCTCCACGTCGGCGTCCGCCGCGATGCGGCCCAGCTCGCACTCCTCGTTCAGGTAGGCGGCGATCATGGCCACGGCATCCGTCAGGATCGGGATGCCGAAAGCCGGCCGGGCCCGAGGCAGCCGGGCCCGCAACTCATCCCGGAAGATGACGAGACCGACTATCGACACGGCGACCGAGTCGAACAGGTTCATCAGCGCCCCGGTCAGGTTGCCGGCGACGGTGCCGGTCCCGGCGGAGTCGCGAAGGGCGGTGGCCTGGCCTTCGAGCCGGGCGATGCGGTCCTGCACGAGCTCGGCGAGGAAGGCGTCGAAGTCCTCGAAGTGCTTGTGCAGGACACCCTTGGCGACACCCGCCTCTGTCGTGACCGCCCGGCTGGTCAGGCCGGGCGCCCCGTCCCGGAGCAGGACGCGCTCAGCGGCGTCGAACAACTGCTGCCGTACATCACGGAGGGCCACTCCAGTCGGCATCGCCCGTCCTCCTTCTTCACACGCTTCACATGCTTTTGCCCACCCTTCGCTCACCGCGAACGTCTGCCCGATTGTGGAGTGGGCGCCTGCCCACTATGGTGGGCGCATGCCCACTTTATCGCAGGAGCAACCAGAGCCTTCGCGGAACGAGCCCCATAAGGCCAGGCAGATGGCGGAGTCGTTCGGGGTCGACGCCGAACGCTACGACCGGGCCCGCCCCGACTATCCCGACGCCCTGGTGCGGCAGATCATCGCCGCCAGCCCCGGTCTCGACATCGTCGACGTCGGCTGCGGCACCGGCATAGAAGCCCGTCAGTTCCTGGCGGCCGGGTGCAAGGTGCTGGGTGTCGAGCCGGACGTCCGGATGGCCGAGTTCGCCCGCCGTACCGGGATTGAGGTCGAGGTGGCGACGTTCGAGGACTGGGACGCCGCCGGCCGTACCTTCGACGCGGTCGTCGCCGGGCAGTCCTGGCACTGGGTGGACCCCGTAGCGGGCGCCGCCAAGGCGGCGCGGGTGCTGCGGCCCGGCGGCCTGCTGGCGGTGTTCGCGCACGTGTACGACCCGCCGCCCTTCGTCGCGGAGGCGTTCGCCACCGTCTTCCGGAAGGTGGCGCCCGACTCGCCGCTGAGCGCCGGACCGCCGCGGCCGGGCCAGGACATCTACCAGGCGATGTTCGCCCTGTTCGCCGACGGCATCCGGAAGGCGGCCGAGTTCGGCGAGCCGGAGCAGTGGCGATTCGACTGGGAGCGGTACTACAGCCGCGACGACTGGCTCGACCTGCTGCCCACCACCGGCGCGCTCACCCAACTCCCACCGGAGCAGCTGGCCGAGGTGCTGGCGGGCGTCGGGGCCGCCATCGACGCGATCGGCGGCGGCTTCACCATGGCCTACACCACGATGGCGATCACTGCGTCGCTGAACCCCCGGTAGTCATCTAACGCGCCGGCCTCCGACCCTGAGCGCAGCACTTTCACAGCTGAGGGGGCGCTTGATTCCCCGCCCGCCCCGGTTCCGGGCGGCTATGGTGCGCCTTACCCGATTTGATCTAGATCGCAGGAGCGCGCGGTGCTGAACACGAGGGAGCCCGACTGGGCGTATGTGGCCAGGTCTCTCGTCAAGGTCCTGGCCGTCACCGCGGCGCTGTTCCTGGCCTTCAGCGCCGTCGATCGGGTCCTGTGGGTGTTCATCGATCCCTCCGACGACGCGCGGATCGGCGAGGTGTACGGCACGGCCGCCCGCATCGCGAACCCGGACAAGCGCCTGTCGTACGGGTACGGCAACGGCGTAGGGCTGCTGGAGACGTCCTACACGCTGCAGGGGGAGCCGCGCCGGGCCGGTCCCAGCGCGGGCAGGACGGACTACGAAATCGTGGAGAACCTGTTCGGCACCGTCCGCGCCCCTTCCCTCGGCGGGCCGATGGGCAGCCTGAAGGACGCGATCGATTCCGTGGAGCCGGACTCCGAGGTCGACAAGGAGGAGGTCCGGAAGACCATCGACGGACTTCCTCAGACGCTCGAAGCCGTCGCGGTCGTGGAGTTCGCGCATCCGATGGCCACCGAGCGGCTCGTCGCCTTCAACCGCAGGCACGCACTCTGCGGAGGGGCGGGCGTCTCCTACATCTACTCGCCGTCCTACTACGACGACTCCGATGATCCGGCCTCGTTGAACGCGGTCGTCTGGAACCGCGACATGACCAAGGACCAAGTCCCGACGGATCTCACCTATCAGTGCGAGACCGAGCCGGAGGCGGCGCTGGCGGAGTTCCGCAGGTGGGTGGGGCTGCTTGACGAGGGGGACGATTTCCGCGAGTTCGAGCTGACCTACGAAGGGCTCGCGGATACGGCCAAGGAGGGTGTCGTGTACGGGCTCGTGGCCGACCGCTGGAAACTCGCCGACCTGCGCAAGCTCCTCGACGACCCGGAGGTCGGGACGGTCCGCCTGGTCGATGTCTCCTTCGACCTCGGCGAGATGGGATAGCGGATCATCGTGCGCGTGCCGACGCGATCAAGGTAGTTCACCGACCGGCGCGACGGTCGTCTCCCGGGGTGATCAAGCGGAGCGCACCGGTGATTCCTCGGGCGCGAACGTCGCGCTCGACAATCTCCAGCGCCTGCTCCAACGCCGACAGCAGACGGGGTTCGAATGCCGGGTAGATGCGATCGCTCAATTCGTCCATTGGCATATTCAGGAGGGCGCCACAGCCGACACGCCATACAAGGCGGCCTGCACGATGACGATCCTGGTGGCGACGCGAAGCACGATCAGTTTCCAGTAGAGCGCCTGAGCTACCCGGTCTATCCGCGCCGACTTCGACGCGGCGCGCTGCTCGCTGGGACTGGAGAGGTCCAATAGGGATTTACCAGTTCTGGGCTGATGCCAGAGCCCTAGCAGGAGAACGATGATGGCCACGGGGGCGCACGCTCGCGACACCACGCCGGCCCCCGCCGATAGGTACCCTGCGAATGCCGTCTGGCTGCTCAACGAAAAAAAGCACCCTGTTCCTAACAGAACGAGCACGCTCACCGCATCCGCATAGAAAATGTGCCGCCGAATGCGGGCGATATCTGAAGACGGCGGGAGGATCGACCCAACCATGACCCGACGGTAACACGCGGGTAGCAAATGGCGGCCGAACCATTCTCGCCGCCGCGGTCGAGGCGGCGACAATGCCGTCTCGACCGCTTCTGAGGGGCGCGCGACGGCTACCGGATCCTGGACAGGTCGATCATGTACAGGTCGTCCCCGAGCGAGTAGCTGAGGATCCTTCCGGTGGAATCCGTCATCGGCAGCCTGATCGCATTACCCTCCGGCTTGATGCCGAGGCTGGCCGACTTGCCGCTGACCAGGTCGTACAGCCCGACACCCGCGGGCTGCGGGCCGTACGACGAGAAGGAGAAGCGGTCCTGGGTCGGTGGTTCGAGCATGAGAGGGTAGCCGATCGCTTTCCTTTCCTGTGAGCCGTCCCGTTGCCGGTAGAAGCTCTCGCCGCTCGAGGTGGTGCCCAGGCAGATGCGCACGCCACACGAGCGGAGTTGCTCGTCGGCGTGGACGACGGCGGTGGCGGTCTCCCCGGTCTCCAGGTTCCGGATCCGTTCGTACAGCGGGCCCTCCGTCCGTTCGCCCACCGGGCCCGTCTTGGGCTGGCCGCCCGGCCCTGGTGTGCCGGCCCACGGCCAGGTCAGCAGGTGCATTCCGGCGCTCTCCGCGATCGGCTCCACCGTGCCGCCCCCGAGGGGAACGGTGAAGACTCCGCCTGGGCGCACCGAGAAAACGATCTTGTCGTTGACCACCTCGAGCCCGTCGATCAAGTTGCCGTCGTCGTCGGCCTGGACCCTCTGGTCAGCGACGATCTTCGCCTCACCGCCCTCCAGCGGTACGGCCCAAAGGCGCGCGACCGAGTCCTCCGTCGCGGTCCACCAGGCCACGTGGCCGCCGCCCACGGCGAAGTCCGAGGCGAACGACACCGTCCCGGCGGGCCGCGGCACGTCGGCGATCTTGCGTTGGGCGGCGGTCTCGAGGTCGTAGGCGTAGATGGCCGCCGTGCTCGCGAAACCATCCCTTGTCGTCATGAGCACCGTGCGGTCGTCGATGACCGTGGCCGGCTGCCACGCCGTCCCGCCGTACCCCTTCCCCGCGACCTTGAGCACCGCCTCCGGCCAGACCTTCTCCACGGGCTCGGCCGGCGCCTCGGCTTGCCCCTGCGAGGCGACTTCGCCTTGTACGGCCGTCGTGGTCTCGCCGCCACGCACTACGGCCAGCGTCCCGCCCGAGACCAGCACGACCGCCGCGGCGGCCAGTGCCATCCGGGACCGCCGCCTCCTGCGCAGGTGAACCCGTTCGAGCCGCTGGGGCAGCATCCCCGGCAGTCTGGGCGCCTGCTCGGCCGCCTGACCGAACGTCCTGCGCAGGGTCTCCTCGACCTCGTTCATCGGGCCTTCCCTCCGGTCATCGAATTCCGCTCAGTCGGTAAGGCGGAGCGCAGCTTGCTCAGCGCGCGGGCGGCCTGGCTGCGTACCGTGCCGCGGGATATCCCGAGCACGGCGGCGATCTCCGCGTCGTCGAGCTGCTCGTAGTAGCGCAGCACCAGCACCGCGCGCTGTTTGCGCGGCAGTCCGGCCAGCGCCTGCCACATGCTGCGCTCGTCGCCGCTGGGCAGCGGATCGTGGTGCTCGCGTTCGGGCAGGTCCCAGACGAGCAGCTCGCGTCGCCGCAATCGCCACTTGGCGATGTGCAACCTGGCCATCGTGGTACGCGCGTAGCTCTCCGGGTTCTCCTTCAGGCGTAATCGCGGCCAGGCGCCACGGAGCTTCAGCAGCGCCTCCTGGACCAGGTCGGCCGCGTCATGGGGGTTCCCGGCCAGTACATAGCCGTAGCGCAGCAGCGCGTCGCCGCGTTCTGCGACGAACTCTGCGAATCGGGGATCGCCTTCCAACGGTTCTCGCCCTTCGTCGTTCTTTCACCTCCGAGAGGAGCCAGGGGCAAAAACTGTTGCACGCGAAGACCACGCCCCGCGCCGAATCTTGCATGATCATGCGAAGCAATGCATACTCTTGTCTCATGTCCAAGGTTCTCACCTCCCTGCCCACCGGCGAGCGGGTCGGCATCGCCTTCTCGGGTGGTCTCGACACCTCGGTCGCCGTCGCCTGGATGCGCGACAAGGGCGCCGTCCCGTGCACCTACACCGCCGACATCGGCCAGTACGACGAGCCCGACATCGCCTCGGTGCCCGGTCGCGCGACGAAGTACGGGGCTGAGATCGCGCGTCTGGTCGACTGTCGAGCGGCGCTGGTCGAGGAGGGCTTGGCCGCGCTGACCTGCGGCGCGTTCCACATCCGATCGGGCGGGCGGGCCTACTTCAACACCACCCCGCTCGGCCGGGCGGTCACCGGGACCCTGCTGGTCCGGGCGATGCTCGAGGACGACGTGCAGATCTGGGGCGACGGCTCGACGTTCAAGGGCAACGACATCGAGCGGTTCTACCGCTACGGCCTGCTCGCGAACCCCCACCTGCGCATCTACAAGCCCTGGCTCGACGCGGACTTCGTGTCGGAGCTGGGCGGGCGCAAGGAGATGTCGGAGTGGCTGCTGGCCCACGGCCTGCCCTATCGCGACAGCACCGAGAAGGCCTACTCGACCGACGCCAACATCTGGGGCGCCACCCACGAGGCCAAGACCCTGGAGCACCTCGACACCGGCATCGAGACCGTGGACCCGATCATGGGCGTGCGGTTCTGGGACCCCACGGTCGAGATCCCCACCGAGGACGTGACCATCGGCTTCGACCAGGGCCGCCCGGTGACGATCAACGGCAAGGAGTTCGCCACCCCGGTCGACCTGGTGATGGAGGCCAACGCGATCGGTGGCCGGCACGGCATGGGCATGTCGGACCAGATCGAGAACCGGGTGATCGAGGCCAAGAGCCGCGGCATCTACGAGGCGCCCGGGATGGCGCTGCTGCACGCCGCGTACGAACGGCTGGTCAACGCGATCCACAACGAGGACACGCTGGCGACCTACCACAGCGAGGGACGGCGGCTCGGCAGGCTGATGTACGAGGGCCGCTGGCTCGACCCGCAGGCGCTCATGGTCCGCGAGTCGCTGCAGCGCTGGGTCGGCACGGCGGTCATCGGCGAGGTGACGCTGCGGCTGCGGCGCGGTGAGGACTACTCGATCCTCGACACTTCCGGCCCGGCTTTCAGCTACCACCCGGACAAGCTGTCGATGGAGCGTACGGAGGACTCGGCGTTCGGTCCGGTGGACCGGATCGGCCAGCTCACCATGCGCAACCTCGACATCGCCGACTCGCGCGCCAAGCTGGAGCAGTACGCCAGCCTCGGCATGCTCGGCCCCACCCATCCCGCGCTCATCGACGCCTCCCAGACGCCCTCGACCCCGCTGATCGGCGACATGCCGCAGGGCGGCGCCGAGATCATCGCCTCACGCGGCGAGGTCTCCGAGGACGAGGAGATGCTCGACCGCGCCGCGATGGAGCTCGGCAACGACTGACCGGCCTCGGGCGGACCGGCGGCGCCGCGTGCGTTCAGCCGGCTGCCCGGCACGGCCCTGCTTGCACTTCGTGCTGAGCAATAGGCGCAGAAGCCTGTGTGCGCAGCTTTCGACTTATATGATCTTACTGACGTACTGCGAAAAAGTTACTCTTTGTAACTCGTTGGGGACGGATGGTGATGACGTTGCCTTCGGGTACACCCGGCACAGGCGCGGATGAGTCGGCCCGGATATACAACAGGCCAGCGATCAAGAGGCTCGGCGACGCGCTTGTCGACGACACCACCGGGACTTCTCCCGTATCACATCTGGAAGAGGCCGGCACCTTTCCGCCGAATATGCGGCTCGGCTGGGGTGCGTTGGGTGTGCTTGGGTTTCCGTTGACCCGGGAGCACGACAAAATAGTCGCCGCCGCCGAGTGGAAGCTGGGCGACATGGCCCAATCATTGCACGGTCATCGAGACGAGCTGTATACGGCATCCGGAAACGTGGACACCGCGGAAGTGGAGAACATAGAAAATGTCCGACGCATTTAAACTCCCCATTCCGGGTGGCACGCCCAGTCCGTACGAGCCCGGCGGCGGCGGCGATCTGCGGTGGATGCAGCTGACGGCACTCGCTGAATGGGCGTTCGCCGCCGCCCTGCTGCCGGCGCTGCAGAAGTACGTGCTCCAGTTCGGCCTCACGGTGCCAGCGGATCCGCAGTTGCTGCACAAGGCCGCGGACGGCTGGAGTGCCATCAGTGGCAGCGTGTCCGCCTCCGGCGCGTCCATGCGGAATCAGCACGACAATGTGTCGGCGGCCAGTTGGCAGGCGATGGATCGAGCGGCTTTCGGGGAGAAGGTCGACGAGTACGACATGGGCTCGCAGACCGCCGCCAACTCGGCGCATCGCCTTTCGTTGATCCTCAGAGTGCTGGCCAACCTCTGGACCGCGTGGATCTACCTCAATTTCACGAGTGCCACCTTCACAGCGGCGCTCGCGCTCTCCGGGACCCTCGGCGGAGGGGGGTGGTTCTACGGCCAATGGAAGGCGCAATCGCTGGCCCTCTCGATGGAGCAGCGGCTTCTGGTGTTGTGGAAGAAGGTTCTGTGGAAGCTCTTCCTGCTGCTGGTGGCGTGCGGGGTTGCCTGGGGGTACGACAAGACCCTGACGGACGGCCTGAAGTAACGGGTGCGGCGACACCGCCACGCGGGTCCCCCGGTCAGTAGCCGAACTCCTTGCGCATGCGGTCCAGCTCGCCCAACGTGTCGGTCATCATGCGGTCGAACGCTTTCTGCGCCTCCTCGACCTGCGCACTTGCGGCTTCCGGGTCGCCGGTCGGGTTCAGGAGGTCCCCGTCGAACGAGTCCGTCAGGATCTCCGACAGTTGACGCTTGAGGTCCGCGTCGGCATCGTGAATCGCTTGGAGGATCGCCGCGGACATCTCCTCGACGCTCATGCGCTTGGCCCGGGGGTCGATATCGAGTCTGCTCACCCCGGAGGCGGTGCACTCGACCGCGATGTGGTCGTCGGCGGTAGCGGCCCGGCCGACCACGTCCGCGGCCCTTTTCTGCGCTTCCTCGAAACGGGCCACCCGCTTCTGTGAATCCGCCAGCAACGCATCGATATTCATGTTCGCGAAGTCACCGAAGCCATGTGCCGCCACTTGTCCTACCTCAGCTCTCTACCTGCCGCCAGGGCGATGCGGAGCAACACAATATCGACATTTGGTGGGCGGCGTTCGGACCGGTGGCCCGGATCGGCCGGCTCACCATGCGCACGGCGACGACTGACCAGGTCGTCGAGATCGCGTTTCGGACCCTGCCCTGACATGATCTTCGCGTATCGCGTCCCCGGGTATGAAGGAGACACATGTCGCGTCTACGTGCCGCGCTCCTCACGACAGCCATCGCCGTCATGGGCGTCAGCGTGCTCAGCACCCCCGCTCAGGCGGCCGGCTGGGTGTACATCGGCGTCTTCACCACCAAGTCCAAGTGCATCGACATGGGCCAGCAGTACGTCCGGGAGGGCTTCAGCCAGTACGACTGCACAGGTAGCCCCGGTTACTACCCCCTCTGGGTTCGATAAGACTCGCACGGTCGCCGTCTCCCGCAAGGGAGGCGGCGTTCCGTTCAGATCCGGTCGGCCAGTTGCCTGGCGAGGGTCAGTCCCGTGAGGACCGGGTTGACCGATCCGACCGTCGGGAACAACGACTGGTCGCAGGCATAGGCGTTCCGTACGTGATGGAAGCGGCCCACCGGATCGGTCACCGAGGTGGCCGGGTCGTCGCCCATCCACAGCGTGCCGGATTCGTGGTAGGTCGTCCCGAGTCCCCGATGCCATTCGGGGAACGGCCTGTCCAGGGGGAACGGCTGCGCGTGCCATGCGTTGTCGTACAGATACTGGATCTGGTCCGGCGAGCCGGAGACCGCCTGGGCGATGGCGAGCGCCGCGCCGTCCATGGCCGCCCAGACCTGCTCATCCCGCGGATCGAGCGTGAGGTGCAGGTACGCGCGCGCGATGCCGTACTCGTCGACCTCGTGCGGGCTGAGATTGATCCAGCTCTTGTCCGGGTCCGGTATCTCGGTCGTCCGGTCCCCGTGCATCTCGCCGACGCAGCGCAGGGTGACGGTGATCCAGTCGGGATCGGTGTTGGCCAGCTGCTGTTCGAGCAGGTCCATGTCCGGGAGCATGCGGAACAGGAGTTCGTCGGATCCGCCCTGACTCGTCGACGCGGTGATCTGGATGTGGAACCGGCCGGCGGGCACCAGCCCGCGCAGCAGCAGCGCGCCGGTCTGTACGTGTTCGGGCAGCGGTGGCAGCGCCGTACGGCGGATCCTGACGGTGAAGTCGCTGCGTACGTGCGCCATCAGGTTGCGGCCCATGAGCGGGGTGGGGAACGAGCCCAGGGCGAGCCGGGTGGTCTCCACCGCGCTCGCGGCGAGGATCACAGCACAGTCGGGGGAGACCCGCAGGGACTCCGGCCGCCCGGCGGCGTCGACGTCGATCGCGGTCACCACCCCGTCGGCCGCGTGCGCCCGGAGGACGTGCGCCAGGGGCACCACGAAGAGCCGCCGGTCCGCGTCGCGTCCGCCGGAGGCGGTCACATCCTCGCGGACCGCGTCCATGAGCATCGGCAGACTGCTGTACTTGTCGAAGCTGAACAGGCCCGACACCGGCGAGTCTCCCTGCACCGCGAGCGGCGCGACCTCGGCGCCGCGATCGCCGAGGCCGGTCTCGAACCCCGGCGTCACCGCGGCGGCGGACGCGAACGCCTCGAACAGCGTCGTATAGAGGTCTCCCGCGATGAAATCGGTCGCGGGCACGACGCCGATCTCGCTCTCCACCTCCAGGTAGGTGCTCTCCAGGTACGCGGCCGTCGACGCCGGCCAATGCCGGAGATCATCCGCCGTGAGCCGGGGGCACCAGCCGCCCCAGTAGAGGGACTTGCCGCCGGTGCAGTACGCGAGCCCGGGAAAGTCGACGTTGCCCCGCCACGGCAGCCCCCACACCAGCTCCCGGGGCACGCGCGGATCGGCGCCGGGCGCGATGGGCGCGGGGACGTTCAGCCCGATACGGCCGAGGTTCTGCACGTGCTCGGGCACCAGGTAGGGGCCGGCGTCCAGCAGCAGCACCCGCTTGCCCGGGTGCCGCCGGTAGATCTTGGTCGCGCAGTACGCCCCGTACATCCCGCCGCCGACCACCACCGCCGAGAACGGCGGTCCGCCGCTGCCCGTCGCCTCCTGCCAGGTGCTGCAGAAGAAGCGGCCGAGAACATCGAGTGAGAAACTGGTCTTCTGGACGTCCACCGGCTGCCCGGAGGGGACGAGTTCGGGGAGTGCCATGGACGAAGTAGACCCCGCGAAAGACCTTCCCGCAATCCTCCGCGCCGCCGCTTCGTCGCGCCGCGATCCTCAGAACCGCGATCCTCAGAACCGCGATCCTCAGAGCTGCGATCCTCAGAGCTGCATTAACCCCGCCGCCGTAGAACGGAAGCCGCACTGGGCGTAGAAGCCCTCGAGATGCGGTTCGTAGTCCACGTGCAGCCACTCTGCGCCGCGCGCCTTGGCCTCGTCGGCGGCCGCGCGGACCAGGCGGACACCGAGGCCCGCTCGGCGTTCGGCGGGATGCACGGTGGTGTCCAGGATGAAGGCGTGGATGCCGCCGTCCGTGGCGACGTTCACGTAGCCGACCAGGCGGTCCGCGCGATGGGCGGCGATCCAGCAGAGGCTGTGGCCGAGCTGGCCCGCGAACGAGATCGGGTCGTGGCCGGGCCACGAGGCCGCGAAGAGGTCGTTGAGGTCGTGGTCGGTCAGAGGAGGGCACACGGTGAGCGTGATGCCGTCCTCGGGTGTCGGGTTCATGATCGGAAAGCTACCTGAGCGCGTCCACCGGCTCCATTCTGGCCGCCCGCAGTGCCGGGTACAGGCCGGCGAGCAGGCCGACCACGGCTCCGGCGATGGGCGCCCCGATCGCCAGCCGTACGTCCAGGAGCGGCGTCCACTGCTTGGCGGCCGAGACGGCGACGACGGCGACCACGCCGATGCTCGCGCCGATCACGCCGCCCGCGAGCCCGATCAGCGTCGACTCCAGCAGGAACTGGGCGGCGATGTGGCGGCGGGCCGCGCCCAGCGAGCGGCGCAGGCCGATCTCGGCGACGCGTTCCATCACGGTGACCAGCGTGACGTTGGCGATGCCGACCGCGCCCACCACCAGCGAGACCAGGCCGAGGATCAGGAAGAGCGCGTTGACGTCGTCCTGCGCCTGGTCGCGCGCCCTGGTGGGGCTGGGCGGGGCGACGACCTGCAGCTGGTCGCCGTTGCCGGGGGAGAGCGCGTTCGGCGCCTGCCCGGCGATCAGGTCGGCGGCGCCCAGGCTGGTGTTGACCAGCACCCTGGTCACGTCACGCAGCCCGAACTGCTTGCCCACCGTGGGCGGCACGATGACGGCGGCGCTCAGGTTCCGTTCGCGGCGCAGGTCGCCGAGGATGCCGATGACCGTGTACGCGTGCTTGCCGATGAAGATCGCCGGAGCCCGGTCGAGACTGGTGACGCCGAGCATCCTGGCCGCCTGGTCGCCGAGCACGGCCACCCGGTCCGCCCGCTTGACGTGGCCGGCGTCATAGAACCTGCCCTGCACGACCCGGCCCCTGGCGGCCTCGGGCAGGCCGGTCGTGGCGGCCAGTACGGTCAGGGTCTGCGTGGTCACCCTGGCCGGGTCGACGAGGTCGTTGGAGCGGACCGACAGGTTCGAGCTGTCCTTGGTCTCGGCCACCGCCGCGGCGGAGACCACCCCGCGCAGCCTGGTCACCCGATCGAGCGAGTCCCAGGCGACCAGCGGTACGTTCGCGCTCTCGGGCACCTCCACCGTGATGGCCGTGGCGACCAGCTCGTCGAAGCGCCCGACGATCTGGTTGCCCGCGGTGGCGGCCACGCCGAGCGTGATGACCAGCGTGGTGATGCCCAGCACGGTGCCGAGCGTGGTGAGCGCGGAGCGTACCGGCCTGGCGAGCATGCCCGCGACGGCCTCGCCGACGAGATCCCGTACGTGCATCACGCCTCTTCCACCAGCACGCCGTCGGTGATCCGCACCCGGCGACCGGCGCGCGTGCTGACCTCCCGCTCGTGCGTGATGACCACGATCGTCAGGCCCTGCTCGCGCAGCTCGTCGAACAGGTCGAGCACCGCCTCGGTGTTGCGGCTGTCGAGGTTTCCGGTGGGCTCGTCGCAGAGCAGCAGGGACGGCTCGCCCATGAGGGCTCTGGCCATGGCCGCGCGCTGGCGTTCGCCGCCGGACAGCCGGTCGGGCAGGAAGCCCACGCGGTGGCCGAGCCCGACCCGCTCCAGCGCCGCCAGTGCCCGCTCCCGCCTGCCCTTGCGCGGGTGGCCGCCGTAGATCTCCGCGAGCATCACGTTCTCCACGACGCTGCGATGGGGGAGCAGGTGGAAGGACTGGAAGACGAAGCCGATGCGGTCGCCGCGCAGCCTGGTCCGTTCGCCGTCGCGCAGGGTGGTGGTCTCGGTGCCGTCCAGGCGGTAGCTGCCCGAGCTGGGCCGGTCCAGCAGGCCCAGGACGTTGAGCAGCGTGGACTTGCCCGAGCCTGACGGGCCGACGATCGCCAGGTAGTCGCCGCGCGCCACCTGGAGCGAGACGTCGTCGAGCGCGCGGACGGGCGGCTGCGCGGGGTAGTCCCTGCATACGGCGGTCAGCTCGATTACCGGCTCAGGCACCGCTGAGCTGGTTGATGCGATGCCAGGCTCAGGCACCGCCGACTCGGTCGGCTCGGTGACCGGTTCAGACACCGCTGACCACCACTCGGTCGCCGGCGTTGAGCGCGCCGGTGACCTCGACGTTCCCGTCGGCGGTCAGGCCGGTGCGGATCTCGACCTCCTTGGTCTTGTCCGTGGCGTACTCCACCTGCACACGCGCCCTGCCGTCGGCCCCCGTGACGACCGCGGCCACCGGGACCACCAGCACCGGCTCCTTGGTCGCCCCCACGGTCACCCTGGCCGTGACCGTGGCGCCCGACTGGCCTTTGAGCCCCTTCGCCGAGCTCGGCGTGAGCAGCACCGGTTGGGTGCCCTCGGGGCCCTTCTCCTGGCCCGGCACCGTGGCCTTCTCGCCGACCGCGGTGAGCGCCGCCGGGTACGTCTTGCCCGAGTCGAGCTCGATGACCGCGCTCATCCCCGTACGCAGCAGGTCGGATTCCGCGCTCTCTACCGATCCCGTCACCATGAACGTCGAGCTGGTCACCGTGGCGATCTCCTTCTCGACGGCCTCGCCCGCCTTCACCGCGGTCTTCTGCACCCGCGCGGGCAGCTTCGGCAGGAACACGATCTCGCCCGGCGGGATCGCCGTGCCATAGGTCCGTTCGAACTCCGCCAGCAGCGACCTGGCCGCGCTCACGTCCTTGGCCGCGTTGGCCACCTTGAGCTTGGTGGGGGAGAGCCGCCGCGCCTGGCGCAGTGCCTGCTCGGCCGTGACCAGCCCGTCCTTAGCCGTGCGCTCGGCCTTGCGCAGCTCTTCCAGCAGCTTCTCGCGGGCCTGCCGCGACTCCTCCTTGATCCGGCCGTACGCCTCCTGCGCCTGGTCCAGATCGGCCCTGGCGTTGCGTACCTTCAGCTCCAGCAGGCTCGTGTCCTGGGTCGGCTGAGGCGCGGCGGTGGCGGTGGGCAGGGCGGTCGAGGTGGTGGTCGGGGCGGCGGTCGGCTGATTCCTGGCCGCGGCGAGCGCCTGCTCGGCTTCGAGCAGCTTCTCCTCGGCCGCGCGTACGGTCGCGTCGGCCGTCGCCAGCTTGGCGTCGTCCTCCGGAGTGAGCCGCTGCCTCTCGGCCTCCTTCAGCGCGGCGCGCGCCGACTTCAGGTCCGCCTTGGCGTTGGTCAGCTTGACCTTCAGCGGGAGCACGTCACGCCCCTGGTCGAGCGTGTTCTTCTCGGTCGCCAGGGTCTCCTGCGCCGTCTGTACGGCCTTGCGCAACTGGTCGTGGGCCTGCCGGTCGGTCAGCGTGGGCTGCTGGGCCTCGTACCCCTTCTTCTTGTACATCCTGGTGACGGCGGCGATCGTGGCCTGGTCGAACACCCCCGAGGTGCGCCCGCCGTACCCGAGTCTGCGCAGCGCCTTCTGCAGCTGCTTGACGTCCTTGCCCTCGGTGCCCGGGCCGATCGTGCGGTGCATCGGCACGGAGCCGCGCAGCGCGAACACCGGGCGGCCGTTCACCTCCATGAACGCCGCTCCCTCTTTCAGCCTGCCCTGGCGCGGCGCCCGGGTGACCCGCTGCAGCTCCGAGGTGCCACCGACCACTCCCGCGAGGGTGATGGGCAGGGGCGAGCCGTATTCGAGCGTGCCGCTGACCACGACCGTGCTGACCAGCTTGCGGCGCTCGACGGCGGCGGTGACGAGCGACGCCTTCGGCGCGGCGCGGCGGGCGGCCTCGTCGGCAGGGGAGCGCAGGCGGGTGCTGACGACCCAGCCGGCGGCGGCGATGGCCACGACACCAGCGATGATGAAGGCGAGCAGCCTGCGGGGCGACTTCACCGCGCCTCACATGCCGAATTCTTCGTTGATCTGCTGGTGGACAGCCTCGCTCTTGGGCATGTACGCCGGGTAGAAGTCCTTGCCGCACTCCAGGTCGTCGAGGGCCGCCTTGATCTCCTTGTTCAGGTAGGGCCTGGCCTCCTCTGGGGTGAGCGTGGGCTGGTAGGTCATCCTGATCTCGCCGTCCTTGACCGGCGGCGCGACGTCGGGCACGTCGTCGTTCTGTTGCCTGCCCAGCTTGTCCTCCTGAGCGAGGAACACTTCCCGCCCCTGGCGGGACATGGCCGTGGGCGTGGCCTTGCCGATCGGGTAGCCTTTGCCCTTGAGGCAGCCGGCCATGGCGGAGGCGAGCTCGATCAGCTTGGGGTCACTGTCGATGGTCCTGGCACTGGCCTGATCGGAAGCCCGATTCTGCTGGACGTAGTAGTCGTCCATCGACTTCAAGGTCTTGCCGAGAACCTTCTTGGCCGCCTCGATCATGCAGACATCCGTCGCCTTCCGGTAGGCCGTCATCTGGGCCTTGGACAGCGCGTTCTGCATCTTCCAGTTGGGGTTGCTCTCCGGGTTGTCGGGCTTGATGGCCGGGTTCCCCATCCCCTTGGGGTAGACGTGCATCGCGAACACCCCGAACCCATATTTTTCGCGATATTTCCGCATCGCTTGGTAGCCGCCGAGGTCGCGAGCTTTGTCGTCCTCGCTGTCCTGCTGCTCCGGCTGTACGTAGGCGACGTACTTGAAGCCCTTCCGCTTCATGCAGTCGGCTTTGACTGATTCGATCTGATGCTTCTTGTCCTTGGCCGCCGCCGTCTGGGACGGCTGTGGCGCGTTCCCGGCGGTGCCCCCGCAGCCGCCGAGTGCGACCAGCGCGGCCATTGCCACGACGGGAGCAAGAAGGGATCTCTTGAGCATGGCAGAGGACCATACTCCGTTTAACGGAGCATGGTCAATCCAGAGCGTGCCGCCGCTGCCGATAGGGCGCGAACGCGGTCGCCAGGGTCAGCACGAGCAGTACGCCCCAGTAGGCGAGGTGCTGCCTGGTCAGCTCGTCGCCGTGCAGGCCCAGGCCGCCCGAGGTGACCACCAGGTAGATGCCCGAGGCCAGCGCCCAGCGCGGGTCGCGGGCCAGGTACGCACCCGCCACGGCCAGCCCCAGCGCCACCACCTCGACGGCCATCTTGCTCAGGCTGATCGGGAACAGCGTGTCATCCGGCAGCCACGACGGGCCCGCCCACGCGGCAGCCAGCGCCGCCGCGAACCACCACCACGACCGGACCCGTGGCCGGTGCCGCCGCCAGGCCAGCACCGCCAGGCCGGACAGCACCACCCCGTAGCCCACGGCCACCTCGGTCGGACTGCTGGTCTCGAACAGGGGACGGTCGGCGAGCGGCGACGGGTAGACCGGCAGGAGGGTGAGGTCCAAGGGCTGCCAGCCGCCGGCGATCGAGACCGCCTTGACGCCGGTGGCGAGAGTGAGCAGGAACGCCGTCCGCGTCCATCCGCGCATGACCGCCAGCAGTGCGAGCACCGACAGCAGCGTCCACAGCGGCAGCGAGCCCGCGAACGGCAGCAGCGCGGCCAGGTTCACCGCCGACACCGCCGTGACCCCGAGATGCAGGCCGTCCGCCCATGCGGTGCCCGTCGCCTGAAGGGTGATGCGGGTACGCACGCCGCCTCGGAGCAGCCCCCACGCCTCCCTGAGCACCGGGGTGGACTGTCCTGGAGCGGCGGATTCGAGCAGGACGTCGAGTAATTCGTCGCCGTGCGCCGCGCGGTATCGCTTCGGGTAGGCCAGCAGCAGCCTGCGGTAGCGCCGTTCGAGCGCGGTCATGCGGTCAGGAGACGGACGAGGGAGGCGAACATGGTCGGCCGCAGGACGAGGGACGCGGCCTCCTGCATGCGTCTCGCCTCGGCTTCCACCAGCGCCTGGCCCTCGTCGGTGATCCTGAAGTAGCGCCTGTTGCGGCCGTTGACCGTCTCCTCGCGGTCCACGGCGATCACGCCTCGCTCGTTGAGCCGCTCAAGGATGCCGTACAGGGTGCCGACAGAGGGCTGGACCCGGCCGCCGGACAGCTTCTTGATCGACTTGCTGATCGCGTGTCCGTGCAGCGGTCCGCCGCGCAGCGCGGTGAGCACGAAGTACATCGGCTCGCTGACTTCTGAGGTTCCCCTGGGCATGGGACGAGGTTAATCCGTTAAACGAAGCGTGTGCAACGCTAGAGCGTCCGGTACGCGATCAGCCAGCTCTGCCCGGCGCACAACCGTTCCACCTCCTCGGCCGGAAGCCATTCGGCCCGCGTACTCTCCGACCCCACAGGGGGCCGTACGGCGGGTCCCGGTGAGTCGAGCCGCGCCTGGAACATCACCAGATTCGTCAGCGCCCCATAGCGGTACCCATCAGGCACCGGCCCCGTCAGCTCGATCCGCAACCACGCGAAAACGGACAGATCCTTGGGCGTCAGCACCAGTCCGGTCTCCTCGGCCAACTCCCGGACGGCGGTGTCCACAGGGGACTCGCCGGGTTCGAGGTGGCCGCCGGGGATGTCCCAGCCGCGTCCCGCCCGGTCGACGCAGGTCAGCAGCATCCTGTCGGCGTCGTCCCGTACGACGGCGAAGGCCGTGGTGATCTGGCCGGTCGGCGGCAGCCGCGAGGACAGGACGACCTCCAGCCGGTGCGCCACCGGGATCCATGGCACGGTCTCCGTCGCGATCACGTGATCCATGGTCTATTTCACCTCAAAACGGATGGCAAGGCATGATCGGTGGTAACTCCGGAAGATTGGGCAACACTCTGTATATGCTTCGTTACATAACGAGACAATGGACGGTTGCGGTCCCCCTACTCGCGCTCCTCGCTCTGGCCCTGTCATGGGGTCGTGAACTCCCGCCCGTCCTGGTGATCATCGTGGCCGTGCTGCTCGCCGGCGCCGTCCTGGCCGCCGTGCACCACGCCGAGGTCATCGCGCACCGGGTGGGCGAGCCGTTCGGATCGCTGGTGCTGGCCGTGGCCGTGACGGTGATCGAGGTGGCGCTGATCGTCAGCCTGATGATCTCAGGTGGCGAGCATTCGGCGTCACTGGCCCGGGACACGGTGTTCGCCGCGGTCATGATCACCTGTAACGGCATCGTCGGGCTGTCCCTGCTCAGGGGAGCGCTCCGGCGAAAGGTGGCGGTCTTCAACGCCGAGGGCACGGGCGGCGCGCTGGCGACGGTCGCGACGCTGAGCACGCTCAGCCTCGCGCTGCCGACGTTCACGACGAGCGCCAAGGGGCCCGCCTTCTCCGCCGCGCAACTCGGGTTCGCGGCGGTGGTGTCGCTTCTGTTGTACGGGCTGTTCGTGCTGACCCAGACCGTACGGCACCGCGACTACTTCCTGCCGGTCGCCACCGCTGAGGGCGCGCCCGCCACGGCTGGGGACGCGACCGCCACCGCTGAGGACGCGGCTGCCGACGCTGAGGAGCACGCGCCGCGGCCTTCGGCGCGGGCCACCATGATCAGCCTCGGGCTGCTGCTGGTGGCCCTGGTGGCGGTCGTCGGCCTGGCCAAGGTCGAGTCGCCGGTGATCGAGCTGGCGGTCTCGTCGGCCGGGCTGCCCCAGGCGGTGGTCGGCGTGGTGATCGCGCTGCTGGTGCTGCTGCCGGAGACCATCGCCGCCGTCCGCGCGGCCAAGCGCGACCAGATCCAGATCAGCCTCAACCTGGCCCTGGGCTCGGCGATGGCCAGCATCGGGCTGACGATACCGGCCATCGCGGTGGCCTCGATCTGGCTCAAAGGGCCGCTCGTGCTCGGCCTCGGCGCCACGCATCTGGTGCTGCTGGGGCTGACCTTCGTCGTCACGACGCTCACCGTGGTGCCGGGGCGGGCGACGCTGCTGCAGAGCGGCGTGCATCTGGTGCTGTTCGCCGCGTTCCTGTTCTTGGCGATCAGTCCCTGAAAATCACACGCCCCGGCGCATCGCCCGGTTGCCCAGCCAGAGGCCGATCGCGGCGATGAGGCAGGTGGCCGCGGTGCCGTACAGGATGGACAGATTGGTGAGGTCGCCCGCGAAGAGGGCGCGTTGGGCCTCGACGATGTACGAGATCGGGTTGATCTGTCCGATGACCCGCAGCCACGCGGGCCCGGTCTCCACGGGGAGCAGCACCCCCGACAGCAGCAGGACAGGGAAGAGCACCACCTGGGTGACCACGTAGAACAGGTTCCCGCTGGGCGCCGACTTGATCGCGAGGACGAACGAGAGCGCCCCCAGCCCGACACCGAGCACGATCAACATCGCGAGCCCGCCCAGCACACCCGCCGGATACAGCCGGAAGCCCAGCGGGAGCGCCAGCAGGATGATCAGCACGGCCTGGCAGAGCAGGACCGCCATCTCCTTCATCGTCCTGCCGACCAGCATCGCCGTACGGCTCAACGGGGTGACCATCAGCCGCTCCATCGAGCCGCCCAGCAACTCGACCAGCATGAGATAGCCCGACGACATGGGCGCCATCAGGCACATCATGACGAGAATGCCCGGCACGAACCACTGCCACGACGAGCCCATCGCCCCATCGAGCAGCGACCCGAACAGGAAGAGGAACAGCAGCGGCTGCCCCATCGAGAACAGCAGCCCGACGGGCTCGCGCAGCGCTGGGGTGATCTCGCGGGTGAAGAGCGTCGTGGTGTCACGAAGGAATGTCGTCATCGGTGAGACTTCTCCCGGTAAGAGTGAGGAACACGTCGTCGAGGGTCGGGCGGGCGGTCTCGGCGGTGGCGACCTTGACGCCGTTCCCCTCCAGCGTGCGCAGATATTCGGGAAGGGCCGTGGCCGCGTTGGCGACGCGCAGCCGCACAGTCGTGCCTTCGACCTCGACCGCCGCCTCGCCGGTCGTCCCGCCGGCCGCCTCACTGGTCATCCCGGCGGCCGTCCTGAGCGCCGCCTCGCCGCCGCCCAGCCGGGCGGCCGTGGCCGCTTCCTGCTCCGTCGCGGTGGTGATCGTGATGCGGTCGCCGGCCAGGTCGTTCTTGAGTCCTTCCGCCGTGCCGTCCGCGATGATCTCGCCATTGTCGATGATCACCACACGTTCGGCCATGCTGTCGGCCTCTTCGAGGTAGTGGGTGGTCAGGAAGAGCGTCGTGCCGTACTCCGCACGCAGCCGCAGGATGTGCGCCCAGACCTCGGCGCGGCTCTTGGGGTCGAGACCGGTGGACGGCTCGTCGAGGAAGAGCAGCCCTGGACGGTGGACGAGGCCGAGCGCGATGTCGAGGCGGCGGCGCTGGCCGCCCGACAGCGTGCCGGGCTTGCGCTGGGCCAGCGGTCGCAGTTCGAGCAGGTCGAGCAGCTCGTCGGCGCGCCTGCCCGCCTCCGCGGGGGCCAGGCCGTAGCAGCGGCCTTGGGTGACGAGTTCGTCGCGGACGCGGAAGTTCTCGCCGGCGCTGTTCTTCTGGCCGACGTACCCGATGCGGGCGCGTACGCCGCCGGGGTCGCGGGCGATGTCCCGGCCCGCCACGGTGGCGGTGCCGGAGGTGGGCGGCAGCAGGGTGGTCAGCATGCGGAGGGTGGTGGACTTGCCGGCGCCGTTCGGTCCGAGGAAGGCGACCAGCTGGCCGGCCTCCACATCGAGATCGATGCCGCGTACGGCCTCGACGGACTCTTTCTTCAGCTTGAACACTCGGGTCAGTCCCCGGGCGTGGATCATGGTCGTTCTCCTCCGGGCATGCGAAGAAACCCCAGGTCGGGGGCTCGATTGAGGATCGGAATCAGCTTGAGCCAGATAAAGCCGGTTTGGCAAACGTGAAAGTGACGTTCATAAAAGGCCCTGACCTGCGAAAACGCCATCTCGT
This sequence comes from Nonomuraea sp. NPDC052129, assembly GCF_040680095.1. Classification (NCBI taxonomy): domain Bacteria; kingdom Bacillati; phylum Actinomycetota; class Actinomycetes; order Streptosporangiales; family Streptosporangiaceae; genus Nonomuraea; species Nonomuraea sp. NPDC052129. Next base: position 106,615 of record NZ_JBFAVX010000038.1, on the reverse strand, counting down.
ACACACCCTGTGGATGACCAATTTCCGGCCGCTGAAATGCGGTTTTATACCGATATAAGAAATTTCTTGCGAGGCCGCTCGGCGCTCGGCGATGATCTCCCGCGTGAAACGTCTGTTGTTATTGGCGGCGGTCGCCACGGCCGGGATGACCGGCACCGCGTGGGCCGCCGACGGGGTCGTCGGGGTGGACGTCAGCAACTGGACCGGCGAGGTCGACTGGCCGGCCGTCGCGTCCGGCGGCGGGAAGTTCGCGTTCGTCCACGCGACTGAGGGGACCGACTACCGCAATCCCTCCTTCGACGCGCAGTACGACGGTGCGGCGGAGGCCGGGTTGCTACGCGGGGCGTACCACTTCGCACAGCCGCACGAGTCCGACGGCGCCGCCCAGGCCGACTTCTTCCTGCAGAACGGCGGGGACTGGAAGATCGACGGGCGAACGTTGCCCGGAGTGCTCGACCTGGAGGAGAACCCGTACAAGGACAAGAACGGCAAGGACGGCTGCTACGGCCTGTCGCACAAGGACATGGTCGGCTGGATCAAGTCGTTCACCGCGAAATACCGGGAGCAGACCGGCCGCCAGGCGATCATCTACACGACCCGGGCATGGTGGCAGACGTGCACCGGCGACTCCGGCAAGTTCGGCGCACACCCGCTGTGGCTGGCCCGCTGGGGCGGCGATCCCGGTGAGCTGCCCAAGGGCTGGGAGCGGCACACGTTCTGGCAGTCCGCCGAGAAGGGCACGCTGGCCGGCGGCCAGAACTCCTTCAACGGTTCCGAGGACGAGCTGGCCGAGCTGGCCAACCCGCCCGCCGAGGTGACGGTCTCCGGCCTGGCCAGGAACAGGAAGACGTACACGGTCACCGTGTCCAACACGGGACCGGTCACTGTCACGCACGTCAAGGTGTCCGGTCGTGCGTTCGGCGGCCAGCGGGTGGTGCGGGCGCCGGGCTGCGATTTCAGCGGTACGGCGGTGCGCTGCGACGTCGCCGAGCTCGGGCGCGGCCAGAAGACGACACTGACCTTCACCACGAACTCGAAGACCAAGGGGAAGGGCAAGGTCGGCATACGTGTCACGGTCGGCTCGGTGAACCTCACCCTCACTGCCCGATAGACCTGGTCTGCTCGCCGGGCCGCCCGATAACGCAGAATAAATCCCGATGCCTAGGTTGCGAGGGTTAGCGGCGGCATCGGGATGGCGTTGGGTGGCGATCGCCCTCATCCTGCTGACCGCCACCGCGTCGGTGCCGCTCCTGCGGTTCCCCGCCCCTTCGGCGATCGTCAGAATCGCGTACGAGATCGAGCAGCGGGGCGTCGTCTATTCCTGGGGAGGCGGCCACGCTACGGATCCGGGACCGTCCAAGGGCACCTGCCTGGGCTATCGGGGAAAGACGCGCCCCTGCCCGGCGGCCAAGACCCGGGGGCTCGACTGCTCGGGTTTCACCAGGTGGGTGTACGCCCGCGCCTTCGGCGCCGACGTACTCGGCCCCGGCACCACCGACGCCCACGTACGCAGGCTGCGCCGAGTCGGCTCGGCCGAACCAGGCGACCTCGTCTTCTTCGGAAAAATCACCAAAAACACCGTTAAGACCCACCACGTAGGCGTCTACCTGGGCCACGGCAAGATGATGAACGCCCCCGAGACCGGAGCCTCGGTACGCGTCGACGACATCCGACGGATCAAGGACCTCGCGGGCTTCTACCGCTACTGACCTCAGGGTGTACGGTCCGGACCAGCCTGCGACGGGAGTGAGAGGAGGCCGGTAGCCGTGAGCGATGCCGGGCGCATCGACGGTGAGGTGATCCAGCGCTTGCTGTCCCAACGCGTGACAGGGTATGAGCCGCTGTCTGGATTCGCGGCCAACACGGTCGCCGCAGTGACCCTGGAGTCCGGGGCACGCGCTGTCTTCAAGGCCGCCGCCGCGCGTGAAGTCGAGGTGGAGTTATGGGCCTTGCGATCCATGTCGGAGAGGGGCGTTCCGGTCCCCGAGGTCATCGCCGGCGCGGCCGACGCGGAGATTCCGTACCTGGTGACGCGACTCGTCTCCGGCGAGCCAGGGGCCGCGTCGCTCAAGGCGGCGTCCGAGGTGGGACGGTTGCTGCGTGCCGTGCACTCTCTTCCTGTGAAGGGAACGGGCTTTTTCAAGGACGCGTCCGGCTCGCCACCATGCGCAGGTGAGGGAACCTGGGCCGATCAGGTCGCGGGGCTGGCGGATCGACTCGGCCTTGTCGCCGATGCCGGGATCTTGGCCCCGACGCTCTTTTCCCGATGTCGGGATCTCCTCGCGGACGGTACTCGGTGGGATCAGCCCTGCGTGTACGTGCACGGTGATTTCCACCCGCGGCATGTCCTATCGGTCGGGTCCCGGATTGCGGGGATCATCGACTGGGCGGACTGCGGTGCCGCCAGCCCATGGTTGGACCTGGCCAGGATGGACTTCCGCGAGCCCGGCTTGCAACGTGCGATGCTCGACGCGTACTTCCCCGCGGGCATTCCACTCGACGCGCCATCGCACATGGCCAACCACCGACTGCTCTACATGCTGCTGGCACTCGTGTGGGAGTACGAGTGCGACGGGGACTGGCTGCACGAGCTCGTGCCCGGCATCGAATCGGCACTCATCGCAACCTAGACGCGCCGACGCAAGGACCGCAGTAGCAACTCGGTATGGCGTGTAACGCATGTCGCCTATCGGAAATTGAGAGACCCAGGAGCTACTGTGTGCCGCTATGGACAGGCGATGGGTCGGGATAGACGGCTACGAGGTCGTTCTCGCCGAGCGTGACGGGCGACAGGTGCTCCGGGTACGCAGGGACGGGGTTCCCGTCGCCGACTGCGTGTCGGTCGCGGAGGTGGCCCGGCACGTCGATCTGGCCGATCTCTGCGAGGTCGTGGAGCTGCCGTTCCAGCGGGGTTATGAGGCGGTCGGCTAGTGGGGCTGACGAGTTCGCGTCATCGCTGAGGGCCGTGTATGGTTACACCTGTCCGCAGCGCCGGACAGGCCCCTATAGCTCAGTCGGCAGAGCGTCTCCATGGTAAGGAGAAGGTCAACGGTTCGATTCCGTTTGGGGGCTCGCACACTGACAAGGCAATTCGCCCGACCCGTGAAATCGCGGAGTCGGGCGTTTCTCGTTGTGCGTGGATTTTGCCCGCCGTACCCCGGCTGCTAGGCTTAATGGTCGGCCAGCCTGGGCGAGCTGGTCGATTACGTATGTGCTCCCCAGGTCAGGTATCCTCTACGGGCCGGGGTCGTTCGTCCGGCTCAAAGGCGGAGTAGCTCAGTCAGGCAGAGCAAACGGCTCATAATCGTTGTGTCGCCGGTTCAAGTCCGGCCTCCGCTACTGCCCCTCCCCAGGTCGCCGACCTGGGCTTGGGCATGTCCCAGTCCCAAACGTAGAAAGGCACTCCCACGTGGCTGCCACCGACGTTAGGCCGAAGATCACGCTGGCCTGCCAGGAGTGCAAGCACCGCAACTACATCACGCGGAAGAACCGGCGCAACGACCCGGATCGGCTTGAGCTGAAGAAGTACTGCCCCAACTGCCGCTGCCACCGCGCGCACCGCGAGACCCGCTAGCTCTTTTCCGAGCGCGGTCTCGCCGGGGGCATTCTCCTGGCCTTACCTAACGCACAACCGGCGTCCTGATCCAGGGCGTCGGTTTGTCGTGTTTGCTGGCTGTTACGGTGACGCAATCCGCCAACCGTCCCGGCGTTAGCGTCCACCGGCCCTCGCTGCGGCAAAGTCGTGGTCATCCCGGCGACAGCCGAACCTTGTTCTGTTAGCGTCTGCCTAACGGACATGCGAGGGAGCACAGATGGCCTTGAACCGCGACTTCGTGGGCCGGACGTACGCGTCCAAGTCCTCGTACGAGGTCAGCCGAGTGAAGATCAGGGAGTTCGCCGCCGCGATCGGCGACGGCAATCCGATCTACCGAGACCGGGACGCCGCCCAGGCCGCCGGGCATCCCGATGTGGTCGCGCCGCCGACCTTCCCCATCGTGTTCAGCCTGCAGAGCGGCGGTGAGGCGCTGGCCGATCCTGACCTCGGCCTCAACCTGGCCATGGTGGTCCATGGCGAGCAGCGTTTTGAGTACGTTCGCCCCATCTACGCCGGCGACGAGCTCGTCACCAGCTCCACGATCACCGACATCCGCAGCGCCGGGCGCAACGAGCTGCTGACGGTGAGAAGCGACATCACCACGGTCTCCGGTGAGCCGGTCTGCACCACGTACAACACGATCGTCGAGCGCGGAGGGGCGGCCTGAGATGACTGCCACGGTGAAGTACGACGAGATCGAGGTCGGGTACGAGATCCCGGCCACCGGCTACGACGTCCGCAGGCTCAACCTGGTGATGTACGCGGGGGCGTCGGGCGACTTCAACCAGATCCACTGGAACGAGCGGTTCGCCAAGGCGGTCGGGCTGCCCGACGTCATCGCGCACGGCATGTACACGATGGCGCAGGGCGGCCGGTTCGTCACCGACTGGGTCGGCGATCCTGGCGCGGTGGTCGACTTCGGGGTGCGGTTCTCCTCGATGGTGGTCGTGCCCGATGACGACGAGGGCGCGACGATCAACATCAGCGGCGTTGTGGAGGAGAAGCTGCCGGACAAGCGGGTGGTCGTCGGGCTGACGGCCAGGGCGGGCGACACCCGGGTGCTGTCCAAGGCTCGCGCGGTGGTTCAACTCGCGTAACGCGACGAGCCCCCCACGACGAGTCCGGAGGGATGAGCCGGATGAGCTCGGCCGGATGATAGGTGGGGCGGCTTTCGGGTACGCGGGTGCCTATGGATACAGCTCCGCACCAAGGCAGGATCTGGCCTACGGTCGAATCGATCCCGGTCTCTGCGGTGACCGACAAGCCGCCCGGCCACCTGGGTCCCGTCAGGACCGAGGACGTGGCGGGCGCCGTCGGCACGGGCCGCGACACGACCGGCGGCGCGGGCGCGGCGACGGGTGTCGGCACCGCGGGGGCCAGGCCAAGAGGCGCTCGCGCCAATCCCGCCGACGAGCTGGGCTTCTCCGGTGACCCCGAGCAGCGGGGCGACCCGGGTGACGACATGCTGCACGCCCAGCGCGTCTGGGACGGAACCCTGGCCGCCAACCGGCTCGACGATGCGGGCGTCGCCGCCGAGCGGCAGCGCGTGGCGACCGCCGACGTCACGGCGTCCGTGAGTCTCATCGTCGACGGCTGGCCGGATGACGTACGGGCGTCCATAGAGTCGGTCCTTGAGCACACCGACGCCCATGTCCTGGCCCTCGACCTGGGAGACGTGGACGGTGCCGGCGAGGTGCTGCACAAGCTGGCGCTGCGCCATCCGGACCGGATCACTGAGTGGCGGGTGGCCGAGGCCCCGTATTGGCAGGGCGGCTCGGCCACGTGGGGCGCCTGCCGGGCCAAGCTGCTGCGCCTCGACGCGTCCGAGGTGCATGTACTGATGGAGACCTCGGTCGTACTGACGGGCGACGCGCTCACGCCGCTCGTCGCGGCGGTCGCGGACGGCGCGGTGGCGGCGGGGTGGCACGGCCTGGAGCGACCGCCGGAGGGCACCGTGACACCGCCGGACGACACGGAGGCACCGCAGGGCGGCCTGGAGAGACAGCTGATCGGCGCGGGGTGGCACGAGGCGGGGCCGGGGCGCGTGCGCGCGTTGCGCGGCGACCTGATGGCGGTACGCAGGTCGGCCGCGATCGGCGCGCTGCCCGAGGACGCCCCAGACGGGGAGAACGCCGACCTGGAGCTCTCCCTGGCCCTCAAGGGCGAGCTGGTCGTGCCCTCCGACCGTCTTCCCGTACGCCGCCTACGCCAGCACGGGTGAACCACGACAAGGTGCTGGGCATGCCGAGGGCCTCATAAGCTTGTGCCCCATGGAGAACCTCGCGCCGTACACCACCCTGGGGCTGGGCGGCCCCGCCCGCGAATTCGTCGAGGCCAGTACGGCGGAGCACCTCGTCTCCCTCGTGGCCGAGGCCGACCGGCAGGCCCAGCCCACCCTGGTGCTCGGCGGCGGGAGCAACCTGGTGGTCGCCGACGAGGGGTTCGACGGGCTGGTCATCCGGGTCGTCACCCAGGGCGTGTCCGCCTCCCGTGACGGCGACGAGGTGCTGGTCACGGTCGAGGCGGGCGAGGACTGGGACGGGCTGGTCACCCGCGCGGTGGCCGAGGGCTGGTCCGGCATCGAGTGCATGTCCGGCATTCCGGGGCTCGTGGGCTCGACCCCGATCCAGAACGTCGGCGCCTATGGCCAGGAAGTGGCCCAGACCATCAGGTGCGTACGCGCCTACGACCGCAGGACGCGGCAGGTGGTCGACCTGGAGGCGCGGCAGTGCGGCTTCTCCTACCGTGACAGCGCGTTCAAGCGGGATCTGGCGCGGCATGTGGTGCTCGGCGTGACGTACGCGCTCGACGTCTCGGAGCTGTCGGGTCCCGTGGCCTACCAGGAGCTGGCCACCCGGCTCGGCGTCGAGCCAGGCGCCCGCGTCCCACTCGACCAGGCTCGTCGAGCGGTGCTGGAGCTGCGGCGCGGCAAGGGCATGGTGCTCGACCCGGCCGATCCCGACACCCGCAGCGCCGGGTCGTTCTTCACCAACCCGGTCCTGTCGGCCGCCGAGGCCGAGGAGCTGGCGGCGCGGGCCCCCGGTCATCCGCGCTGGGACATGCCGGACGGCTTGGTCAAGGTGCCCGCCGCCTGGCTGATCGAGCAGGCGGGCTACCCCAAGGGCTACGAACGCGGCCCGGTCCGCATCTCCACCAAGCACACGCTGGCCCTGACCAACCCCAACGGCACGGGCACCACGGCCGACCTGCTGCTGCTGGCCGGGGAGGTGCGTGACGGGGTGCTGGAGAAGTTCGGCGTCACGCTCGTCAACGAGCCGGTGCTGGTCGGCTGCTCGCTGGAATAGGTCCCTGAGGGCCGCTGTTATGGTTGTTCGGAATTACCGAAGGGGAGTAGTCCCAATCGCGTGATCGACATGCTGGCGCGCTAGCGCGCCCGGTCACGCGGGCCTGTACGGGCGGACGAGACCTTCGGCCTGGTAGCTATGGATCAAGACGCTACCGGGCCGAAGCCGTGCCCGAAAACTCCCTGGGTGCCTGCTTCCGGCTCGGTCGCGCGGAAGAGGACAGTTGGAAGCGTTCTGGATCAGCCTCGCGGTCATTTTCGTGGCCGAGATGGGTGACAAGAGCCAGCTCATGGCGATGACGTTCGCCACCCGTTTCAAGCCTTGGCCGGTGCTGGCCGGCATCACGATCGCGACGACCGCCGTGCACCTGGTCAGCGTCGCGGTGGGCGGGCTGATCGGCGACGCGTTGCCCACCACCGCCATCTCCGTCGTGGCCGGCCTCGCCTTCCTGGGTTTCGCCCTGTGGACGCTGCGCGGTGACGAGCTGACGGACGAGGAGTCGAGCAAGGCCCGCCGCACCACCAGGAACGCCGTGGTCGCGGTGACGGTGGCGTTCTTCCTGAGCGAGCTGGGTGACAAGACCATGCTGGCCACCATCACGCTGGCGACGCAGCACGGCTGGCTGGGCACCTGGATCGGGTCCACGGTGGGCATGGTCGCCGCCGACGCCCTCGCGATCGTGGTGGGGCGCCTGCTGGGCAAGCATCTGCCGGAGAAGGCGATCAGGTATGGCGCCGCCGCCGTGTTCGCGATCTTCGGAATCGCGCTGCTGGTCGATGCGGTCGTCTGATACGCCGGTGAGCGTTCGTGGGCACCGCTCCAGCGTCGTTCGATGAGGACCTGGAGGCCGTCCAGGACGCGCTGGAGGTCCGGATCGGCGTCACCAGGAGCAGAGGCGCCGCTGATGGAGATCGGCAGCGGGCCGCGAGCCACACCAGGCTTCGTGGCGTGCGGGGCCATCGGTTACGGTAGGAGCATGTCTACGCCCCGCGTTTCTTAGCTGAGGACTCGCTTCCACGCCAGAAGTGTGTCCTTTCGCTTTCTCGGAGCGTAATATCATGATTACCGTTCGCGATGTCGAGCTGCGCGCGGGCGCCCGCCTGCTGCTCTCGGACATCTCCTTCACCGTCTCCCCCGGCGACCGCATCGGCTTGGTCGGACGCAACGGCGCGGGCAAGACCACCTTGATGACCGCACTCGCGGGCCGGGCCACACCTGCCGCCGGGACGATCATCCGCACTGGCGCGGTCGGGTTCCTCCCGCAGGACTCCCGCGCGGACGACCCGGCCGTCACCGTCACCGACCGTATCCTGTCCGCCCGCGGCCTGGACCGGGCCCTGCGCTGGCTGCGCGCGGCCGAGGCCGCACTGGCCGAGGCGGCCGGGCCCGCCGCGCTGGAGCGGGCGATGCGCGCCTACGCCCGCGCGGAGGCAGCCTTCCAGGCCGGCGGCGGGTACTCGGCCGAAGCCGAGGCCGCCCGCGTGGCGGCCGGGCTCGGCCTGCCCGACCGGGTGCTGACCGCACCAGTCGGCAATCTCTCGGGCGGGCAGCGGCGCCGGGTGGAGCTGGCGCGGATCCTGTTCGCTGGGCATGACGGTGCGCTGCTGCTGGACGAGCCGACGAACCACCTGGACGCCGACTCCCTCACCTGGCTGCGTACCTTCCTCCAAGGCCACCAGGGCGGTCTGGTGATGATCAGCCATGACACCGGTCTGCTCACCGAGGTCGTCAACCGGGTCTTCCACCTGGACGCCACCCGCGCGACGATCGACCACCACAACACCGGCTGGGTCGCGTACCTCGCCGAGCGGGACGCCGATGAGCGGCGCCGGACCCGGGAGCGAGTGAACGCCGAGCGCAAGGCCGCCGCCCTGCACACGCAGGCGGACAAGATGAAGGCCCGCTCGGCCACCGCCGTCATGGCCCGCAGCATGGCCCGCCGCGCCGACCGCATGCTGGCCGAGCTGGAACCGGTCCGCCGCACCGAGAAGGTGGCCCGGATCCGGCTGCCCGAACCGGAGCCGTGCGGCCGGATGCCGCTCGGCGCGGTCAGCCTGGCCAAGTCCTACGACGGCCACCGGGTCCTCGACGGCGTCGATCTGGCCGTGGACCGGGGCAGTCGCCTGGTCGTGCTCGGCCTCAACGGCGCGGGCAAGACCACCCTGCTGCGTATCCTCGCGGGCCAGGAGCGGCCGGATGCCGGACGGGTGGTGCACGGGCACGGGCTGCGGCTGGGCTACTTCGCCCAGGAGCACGACACCCTCGACCTCGCCCGCACGGTCCGGCAGAACCTGTTGGACGCCGCCCCGCACCTGACGGATGGCGAAGCGAGACGGGTCCTGGGCGCGTTCTTGTTCGGCGGGGACGACGCCGACAAGCGCAGCGGGGTGCTCTCCGGCGGGGAGAAGACCCGCCTGGCACTGGCCGGGCTGGTCCACTCCGGAGCCAACGTGCTGCTTCTGGACGAGCCGACCAACAACCTCGACCCCGGCTCCCGCGACGAGGTCCTGGCCGCCGTCGGCTCCTACCCAGGCGCGATCGTGATGGTCACGCACGATGAGGGCGCCATCGACGCCCTCCGCCCCGACCGTGTCTTGCTGCTGCCGGATGCGGACGAGGACCTGTGGAGCGAGGACTACCGCGATTTGGTCGCCCTAGCCTGACCGCCCCACCGTTCCCGTCACCCGGTCACGCTCTAGCGTCGTTCGATGAGGACCTGGAGGCCGTCCAGGACGCGCTGGAGGCCGAACTCGTAGGCGTGGCCGGCGCTGTAGGCGGCGTTGTTGGCGGCTCCGGCGGCCGCGCCTACCCGGCTGGCCGTCGGGTAGGCGGCCTCGTCATAGACGCGGGCGAGCAGTGGAGAGCTGACGGCCCACCACTGCTCGTCGGTCATCGCCTCGCTCTGCGCGGCCCGCTGGTCGGCGGCCGAGCGGGCGGAGGAGTGCACGAAGCCGAGCAGGTAGGTCAGGGCGGCGTCCATCTCCACGTCGCCCAGGCCGATCCCTTCGAAGGCCCGCAGCTCGTGCTCGTACTTGGCCAGGACCCCCGGGCCGAGTGGCGGGCGCGTGGTGGACACGGTGAGCATCCACGGGTGTCGTTCGTACAGCGTGAGGTTGGCCCGCGCCACCGCCTCCAGCCGCGCCCGCCACGGCAGCTCCGACAGGTCGGGGCGCGGCATCTGGCCGAGGACCGTGTCGAGCATGAGGTCGAGCAGCTCGGCCTTGCCCGGCACGTACGTGTAGAGCGACATGGTGCCGATCCCCAGCGTCTGGGCGACCCGCCGCATCGTCGTGGCGTCGAGGCCCTCCTCGTCGGCGACGGTGATCGCGGCCGCGACGACCTCGTCGACCGTGTGGCCCTGACGTGGCCCGCGCTGCGCCGGCCGCGCTCCTGGCTGCCGCCAGAGCAGCTCGATGGTGCGGGCGGGGTCTCCGGCGCTGGTCCGGGCGATCGTGGGCGGCACGTCATCCATCTTCTCACTCAACCTAACTCCGTACATAGTACGATGTACGACGTACGGAGTTTATCGAGGGCGAGGAGTGGCGTTGCAGACGTCCCGTATCCAGATCATCGGCGCGCGCGAGAACAATCTCCGCGACATCTCCCTGAGCATCCCGAAGGGGCAGATCACCGTCTTCACCGGCGTATCCGGGTCCGGGAAGTCGTCCATCGTGTTCGACACCCTCGCCGCCGAGGCGCAGCGTCAGCTCAACGAGACCTTCACCGCCTTCGCCCGCAACAGGCTGCCGAAGTACGGGCAGCCGGACGTCGATGCTCGACATCATGGACCGGCTCGTCGACGCCGGGAACTCGGTCGTCGTCATCGAGCACAACCTGGACGTGGTCAAGAACGCCGACTGGGTCATCGACCTCGGGCCCGAGGGCGGCGGGCAGGGTGGCCAGGTGCTTTTCGAGGGCACGCCGCGTGATCTGCTGGCGGCGACCGGCTCCCACACCGCCGAGTTCCTCCGCCGCGACCTGGCCTCCTAAGGCGCCCCGGCCGGGGGAGGCTCGCTTCTACCGAGACAGCAGGGAGAGGCGGTGTGCGGCCGCCGCTGCCTCGCCGCGGGTGGTCACGCCCAGTTTGGCCAGGATGTTGGACACGTGCACGCTGACCGTCTTGGCCGAGATGAACAGCTCGGCGGCGATGTCCCGGTTCGTACGGCCCAGCGCCACCAGCCGCAGCACTTCCGTCTCGCGCGGCGTGAGCAGCTCGGGGACGGTCGCCTGCTGCTGGACGACGCCCACGCGGCGGGAGAGCGCCTCGATCTCGTCGATCAGCGGCGTCGCCCGCAGCGCGGCGGCCAGCGGCGCGGCCACGGCGAGCCGGGTCGCCGCGCCCTCCCTGTCGCCCGACCGCGCCACCACGGTGGCCGCTCTGACGAGGGCCTTGGCCTGGTTGTGCGGGCGCTTGAGGCGCTCCCAGGCGGCCGCCGCCGCGTCGAAGTCGCGCGAGTACGTCAGTTTGTACGCCTCCGCCACCGGCCCGCTGACCTTGAGGCTCGCGGCCACCTTGGCGGCCTGCTCGCGCACCGCGCGGACCCGGTCGGGCTCGGCGTCCTCGGCGGTGTCGCAGACCAGGGTGAGCAGGGCCAGCCGCCGCCAGCCCAGCATGGCTTTGGGGGACTGCGACGACAACGACAGGATGCGCTCGGTCACGGCCAGCGCGGCCAGCGACTCGCCCTTGAACAGGTGCCAGCCGATCCGCAGCCGGGTGCTGTTGGTGATGTCCTGCAAGAACTCCTCGGGCCGCTCCTTGAGCACGCCCAGCTCCGCCAGGATGCCTTCGACGACCGCGAGTTCGCCCCTGCCCAGCGCGATGTCGGCGCGTACGCGGAGCAGGTGGTTGTGGGTGCGCAGCACGGGGCCGAGGCTGAGCGCCTGCCCGATGGCCTCGAGGGCCTCGTCCCAGCGGCCGATGGCCTCCAGCGCCTCGGCCCTGTTGAGCAGGATGAACAGCCCGTTGAGCCGCATCCGGCCGTACTGCTTGGCCACCTGCCAGCCCTCGTCGGCCAGTGCGAGGGCTTCCTCGGAGCGTCCCAGGTCGCTCAGCGCGTCGATGTTGTTGCCGATCGCCCGCGTGATGAGCCGTCCCGAGCTCTCCTGACGGCCCATTTCCAGCGCGCGCAGGTTGGTGGCCAGCGTCGCCTCTGTGTCACCGTCGATGGAGTGGCCGAGCGCCAGGTTCAGCAGGAGGTCTCCTTCGAGGCACTTGTCGCCGAGATCCCGGCTCAGGCGCAGGCCCTCCTCGATGAGCCGGGTGCCCTCCTTGACGTCGCCACGGAGCATCAGGTGCTGGCTCATCGGCATGATGACGCTCGCGCGGGCCAGGGTCGGCTCGGGCACCAGACGCAGTGCGTGCTGGAAGTCGTCGAGGACGCCCGTCTTGCCCTTGTAGATCTTGAGGTTGGCCCAGCGCACGATCAGCGCGGCTACCCGGGCCGGCTCCTGGGTCTCGTCGAGCTGCGCCAGGGCCGCCTTGACGAACTTGATGCCCCGGTCGAGCTCTCCGCCCGCGAGGGCGGCCTCGCTGGCCCGTTCGAGCACCGCCGTGTGGTCGGCGCCGATGCGCTCGGCCGCGTCCGGCACCCGGTCCCACAGCATGAGTACGCGTTCGAGCAGCGGGATCGCCTCGGTGTACGCGAAGGCCCCGAACGACTTCTGCGCCGCCTCCCAGGCCGAGATCAGCGCCCAGAGGTCGTTGCGCGCGCCGTACCAGTGGTGGGCCAGCTCCACGGCGGCCCGGCCCGGTGGCACCAGTTTGCGGTCGCGGGAGATCTCCTCGGCGTAGCGCGAGTGCAGACGTTGATGCTCGCCGGGCAGCAGCTCGTCGTGTACGGCCTCGCGGATGAGGGAGTGGCGGAAGACGTAGGCGCGGTTGTCGGCGATCTGCAGCACGTTCCCGGCGATGGCCGACCGCAGCGCGGCCTCCAGCTCCAGGTCGGACAGGCCGCTGACCGCGGCGAGCAGGGCGTGGCCGACCCTGATGCCGCCCGCGGCGGCGATGCGCAGCACGCGCTGGGTCTCCTCGGGCAGCCGCTCGACCGAGCCGAGTATCAGGTCCTGCATCGACTCGGGGAACGCGCAGTCCTCGCCGCAGTCCAGCAGGGCCTCGACGAACAGCGGGATGCCCTCGCTGCGCTCGTAGACCTTCTCCACCTTGGGGTAGTCGGGGTCGATGCCGAGGATCCCGGCCATCTGCAGGGCGACCTCGTCCCTGGACAGGCGGGGCAGGTCGAGCCTGAGCACGCTGCTGACCCTGCCCAGCTCGGCGAGCACCGGCCGGAGCGGATGCTGCCGGTGCAGATCGTCGGAGCGGTAGGTCATGACGATCAATATCTGCGCGGTGCCGAGATTGCGGCTGAGGAAGGCGATCAAGTCGCGGCTGGACCGGTCGGCCCAGTGGATGTCCTCGATGAGCAGGATCGTCGGCCGGTTGCCGGCCAGTCGTTGGAGGAGCGTCAGGAACTGCTCGAACAGGCGCGCCCGGCCCGTGTCGGTCTCGCCGTCGCCGCTGGGCTCGCCGAACTCGGGGAGCAGCCGGGCCAGGTCGCGTTCGGCGCCGCCCGGCAGCAGCGCGGCGATCTGGCTGGTGCCCTGCTCCCTGACCAGCTGCCTCAGGGCAGCCGTGAACGGCGCGTAGGCCAGGCCCTCCGTGGAGAGCTCGACGCACCCGCCGTACAGCACATGAGCGCCGCTCCGCGCCGCCTGCTCGGCGAAGCGTTGTACCAGCCGGGTCTTGCCGACTCCCGCCTCACCGCCGACCAGCACGGCTGTCGCGGTGCCCTTCCGGGCCTCGTCGAAGGCTTGAGAGAGGGCCGTGAGCTCCTCTTCCCGCCCCACGAAGACGGGACTTACCGAACGTCCCAGCATGTCGTCCAGCATGTCATGCCTCACCAGCCGCTTTCGACGCATTTAGGGCAGATTGATAAGCGGCTTTGGCCCCCTGGGGCGGTGGCCGCAAATGGGGTTCCCGGAGGGTTCGTCACGCCGACCGTCTCGATCCCGTGTGACGGTCCGTCGTGGGTTGGGGTCCTTGGAGAGGAAGACCCTTTCGGAAGGTGGTGCTAGGGAGGGACGGTGGCCCGGCCGCGAGGGAGGGTGCGGCCGGGCGCTTGTGGGGTGGTCATGAGGAGCGGCGCTTGCCGAAGACCGAGCGGCGCTCGGACTTGTTGCCCTCCATCGCCTCGCGTACCTGACGGTGCCGGGCAGCCGCCTGGCGCAGCTCGTTGACGTGGCTCTTCATGATCTGGTATTCGATCTCGGGACTCATGGTGGTGTGTCTCCTTCTTGTGTCTTGCTGACACTCTTAAGGTTCGGGCTAAGGCCCCTACCGCCACATCGGGCGGATGCCCTATCTCCCGGGAAACTCCAGGCCAGGGAGTACCTAGGAGGGGCACCGATGCCGCCTTAGTGATCCGGTTTGGACGTAGCCCACCTGGTCGGCGATCCTGTGGAGGTGTCAACTGTGACTACCTCGCTCGCCGACGTCGGCTCGTCCGGCGCGACGCTGCGAGCATTCCTGCACGGCCTGCCCGGTGTCGACCGGGTCGGCGCGGACCAGCGAGCGGCGATGCTCGGCACCCGCTCCATCAAGACCAGCGCCAAGGCCATGGCGATCGACCTGGCCATCTCGATGGTCGACCTCACCACGCTCGAGGGCGCGGACACGCACGGGAAGGTCCGTGCGATGTGCACCAAGGCGATGCACCCCGGCGAGGGAGCGCCCCGGGTGGCGGCCGTCTGCGTCTATCCCGACCTGGTGGCCGTGGCCGCCGGCGCGCTGCGCGGCTCGGGGGTGAAGGTCGCCTCCGTGGCGACCGCCTTCCCGAGCGGACGCACCTCGCTGGAGGTCAAGGTGAGCGACACCGCGCTCGCCGTCGCCGCGGGCGCCGACGAGATCGACATGGTGATCGACCGCGGCGCGTTCCTGTCCGGCGACTACCTCAAGGTGTACGAGGAGATCGTCGCGGTGAAGGCCGCCTGCGGCTCCGCCCACCTGAAGGTGATCCTCGAGACCGGCGAGCTGTCGACCTACGACAACGTACGGCGGGCGTCCTGGCTGGCGATGCTGGCCGGAGCCGACTTCATCAAGACCTCCACCGGAAAGGTGGCCCCGGCCGCCACGCCGCCGGTGACGATGATCATGCTGGAGGCGGTGCGCGACTTCCGCGACGAGACGGGCCGGCAGGTCGGCGTGAAGCCGGCCGGCGGCATCCGCACCACCAAGGACGCCATCAAGAACCTCGTGCTGGTCAACGAGACCGCCGGCGAGGACTGGCTGTCGCCCGACTGGTTCAGGCTGGGCGCGTCGTCGCTGCTGAACGACCTGCTGATGCAGCGCCAGAAGCTGACCACCGGCCGTTACGCGGGCCCCGACTACTTCACCTTGGACTGATGATGGCGACCTTCGCATACGCACCGGCGCCCGAGTCGCGCGACATCGTCGATCTGAAGCCGTCGTACGGGCTGTTCATCAACGGCGAGTTCGTGGACGGCTCGGGCTCCGCCTTCAAGACGATCAACCCGGCGACGGAGGAGAAGCTGGCGGAGGTCGCCACGGCCTCCTCCGACGACGTCGACCGGGCCGTACAGGCCGCGCGCAAGGCCTTCGGGGTCTGGAGCGCGATGCCGGGCACCGAACGGGCCAAATACCTGTTCAGGATCGCCCGCATCATCCAGGAACGCGCCCGCGAGCTGGCCGTGCTGGAGTCGCTCGACAACGGCAAGCCCATCCGCGAGTCGCGCGACGTGGACCTGCCGCTCGTCGCCGCGCACTTCTTCTACTACGCCGGCTGGGCCGACAAGCTGGAGTACGCCGGGTTCGGCGCGGACCCCCGGCCGCTCGGCGTCGCCGGGCAGGTCATCCCGTGGAACTTCCCCCTGCTCATGCTGGCCTGGAAGATCGCCCCCGCGCTGGCCTGCGGCAACACGGTGGTGCTGAAGCCGGCCGAGACCACGCCGCTGACGGCGCTGCTGTTCGCGGAGATCTGCCAGCAGGCCGAGCTGCCGCCCGGTGTCGTCAACATCGTCACGGGGGCGGGTGATACCGGAGCCGCCGTGGTCGCCCACCCCGACGTGAACAAGGTGGCCTTCACCGGCTCCACCGAGGTCGGTCGGATCATCGCCCGGAGCGTCGCGGGCACCGGCAAGAAGCTCACGCTGGAGCTGGGCGGCAAGGCCGCGAACATCGTCTTCGACGACGCCGCCCTCGACCAGGCCGTCGAGGGCGTGGTCAACGGCATCTTCTTCAACCAGGGGCACGTGTGCTGCGCGGGCTCCCGGCTGCTGGTGCAGGAGTCGATCCAGGACGAACTGCTGACGGCGCTCAAGCGGCGCCTCGGCACGCTGCGGCTGGGCGACCCGCTCGACAAGAACACCGACATCGGCGCGATCAACTCGGCCGAGCAACTGGCGAAGATCCGTTCGCTCAGCGACCTCGGCGAGCAGGAGGGGGCCGAGCGCTGGTCGCCCGCCTGCGAACTACCCGACAAGGGCTTCTGGTTCCCGCCGACCGTCTTCACCGGCGTGGCCCAGTCGCACCGCATCGCCCGGGAGGAGGTCTTCGGCCCGGTGCTGTCGGTGCTGACGTTCCGCACTCCGGCCGAGGCCGTGGAGAAGGCCAACAACACGCCGTACGGGCTGTCGGCCGGGATCTGGACGGAGAAGGGCTCGCGCATCCTGTGGATGGCCGACAAGCTCAGGGCCGGAGTGGTCTGGGCCAACACGTTCAACCGCTTCGACCCGGCCGCGCCGTTCGGCGGGTACAAGGAGTCCGGATACGGCCGAGAGGGCGGGCTGCTCGGGTTGGAGGCCTACCTTGATGTGTGAGCACCGCCGTTCCCGCCGGGGTAGACGGCGGGCGCAGGCCACGCGCGGCCACGCCTTCGCCCGCGCCGGAAGGCCCGTACGCACCGGCTGGTACGCCCACCGCTGCGGGGTGAGCCGGTGTGGCCAGGTCTTCGTGCCGGTCGAGATGTCGGAGGAGACCATGCGGAGGGGGCGCGGCGATGAGTAGGTTGGCCGTTCGCAAGACGTACAAGCTGTACATCGGCGGGGCGTTCCCGCGCTCCGAGAGCGGGAGGTCCTACGCCGTGACCTCGCCCAAGGGCGACTTCCTCGCCAACGCGTCGCGGGCCTCCCGCAAGGACGTCCGTGACGCCGTGGTGGCGGCGCGCAAGGCGTTCCCCGGCTGGTCGGGCGCCACGGCCTACAACCGGGGCCAGATCCTCTACCGGATCGCCGAGATGCTGGAGGGCCGCCGCGCGCAGTTCGCCGAGGAGCTGGGCGGCGGCAAGAAGGCGGCGCTGGAGGCCGTGGACGCCACGGTCGACCGGCTGGTCTGGTACGCGGGCTGGTCGGACAAGATCGCCTCCGTGCACGGCACGGCCAACCCGGTCGCCGGCCCGTACTTCAACCTCTCCTCGCCGGAGCCCACGGGGGTCGTCGCCGTTGTCGCGCCCGAGGACCCGCTGGTGGGGCTGATCTCGGTGATCGCGCCGGTGATCGTGACGGGCAACACGTGCGTCGTGATCGCCTCCGAGCGGACGCCGCTGCCGTCCATCACCCTGGCGGAGGTGCTGGCCACCTCGGACCTGCCGGGCGGCGTCGTCAACGTTCTCACGGGGCATCAGCGGGAGCTCGCGCCCTGGTTGGCGGCCCACATGGACGTCAACGGACTGGACCTGACCGGCGTGTCCGATGCCGAGCTGGCGCTGACCTGCGAGCAGGCGGCGGCGGAGAACCTCAAGCGGGTCCTGCGCCCGTCGCCGGACGAGGACTGGCGGGCGGCCCCGGCCCTGACCCGCATGACGCGTTTCCTGGAGACGAAGACGGTCTGGCACCCGATGGGGGTCTGACCGTCAGGCCGGTGGGATGTTGGCGTTGAGCCGGAACAGGTTGCCGGCATCCCACACGGTCTTCAGCGCGGCCAGCCGCCGGTAGTCGTCCGGGTCGTAGGCCAGGCGGACCTGCTCGGGCGCGGTGTTCTCGCCGTACAGGAAGTTGAGGCCGCGGCCTCCGGTGTCCCATGGCGACAGGGCCTCGCGGACGCCGTCGTGGAGCGGGCGCACCTCGCCGGGGTCGCCGCCCGGCGCGAGCCGGGACAGGACACCGACTTGATACTGGGCGTCGCGGTTGACCACGGGCCCGAGGCCCGGCTTGTCCAGCGCGCCACCCAGGTGCCTGATCTCCAGGATGGCGCGCTCGGTCTCCAGCAGCGCGTCCACGGCCCGCGCGGGCAGCTCGCGCAGCAGTGAGTGGGTGGCGTAGTAGGCCATCGGTTCGGCCGGGTCGTTGTGGATGCTGCCCGATTCGGTGTACGGCAACTCCTTCACCGAGTCCACGAGGCGGGGCCCCATCGCGCGCAGCGGCTCCAGCAGGCGCTCGCCCTCCTCCTGGCCGCCCGTGTACGCGATCCGCACGTGGCCGACGCGGCGGCCGCGGAACACCTCGGGCACCTGCGGGGCGTCGGGGAACGGGATCACCGCGATGGACGAGGTCATCTCCTCGGGCAGGTCCCGTGTCCACTCGGCCCAGCGCCGCACCACGTCGGTGGCGAGATCGAAGTACAGGCCGCCCCCGTACAGACTGGTCACCGGGACCAGCCCGATTTCCAGCGCCGTGACCACCCCGAAGTTGCCACGCCCGCCGAGCAGCGCCCAGAACAGGTCCGGCTCCGTCGCGGCCGTTACCTCCCTGAGTACGCCGTCGGCGGTGACCACCTCGATGGCGCGTACCTGGTTGACGGCGTAGCCATAACGGCGCGCCATGAGCCCGAGCCCGCCGCCGAGCGTGTAGGACACGGCGCCGACGGACGGGGCCGAGCCGGACAGCGGGGCCAGCCCGTGGGGGGCCGCCTCCTCGATGACCCGCGCCCAGCGCACACCCGCCTCGATCCTGGCCGTCGCGGTCTCGGGATCTATCCATGCGCCGGTCATCCTGCGGGTGCTGATGAGCAGGCCGCCCTCGGCCGCCATCGGCATGCCGTGCCCGGTGGCCTGCACGGCCACCGGCAGCCCGTCCGCCGCCGCCATGGCCACGGCCGCACGCACGTCGGCGGCGTCCGTAGCGCCGACGATCACGGCTGGCCGGTGCCGGGCGAGGGCCTGGAAACCGGCCCGCTCGTCGTCATATCCCTCATCACCCGGTCGGAACACCGGGCACTTCAGCATGTCCATGCGGTTCAGCTTGTGTCCGGCTCATCCAGAAGTCAAAGAGATGGATTGTCTGGCTGCTAGCATGATTTGTTATGGAGCTCCGACAGCTTGAGTACTTCGTGGCTGTGACCGAGGAGGCGGGTTTCACCAAGGCCGCAGCGCGGCTCCACGTGGCCCAGCCCGGGGTGAGCGCGCAGATCCGGCAGCTGGAGCGGGAGTTGGGCCAGCCGCTGTTCGACCGCTCGGCGCGACAGGTGCGCCTCACCGAGGTGGGGGAGGCGGTGCTGCCGTACGCGCGGGCGGCGCTCGCGGCGGTCGCCGCCGCCCGGCTGGTCGTCGACGAGATGACCGGGCTGCTGCGCGGGCATGTCGTGATGGGCACCGTCTCGGCGCCCTCTGTGCTCGACCTGCCGGGGCTGCTGGCCGACTTCCATGATCGGCATCCGTCCGTGGAGATCTCGCTGCAGGAGTCCGATCCGGAGAGCCTGATCGAGGCGGTGCGGGCGGGGCGGATGGACCTCGGGCTCATCGGCATCGGATCGAGCGTGCCGGCGGGGCTCGACGCCCAGGTGGTGATCGACCAGGCATTGGTGGCCGCCGTCGGGCTCACTCACGACCTGGCGGGGAAGTCCGATGTCGGGCTCGCTCACGAGCCCGCCGTGGGGGTCGCTCACGACTTGGTGGGGAAGCCCGCGATCACGCTGCGGGAGTTGGCAAACCGGGCGCTGATCTGCCTGCCGCGCGGCACCGGTCTGCGGGCCGCTCTCGACGAGGCGTGCGCCGCGGCCGGGTTCACGCCGCATGTCGCCTTCGAGGCCAGCGAGCCGTACGTGCTGGGGCAGCTCGCCGCCAAAGGGCTCGGCCTGGCCGTACTGCCCGAGTCGGCGGTCACCGTCGCGAAGGACGACCTGCACGTACTGGAGATCACCGAGCCGCGGCTGCGCGGCCGGATGGCGCTCATCTGGCGGGCCACGGGGCCGTCGGGGCCCGCCGCGCGGGCGTTCATCGACCACGCCCGCCGCCGACTGCCCGATTTCAGCTGAATCGGACGTCAGCTTGAGTAGCCGCGCGGCCGGACCGGTGGGTGTGCGGCCGACAGCTGGGCGGCCAGGCCGAGGAGTTGCGGCTCGCCGCCGGGTGGGGCGATGAGCTGGACGCCGATCGGCAGGCCGCTGGAGTGGGTGGCGATGGGGACGGTGAGCGCGGGCCAGCCGCACATGTTCCAGGCGCCGGTGGCGGGCGCGTATCTGACGTTGGCCAGCAGGTTGCGCGCGAGCCCGCGCTCGCCCCAGCGGTCGGCCTTCGGCGGAATCCGGGCCAGTGTCGGCGTGATGAGCACGTCGGCGTCACCGAACCACTGGTCGGCGCCGTACCCGTGCCAGCGGGCGCGGCCCCGCTCGCCGTCCAGCCTGAGCGCGTGGAGCACCCGGCCCGCGCGGGCCAGCGCGCGGGTGCGCGGTTCCAGGCGCGTGCGGTCGAGGCCGGCGGCCGCTCCGGAGGCGCGGGTAAGCCAGGTGGCGATCGTGGCGGGACCGAGGGCGGCCGGCAGGCGTTGCTCGTGCTCGACGACCGTGTGCCCGGCGACCCTGAGGGTCTCGGCCGCCGCGCGTACCGCCGCCTGGAACTCCCGGTCCATCGGCAGGCCCACCGGCAGCGGCTGCGGGGCGTAGGCCACGCGCAGGTCGAAGGGCTCCGGGGTCTCGTGCGGTGGCCGGGGCGCCCAGACCTCGTCGTCATCGTCCGCCCAGACCGAGCGGAGCATGCGCGGCCGGGGCTCGATCCGTTCGCCGCCGCGCCAGGACTCGGCCAGGCCCTCGTCGGCGGCCAGGACGGAGAGCATCAGCGCCAGGTCGGGCACGTTCCTGGCCAGTGGGCCGTTCTCGGTGAGGCCGCCCCAGGTCTCCGTCGGCGGTGGTACGAGGCCCGTGCCCGGCTTGATGGCGTACACCCCGCAGCACGCCCCGGGAATGCGCAGCGAGCCCATCCCGTCGTTGCCCAGCGCCAGCGGCACCATCCCGGCCGCCACCGCCGCGGCGCTGCCCGCCGACGAGCCGCCGGACGTACGGGCCAGGTTCCAGGGGTTGCGCACGGTGCCAAAGGCGCTGTCGCCGAAGGCGACCAGGCCCAGCTCGGGCAGGTTCGTCAGGCCGACGATCACCGCGCCGGCCGCGCGCAGCCGGCCGACCGTCTCGTGGTCCTTGGGCGCGGGCGTGTCCGCCGTCGCGGCGGACCCGCCGCGGGTGGCCTCGCCCGCGACCTCCAGGTTGTCCTTCACCGCGACGGGTACGCCCGCCAGCGGCAGGTCGGCCAGGTCGCGGCGCTCCTGCACGGCCCGCGCCTCGTCCAGGGCCCGCTCCCTGACCAGCCGGAACGCCCCGACTCCTGGATCGCGCTCGGCGATCGCGTGAAGGTGTTGCTCGACGACGGCCGCGGCCGTGACCTCACCCTGACGTACGGCCGTCGCGATCTCGATGGCGGACCTGCCTGTCCACAACATGCTTAAAGTGTGCGGGTTTTCACCCTTCGTTGCGAGGCTCCCGGCCGGCCTGCTTCAGCGCGAGCCGCAACGCGTACTCGATCTGCGCGTTGACGCTGCGGAGATCGTCGGCCGCCCACTTGGCGAGGGCGTCGTAGACGGCCGGATCGAGGCGCAGCAGGAGCTTCTTGCGCTCAGGCATACAGGCTGCCGGTGTTCACCACCGGCTGGATCGCCCGGTCGCCGCAGAGGACGACCAAGAGGTTGGAGACCATCTGCGCCTTACGCTCCTCGTCCAGCTCCACCACCTGCTCGGCGGCCAGCCTATCGAGCGCGAGCTGGACCATGCCCACGGCGCCTTCGACGATTCGGGTACGCGCCGCCACGACCTGCGCGGCCTGCTGGCGGACCAGCATGGCCTGGGCGATCTCGGGAGCGTAGGCGAGGTGCGTGATGCGCGCCTCCAGCACCTCGATCCCGGCCAGCTCGGTGCGCTCGCGCAGCTCGGCGGTGAGCTCGGCGGCCACCTCCGTGCCGTCGCGCAGGCTGGTGCGGCCGGCTTCGTGCGAGTCGTAGGGGTGCGTGGTGGCCAGGTGGCGCACGGCCGCCTCCGACTGGATCTCGACGTAGTCCTCATAGTCATCCACCGAGAACTTGGCCTTGGCCGCGTCGTCCACCTTGTAGACGACCACCGCGGCGATCTCGACCGGGTTGCCGTCGGCGTCGTTGACCTTGAGCTTGGCCGTCTCGAAGTTGCGGACCCTGAGCGTGATCGTGGTCTTGTTGGTGAACGGCAGCACCCACTGTAAGCCCGCGTCCTCGACCGTGCCGATGTAGCGGCCGAAGAACTGCACCACCTTCGCCTCGTTCGGGTTGACCACGGTGAACCCGCTGGCGGCCAGTGCGAAGAGGACGATCCACCCGATGCCCAGAACCTGCGGCGAGCCGATGGCCGCCACGGCGGCGAGCACCAGCAGGACGAGGAGGACCAGGAAACCGTTCAGGCGGAAAGCGTATCGTTCCATCCCGACTCCTTGCTATCGAAGTGATATCACAATGATAGCGCGTCTAGGCTTGGGCCGCGTGAACGGACCATCTCTGGCCACCGGCCAGCGCTCCCTGGGCGACCCCTCGATCACGTATCCGCTGTGGCCGCCGCTGACCCGCGGCTGCCCCAGGACGAGCACCGCGTCCTTGGCCTATCCGGTCGAGGTCGACTACGACTACGCCCGGGTCAGCGCGACCCTGTTCGAGCAGGAGCCGGGCCCCGACCTCGCGCGCTGGTCACCGCTGCTGCCGCCACTGCACGCGCCCACGCTGGGCGAGGGCGGCACGCCACTGATCCCGCTGGAAGGCGTGTACGTCAAGGACGAGTCGCGCAACCCCACCTGGTCGCACAAGGACCGGCTCAACCGGGTCGCCGTCAGCGCGGCCGTGGGCGCGGGGGCGCCGGGCGTGGTGGTGGCCTCGTCGGGCAACCACGGCGCCTCGGCCGCCGCGTACGCCGCCCGCGCCGGGCTCCCCGCCATCGTGCTGGCCTCGGCCGACGCGCCGCCCGCCGTCCATTCGCTCGTCCGCGCGTACGGGGCCAAGGTGCTCGCCGTGCCGGTCGAGGCACGCTGGCCGCTGATGCGCGAGATCGTGGACCGGCTCGGCTACCACCCGGTCAGCAACCTGACCGTCACCCACACCGGGCACCCGTTCGGGGCCGAGGGCTACAAGACGATCGCGTACGAGCTGTTCCTGCAGCTCGGCAGGGTGCCGGCGGCGGTGTTCGCGCCGACGGGTTACGCGGAGTTGCTGTACGGGGTCTGGAAGGGGTTCACCGAGCTGCGGCGGCTCGGGCTGGCGGGTTCGACGCCGCGCATGTTCTCCTGCGAGCCCGCCGTGGGCGGTCCCCACGCGCGGGCCGTCGCCACGGGGGCGCCGGCCGCGATCGTCTCGCTCGGGCACACGGACGCGTACGGCATCGGCGGCTCGGTGGGCGGCCACCGGGGCGTACGGGCGGTGCGCGACAGCGACGGAGAGGCGCTGCTGGTCACCGACGAGGAGATGCGGGCGGCGCAGCGGGCACTGGCCAGGCAGGGGCTGTGGCAGGAGCTGTCGGGAGCGGCGGGGCTGGCCGCCTACCGCAGGCTGGGGCGGGACTTCGACGGGCCGGTGGTCTGTGTCGCCACGTCCAGCGGGTTCAAGGATGTGGGGGTGGGGTCGGAGACGGTCGAGGTACTGTCGGAGCCGACGATGGAGGACGTCCTCAAGGCTTGACCCACACCCGGAGCGGGCCGATCGCCAGCTTCGTCTCCGACAACCCTCCGCTCCTGGCCGCCGCAGGCCTGGACGCGGCGGATGCGTACGTGCGCACCGACGGCAAGGACGCGGGGATGGCTTCTATGGTCACGCACACCGGGTCACCTCGTGTGCGAGCCGCCATCCGGATCTGGCCGTCCTGACGGTCCACCTGCTCGATCTCCACCGCGGCCAGGTGCGGGAAGAGCACGTTCACCATGTCACGGCTGCACACCGTTCACGGTCTCATCCAGAACAGCGGAGTGTGGATGGGTCAGCACAATCTGTCACCACGGGAATCTTGGCAGGGCCCTTAAAGTGATATTCCCAATGCCAAGGAAGGACGGCTGACCACCCGCGCCGGAAAGTGGGAACCGTCTTGTGAGGTCTTGTCGAGTACGGGGTGACATCCGAACTCGAGAGGATCACATGATGAGCCCGACAAGGCGTGATACGTGTTGACCGCACCCCCCGCGACACACAGTGCCGCCGATGAGGTGACTGACGCGGCGGTGCTGGTGGAGTCGTTGCGGCAGCCCGAGCGGTTCGCGGTAATCGTCGATCGGCACAGTGATGAGATCCACCGCTACGTCGCCCGCCGGCTCGGCGTGGAGATGGCCGAGGATCTCGTCGCGGAGACGTTTCTGGCGGCGTTCCGGCAGCGGTACAAGTACGACCCGGAGCGGCCCGACGCGCGGCCGTGGTTGTACGGGATCGCGACGATCGCCCTGCATGAGCATCGACGGGCGGAGGTGCGGCGGAACCGGGTGCTGGCCCGGACGCCCGCGCACGGGGCGGTGGAGTCGTTCGACGAGCGCAGTGCCGCGCGGGTGACGGCCGAGAGGCTGCAGCCGAAGCTCGCCGCGGTGCTGGCCAAGCTGCCAGCCGCCGATCGGGATCTGCTGTTGTTGATCGCGTGGGCGGAGCTGACGTACGAGGAGGCGGCCCAGGCGCTGGGGGTGCCGGTCGGGACGGTCAGGTCGCGGTTGCACCGGATTCGGAAGAAGGTGCGCCGGGCGTTCGGCGGCACCGATCCCATGGGCGAGAAGGGGCTGGCATGAGTCGCAGGGACGAGATCGCCGTCTTCCGGGAGGGGCGTCCGGAGGTTCCGCCGTACCATCCGATGGCCAGGGAGCGGCTGCACGCCCGTCTGTTCGACCAGCCCGTGGACACGAGGGCGGGGGCTCGGCGGGGGTGGTTCGTGGTTGTGAGAGCCATGGGGGTCGGGGCCGCCGCCGCCGCACTGGCGGCCGGAATCGTGGTCCTGAAGGAGGCTCCAGGGGCGCGGCAAGGGCGGGTCACGGCCACGGCCAATGGCGGGACGCCGACGGTGGTGCGGTTGCGGCCGGTGGCCGACGCCCAGGATCTCGCCGGGAACGCGGCCGCCAAGGCTGCGGCGGACGACGAGCCGGCGCCTCGGCCCGACCAGTGGGCCTACGTCAAGACGGTGGTTGCCCAGACCAGGGTGGACGGGGGGCCGCCGCTGTTCGGCCAGCCGAAGGTGACCAGAACGCACGAGATGTGGCGGCGGGTGAACGAGAAGGGGTTCGCGACCATCGAGAACGGCAGGCTGAAGACGTACGACGGGTCGGAGTTCGAGGTGACGTACCCGTACCTGCTGGGGCTGCCGACCGACCCGGATCGGTTGCTGGCGCGCATGTACGGACAGGTCGAGCGGGAGCACGACGCCCGCCCGGTGTCAAGGGACAGCACTGCGTCGCCGCCTCCGATGAGCGAGGAGGAGCGCGACACGGTCGCCTTCCAGCAGCTCGCCCAGGGCATGCGGGACGCGGCGTTGCCGGCCCGGCTGCGGGCGGCGATGTACGGGGCCATGGCGAAGATCCCCGGCGTCAAGTACAGGGCCAGCGCCGCGGATCTGGCCGGGCGGCCGGGGGTTTCGCTGTACCGACTGCAGTACGGGTACCAGCGCGACGAGATCTTCATCGATCCGAAGACGTATGAGTACATGGGGTATCGCACCATCGTCGTCCGGGACCACGACGGGGGCGCGTTCGACTCGGTGAAGAAGGGCCAGGTGCTCGGCTGGGACAGCGTGCTCAAGGCCACCCTCGTCGACAAGCCCGGCCAGCGCCTCTAAAAACAGGACAAATCCCATAAATGCTCGACGCACTCCAGCAGGTCAACCTGGTGGTGGCCACGACGGACGCGGCCGCCACCCGTACGATCACCTTGGCGGGCGCCCAGGCGAAGGTCGCCGACCGAGCTCATCTCGACCAAGGATGCGCTGGACGCGGCG
Organism: Nonomuraea sp. NPDC052129; assembly: GCF_040680095.1. Classification (NCBI taxonomy): domain Bacteria; kingdom Bacillati; phylum Actinomycetota; class Actinomycetes; order Streptosporangiales; family Streptosporangiaceae; genus Nonomuraea; species Nonomuraea sp. NPDC052129. Next base: position 80,538 of record NZ_JBFAVX010000038.1, on the reverse strand, counting down.
ACGCGTACTACATCGGCTCCGCCCGCTGGTCGGTCGGCTTCCCGGTGCGGCAGGGCGGCACGCTCGGGTTCGTCACAGCGGGCCACTGCGGCACTCCCGGGAACGCCACGACGGGCCCCGTGGGGCAGGCGCAGAGGACGTTCCGGGGGTCGTCGTTCCCGGTGGCTGGCCACCGGCCCCCGAGGGCTGGGAACCCCCGCCCGGCTGGCTACCGGATCCGTCCTGGCCCAAAGCGCCGGACGACTGGAGCTTCTGGGTCGCCGAGTGACGCGTCGCCCTGCCCAATGATGGTTATAGGCCCACGTGGAGCTTTTGTTTAGTGGGCTGGGCTAGGTCGTACAGGCCGTTGATGAGTCCAGCGGCGCTGCTCAGGGTGAGGTAGCCGAGAATATCCGCCTCGCTCAAGGTGAGGTCGAGCCATGCGGGGCTCAGAGTTGAATGCGCAGGTCCGTATGTGATGCGAATTTTGGGGAGATCCCGCAGGATCCCATCGCGCTCACTCTGCCAGCGAACCACGCTCATATGGTGCGTGAGGTCGGACAGGTCGAGCAGGGCGCTGGCATGTTCGACGTCGGCGGATGCGGCAAGGTGATGGATGCGGCACCACGAGAGGCGGGGGCCGACATGGCGGATGTGCTCAGGGTTTGACCCAAACCCGGAGCGGGCCGATCGGGGTGAAGCCGTGCTGGGACGCGGGGGTCGGGTCGGTCTCGTAGCCGACCAATGGGCGGCCGGGGAACAGCTCGGCCGCCAGGGCCACCGTGCCCGACCAGGCGGCGTTCAGGTCGCAGCCCAAGGCGAACACGTTCGAGACGCCCACGACACTGCCGCTCGCGTTGAGCGCGGACCCGCACACGATGTCGCCGTCGATCCGGCCCGCCAGCACAGTGACCTCGCCCAGCAGCGGCGGCCGGAACAGATCCGTGTCATCCGCCGGAAAACAGGCGCGCTCCCAGTCGCGGAGCGTGCCCGCGTCGCGGACCGCCTCCCAGGTGATGACGTCCCCGGTCGTCGCCGGGGCGATGGTCGCTCTGGTCGTCGTGGGTGTCGGGCGGTGGATCCACTCGGCCTCGAATAGCAGGTCCCACCCGGGCGGCGGCTGGAGCACGGCGAAACTGTCCTTGACCGAGGCGCTCCGCTTGCCCTCGACCCCGGCCAGCAGGTCGGCCCACGTCGCCTCGGGGGAGAGGGTGACGGCATCGGGGTAGTAGGTCGGGCTGACGCCGGGGTTGGTCCAGCTCAGCGTGCTGAACGTGCCGGGGGACCCGTGCGAGCGGCACACCGCGTCGCACCACTCGGCGTTGTTGCGCGCCGCCTCAAGCAGCTGGTCATCGGTCATCTCGGCCCCGTCCAACCTGGTTCGTCCGTCGGTTGGTTCCCGGCCCATCTGGTTCGTCCGTCAGTCGGTTCGTCCGTCGGTCGGGTTTCTCCGGTCGCGGGGGTCATCTCGGGTTGGCGCGGCGGGTGGGGGCCGCGGTCAGCGGGTTCTCCGGCCAGGGGTGGCGGGGGTAGCGGCCGCGTAGCTCCGCGCGGACCGCACGGTAGCCCTCGCGCCAGAACGACGCAAGGTCCGCGGTGACCGCCACCGGGCGTCCGGCGGGGGAGAGCAGGTGTACGAGGAGCGGTACGCCCGCGATCTTCGGCGTCTCCGTCCAGCCGAACAGCTCCTGCAGCTTGACCGCCAGCACCGGCTGCCCGCCCGAATAGTCCACGCGGACGCGGGAGCCGCTGGGCACCGCGACGCGCTCGGGCGCCACCTCGTCCAGCCGCCGGCTCCACGGGATCAGCCGCTTCAGGGCGGTGGCCACGTCGATGCGCTCCAGGTCGGCGCGGCGGCGGGCGCGGGACAGCTCGGGCTCCAGCCAGCGTTCGGCGATCTCCGCCAGGTCGTCCATCGGGAGCCATGGGTCGCCGAGTTCGCGATGGCAGAACGCCAGGCGGTCCCTGAGTGCGGTGGCCTCCTTGGTCCAGGTCAGTACGTCCTCGGTGCGCAGGCCGTACAGGATGGCCTCGCGGACGTCGGCGTTCTTGAGCGGGGTGGCGGAGAGCTCGATCGCGCCGAGCCGCTCGACGACGCGGGCGGACACGTCGCCGCGGCGCTCGGCCGGCGGGGTGCGCCAGGCGATCTCCTCCTCGGTGGTCACCGGGAACGCCAGCCTGGCGGTCTCCTCGTCGATCACCACGGCCTGGCGGATCCGGGCCGACGCCGAGCCGGTGAGACGGTCGGCCACCGCCACGGCCAGCCACTTCGCCTCGCCGAGCCGCGACCCCTCGGCCAACTGCGCCTGGGTGCCGGACGCCATCAGGTATCCGCCGCCCCGCCGCCGTGCCACCCGCTCAGGGAACGCCAACGCCACCGCCAGCCCGGCCAGGGCGTCGTCGGTCATCTCCCGCCCGTCCGGTGACGCGGGCCCCTGGTCCGGGGATGCGGCTCGCCGGTCCGGTGACGTGGGGCCCCGGTCCGATGGTGGGGCCTGTCGGCCTGGGGGTGGGGCGGGTCGGTCCGGGGGCGGGGTGCTTCTTGTGAGGCGGCGGACCTCCTGGCGCCAGCGGGCCGTGAAGCCGTCGCGGCCGTGGCGGGCCGAGCGCCAGATCTCCACGAGGTCGTCACCCGCGTCGCGGGGGAGCTGGTCGGACAGCAGCGCCACCACCTCGGCGGCGCGCGGTCCGAGGTCGAGGAGCGCTCTGGCCAGGCGCGGGTGCACGCCGACCAATGCCATCCGCCGCCCCCGCGCGGTCACCCGCCACATCACCTGGTCGGTGCCATCGTCCGACCCGTACGAGGGTGTGGTGCCAGGGGCTGGTTCCAGGGCGCCCAGGGTGTGGAGGGTGCGGGTGGCGGCGGTCATCGCGGCAGGTGGTGGTGGGTCGAGCAGGGCGAGGCCCGAGGCGTCCGGGTCGCCCCAGCAGGCGGCCTGCAGCGCGAACCCCGTGAGGTCCGCCAGGGCGATCTCCGGCCGTGCGTGGTCGGCGAGCCGGTCGTGCTCCGCCGCTGTCCAGCACCGGTACACCGTGCCGGGAGCCTCCCGTCCGGCCCGGCCGGCGCGCTGGTCGGCCGATGCCTTCGAGACTCGTACGGTGGTGAGCGAGCCGAGCCCCCGGGCGTGGTCGGTGCGCGGCTCCCTGGCCAGGCCAGAGTCCACCACCACCCGCACCCCCGGCACGGTCAGGCTCGACTCCGCCACCGACGTGGCCAGCACCACTCTGCGCGCCGATCCGGGCGACAGCACCGCGTCCTGGACACGGGCTGGCGCCTGCCCATGCACCTGAAGCACCTCGACACCACTCGAGAGCCCGCTGGAGCGCCCGCTGCCCGAGGACCCGTCGCCCGAGAGCGTGCCGCTGAGCATGGCGGCCACCCTGGCGATTTCGCCCGTGCCGGGCAGGAAGCACAGGATGTCGCCCTCCTGTTCCGCCAGCGCCTGCCGTACGACCTGGGCCACGTGCGAGAGCAGTGCGGGGTCGACCCGGAGCCCGTGCGGTGGGGCGACCGGGCGTACCGGTGGCGTCCACACGATCTCGACGGGATGCGTCGCCCCCGACGCGCGCACGATCGGCGCGTCGCCGAGCAGGCGGGACCAGGGGGCGGCGTCCGCGGTGGCCGAGGCGGCGAGAAGCCGCAGGTCAGGACGGAGTGTGTCCCGTACGTCGAGCAGAAAGGCGAGCGCCGTGTCGGCGTCGAGGTGGCGTTCGTGGCATTCGTCGAGCATCACCACGTCCACGCCAGAAAGCTCCTGGTCGCGCTGGAGCCGCTGCAGGAGTACGCCGGTGGTGACGACCTCCACCAGAGGGTTCGCGCCGGTGTGCCGTTCGCCGCGGATCGTGTAGCTGACGCCCATCCGTTTGGCCGCGGCGCGTACGGCCAGTCGCCGCGGCTCCGCCACCAGCACCCGTAGCCCGGCCGATGCCAGGGCGAGCGGGACGACGGTGGTCTTGCCCGTGCCGGGCGGTGAGGTCAGGACGGCCGAGCCGGCGCGGTCGAGCACGTCGAGCAGCTCGGGCAGGACGTGCCGGATGGGCAGTCCATCAGCCGGGGACACCGGCCGCCCGTCTGCCGGGGACGCCGACCGCCCGTCTGCGGGGGACGCCGACCGCCCGACAGACTGGGGCAGCGGTCGGCCGTCAGACGCGGGCCGCCGCTCAGACCGGGACATGAGCCGCCGACAGGATCGCGTCGAGCAGGCCGGGGAAGCGGGCGTCGAGGTCGTCGCGCCGCAGGCTGATGTACTTCAGCCGCCCCTCCTGCTTCGACATGATCACCCCGGCCTCGCGCAGCGTCCGGTAGTGGTGCGAGGCCGTCGACTTGTGGACGCCGAGGTCGTCGCCCGCGTCGGTGCACGTCATCTCGCCCCGGCTGGCCAGACGGACGACGATCTCCATGCGTATGGGATCGGACAGCGCCCGCAACACCTCGGTGAGCTGGATGTCGTCAGTGGCCGGATGTGGAAGCAGGCGCATGCTCCGACCTTACCTCCGTCGCATTGTTTGACAACAATCCAACTATGGGTCACTTTGATGAGCATCGAACTGAAGGAGACCCAGTGAGCAGTCGGCTCTATCCTCTCGCGCTCGGGAATTTCGCCGTCGGCACCGGCATGTTCGTCACCGCCGGACTGCTGGCGCCCATTTCACATGATCTGGATATCTCGTTATCGGCGGCCGGCCAGCTGATGACCGTGTTCGCGCTGGCCTACGCGTTGCTGTCGCCGGTGCTGGCCGCCCTGACCGCGCGGCTGTCCCGCAGGCGGGTGCTGCTGATCGCGCTGGCCGTGTTCGTGGTGGGCAACACGTTGACCGCGCTGGCGCCCACGTACCCGCTGGTGATGGTCACCCGCGTGGTCGCGGCGGCGGGTGCGGCGATGTTCACGCCGACCGCCTCCGGTGTCGCCACGGCGCTGAGTTCGCCCGAACGTCGTGGCCGCGCGCTCGCGCTGGTGATGGGCGGCCTGAGCGTCGCGTCGGCGATCGGCGTGCCGCTGGGTACCTGGCTCGGGTCCGCGTTGAGCTGGCGGGCGACGATCTGGCTCGTGGTCGCGCTCGGTGTGCTCGGCTTCGCCGGGGTGGTCGCCGTGGTGCCCGATGTCATGATCGAGACCACGGGACGGCTGGCCGACCGGTTCGCCCCGCTGGCCGACCGGCGGGTGCTGGCGGTGCTGGTGACGCAGTTGCTGATGTTCGCGGCCGGGTTCGCCGCCTACACCTATATCGGCTCGCTGTTCGACCTGCCGCTGCCGGCCGTGCTGTGGGCGTGGGGGATCGGCGGGGTTCTGGGCAACCAGGTCGGCGGGCGGTTCACCGACAAGTACGGGCCGCGGCGGATGGTGCTGATCGGCATCGCCGCCTCGACGGTGTTCCTGGCGCTCATCCCGGTCGCCAACCTCGCCCTGCCCATCGCCCTGGTGTGGGCGCTCTGCTGGGGCGCGCTCGGGTGGCTGGTCGCGCCGGCGCAGCAGTACAGGACCGTCGCCGCCGTGCCGCACAACGTGCCGATCGGTCTTGGACTGCTGTCTTCGGCGCAGTACGTCGGGTTGTTCGTGGCGGGCATCACCGGCGGCCTGGCCCTCGACGGGTACGGCAGGGTGGGCGTGATCGTGCTGGCCACCGGGCTCGCGCTGCTGGCGCTGGTCTTCACGCTGGTGACCTACCGGCCGGAGACGGTCAGCTCGTCGAGGGAGAGCGTGCCGGTCAGATAGCGCTGCACGTTGGGCGCCACCAGGGCCGCCACCCGGTCCACGGGCAGCGAGGCCAGCGGATCGACCTTGATCACGTAGCGGAACATGGCCATGCCGACCAGCTGTGACGCGGCGAGCAGCGCGCGGATCTCGGCGTGGTCGCCGGGCAGTCGCTCGGCGAGCGGCCCGAGCAGATCCACCCGCGTGAGGTTCGTCACCAGGTCGGCCGCGGCCGGGGTGGCGGCGGCCGCCTGCAGGATGGCGGTCAGCCGCGGGCCGTGCGCGGGATGCTCCCAGAGCGACAGATATCTGGTCACCAACCGCTCGCCTATGAGCTCCGGGTCGCCGTCGAGGGCCTCGGCCATCAGCCTGACCGGCATGCTGTGCTCGATCGCCGCGCGGAACAGCCCCTCCTTGCTCCCGAAGAAGTGCATCACCAGCGCCGGATCGACACCCGCCGCGCGGGCCACGGCCCTGATCGTGGTCTGCCCGTAGCCCCGTGCGGTGAAGGAGTCGACCGCGGCCTCCAAGATCGACGTCCTGGTCGGGGGGCTTCCCGGGCGCCTTCCGCGTTCTTCGGCCATGGGGCCATTCAACTACGGAAATTCATCTATGTAGAATTCGACGGCCATGAATTCAACAGTGATGAAGTCAACAGACAGTGAATCTCTATGAGAAAGATCATCGGCGTGCTCGTCGGGGTCTCGTTGCTCGGCATGCTCTTCTCCGGGTCGTTCCTCGGGACGTTCTTCGAGCCGGAGCCGCACGGCGTGCCGGTCGCGGTGGTCGGGCCGGACACGCTGGTGAACCAGCTGTCGGGGGCCATGGAAGACAACAAACCCGGCGGCTTCGACCTGCGGGAATACGCCTCCGTCGACGTCGCCCACGAAGCCCTGCTCGGCCGGGAGGTGGACGCGATCCTGGTCCCGCGGGAGGGCAGGCTCGTGGTGGCCAGCGCGGGCGGGCGCGCGGGCGCCGCCGCGATCACCGGGGCCTTCCAAGCCGCCGAGCAGGCGCGGGGCCGGGCGCTGCGGGTGGAGGACGCGGTGCCGCTCGCCGCTGGTGACGTGGGCGGCACGTCCGGCATGTTCTACGTGCTCAGCCTGGTGCTGCCCGGCCTCGCGATGGCCCTGCTGCTCACGAAGGTCGCGCCCGGACACGGCGTGGCTCTGCGGGTCGGGGTGATGGTGGCGGGCGCCCTGGTGGCGGCCTCGGTCAATGCCTGGCTCGCGGACGTGGTGCTCGGCGCCCTGCCCGGCAGATACGGCTGGCTGGTCGTGGTGTCGGCGGGGATCGTGCTGACCATCGGGCTGGTCGTCTCGGGCCTGCTCAAGGCAGTCGGCATCGGGGGGATGGTGCTGGCGGCGCTGCTGTTCATCCCGATCGGGCTGCCGGCCAGCGGCGGCCCGATCGGGGCGCGGTTCATTCCCGAGTGGTACGCCGCGATCGGCCGGTTCCTGCCGGTCGAACCGGGGAGCGAGGTGGTGCGCAACACCGTCTACTTCGACGGGGCCGCGCTGGGGACGCCGCTAGGGGTGCTGGCGGCCTGGGCGCTGCTCGGGGTGGTCCTCCTGGCGCTGCCCCGCCGCCGTACGAGCTCTCACCAGGCGGCTCATCGCATACGCCGGTGACAGCCTGAAAGCGGCTCAGCCCTGGGCGGGGATCCAGCCAAGGGTGACCGCGAGGATGACGAACAGCCCGAGCAGGATGCGATAGATGACGAATCCGGTGAAGCGGTGCTGGCTGATGTACTTCAGGAACCAGGCCACCGCCGCGTAGCCGACGATGAACGAGATGACCGTCGCCACGATGGTCGGCCCCCAGGCGGGTGCCTGGCCGTCGCCGATCTGGGCGACCTCCAGCAGGCCCGACGACAGGACCGCGGGGATGGCCAGCAGGAAGGAGTATTTGGCGGCGTCCTCGCGCCGATAGTCGAGCAGCAGGCCCGCCGTGATCGTGCCACCGGAGCGGGAGACGCCGGGGATCAGCGCCAGGGCCTGCGCGAAGCCGTAGACGATGGCGTGCGTGAAGCTCAGGTGCTTCTCCAGCGTGAGCCTGTTGCGGGCGGTGTAGTCGGCGAACCAGAGGATGATGCCGAAGACGATCAGCGTGGTGCCCACCAGGCGCAGGTCGCGGAAGACCGTCTCGATCTGGTCCTTGAACACCAGGCCCAGGATGCCGATGGGCAGGGATCCGACGATCACGTACCAGCCCATGCGGGCGGCGTAGTGGCTGCGCAGCTCGGGCGTCCACAGGGCGCGGGTCCAGGTGGAGATGATCTCCCAGATCTCTTTCCTGAAATAGATCAGCACGGCCGTCTCGGTGCCGAGCTGGATCACCGCCGTGAACGCGGCGCCGGGATCCTGCCAGCCGAAGAACGCGGAAACCACGCGAATATGGGCACTTGAGGAGATCGGCAGGAACTCCGTGAGGCCCTGAATCAGCCCCAGCACCACCGCTTCGAGCCAGCCGATCACGACTACACCTTCCCCATACCCGCGTAAGTGACGAGGCGAGGTTAGCGGATACGGGGGCCGAGCAGTTGCTCGCGGAGCGAGGTCAGTTGGTGTGAGTGCTCGACCGAACGGCTCTCGTCGAGCGAGTCGAGCGCCAGCAGCAGCGCGTCGGCCACGATGATGCCGGTCAGCGGCTCGGCGCTGATGCCGGTGGGCGTGTGGGGGGCGGCCAGTACGGCGTCGACCCGGTCGGCGAAAGTGCCGCCCAGCTCGTCCGAAATGAGGATCACGCCGGCGCCCACCGCGTGCGCCCGGTCGATCAGGACCGTGAGCTCCCTGAGTTTGCGGCCGGGCTGGAAGATGACGACGGCCTCGCCGTGCTGGAGCGAGAGCAGGTCGTCGGCCAGCGCGAAGCCGGTGGCCGAGACCGCGCGGGCCCGGTGGCCACGGCGGCCCAGCTTGAGCGCGAAATAGCGGGCCGACGGCTCGGAGGCGCCCGCGCCGTAGACGAGCACCGAGCTCGCGTGGGCCATCACCTCGATCGCGCGCTGGAACGCCGCCGCGTCATAGAGCCGGCGGCCGTGGTCGAGGCGCTCGCGGGCCTCGTCGAAGACTCTGTCCCAGATCGCCGACAGGTCGTGGCCGACATGGCTGATGCGCTGCCGCATGCGTACGTCGGGCGCCACGGCCGAGGTGAACTCACCGGCGAGCGCCCTCTTGAGCCCCGGCAGCCCGCCGAAGCCGAGCCGCTGCATGGTGCGGATCACGGTGGCGTTGCTGGTGCCGGAGGCCGCGCCCAGCTCCTGCGCGCTGGAGAAGAGGATCTGCTCGGGCGCAGCGGAGATCAAGAACTGGCACACGGCTCGCTCGGCGGGAGACAGCTCGTCCCAGAGCTGCTTCACCGTGCTCCTGAGCTGCTCGATCGGACTGTGTGAATTTTCCATTACGAATCTTGACTCCTGTGTAGCGCTCATTACTCTTTCCTGGAAACGACCGCTACGGACTCGTTGCCTCACTGAAATGAACGTTACAGGCATCGGCCGGTCCAAGGAGCACCATTGAGCCTCACTTCCCTGCCCGTCGTCGAGATCGCCGGGAGTCCGCGAGAACGCGGGCGCCAGTACGGCGAGCAGGCCCGCGAACGGATCCACCGGGCGCTGGCCTACTACGCCGAGGCGTTCGCCCACTCCAGCGGCCTGGCCTGGCCACAGGTGACGCAGCGGGCGGCGCGCTGGGTGGAGCCGAGCAAGGCGTTCGCCCCCGACCTGGTGGAGGAGATGGAGGGCATCGCGGAGGGCGCCGGTGTCGAGTTCCTCGACATCGTCGCGCTGAACGCGCGCGGGGAGATCATCTACGACACCACGTTCAACTCCATGGAGCCGGACGGGTGCACCTCCTTCGCCCTGCTGGAGCAGGCGTCCGGCGACGGCCACGTCTACGCGGGCCAGAACTGGGACTGGCGCGCCGGCGTGGCCGACACGGTCATGGTGCTCAGGGTGGTCCAGCCGGGCAAGCCCACCGTGATCATGCACGTCGAGGCGGGCCAGGTCGGGCGGCAGGGGGCCAACTCGGCAGGCATCGCGCTCAACGCCAACGGGCTCGGCGGGCGCTTCGATGACGCGATCGGCGTGCCGCAGACGCTGATCAGGCGCCGGGTCCTCGACAGCGCCGACCTCAACTCGGCGCTGGAGGCGCTGACCAGGTCGCGGGCCCACATCGCCAGCAACGCGCTGGTCACCCACCGCGCCGGCTTCGCGATCGACCTGGAGACCACGCCCGGCGCCGTCGGCTGGATGTATCCCACCGACGGACTGCTCGTGCACGGCAACCACTACCAGGCGTTCATGCCGCCCCAGCTGGCCGCCACCTACCGCCCCGGCTCGGCCGACTCGCTGTTCCGGGTGCCACGCGCGGAGGGCGGGCTGCGCGCCGTACGCCACGCTTCCGGCAGTGACGAGGCGCGCAAGCTGATCCGGCACGCCATGTCCGACCACCTCGGCTACCCCGAGTCGCTCTGCACCCACCCGGACGAGAGCCAGCCCCCTGTCAAGCAGTGGGCCACCCTGCTGTCGAGCTGCGTCGACCTCACCACGGGCGACTACTTGATCGCCGCCGGCACGCCCTGCGACCACGAGTACGAGCGCGTGCCCTGGAACCTCTACGACGGACCGCACGGAGAAGAGACGTTGTGAAGAAGACACTCGCTGTGGCCGGGCTGATCGGTCTCACCGCCGCGTGCGGTGGCCCGGCCGCCACCACCAAGGCACCCGACCCGGCCAAGCTCACGCTGGTGAACCAGACGACCAAGGCGACCGGCGCGCTCGACTCGGCCACCTGGCTGCTCGACGAGGAGCCGGGCACGCTGGACATGGACATCGACGGCAACACCGACAACCGCACGGTCCTGGCCAACGTCTGCGAGCGGCTCATGCAGACGCAGCCCGACATGACGGTCAAGCCGTGGCTGGCCGAGAAGATCGACCAGCCCAACCCCAAGACCATGGTCATGACCCTGCGCAAGGACGCCACCTTCCACGACGGCTCGCCGGTCACCGCCGACGACGTCGTGTGGAGCCTGAAGCGGCATTCGGGCGAGGGCATGGACGAGTCCGACGAGTTCGAGGACGTCGAGTCGATCAGCAAGTCCGGAGAGGGCCAGGTCACGATCGCGTTCAAGAAGCCGAACGCGCTGTTCGTCCAGGCCATGGCGGGTGGCGCGGGCATCGTGCTGAACCAGAAGGTCGTGGACAAGCTCGGCAAGGAGTACGGCACGCCGGGCCACGAGGACGCCTGCAGCGGGCCGTACCAGGTGAAGGGCTGGAAGTCGGGCACCGAGCTGTCCATCGAGCGGTATGACGCGTACTGGAACAAGGACGTCAAGCCGCTCACCAAGACGGTGACCTTCAAATGGGCCGGCGACACCGCGCTGGTCAACAGCCTGACGACGGGCGCGGCCGACGGCGCGTACCTCTCCAGCACCGGCCCGGCGGTCGCGCTGCAGGGCAACCAGGCGGTCAACGTCGCCTACGGGCCCACCACGCGGGTGTTCGTGCTGCTGCCCACCGACCGCGGCGTGCTGAAGGATCCGAAGATCCGCCGGGCGCTGTCGCTGGCGGTCGACCGGGCGGGCATCGCCAAGTCCGGGTTCGCCGGGCTGGCCAGGCCGTGGAAGGTGCCGGTGGGCGCGGGCGCCTGGTCGTACGAGAAGCAGGCCTTCCAGACGGCCTATGACCAGCTGTCCGGCGCGCCCGAGACGCCGTCGCTCGACGACGCCAAGAAGCTCGTCCAGGAGGCCGGTACGCCCAAGGAGCCGATCGTGGTGGCCACCAACGGCGACGAGACCCGTACGGTGATCGCCAACGCGGTCGTCGACGCGGCCAAGAAGATCGGGCTCACCGCGCAGATCAAGACGGTACCGCCGTCGGAGTTCGGCAGCTTCTACACCGACAAGTCGCTGCGCGCCCAGGTCGACCTGGTGCCCGACGACTGGTACATCACCAAGTCCGACCCGATCGGCTTCTACGACAACGGCCTGACGGGCTCGGCCAACAACTGGGTCGGCTTCAGCTCGCCCGAATACGACGCGCTCGTCGCCAAGGCGCTGGCGAGCACCGACGACGCCCAGCGCGCCAAGGACGTCATCGACCTGCAGCAGCGGTTCACCGCCGACATGGTGTGGATCTCGCTCGTCGAGGTGCCGTCCGCGGTGGTGCTCGGCGGCAAGGTGACCGGGCCGCCCGCCTCCCAGGTCTACATGGGCTACCCGTGGGCCGCCGACCTCGGGGCCAAGGGCTGAGCATGGTCCGCAAGCTGACGGGGGTGCTCGCGACGCTGCTGGTCACCTCGTTCGTCATCTTCGGGGCGTCGTACGCGGCGCCCGGCGACCCGGTGACGTTCCTGGCGGGCGGCAAGGAGAACCTGACGCCCGAATACCTGGCGGCCGTCCGCGCGCAGTACCACCTGGACGACCCGTTCCTCGTCCAGTTCGGGCGCTGGCTCGGCGACGCCGTGACCGGCGACCTGGGCCGGTCCACCCAGTACAACGACCAGGTGGGCGACCTGCTGGCGGCGCGGTTGCCGAGCACGCTCGGGCTGGTCGCCTACGCGGCCGTGCTGTTCGTGGTGTTCGGCATCGCGCTGGGCGTGCTGGCGGCGGTACGCGGCGGGCGGACCGACGCGGCGGTGGTGGCGGGCACGACGTTCGCCACCTCCGTGCCGCCGTTCGTGGTGGCCACCGTGCTGATCTCGCTGTTCGGCGTCCGGCTCGGCTGGTTCCCCGTCATGGGCGGCGGCTCGCTCTGGCACCTGACCCTGCCGGCCGTGACGCTGGCGCTCGGCGCGCTCGCGATCATCAGCCGGGTCACCAGGCAGGCCATGGTCGAGCAGCGCGAGCTCGACCACGTGACCGTCGCCCGCGCCTCCGGGCTGTCGGAGCGGCTGATCGTGGTCAGGCACGTCTTCCGCGGCGCGCTGGGCCCGATCGTGACCATGTGCGGGCTGGTGACCGCCGGGATGCTGGCCGGGACGGTGACCGTGGAGACCGCGTTCGGCCTCAGCGGCATCGGCTCGCTGCTGGTCAACGCGATCAACACGCACGACTTCCCCGTGACGCAGGCGGTGCTGCTGCTCATGGTCACCGCCTACATCGTGGTGACCACGCTGGTGGAGCTGGTCCAGCCGCTGATCGACCCCCGAGCAAGGAGGCGGGCATGACCGCTATTGCCACGCTGTCGCCGCGACCGGCCCGGCCGCTCGGCTATCTGCTCGCCGCCGCCTTCCTCGCCCTGGTCGTGGTCGGCGCGGTGTGCGCGCCGCTGATCACGCCGTTCGAGCCGGACGCGGTCGACTTCGGCGCCTCGCTCGCGCCGGTCTCGCCCGAGCACCTCCTCGGCGCTGACCAGTCGGGCCGCGACCTGCTCACCCGCATCCTGTACGGCGCCCGTACCTCGCTGGTCGGCCCGTTGCTGCTGCTGGCCATCGCCTCGGCCCTCGGCGTCGCCCTGGGCACGCTGGCCGCCTGGCACCGGGGCTGGGTCGACGCGGTGGTGTCCAGGGTGACCGACGTGATGTACGCCTTCCCCGGGCTGCTGTTCGTGGTGCTGATCGTGGCCGTCTTCGGCAACGGCATGACCACGGCGGTCATCGCGCTGGGCCTGGCCTACGCGCCGACGATCGCCAAGTACACCAGGAGCGTCGCACTGGCCGAGTGCGGCAAGCCGTACATCGACGCCTATCGGGTGCAGGGCATGGGCGGGCTGGCGATCTGCGTGCGCCACCTGGTGCCGAACATGGGGCGCTCGATCGTCGGCTACCTCGTGGTGCTGTTCGGCGAGGGGTTGATGAGCCTGGCCACGCTGAGCTTCCTGGGGTTCGGCGCGCAGCCGCCGTCGTCCGACTGGGGCCTCATGGTCAAGGAGGGGCAGCCGGCGATCGTGCAGGGCGCGTTCCTGCCCGTGCTGGTGCCCGGCGCGGCCATCGCCCTGGTGGTCGTGTCGTTCAACGTGATCGGCGTACGGCTCGCCGACCGCATGGGCGTGAGGGGAATCTGATGCTGCTCTCCGTGGAGGACCTCACGATCGAGGCGGGCGGCCGGCGGCCGATCCTGCGCGAGGTGTCGCTGAGCGTCGGCAAGGGCGAGGTCGTCGGCCTGGTCGGCGAGTCCGGCTCGGGCAAGTCCACGATCGCCCGCGCGGTGCTGCGCCTCCTGCCGCAAGGGGCGCGGGTGTCGGGCCGGGTGCTGGTCTCCGGCGACGACGTGCTCTCGATGAGCCCCGCGGCGCTCAGGGACCTGCGGGCCGCCCAGGTGTCGATGATCTACCAGGACCCGCGCTCGTCGCTCAACCCGGTACGCCGGATCGGTGACTTCCTCACCGAACGCATGGTGCTCACCCTGGGCCGATCCAAGGCGGAGGCCCGTACGCGGGCGCTGGAGCTGCTGGCCGCCGTCGGCCTGCGCGACCCCGAGCGGTGCGTGCGGCAGTATCCGCACGAGCTGTCCGGCGGCATGCTCCAGCGCGTGGTCATCGCCGCCGCGCTGGCCGCCGACCCGGCCCTGCTCCTGGCCGACGAGGCGACCAGCGCGCTCGACGTCACCACCCAGGCCGAGACCCTTGCGCTGCTGCGCCGGATCCAGGCCGAACGCGAGCTCGGCATGCTGTTCATCACGCACGACCTGCACCTGGCCGCCGCCTACTGTGACCGGGTGCACGTGCTGTACGCCGGTGCGGTGGTGGAGTCGCGGCCGGCCAAGGAGCTGTTCGCGGACCCGCGGCACCCGTACACGGCCGGGCTGCTCGCCTGCACGCCCGAGCTCGGCGACCCGCGCCCGATCCGCCCCATCCCCGGCCGGCCGCCGTCTCTCGACGACGTGTTCACCGGCTGCCCGTTCGCGCCGCGCTGCCCGCACGCCACCGGCGACTGCGACGCCTGGCAGCCGCGGCCCCTGACCGTCGCGGGCGGCTCGGCCGCCTGCCGCCTCGTGGAGGCATGATGCTCGCCGCTCACGGCTCGGTGCCGCCCGTACGAGACCAGATGCTGGCCGTACAGAAGCTCAGCAAGTCCTTCCAAGGCACCGTGGCCGCCGACGAGGTCTCCTTCGAGCTGGCGCCGGGCGGCTCGCTCGGGCTGGTCGGCGAGTCCGGCTCCGGCAAGACCACGATCGCCCGCATGCTGGTCGGCCTGGTCACCCCCGACTCCGGCACGATCACCGTGGCCGGCCGCGCCCGCGGCCCGAAGGAGCGCGGCAAGGCGGCCAGGCTGCGCCGGGCCCGTGAGATCCAGATGGTCTTCCAGGACCCCTATCTCTCGCTGGACCCCCGGCTGACCGCGACCGAATGCCTGCACACCTCGCTCCGCCTGCACGGCAAGCCGCCCGCCCGCGCCGCCGAACTGCTCGACCAGGTGGGCCTGGGCAGCCGCGAGGCCGGCGCGCGCCCGCACCAGCTGAGCGGCGGCCAGCGGCAGCGCCTCGCCATCGCCAGGGCGCTCGCGGTCGAGCCGTCGGTGCTGGTGCTCGACGAGGCCGTGGCCGCGCTCGACGTCTCCATCCAGGCCCAGATCCTGGAGCTGCTGGCCCAGGTACGTCGCGACGCGGGCGTGGCCCTGCTGTTCGTCAGCCACGACCTGGCCGTGGTCCGGCACCTGTGCGAGGAGACGCTGGTGCTGCATCGGGGGGTGGTCGTGGAGCGGGGCCCGGTCGAGCGGGTGCTGGCCGAGCCCGAGCACCCCTACACGCGCCTGCTGCTGGCCTCGGTGCCCGACCCCGGCTGGGATCCGGCCAAAGTGGTGCGCTGAGCGCACGGTCCAGGTGGCGCGTGGCGCGCGGTCCAGGCGGGGCGTCAACGCACGGTCCAGATTGCCTTGTTCGCGGTGGCGTAGTCGGAGAAGTCCCGAGCGGGCCGGCCGAGCGCCTGGTGGACGCCGTCGGCGAGGTGCGCGTTGCGGCCGTCCAGGACCTCGGCGAACAGCCCGTTCAGCCCCTCGATCTCGTTCTCGGGCACGCCCTGCTCGCGGGCCCCGGCCGCGAACTCCTCAGCCGTCACCGGCACGTAGACGATGTCCCGGCCCGTCGCCTTGGACAGCTCGGCGGCCACATCCGTGAACGTGAGCAGCCTCGGCCCGGTCAGCTCGTACAGCTTGCCGCCGTGGCCCTCCTGGGTCAGCGCCGCCACCACGACGTCCGCGATGTCGTCCACGTCCACGAACGGCTCGGGCACGTCCGCGATCGGCAGCGCGATGACCCCTTCGAGCACGGGATCCAGCAGGTAGCCCTCACAGAAGTTCTGCATGAACCAGCTGCACCGCACGATCGTCCAGTCGGCCCCGGACGACTGGACGACCTGTTCGGCCGCCTCGGCCATCGGCTCGCCCCGGCCGGAGAGCAGGACCAGCCGGCCGACGCCGCCGGCCACGGCGAGCGAGGTGAGGGCCTGGATGTCCGCCAGGGCGCCGGGGAAGGCGAGGTCGGGATAGTAGGTCACGTACATGGAGTCGACGCCGTCCAGCGCGGGCGCCCACGTGGACCGGTCGGTCCAGTCGAAGGGCGGTCGCGCGGAGCGGGAGCCGATCCGCCACGGGTGGTCGAGAACGGTGAGCCTGTTCGCCACGCGGCGGCCGGTCTTGCCGGTGCCGCCCAGCACCAAAGTTGTCATGGCTCAAGTAAGCCGTCGAAGTCTGAGACTCTCCATGGTTGAGAAGCGCAATCCCATATGCGATCGTCTAGGCCATGGACCAGCTAGCCGCCCTGCTCGACGGTCCGCGGGCAAGGGGCGCCTTCATGCTCCGCTGCCTGCTCGATCCGCCCTGGTCGCTGCGTATCCAGGACGAGGCCCCGCTCACGCTGGTGGTGATGGTGCGCGGCGAGGCGTGGGTGGTGCCCGATGAGGGAGACGTCGTCCGGCTGTGCCCCGGGGAGGTGGCGATCATTCGCGGGCCCAAGCCGTACACGGTGGCCGACAGCCCCGCCACGCCGCCGCAGATCGTCATCCACCCCGGCCAGCACTGCACCACGGTCGACGGGGAGTCGCTCGCCCAGGCCATGGACCTGGGCGTACGCACCTGGGGCAACGCCGTGGACGGCGAAACCGTGATGATCACCTGCGCTTACCTCATGGAGGGGGAGGTGAGCAGGCGGCTGCTGGAGGCGCTGCCGACGCTGCTGGTCCAGCGGGGTGACCCGCTCGTCCCGCTGCTGGGCGCCGAGATCGTCAAGGACCAGCCGGGGCAGGAGGCGGTCCTCGACCGGCTGCTCGACCTGCTGCTCATCTCCGTGCTGCGGTCGTGGTTCGCCACCCACGAGGCGCCGGCCTGGTATCGGGCGCAGAGCGATCCGGTGGTGGGCCGGGCCATGCGGATGCTGCACAACAACCCGGCCCACCCGTGGACGGTCGCCGCGCTGGCCGCGCAGGTGGGCGTCTCGCGGGCCTCGCTGGCCAGGCGCTTCACCGAGCTGGTCGGCGAGCCGCCCATGGCGTTCCTGACCGGCTGGCGGCTGGCGCTGGCCGCCGATCTGCTGCGCGAGCCCGACGCGACGGTCGGCTCGGTGGCCAGGCAGGTCGGCTACGGCAGCCCGTTCGCGCTCAGCGCGGCCTTCAAGCGGGTACGCGGCGTCAGCCCGCAGGAACACCGGACGGTCCGATGAGACCGCAGCCCGCAGGGGCACCGGGCGGTCCGATGAGACCGCTGCTGCTGATCGACGTCGACGGGGTGCTCAACCCGTTCAGCCGGCCCACGCCCGACTTCCGCCGCTACCACTGCACGGTCGGCGACCAGGTCTACACCGTGCAGCTCAACGCCAGACACGGCACCAGGCTGCTGGAGCTGGCCCTGGTGACCGGGGCCGAGCTGGTCTGGGCGACGACCTGGGAGCAGCACGCCAACGAGTGGATCGGGCCCCGCCTCGGCCTGCCCGAGCTGCCCGTCATCCCCATGGGACCGGACCAGGGGGGGTTGTACGGGGAAATGTTTAAAACCCCGCACGTAGCCGCTTATGTCGGCCGCAGGCCGTTCGTATGGTTCGACGACCAGGTATGGCTGGAGGACGAGGAATACCTCAGGGGCACTCAGGGTCTCGATGATTTCCTGCTCATTCATGTTGATCCGAGAAAGGGTCTGACCAGCCAACACCTCGCCCAGGCGCACGAGTGGCTGACCCTCTCAGGGTTTTCTCAGGGTGCCTAGTGGGATATCTCCAGCCTGGACATCCGTTTTCCAGGTAGGTGCAACCACACGGAGGAAACGATGTACCGCTCACGAGAGCACAGAATCCTGGCCGGCGTCTGCGGCGGTCTCGCCGACAAGATGGGCCTGCCCCCCACCCTCGTCCGGATCCTCTGGCTGCTGCTGTCGCTCATCCCCGGACCGCTCTGGGTGGTCTACGTGGCCATGTGGATCCTCGTCCCCGAGGAGCCGAAGCGCTACTAAGGCGACCTATCCTGGAACGCATGAGGGCTAGGCCGCTGACACTCGTCCAGGATGAGCTCGTCGATTACGACAAGGCGATGGAGCGCATGACCGACCTCGTCGGTGAGCGCCAACGAGACGAGCGGCCGGACACGCTCTGGCTGCTGAGCCACCCGTCGGTCTACACGGTCGGGCGCCGCACGCCGGTGACCCACCTGCCGGACCCGTCGCGCGGCATCCCCGTGGTCGAGACCGGCCGCGGGGGCCAGCTCACCTACCACGGTCCCGGCCAGCTGGTCGGCTACCTCATCGTCAAGCTGGGCGAGGAGGAGGGCATCGTCGACTACGTACGGGAAGTGGAGCTCCGGCTGGTCGAGGCCCTGGGCGCGCTGGGGCTGCCCGCGGAGCGCCGCGACACCCCGCCCGGCTCCGAGCTGCTGACCGGCGTCTGGACGTCGGAGACGGGGCGCAAGGTCGTGTCCATCGGGATGCGGCAGAGCCGTGGCGTCACCAGCCACGGCTTCGCGCTCAACGTCGACGGCGACCTGGAGCCGTGGCACTGGGCCGTCGCCTGCGGCATGCCCGACGTGGACATGACCTCGCTCAAGAGAGAGCTGGAGGCCACGTCCATGGACACCGTCCGCGCGGCCGTGGCCACCGCCTTCGAAGCGTCTTAAGGCATGGGCAGTTCGTCGATGGTCCGGCGGGGCCCGGTGAACCAGTGTTTGGCCGACAGCTTCCACCACAGGGCGATGCCGAGCAGCACGACCCCGACCAGGACCGGCGCGTAGTTCACGTCCGTCCAGGTGAAGTTCTCGTTGCCGGGGATCGCCGAGGGCTTGATCGGCATGATGAAGTAGATCGAGATGATCACGATCTCAACGCAGGCGATCCAGCACATGGCCCGATATTTCCGGCCAAGGGTCCACGGGCCGGGCCGGAAGTCGTCGCCCATGCGCAGCCGCAGCCAGATCGGGATGAGGAACGCCAGGTACAGCCCGATGACCGCGATCGACACGACGGCGAGGAAGGCCACCGGAGTGGTCGAGCCCGCCGGCGCCCAGAGCGCGGGCAGCGTGATCAGCGCGGCCACCACGCAGCCCGCGAGGATCGCGTTGACCGGCGTCCGGTTGCGGTCGACCTTCGACCACAGCCGCCAGCCCGGCACGGCGCCGTCTCGCGAGAACGCGTAGGTCATCCGCGACATCGAGGTCACGCAACTCATCCCGCAGAAGAACTGGCCGATCGTGGAGATCGCGAAGACCGCGGTGGCCAGCGGCGAGGAGAGCGCGGTCTCGAAAATGGCGCCCACGAAGCCGCCCTGCTTGTTGATCTCGTCCACGTTCGTCGCGGCGAACAGGAAGGCCAGCAGCAGGATCCAGCCGCCGATCGCCGAGTAGAAGATCGACTGCCAGAGTCCGCGGGCGGCCGCCGTGGAGGCGCCCTGCGTCTCCTCCGACACGTGCGCGCAGGCGTCGAAGCCGGTGATCGTGTACTGGGTGAGCAGGAAGCCCAGCGGCAGCACGTAGAACCAGAACGGTATGCCGCCGTCGCCGTCGCCGAAGCCGGAGTTGTTGATGGTGTCGGTGAAGACGAAGCCGACCGTCTGGTGGTGGCTCGGCGCGAAGATCAGGATCGCCACCACGATCGCGGCACCCGCCACGTGCCACCAGACCGAGATGTTCTGCAGCATGGAGATGAGCCGGTGGCTGTAGATGTTGATCAGCGCGTGGAGCACCAGAATGATCACGAACAGCAGGAAGGCGTTCCCGAGTGAGGCGTCCCAGCCGCCGCCGGTGAGCCGGTTGATGGTGATGTTCAGGAAGGTCGCGCAGCCGTAGTCCACCGACGCGGTGACCGCGATGAGGCCGATCAGGTTGAGCCAGCCGGTGAACCAGCCATGGATCGGCTTGCCCATGGTGGCGGCCCACCAGTAGATGCCGCCCGCCGTCGGGTACGCCGAGACCAGCTCCGACATGCAGAGACCGATGATCAGGATGAAGACGGAGATCAGCGGCCAGCCCCAGGAGATGGCGATGGGACCGCCGTTGTTCCAAGCCTGGCCGAAGGTGGTGAAGCAGCCGGCGAGGATCGAGATGATGGAGAAGGAGATGGCGAAATTGGAGAAACCGCTCCAGGTCCTTGACAGCTCCTGCTTGTAACCGAGCTCGGCGAGGCGCCTGGAATCCTCTTCTGTGGTCATTGAGGTCTCCTTGGGGGGATGCGCGGCGGAGGACTCTCTAGGATTTGGTCTATCTCTAGACCATTTCCATGTCACAGGCAAGGCGTTACAGCGGAGTTTCGAGCTGGTAAGGACCGTTCTTTACCTAAATGTGGACCTCGGCGCTATATACGCAGCAAAGCCGATATGCGCCGCACAGGCCACCGCGGCGCCCACGGCGTACCAGAACAGGTCGGGCGGGTTGAACGTGCTGCCCAGCAGCGGCTGGAGCAGTGGCGGGATCTCCCAGAGCTGGGCGAACTCGATCGCCCAGCTCAGCGCGGTCGCCCCCAGCGCGACCCACAACGGCCGGACGCGCGGCAGGACGAGCACGACGAGCAGGTAGATCAGGACCGTGTAGAGCGCGTCGCCCGCGTACTTGGCGAACGGTCCGTCCCACAGCAGCCGCACCCCCAGCCCGGCCACAACGGTGACGACAGCGGCGGCGAGCACGAGCCAGCGAGACATTTGGCTCACGTTAGTAGCATCGGCCTACATGAGCGCGACGATGGTGGTCAAGGACCTTGCGGCGGGGCACGGCGAGCGGATCCTGTTCTCGAACCTGGATCTGGTGGTGGCCCCCGGCGACGTCATCGGGCTCGTCGGGGCCAACGGCGCCGGGAAGTCCACGCTGCTGCGCCTGCTGGCCGGGATCGATCGGCCCGAGCAGGGCTCCATACGCCTCAGCCCGGCCACGGCCACGGTCGGCCACCTGCCGCAGGAGCCGGAGCGTCGCCCCGGTGAGACGGTCGGGCGGTTCCTGGCCAGGCGCACCGGCGTGGAGCAGGCGCAGCGGGAGCTCGACGACGCCACCCAGGGCCTGGTCGAGGCACGGCCGGGCGCCGACGACGCCTACAGCGTCGCGCTGGAGCGCTGGCTCGCGCTCGGCGGCGCCGACCTGGAGGAGCGGGCGGCGGAGATCGGGCTGCCGGTGGGCATGGACCAGCCCATGACCTCGCTGTCGGGCGGCCAGGCGGCCCGCGCGGGGCTGGCCTCGCTGCTGCTCAGCCGCTACGACCTGTTCCTGCTCGACGAGCCGACCAACGACCTCGACCTCGACGGGCTCGACCGGCTGGAGGGCTTCGTCCAGGGCTTGCGGGCCGGCACGGTGGTGGTCAGCCACGACCGGGAGTTCCTGGCCAGGACCGTCACCAAGGTGCTGGAGCTGGACCTGGCCCAGCAGCAGATCCGCCTGTACGGCGGCGGCTACCAGGCCTATCTGGACGAGCGCGAGGTGGCCAGGAGGCACGCCCGCGAGCGGTACGAGGAGTACGCCGACACCCGCGCCCAGCTGGAGTCCCGCGCCAGGACGCAGCGGGCCTGGATGGAGAAGGGCGTCAAGAACGCCCGGCGCAAGGCGACCGACAACGACAAGATCGGCCGCAACACGCGCATCGAGACGACCGAGAAGCAGGCCGCCAAGGCCCGCCAGTCGGAGAAGCTCATCGAACGCCTCGAGGTGGTCGAGGAGCCGCGCAAGGAGTGGGAGCTGCGGATGGAGATCGCCGCCGCGCCGCGTTCCGGCGCGGTGGTGGCCACGCTGCGCGGCGCGGTGGTCAGGCGGGGCGCGTTCACGCTCGGCCCGGTCGACCTGGAGATCGGCTGGGCCGAGCGGGTGGCGATCACCGGGTCCAACGGCTCGGGCAAGACGACGCTGCTGGCCGCGCTGCTCGGCCGTACCCCGCTCGACGAGGGGCACGCCACACTCGGGCCCGGTGTGGTGGTCGGCGAGGTGGATCAGGTCAGAGGGCTGTTCGAGGGCGGGGAGCCGCTGCTCGACGCGTTCGCCGCGCAGACACCGGAGCTGCCGCCCGCCGAGGTGCGGACGCTACTGGCGAAGTTCGGGCTGCGGGCCGCGCACGTGCTGCGGCCCGCCGACACGCTGTCGCCCGGCGAGCGCACCCGCGCGGCACTGGCGTTGCTGCAGGCTAGAGGCGTTAATCTACTCGTGCTGGACGAGCCGACGAACCATCTCGATCTCCCTGCGATCGAGCAGTTGGAGTCGGCCCTGTCGAGCTATCCAGGCACGCTGCTGCTCGTCACCCACGATCGGCGGATGCTCGACGCCGTGCACGTCGATCGTCGCCTGAGACTGAGTGACGGGTCAGTTCTCGAGTCGGTCTGAAAATTTACACCGCTCAAGGAAACGAAGATGAAACAATTTTCCGGCACTCGTTGACACGCAGTGTTCGTATGGTGTGCCTTTCTCTACACAGGACACCCCCGCCTGAAGGTGAGGCACAATGAGGAAATGGTTCGCACGCCTGGCTCTGCTGGGCGTAGCGGTATTAGTCGCAGGTCAGGGCCAGGCGGCCCAAGCCGCGGAACCGGCAGCGGGGAAGAAGATCGTCCGCATCGGCGCCACGCAGTCGATGGACTCGATGAACCCCTTCCTGGCGGTCAGGCTGGTCTCGTCGGCGATCCAGCGCGAGATGTACAGCTTCCTGACCACGCCCGACCCCAAGACGCTGAAGCCCAGCCCGGACCTGGCCGAGTCGTGGACGACCTCGCCCGACGGGCTCACGTGGGTCTTCAAGATCCGCAGCACCAAGTGGTCCGACGGTCAGCCGGTCACCGCCGAGGACGCGGCCTGGACGTTCAACAAGGTCATGACGGATGACGCGGCCAAGACCGCCAACGGTCCGGCCGTCGAGAACTTCGAGAGCGTCACCGCCAACGGCCAGGAACTGACCATCAAGACCAAGGCGCCGCAGGCGTCCATGCTGGAGAACCCGATCCCGATCATGCCCAAGCATGTCTGGGAGAAGGTCACCGACATGGCCAAGTACGAGGCCGACGTCTACCCGGCCGTGGGCAGCGGGCCGTACATCGCGGTCGAGCACAAGAAGGACCAGTTCGTCAAGCTCAAGGCCAACCCCGACTACTGGCGGGGCAAGCCCAAGGTCGACGAACTGCAGTTCATCTTCTATGACAACCCGCAGGCCGCCATCGCCGGTCTGAAGAAGGGTGACATCGACCTGATCGGCCGCATGACGCCGCCGGACTTCGAGTCGATCAAGGGTGACCCCAACATCGAGCAGTGGAACACCCAGGGCCGCCGCGCGGCGTACCTGGAGGTCAACCCCGGCGCCACCACCACGGACAACAAGCCTGTCGGCGACGGTCACCCCGCGCTGAAGGACCCGAAGGTGCGCACCGCGCTGCACTACGCGATCGACAAGCAGAAGCTGGTCGACGAGGTGCAGAGCGGCCTGGCCAAGCCCGCCGACGGTTCGATCATCCCGCCGCTGTACAAGGAGTTCTTCTGGGAGGCCACGGGCGACCAGAAGGTCACCTACGACGTCGCCAAGGCCAACAAGATCCTCGACGACGCCGGTTACAAGAAGGGCGCCGACGGCGTCCGTACGATGCCCGACGGCAAGAGGAAGCTGGAGTTCCGCTTCAGCATCCACACCGACACCCCGATCGAGGACAAGCTCGCCGAATACCTGACGGGCTTCTTCAAGGAGATCGGCGTCACGCTGACCACAGTGAAGCTCGACTCCAGCAAGTACAGCGAGCAGACGGGCGTCACGGGGCTCTACGACATCGCGATCAGCGGCTGGTCGGTCAACCCCGACCCCGAGGAGGTCCTGGCCACGCACCTGTGCAGCCGGCGGCCCACCCCGTCGGGCGAGGGCGGCGGCACCGAATCGTTCTACTGCGACCCGACCTTCGAGAAGCTCTACCAGGAGCAGCTCAAGGAGCTTGACCGGGCCAAGCGCGTCGAGATCATCAAGAAGATGCAGGAGCGCCTCTACACCGACGCTCCGGTGATCGCGATCTACTACCCGAACGACCTTGAGGGTTACCGCAAGGACCGCATCACCAGCATCACCCCGGTCCCCGAGGACAAGGGCCTGATCTACGGCGGCAGCAGCGGCTACCCGTTCTACGCCATGGACGTCAAGGCCACCGGCGGCACCAGTGCGGCCGGCAGCGACGGCGGCTCCAACACCGGCCTCATCGCCGGTGTGGTCGGCGGCGTGGTGGTCATCGGACTCGTGGCCTTCCTCTTGACCCGGCGTCGCAAGAGCGTCGCCGACGAGCGCGAATGACCACACCGCTCGAAGCAGCGGAGCCCGCCGTCCAGGCGGCGGGCTCCGGTGATGACCGCCCCGCCTACCGCGGCACGCTGAAGTACGCGCTGTCGAAGGTCGGCGGGGCGTTGTTCAGCATCGCGATGGTGATCGTCGGCACGTTCTTCGTGTTCCGGCTGCTGCCCGGCGACCCCGTACGCAACCTCGCGCAGGGCCGCAACATGACCCCGACGCAGCTCGCCCTGGAACGGCACCGGCTCGGCCTGGACAAGTCGCTGATCGACCAGTTCTTCGACTTCGTCGGCAAGACGCTCCACCTCGACCTGGGCACCTCCTACGAGTACAACCGGCCGGTCCTCAGCCTCATCGGCGAGCGCTTCCCCGCGACGCTGCTGCTCGCGGGTGGGGGCCTGGTCATCGCGGTCGGCCTCGGGATCTGGCAGGGCCAGCGGGCCGGCTGGCAGCGCGGCAGCCGCTTCGACCAGATCTCCACGGGCGTCTCGCTGGTGTTGTGGTCCATGCCGACGTTCTGGCTGGGGCTGCTCCTGCTCATGGTGTTCGGCGTCGGGATCGGCCCGATTCCCGGCATCTTCCCGACCCGGGGCATCGAGAGCGTGGACGCGCCCGACGGTTTCGCCTACGTGCTCGACGTCGGCATGCACATGGTGCTGCCGTGCCTGACCCTCGTGGCCGTGGTCTATGCCCAATACCTGCTGGTCATGCGCTCGTCGCTGCTGGAGGAGGTCAGCCAGGACTACGTGAACGTGGCCCGCGCCAAGGGCCTGCGCGACGACCAGGTGCGCCGCCGCCACGCGGTCCCCAACGCGCTGCTGCCCACGGTGACGCTGGTGTTCATGCGCATCGGCTTCGTGGTCGGCGGCGCGGTCACCGTCGAGACGATCTACAGCTGGCCGGGGCTCGGGCAGCTGTTCTACGAGGCGGTCAGGGTGCCTGACTTCACACTCATGCAGGGCACGTTCATGCTGATCACGGTGGCCGTGATCCTCATGAACACGCTGGCCGACGTGGTCTATCACATCATCGACCCGAGGGTGAGGTCGGCATGACCGCTGTGGCCACGTCCCGCAGGCGTCTGGCGCTCGGCCGCTTCTGGCGCAGTTTCCGTCAGGAGCGGGCCGGGATGGCCGGGCTGGTGGTGCTCGTCACCGCGGTCGTTTTGGCGCTGGTCGCGCCGCTGTTCATCGATGACGGCGTGACCAGCGTGGTGTCCGGCACGGCGGCCAAGTGGGCGCCGCCCAGCCTCGCGGAGCCCTTCGGCACCGACGAGTCCGGCCGGTCCGTCCTGCTGATGGTCTGGTGGGGCTCGCGTACCTCGCTGCTCATCGGCTTCCTCGCCGCCCTGCTGAGCATCGTGATCGGCATGGTCATCGGCATCGCCGCCGGGCACTTCCGCGGCTGGATCGGGGCCGTGCTCATGCGGGTCACCGACTGGTTCCTGGTGCTGCCCTCGCTGATCACGGCGCTGGTGCTGGCGGCCATCCTGGGCGGCAGCACGGCCACGATCATCGTGGCCATCGGCATCACCACCTGGCCGTCCACCGCCCGGCTGATCAGGTCTCAGACGCTGTCCGTCGAGGCCAGGCCGTACATCGAGCGGTCCAAGGCGCTCGGCGGTGGGCACTGGCACATCACCACGCGGCACGTGCTGCCGAACGTGGCGCCGCTGCTGCTGGCCAGCACCACGCTGGAGGTCGCCAGCGCGATCGTCACCGAATCCACGCTGGCCTTCCTCGGCGTCAGCTCGAACAAGACCTCCTGGGGCACGATGCTGCGCGCGTCCTACGACTTCGGCGCCGCCACCCAGGGCGCGTGGTGGTACATCCTCATTCCCGGCCTCTGCATCCTGGCCGTCGTCATGGCGTTCACGCTGGTGGGACGCGCGCTGGAAGCCGTGCTCAACCCGCGACTCAGGAAGGCGGGCGCATGACTCTCCTCGAACTCGACGACCTCTCGGTGACCTACCGGATCGCCTCCGGCGAGGTGCCCGCCGTACGGGGAGTGTCGCTGAAACTGGAGTCGGGCGCGGCGCTCGGGGTAGCCGGTGAGTCGGGATCCGGCAAGTCGACACTGGCCATGGCGCTGCTGCGGCTCCTGCCCCGCGACGCCCGCGTCGGCGGCCGGATCCTGCTCGACGGCGAGGACATCCTGGCCATGAAATGGGGCCGCATGCGCGCGGTCCGCTGGGCCGAGGCGTCGATCGTCTTCCAGGGCGCCCAGCACGGTCTCAACCCGGTCCGCAAGATCGGCGACCAGATCGCCGAGCCGCTGCTGGTGCACAACCTGGCCAAGCCCGACCAGGCCGGCAAACGGGTGGCCGAGCTGCTCGAACAGGTCGGCCTGCCCGCCTGGCGGGCCCGCAGCTACCCGCACGAGCTGTCCGGCGGCCAGCGGCAGCGCGTGATGATCGCGATGGCCCTGGCCTGCTCGCCCCGGCTGATCATCGCCGACGAGCCGACGACCGCGCTCGACGTGATGGTCCAGGCCCAGGTGCTGACGCTGATCAAAGAGCTGATCGCCGAGCGGAACATCTCGCTGATCATGATCTCGCACGACCTGTCGGTGCTCGCCGACGTCTGCGGGCAGCTCGCGGTCATGTACGCGGGCCGCGTCGTGGAGCACGGCCCGTCGCGCGAGGTGTTCCACGAGGCCAAGCATCCTTACACGCGGGCTTTGGCGGCGGCGTTCCCCACGGTCGGCGACCCGGTGTCGCGACTGGCGCCCAAGGGCCTCGGCGGCGATCCGCCGGACCCGATGGACCTGCCCACCGGCTGCGTCTTCCATCCGCGCTGCTCGGTGGCGCTGGAGGAGTGCGCGACCCTCGATGTCGGGCTCTGGCCCGCGGGCGACAGCCGTACCGCTGCCTGCGTGCACGTACGGGCGAAGGAGGAGGCCTCATGACCGAGACGGAGACGTCCTCGGAGACCGTCGCCACGGGGCGCACCACCCTGCTGGAGGCCCGTGACCTGCACGTGGAGTTCCCGTCGCGCGGGCGGCGGGCCCGCGCGGTCGACGGGGTGAACCTGGCGATCGGCGCCGGCGAGATCGTGGCCCTCGTCGGTGAGTCCGGCTGCGGCAAGACCACGCTGGCGCGCACGCTGATGGGCCTGGAACGGCCCACTTCGGGGACGGTCGCCTATGACGGTAAGGAGCTGGACTACCACTCCAAGGCGCTCAAGGCGTACCGGAAGGCCGTGCAGCTGGTCCTGCAGGACCCGATGGGCTCGCTGAACCCGCGGCACACCGTCTACGAGGCGGTCGCCGAAGGACCGCGTATCCACGGCCTGTCCGGCGAGCGGGAGATCGTGGCCGAGGCGCTGTCCAGGGCCGGGCTGCGGCCTCCTGAGCGGTTCTTCCTGCGCTACCCGCATGAGCTGTCGGGCGGGCAGCGGCAGCGCGTGGTCATCGCCGGCGCGCTGGCCCTCAACCCGAAGGTGCTGGTCGCCGACGAGCCGGTGGCCTCGCTGGACGCCTCGGTGCGGGGCGAGATCCTCGCGCTGCTGCTCCGGCTCCGCGCGGACCTGGGCCTGTCCGCGCTGGTCGTCACCCATGACCTCGGGCTGGCCTGGAACATCGCCGACCGGGTCGCGGTCATGTACCTCGGCCGGATCGTCGAGGCGGGCCCGGTCGAGCAGGTGCTGACCGCTCCGCGCCATCCGTACACCCAGGCCCTGATGTCGGTGCTGCCGGAGTCGCCCGAGCGGATCGTGCTGACCGGCGAGCCGCCGGACCCGACGCGGATCCCGGGTGGCTGCCGCTTCCACGCCCGCTGCCAGGTGCTCGCCTCCGGCAAGGCGGCCGAGGCGGGCGTGGACGCCAAGTGCAGGTCGCAGCAGCTCGACATCCTGCCCGCCACGCCGGCCGCGCGGGCGGCCTGCCATTACGCGGAGCTCAGCGCTTGAACGCGGCGGCGTGTTCGGCGGCCCACTCGGCGAAGGAACGCGGTGCCCGGCCGGTGACCTGCTCGACGGTCGGGACCACCGTGTAGCCGATCTCAGGGGTATTGCCGAGCGCGCCGATGAGGAACTCGATCGTCTCCGCGCCC
The DNA here is from genome assembly GCF_040680095.1 of Nonomuraea sp. NPDC052129. NCBI lineage: Bacteria > Bacillati > Actinomycetota > Actinomycetes > Streptosporangiales > Streptosporangiaceae > Nonomuraea > Nonomuraea sp. NPDC052129. The sequence goes on along the minus strand of NZ_JBFAVX010000038.1, from coordinate 52,186 downwards.
ATGCCGTCGGCGCGCCACTTCGCGCGGGCCTCGGCCTCGGAGAGTTCGACGAACCGGATCTCCTGGCCGACGGCTTCGCTGAGGATGCGCACCTTCTCCGTGGTGGTGATGGCCTGCGGCCCGGTCAGCGTGTACGTCTTCCCCGCGTGGCCATCGCTCGTCAGCACGGTGGCCGCCACCGCGGCGATGTCACGCTCATGCACCATGGCGCTGAGCCGGCTGCCGAACGGCTCCCTGATAGCGCCCTCGGCCTTGATCGTCTGGGCCCACCACTGCAGCGTGTTGGACATGAACTCGACCGGTGTCAGCAGCGTCCACTCCAGCTCACTGGCGGCCAGGGCCTGCTCCAGCGGGCCGTCGGCGCGCCCGCCCAGGACGGTGACCTTGCGCACGCCCGACTTGACGGCCAGTTCCACGATCTGCTCGCCGGTCTTCAGCGGCGCGTAGTCGTCGCCGGCGAAGTTGATGAGGTGAACGGCCTCGACGCCCTCGAAGGCGGTCGTGAGGCTGCCCGGCTCGGCCAGGTCCCCGGCGACGACCTCCACGCCCTCGGGCAGGTCGGCCTTGGCCGGGTTGCGGGTCAGGGCACGCACCTGGTGCCCGTTCCGGGCGAGCTCGTCGACGATGAGGCGGCCGACGGTTCCGGTGGCACCGGTGACGAGGATCGTCATGAAAGGCTCCTTCTGGCATTTATGCGGAACGGAACGTTCGATTCCTTATTCTATCAGAACGGAACGCTTTATTCCACATAGGTCTTCAGCGCGATGGCCGTCGCGGCGCGGGCCATCGGCCCGGTGACGCGGTCGATCATCCGGTCGCGGCCGGGCAGGTGGGGGAGCAGCCTGAGCATCCTGGTCTGGAACCAGATGACCGCGCGTGAGGGCAGCACCATGCCCTTGACGTTGGCCGGGCCCAGCTGCTGGTTGACGTCCACGAAGGCGCGCATCTCCCGCTCGTAGCCGTCGACGCCGCCGCCGGAGGCCAGCTCGCCGGCCAGCACATACGCCCCTACCAGGGCGAGGCTGGTGCCCTGGCCCGACGCCGGCGAGGCGCAGTAGGCGGCGTCGCCGACCAGCACGACCCGGCCCTTGGACCAGCGGTCCATGTGGATCTGGCTGACGGAGTCGAAGTAGAAGTCCGTCGATCCGCGCACGGCCTCCAGCAGCGCCGGCACCTCCCACTCGACCCCGGCCATGGCCTGGGCCAGCAACTCCTTCTGCTGCTCCGGGTCGCGGCGGTCGTAGGCGAGCGGCTGCGACGACCACATGAACAGCGCCTTGGCGTCGCTGTCCTGCTTCGTGCTGTAGACGTTCGCGGTCCGGCCGGGGGCGGCGTGGACCGCCTCCTCGCGGTCGAGGCCCAGGCGGTTGGGGACCGTACAGATCGAGATGTAGTAGCCGAGATCGCGCACGAACGCCGACTCCGCGCCGAAGACCAGTCCACGCGTGTTGGAGTGCATCCCGTCAGCCCCGACGACCAGGTCGAACCGCCGCGGCGCCGACCGCTCGAACGTCACCATCCCGTCCTCGGCGATGCCGGTGATGGAGTCGTCGAAGATGTACTCCACGTCGTCGCGGGTCAGGTCGTAGAGGAGTTCGTTGAGGTCGCCGCGCATGATCTCGGTGTCGGCGCCCTCGCGCCCGCCGAACAGGTCGGCGTCCATCTCCGCGATCCGCCGGCCCTTGCCGTCGTAGTGCGTCGCGATCCGCATGTCGGTGCTCCTGGCGCGGACCGCGTCGAGCAGGCCCATCCGCTCGACCACGTCGAGCGCCACGCCGCGGATGTCGACCTTGTAGCCGCCCTCGCGGATCGAGGGCGCCCGCTCCACCACGGTGGGGGTGAAGCCGTGCTGCCGCAGCCAGTAAGCCGTCGCGGTGCCGGCGATGCTCGCGCCGGAGATCAGGATGTTCGTCATGCCCTGAAAGGTACAGTCGTCTCAGACGCTTGTCTAGTACGGATTTCTCAGACGTTCGTGTTACACTTTGGGCATGGGAAATCGTGAAGACCTGCTGGCCGGGGCCAAGCGCTGCCTGATCGAGAAGGGCTACTCGCGCACGACGGCGCGCGACATCGCCACGGCCTCCGGAGTGAGCCTGGCGGGCATCGGCTATCACTTCAGGTCGAAGGACGCGCTGATGAACGAGGTGCTGTTCGAGGTGATGCGGGAGTGGGGCGACGACCTGGCGGCGACGCTGGCCGCCGACGTCAAGCACGCCGACGTCAAGGCCAACACGGAGCCGCTCGAACGCTTCGAGGCGGCATGGGACCGGGTGATCGAGTCATTCGACCGGCTGCGGCCGCTCTGGGTCACCCAGTTCGAGCTGCTGGGCCAGATCGACCACCTGCCCGACATCCGGGAGCAGCTCGTGGCCGGCATTCAGGAAGGGCGTCAGGGGCTCGCGGAGTTGTTCGAGGGCATCGACCCGGCGGCGGAGCCTGAGCGGGCGCGGCTGGTCGGCACGTTTTATCAGGCCATGCTGACGGGGTTCCTGTCGCAGTGGCTGATCGATCCCGACAGTGCGCTGTCGGGCCGCGAAGTGGTCGCGGCCCTGCGCATGGTCCAGAGGTAGCTTCTCGTGTGGGTCGGAAGGCGCTGATCGTGGCGCGGGTCAGAAGGCGCTGATCGTGGCGGGCGCCCGCTCGGCCCTGCTCAGCGTGCGGATCACCGCCGTCGCGCCATGACGGTGTACGGCCAGCCGCGCCAGCAGCTCGACGACCGGCTCGACGACCGCGGCCGGCAGCTCGGGAGTCTCCACACCCACACTGGCGGCCAGGTCGTCGGAGTGCACGACCAGTTCCATCAGGCGGGTGAGCAGGAGGTCGTCGAACCGGAGCGACCAGCCCGACCACGGCAGGTACACCACCTTGTCGCTGGGCTGCACGGGCAGGGCGACCCGCTGCCGGTCGAACAGCTCGCCCGCCCTGGCGGCCAGCGCCACCGGGCCGTCTGCGGCGGCCACCTCACCGGCCCGCCGGATGCCCACATTGCTCTCGTGGTCGAGGCCTGCCTGCACCCACGGCGACCTGGTGAAGTGCTCGATCAGCGGGATCGGCTCACCGGGCGGCCCGCCGTCCTCGAGCAGGTTGTCGACCCGGACGATCTGGTGGGCCAGGTGCGCGGCCAGGCCGGCCACGCTGAACTCGGTCAACGCGCTCGGCTTCTCCCACGCGGCGGCCACGGCCGGCTCACGCAGGAGCGCCACCGCGGACGACGCGGCGACCAGATAGGACTCCCTGATCTCCCCCATGTCCCGCCTTTCCCCGTTTTCTGGTGGTGACCCGGCAAAGACTATCCGGGGTCGTGTTCTGATCGTCAGCCGAGGGCACGCTTGATCGCCGCCCTGATGAAGACCCTGGCCAGGGTTCCGCGCCTGAACCGGCTCAGGAACGGCCGCGGCAGGCCGTACCTGCGGGCTCGGATGTCCGCCACCACGTTCATCGGCGCACCGAGCTCGGCCAGCACGTCCAGGGCCTCCCGCTTGGTGATCAGCCGTCCGTCCCGCAACGTGACCGTCGCCCTCGCCACAGTGATCATCCCAAGATCCACCCAGATGTCCCGCAGCCACAGCTTGCGCGCGCGCGTCTTGACCAGCCAGAAGTCCCGGAGATCCGCCCGGATGAACTCGCTCAGCTCCTCGTCCGACACCGGCGGCAGCAGGCCCGCGGGCGGCGCGCCGTACAGCTCGAGAGCGCCCGAGTGCAGCTCACGACGGGTCACCGGGGTGACCGGCCGCTCGTACAGCTCCTGGTGCGCCCAGGTCACGTGGTCGGTCGCGAAGTCACTCAACCGATGTCTGGGCACGTAGGAGCAGTGCAGATGCTCGGCGAGCGGCAGAACGATCTCCTCGTGCAGCTTGGCCAGCCCCTGCCGCTGCTCCTCGGTGAGGTCCGTCTCGACCACCGCGATGAGATCGAGATCGCTCTTGCCCGGCTGGTAGTCACCCGCCGCGAGCGACCCGTGCGCCCACAGGGCGACCAGGGGTACGGCCGGCCTGATGTCGTGGAGGAAACGGGTTAGCAGAAGATCGGTGGGCGCATGCATGATGGCCACTATGGTCGACACGAGACGCGACGGAAAAGTGGCCCTGGTCACCGGCCTGGGCCGCACTGTCGGCGCCGGCATCGCCCGCCAGCTGGCGGCTGCTGATGAGCAACGGCGGCTTCGCCTAGAGCGGCGTCCACGACGGACCGTCTTCCTCAGAGCGCGTGGCCCCCCGCCACCTGGAGGACCTGGCCGGTGATCCACCGAGCCTGGTGCGAGGCGAGGAACACGACGGCGTCGGCGATGTCGGTGGGCTCTCCCACCCGCCCCAGCGGCACGATCTCGCCGACCCGCGCGCACATCTCGGCGTCCATCCAGCCGGTCTGCACCGGGCCAGGAGCCACGGCGTTGACCCGGATGCCGGCCGCACCGAGGTCGAGCGCGGCCGCCCGCGTAAGGGCCTCCAGCGCCGCCTTGGACGTTCCGTACCCGATCTGGCCGGGGAAGGCGCGGGCGGCATCCGTGGAGACGTTCACCACGCACGGCTCGCGGCCGGCCCGCTGCCGGCTCGCCAGTTCGGAGACGAGCAGCGCGGGGGCGATCGCGTTGACCTCGTAGTGGCGGCGCAGGCCGTCGGCGGTCAGGGCACCGAAGGTGTCCGGGGTCTCGCAGTGCGCGGCGTTGTTCACCAGCACGTCGACCGGCCCCAGCAGCCGCTCGACCGTGTCGAACAGCTGCCGCGCCGCCTCCGGCTCACGTAGGTCGGCGGGTACGGCCACCGCGTCGCGGAGCCCGGCGGCCAGCGCCTCGGCGATATCCCTGGCGGGGGTGAGGTGCTCCCAGGTGACGCCCGGGGGAGCGGGCCTCTCGCTGAAGTAGTGCACGGCCACCCGCGCCCCCTCAGCCGAGAAGGCCCGCGTGACCGCCGCCCCGATCCCTCCACTGGCACCGGTGACGAGAACGGTCCGACCGGCGAGTTTCGTATCGATCATCCGAAGAGCATGTCGCGATAAATCCCCCCATGGCGAGCCAGGGGACCGAAACCGGCCTTTTGTCAGGGCGCGCTGAACAGCGCGCTCACCGACTCCCCGTCGTGGATCCGCCGCATCGCCTCGGCCAGCGCCGGGGCGATCGACAGGACCGTGAGCTTGTCCGTGGGCTTGGGCACGGGCACGGTGTTGGTGCAGACGATCTCCTCGACCTCGGGCAGCGCGCTCAGCCGCTCGATCGACCCGGCCGCGAACAGCCCATGCGTGCACGCCACGCGTACGGAGTTGACGCCGCGCTCGCGCAGCCGGTCGAGCAGCTCGATGACGGTCGTGCCCTTGGCGATCTCGTCGTCCAGGATGATCACGTCCTTGCCCTTGACCTCGCCGATCACCGAGCTGATCACCACCCGGTCGTCGCTGAAGCGCTGCTTGGCCCCCATCGCCACGTCGGTGCCGAGCAGCCGGGCGAAGTGCGCGGCCTCCTTGGCGTTGCCCAGGTCGGGGGAGACGACGACGGTGTTGGACAGGTCGTAGCGGCGGAAATGGGCGGCCAGCTCGCGCAGCGCGTGCAGGTGGTCGACGGGCACGCTGAAGAAGCCGTGCACCTGCGGCGAGTGCAGCGTCATCGTCAGCACCCGCCCGGCGCCCGCCGTCACCAGCAGATCCGCCACCAGCCTGGCCCCCATGGAGATACGCGGCGCGTCCTTTTTGTCGCTCCGGGCAAACGCGTAGTGCGGCATCACCACGGTCGTCCTGGCAGCGGACGCCCCACGGGCGGCGTCGAGCATCAGCAGCAGCTCGACCAGGTTCTCCTGTACGGGTGGAACCAGCGGCTGGATGATGAAGACGTCGCGTTCTCTGCAGTTGGCCTGGAGCTGGACCTCCAGCACGTCATTGGCGAAGCGGTTGACCTTGACCGGGTGGAGCGGGGTGCCCAGGTGGGAGCAGATCTCCTCAGCCAGGTCGGGGTGGGCACTGCCACTGAATACCGTGATGTCTCGCACGATTCCGAAAGGATAGCTTCACGGGCTCAGGTAATGGTGCACCAGGGCGGGTTCACCGGCCGCGTTGAGCCACCGGGCCCGGGAGGTGGCGACGCGCTGCCAGCCGTACCTCTCGTAGGCGGCGATGGCCGCCCGGCCCTCGTCGGATACCTCCAACGTGAGACGTCCGTCCTCGTCGGCGAGGGCGGTGTCCAGCAGACGGGCGGCAAGCCCGCCACGCCGGGCGGACGGCGTGACGAACAGACGGGTCACGGACGCGCGGACGGGCGCGCCGACCAGCTCGGCCACCCGCGACTCGACCTGAGCGAGTCCGACATGGCCGACTATGGCGCCCTGCTCGTCCAGGGCGATCCAGGCTCGGAGCAGGTCGCCGGGCGTGAGCCAGCGGTGCGGATCGTCGGGCCAGTCCACGGGGTAGCGGTCGGCGGCCTGAACCTCGGCCAGCGCCTGTACGCACGCGTCGAGATCGGCGGGAGTTCTGAGCCGGATCATCGCTGAAGCGCCGCGACCGTGAGGGAGTCGAGATCGGGGACGACCTTCCAGGCGAGCGCCAGCGCGTCGGAGGCGGGCGGGTAGCGGGGATGGGGCACGGCGATCACGCGCATCCCGGCCGCGTGCGCCGAGCGCAGGCCGTTGCTCGAATCCTCCACCGCCACGCTCTCGCGCGGATCGACCCCCAGCTTGGCGGTCGCCTCCAGGTAGCCGTCGGGGGCGGGCTTGCCGCGCGGTACCTCCTCGGTGGAGACCGTGACGGCGAAGCAGTCACGGAAGTCGGCCGCGTCCAGCACCACCTCGATCAACGCGCGCGGCGAGGAACTGGCCAGGCCCAGCGTGAGGTCCGCCGCCAGGCGCCGTACCGCCTCGGGCGCCCCCTTCATCAGCGGTACGCCGTGCCGGTAGCGCTCGGCCATCTGGTCCACCACGCCGCGCGCGATCTCGTCCGGAGGCAGCGCCACGCCGAGTTCGTGCAGGTAGGCAGCCCATTCCTGGGTGCTCATCCCCATGAGCCTGGACTGGGTGTCCTCCTGCCAGGTGCCGCCGTGTTCGGCGACGAACGCCCGCCGTACCTCCTCCCAGACCGGCTCGGAGTCGACGAGTACGCCGTCGAGATCGAACACGCACGCTTCCACGGAACCCCCTAGCGGGCTTTGTCGGGATTGCCCATTAACGAGGATATGCGTTGACCGGTTCTCGGGAATGGGCCTGGGCATGGCCGACCTTCCGCTCCACGACCGCGGCGACTTCGAGGCGGCGGTGGACCGCGGCTTCATCGCGAAGTTCAGTCCGGCGGTGGTCAGCGCCGTCGACAGCAAGGTCATCTGGGACGGCGAGTCGGCCGCCTTCCTGGAGCAGGAGTGCCCCAGCAGCGCGCATCCCAGCCTGTGGCGGCAGGCGCGGCTCTCCGCCAGGCAGGGGCTGTACGAGGTGACGGACGGCGTCTACCAGGTGCGCGGGTTCGACCTGTCGAACATGTCGATCGTCGAGGGCGACTCCGGCGTGATCATCATCGACCCGCTCATCTCCACCGAGTGCGCCGCCGCGGCGCTGCGCCTCTACCGAACCCATCGCGGCGCCCGGCCCGTGACCGGGGTGATCTACACGCATCCGCACGTCGACCACTTCGGCGGCGTGCGCGGCGTCACCGGCGGCGGCGTGCCGATCCTGGCGCCCGCGGGCTTCCTGCGGAACGTGGCCCGCGAGCACCTGCACGCCTGGTCCGCCACGGCCCGCCGATCCGTCTACCTGTACGGCCAGGCCCTCGAACGATCTCCCGATGGCCAGATCGGTACGGGCCTGGGCAAGACCCGCTCCATCTCGCTCATCGCCCCCACGGTCGACGTCGAACGTACGGGACAGGAGGAGACGGTCGACGGGGTACGCATCGTCTTCCAGCTCGCCCAGTCGCCACCGGAGCTGGCCCTGTACCTGCCCGGCCGCCGGGCCCTGTGCCTGGGCGAGAACGCCACCCGCAACCCGCACAACCTCCTGCCCCTGCGGGACGCCAAGGCCCTGGCCCGGCAACTGGACGAGACGGTCGCGCTGTTCGCGGCCGAGCTCGACGTCGCCTTCGCCTCGCACCACTGGCCCACCTGGGGCGGCCCGGAGATCACCCGGTTCCTGTCGCAGCAGCGTGACCTGCACTCCTACCTGCACGATCAGACCCTTCGGCTGATGAACAAGGGCCTGACCGGTGCCGAGATCGCCGAGGCCATGCGGGTGCCGCCCGAGCTGGAGCAGGTCTGGCACACGCACGGCTACCACGGGCCGGTCGGCCACAGCGTCAAGGCCATCTACCAGCGCTACCTGGGCTGGTTCGACGGCAACCCCGCGCACCTGTGGGAGCACCCGCCGAGGGAGAGCGCGACCCGCTACGTGGAGTGCCTCGGCGGCGGGGCGGCCGTCGTCGCCTTCGCCCGGCGCTACCTCAAGGAGAACGACCTGCGCTTCGCCGCCCAACTGCTCAACCACGCGGTCTTCGCCGACGAGGGCAACAAGGAGGCGCGTGACCTGCTCGCCGAGGTGTACACCCGGCTCGGGCACGGCGCTGAGAACGCCACCTGGCGCAACCTCTACCTGACGGGCGCGCTGGAGCTGAGCGACGGCGTCGTGCCGGCCGCCACGGAGCGGGCCGCGCCCGGCCTGGTCGCGGCGCTCGGCGTCGACCAGATCCTCGACTCTATCGCCATCCGGATCGACGGGCCGCGGGCCTGGAACGAGAGCCTGTCCATCGACTGGCACCTGACCGATCTGGGCGAGAGGTACCGGACCACGCTGTCGAACGGCGCCCTCATCCAGCACGCCGACCCGCCCGAGGGGCCGGTCGACCTGACCTTGCGACTGACCAAGGCGCAGCTGCTCGGCCTGCTGGCCGGCCGGGGGGTCGAGCGGGTCGAACGAGAAGGCGACATCGGCGTACTGCGGCGCCTGGTGGCCGTACTCGACCACCCGATACCCGACTTCGCCATCGTGACCGCCTAACACGGTCTACCCCGGAGGGGGTGTCCGTCCTTGGAGCCTGTGCCAGGACGGACCGGCCCCCCCGGAGGGAGGTATCTCCCAAAGGAACCCCAGCCACCATGGACCGTCGCAGGGGTTGAGACCGTCGTGTGACGGACCGGGGCGCTCAGCCGCTACGGCGGGGCGCCAGACTCGAAATCGCGAAGTAGAGAACCCCCGCCAGCACCAGCGCGACCACCACGCCGATATTGGCCGCCCCGAACGTCCCCGCCCTCATCTGATCGCTCATCAGGAAACCGACCACCCGGGCGATGTTCGGGTCGGTGGAGGTGATGAGCCCGACACCCACGACAGACGCCGCGACCAGCGAGATCACCCCGGACCAGTTCAGAGCGGGCGCCCCGGGCCGAAGCAGCCGCTCGTCGTAGGACCGCCCGCCCGCCCGCCGGAGCCACATGTCGACGAGGAAGACGGCCACCCAGGCGGCCATCACCACCCCGATGATCGCCAGGAACGCCTGGAAGGTCGCCAGGAAGCTGGTCGAGACGAACAGCAGGTAGTAGCCGCCGAGCACCATCAGCGCGCCGTCGACCAGCACCGCGTAGTGCCGCTTGATCGGCACCCCCAGCGCCAGCATGGACAGCCCCGACGAGTAGATGTCCATGATCGCCCCGGCCAGGAAGCCACCGATGGCGGTCAGCAGGTACGGCAGCAGGAACCAGGTCGGCAGCGCCGCCGCCAGCGCCCCGACCGGATCCGCGCCCGCGGCCTGGGCCAGCTTGGGGTCGCCGCCGGCCAGCAGCACACCGAAGACGAGCAGCACCATGGGCGGCACCGCCCCGCCCACCGTCGTCCACAGCGCCACCGACGAGGGCTTGGACGCGGTGGGCAGGTAGCGCGAGTAGTCGGCGCCGCAGTTGACCCAGCCCAGGCCGAGCAGCGTCATCGCGAAGATGACCGCGCCCACCCAGCCGCCGGGGCCCGCGGTGGTGTCCAGCGAGGTGCCGAGCTTCGGGGCCATGAGGATCATGTACACGACGGTCAGCACGATGAACGCGTATGTCAGGTACCGCTGCACCGCCATGATCAACGCGTGGCCGTACACTCCGATCACGATCGTGAGCAACGCGGCGACCGCGAAGCAGACCGCCATGGCGGTCGTGCCGGGAATGCCGGGCGCGACCCGCTTCAGGATCGCCGCGCCGCCCTGCGCCGACAGCGTCACGAGCACGATCTCCCAGCCGACGTTCGAGACATAGGAGAGTACGGCCGGCAGCTTGTTGCCCTGGTAGCCGAAGGGGGCGCGGCCGAGCGTCATCGTCGGCACCCCCGACCGGGTGCCCGCGATGGCGACCAGCCCGACCAGCCCGAACGAGAGCGCGTAACCGATCGCTCCCGTGATGATCGCCGGGACGACGCCCAGACCGAGCCCGACGATGTAGACACCGAAGGCGACGCCGAAGAGGGAGAGGTTGGCGCCGGCCCATGGCCATAACAGGTCCCGAGGCGTGCCCCGCCGCTCGGCTGCCGGAACGGCGTTGATGCCGTTCTGCTCAACGGTCATCATGTCCATGATCGGACGGTACACCCGGCAACCGCGCCGCCCCAGAGCAGGTGATCGGACGGTGCGCCCGGGAACCGCGCTGCCCCAGAGCACCGGCAACTGCGGCTGCCCCAGCAGCAGCCGGGATCAGCCGTCGAGTCCCAGCAGCGCGGCCTCCACCTTCGGGTCCAGGCCGACCGGCGGCCGGTCAGGACGCATGGGCGCCCGCCCGCCGATGCTCCGCAGCCACGCCCACGTGTCGGCCACCGTCTCGGCCACCGGCCGGAACCGCAGCCCGGCCGCCACCGCCTTCGACACGTCACCCCGGTGCATGGTGTCGTGGTCCTCGCCCAGCAGCCAGATCGGCAGATCGGTCCACGGCTGCACGCCGGCCGCCAGGATCGGCTGCGGCTCCACCCACCGCAGCTCGGCCTCGGACTCGGTCACGTGTACGCAGGTCCGCAGTAGCTCCTCCATGGTGACGAATCCCGATGGGCTCACCACGTTGTAGGCCCCACCCAGTCCGTCCTTGGCCGCGTCAAGGCACCACTGGGCCATGTCGCGCGCGTCCACGTACTGCAGGGGCAGCTCGGCGGGTCCCGGCGCAAGCACCGGCCCGCCACGCGCGATCCTGCTCAACCACCACGGCAGCCGCCCGATGTTCTCGTGCGGCCCCAGGATCAACCCGGCCCGCGCGAGCAGGGCCCGCTCCCCGAAGGCCGCCACCGCCGCCAGCTCCCCACCGGCCTTGAACCGCGCGTAACCCACGTCATCGCCGTCGTCGGCCGAGGCCGCCACCAACGGAGCGTTCTCGTCGGCACCGGCCGCCGCCGGGTAGGTGTAGACGGACCGGCTGGACACGTAGACGTAGTGTCCCGCCCGCCCGGCCAGCAGCGTCGCCGCGTCGCGTACGGCGGACGGCGCCCACGACCAGGTGTCGACCACGACGTCCCACTCACCACGGTCGAGCGCCGCCAGCCCGCCCGGCTTCGCCCGCTCGCCCCGCAGCGCCGTCACCGTGGGCGGCGGGGCATGCGTGCCCCGGTTGAACACGGTCACGTCCCAGCCGGATGCGACAGCCTCCTCGACGAAGGCCCGCCCCACGAACTCCGTCCCGCCCAGCACCAGAAGCCTCATGGCCACCACCCTGCCGATCCCGGTCGCCGCCCGGTAGCCGTGCACGCCGACAGCGGAATCGCCGGCAGCGAAACCACCGACCGCGGAATCGCCGACAGCGAAACCAAGGCATCGCCAGCAGCGAAACCAAGGCATCGCCGACAGTGAAGTCCCTTACTCTCCGCGACAATTTAGCGCTGTAAAGGTAGATATATCAGCAGGTCAGTGTCAATGCTGTTCCTCGCGGCATAATGGGGAAGTGTCACAGATAGTGATGCTAGGGACCATGGAATGGTGAAAAGGATCTTCCCCTGCTCGATCCGGGCCCGCCTGACCATGGTCGCGACTCTGGTCGCGGCCGTGGTCTTCGCCGCCACGGTCGGCCTCACCCTGAGCACGTTGCCGGGCAACCTCCGCGGCGCCGTGCAGAATCGGGTGGAGCTGGCCGTACGACGAGTGGCCAACGACGCCCGGACAAAGGAGCTGCGCAGCCTGCTCCCGACGCCGGCCCGCGTTCCCCTCCTGCAGGTCGTCTCCTCCGAGGGCATCGTCCTCGCCTCCAGCCACAACCTGAGGGGTCAGCCCCCCATCGCGAACCTGCAGCTGCCCCAGCCGGAAACGATCTACGCCACCGAGATCGAGCTCACCGGCGACAGCGAGAGCGTGGAGCACGGATCCAAGTACCTGGTCATGGCCATGCAGTCGCGGACGTCGTACGGCCTGATCACCGTGTACGGCGCGTCCTCGCTGAGCGACGTCAACCGGGCACTTGGGTGGCTCTATGCCCTGATCTTCCTCGGTACCCCACTGATGCTGCTCGGCGTCGCGGGCATCACCTGGGCCGCGGTCGGCCACACCCTGCGCCCGGTCGAGCGCATCCGAGCAGAGCTGGCCGAGATCACCGGGCACGACCTGAGCCGCCGGGTTCCCGTGCCCGGCGCCGGGGACGAGATCTCCAACCTCGCCGTGACCACCAACGACACCCTCGACCGGCTGGAACGCTCCGCCGAGACGCAACGCCGCTTCGTGGCCGACGCCTCGCACGAGCTCCGCAGCCCCATCACCGCGCTGCGCACCCAGCTGGAGGTGGCCAGCGCCTACCCGGACGACACGGACTGGGCGTCGACGGGCGCCCGGGCCCTGAAGTCAGCCGACCGTCTGACGGACATCATCGAGGAGCTCCTGATGCTGGCCCGCCTCGACGCGGGCGCCGTCATCGAATGGCACGTCGTCGACGCCTGCCAGCTGGCGGAGGAGCAGGGGCGGCGCCGTGCGGGAGGCGACATCAGCGTCGTCACCCACGTGATGGGTACGGCCCCTGTCATGGGCTCCCGCATCCAGCTGGACCGGCTGCTGACCAACCTGCTCGACAACGCCACCCGGCACGCCACCACCAGGATCGACCTCCAGGTGGCGGTCAACCATCGAGACCGGACCGTCGACATCACGATCACCGATGACGGGGCGGGCATCGCGGCCGACGAGCGCGAGCACGTCTTCGAGCGCTTCACCCGCCTGGCCGAGGGCCGGGCCAGGGACAAGGAGGGCAGCGGACTCGGCCTGGCCCTGTCGAGGGAGATCGCCCAGGCGCACCGGGGGACCCTGACGATCACCGACCACTATCCAGGCGCCCAGTTCGTCACCCGTCTGCCGTTGTACCTGGATGGAGATTCACCGGTGTGAGCGGTTCGCGCCCGTCCAGCACGGCCGCGACGTTCGACACCGACAGGTGGCACATCCGCTCGCGGGTCGCCGTGCCCGCGCTGCCGATGTGCGGGGTGAGCACGGTGTTGCCGAGCTCGACCAGCGCCGGGTTCACCGCCGGCTCGCCCTCGAACACGTCGAGGGCCGCCCCCGCGATCGTCCCCGCCCGCAGCGCCTTCACCAGTGCTTCCTCGTCGACGATGCCGCCACGAGCGGTGTTGACCAGGATCGCGGTGCGCTTCATGCGGCCCAGGGCGTCGGCGTCGATGAGGTGGCGGGTGGCCGGGGTGAGCGGGCAGTGCAGGCTGACCACGTCGGCGCGCTCCAGCAGCTCGGGCAGCTCGACGAACTCGACGCCCCGCTCATCGTCCTCCGGCAGCGGCGAGGAGGTGGGCGTGGCCAGGATCTCCATGTCGAACGCGCGGGCGCGCCGGGCGACGGCCCGCCCGATGCGGCCGTAGCCGACCACGCCGAGCGACGTCCCGGCACTGAGATCGAGCCCGAGCAGCATGCGCGGCCCCCAGATCCACGGAGTACGCTCCCGCAGCAGCCGGTCGCCGTCCAGCACGCGACGCGCGGCGGCCAGGATCAGCGCCATCGTCAGGTCGGCGGTGGCTCCGTCGAGCACCCCAGGGGTGTTGGTGACTTGGATCCCGCGCTCGGTGGCCGCAGGCACGTCGATGTTGTCGTAGCCGACCGCGGTGTTGGCGACGACCCGCAGCGACGGGCCCGCCGCGTCGAGGAACTCAGCGTCGATGCGCTCGGTGAGCGTACACACCACCCCCTCCGCGCCCGCGGCCAGGCGCAGCAGCGTGGCGCGGTCGGGCGGGTCCTCCTCGCCGCACACCACGGGTCGGCCGAGCGAGCGCACGAGCGCCATGGCGGCGTCGGTCAAGGTGCGGGTCACGTAGATCATCGACTCTCCTCGCTCATCGGGGGTGCCGTGGGGGTGGGGCGGCCCACGATCCTGCCCCAGGTCTCGCCGTACGACTCCCAGCGCGCGGCGACGACGTGCGCCCATTCGGGACGCGGGTCGATGCGCCGATACGGCGGCGCGGGGAGTATGACCCCGTCCGTCCCCTCGGCGGCCATCGCCGCGGCTCCCATCGCGGGCAGGTACGTCTCCTCCACGAGATGGACCGGCCGTCCGAACAGGTCCGCCACGATCCCGGCGTAATCCAGCGAGCCCACCATAACGACATGATCGGAGTCGCCCAGCATCAGGCGGACCGCGAAGGCCACTCCCTCGACCGCGCCCCACGCCGCCGACCAGGCGTCGGTATCGGGCAGGTAGCCGAGCAGGGCGGTGCGCGGCCGTTCCAGCCACAGCGGGCCGCGCTCGGGCGTCACATGCGGGATGAACACGGGCGCCGCTTCGGCCTGCGCGATCGTGGCCGCTCCGGCTCTGGCGATCAGCTCCTCCACCGCGTCGCCGTAGCCGAGCAGCCGCGCCGCGACCGACAGAGCCACGCCGCCGTTGGTCGCGGAATGCCACAGCCATCTGCCCGGCCGTACGTCCGCGCGCTGCAACACCCGCGGCGCCCGATCAGGTACGGCGGAGCTCCGCGTGACCACATGCGTCGTGCCCACCGTGTACAGCGGCGCGCGAGACCCGTGGATGTCGAGCAGGCAGGCGGCGGCCGCCGTGTCGGCCGCCCCGGTAACGACCGGGATGCCAGGGCGCAGCCCCAGCTCGGCGGCGGCCTCGGGCAGGAGGGTGCCGAGGGGCGACAGCGACGGGACCACCGGCGGCAGGACGTGCCTGGGCACCCCCACCAGGGCGGCGAGGTCGTCGATCCAGTCACAGCCGTCGGTGCAGGCGAACAGGCCGCTGTAGGAGGCCTGCGTGGGGTCGATCGCGTCGCGGCCGGTCAGCCGGTGCCCCAGCCACGTGCCGACGAACCCCATCGTGCGCGTACGCGCCAAGGTCTCCGGCTCGTGCTCGGCGAAGAACCGCCAGGCCAGCCCCATGGCGGTGGCCGGAAAGGCGGCATTGCCCACCAGGGCGGCCGCCTCCTCACCGCGTGCCTTGGCGTACGCCTCCACGAGGTCGGGGAGCGCGGGATGGTCCCAGCACAGGCCGGGCGCGACGGCGTCGCCGGCGTCGTCGAGGGGGATCGCGACCGGGCAGTGCACGGCCAGGCCCACGGCGTCGGCGCGGGTGGCGTCGCCCAGATCGTGGCAGGCCAGCCGCACGCTGCGTGCCCATTCCGCCGTGTCCACCCGGCCCCGCGCCTGCCGGTGAGCGGGACGGTGGTCGGCGCGGCCTCGGGCGAGCACCCGGCCGGCGCCGTCGACCAGGACGGTCTTGGTCGCCGACGTGCCGAGGTCGATCCCCAGATAGGTGGCCATGTGGTCCCTACTTCAGCAGCTCCGCGGCCTTCTCCGGCTCGACGTCCTCATGGACGACCGCGCGGAGGGCACGCACCATCTTGCCGGGATCCTCCGCGCCCCACACGTTCCGGCCGAAGGTGACACCGCGCCCGCCCGCCTCGATCACCGAGGCCGCCTGCCGGAGCACCTGCAACGGGCTGTCGGCCTTGGCGCCGCCGGCGGCCACGACGATCGCGGGCGTGCCCTCGACGATCTCGCGGAAGGTCTCCGTCGAGCCGGAGTACCAGGTCTTGACCACGTCGACGCCCAGCTCGGCGGCTGCCCTGGCGGCGTACAGGATCGCCTCGACGCTGCCCTTCCTGTCCTCCCACAGCTCCCCGCTGGGGTAGGCGTGGCAGACCACGGGCAGCCCGACCGCGCCGGCGCTCTCCACGACGCTCGACAGCAGTTCGAGGTCGCGCGCCTGGTTGGAGGACCCGGCGCTGATGCCCACGGCGACCGCCTCGGCGCCCAGGCGGATCGCGTCGGACACGCTGGCCACGACCGCGTCGTAGTGGGCGTGGAAGTCCACGGAGAACGTCGAGGCCTTGAGGATCCACGGGATGCGGGTGGGATTGTGGGCGATCACGTGCCCGGCGATGCCCTTGAACATCGTCACGGCGTCGGGACCCGCCGCCGCGATGCCGTCGTACGTGGGTGCGATCCCGGCCAGGCGCGGGGCGACGCCACGCGGCACCGCCTGGTCGAGGGCCACGGTGACCGTCCGGCCCGTGGCGCCGAACAGCCGGCGCAGCCGGATCGTCCGGCCCAGAGCGCTGGTCGTGCCCGTCGGGTTGATATCGAGTGTGGCGTAAGCCGTCATGTCAGTCCTTCCAAGGAGATATGCCGACGCGAAGGTCGCGGCCCGAAGCGGCCAGGTCGATGGCCTTGGCCATGTCGTCTATCGGGAACTGGGTGCCGACCAGGTCATCCACCCTGAGCTCGCCCGCGGAGATCATTTCGGCGATCTTCGTGAAGCCGTCGAGCCGGCAGGAGGAGGCGCCCACCACGGACCACTCGTTGTAGTGGATGTCGTTGGCCGGGATCTCCAGCACGCTGCCCTCACCACCGAACCCCGCGAACATGCTGACCCTGGCACCGGGCGCCAGACAGGCCAGGTAGGGATGCACGGCGTCGAGCCGCCCCACGGCGGCGATGAGCACGTCGACGCCCGCCCCGCCGGTCCACTCCAGCACGTCGGCCGCGGCGCCTTCGCCGGGGGACAGGGCGAGCTCGGCACCGGACGCCAGCGCGGCCTCGCGCCGCTCCGGGATCGGATCGACCGCCACGACCCGCGGGACGCCCAGCTCCCTGGCCAGCCGTACGTGCATGAGCCCCAGCGGCCCGCACCCGCTGACCAGCATGGTCTCCGCGCCCGGCGCGCCGGCCAGCAGCTGGCCGTTGTAGGCGCAGGCCAGGGGCTCCACGATGGCGGCCTCCGCGGCGGACACACCGGGCACGGGCACCAGGTTGCCCGCTTCGACCGCCTGCGCGGGCACCCGGACGTACTGGGAGAAACCGCCGGGCAGTTGGTAGCCGAAGGCGACCCGGTTGCGGCAGATGTTGCCGCGGTCCTTGACGCACGCCACGCAGGCGCCGCACGGCACCAGCGGATAGACCGCCACCTGGTCCCCGATGGACAGCCCGGCCGGCAGGGCGCCGGCCACCTCGGCGATCGTCCCGGCGAACTCGTGACCCATCACGGTGGGATAGGTGACGTTCCGCTTCTTGGTGCCCTGGTAGATGCGGATGTCGGTGCCGCACACGAGGGAGCTCTCCACGCGGACCAGGACGTCGCCCGGCTCCAGCGCGGGCCGCTCGACCTGGGACACGTCCAGGCGCTCTGGGGCGCGCAACACTGCCTGTTTCATCATGGCCTCTCGCTCTGTGGGGGTCGGTTGTCGCTGCCTGCGGGTCGGTGGGAGGGCGGTCGTCGCTGCGTGCGGGTCGGTGGGAGGGCGGTCGTCATTGCCTGTCGGCCGGTGAGAGGTCCGTCGTCGGGCAGACCACGATCCGCAGGTCGCCGCCGCTCGCCGCGCGCAGGGCGGCCAGCGCCTCGGGGTCGGCCCCGTCGTCGGTGAGGAGCGTCCAGGGCCGATCGATCGGCGACCAGTAGGAGCTGGCGTCGTCCAGGAGCTTGGCGGAGTCGGCCACCACGACCAGCCGGCGCGTGTGCTGGCTCATCAGCGTCTTCAGCGAGCTCTGCTCGAAGGTGCGCGAGGCGATGCCCCGGGTGGGATGCACGGCGTCGGCGCCCAGGAAGGCGATGTCCGCGTACAGCCCCCTGACCATCTCCTCGGCCCCCGGACCCGTCATGGTCTGGTTGATGCGGCGCAGCCGCCCGCCCATCACCACGACGTCGACGCCCTCCTCCTCCACCAGCGTGTTGACCGCCCCGAGGCCGTTGGTGAAGACGGTGAGCCCGGACTTGCCCAGCAGGTAGCGGGCCAGCCGCTCGGTGGTCGTGCCGGCATCGAGCAGGACCACCTGGTCGTCCTCGACGTACTCGGCGGCCTGGCGGGCGATCGCGTCCTTCTGCCGTACGTGCTTCATGCGGCGCTGGCGTACGGAGATCTCGGTGGTGCCGCCACCGAGCACCGCCCCGCCGTACGTCCTGGTGATGCGGCCTTCCTCGCGCAGCTGGGCGAGGTCACGGCGGACCGTGGCGAGGGAGACGTCGAGCGTCTCGCTCAGCCGTTCCACCTCTACGGTGCCGTCCGTGTGGGCGGCGAGGAGCTCCATGATGCGCTCGCGGCGCGCCCTGCTGGGCAAACGGCTCACCGTGCACCACCTTCTAGATGATTGAATCGGTCATTTTGATGATTGTATCGAGCAGAGTTGCTTGTCAAGTCTCTGCGCGAACCGCTCATTGATATGAGCGTTTAACTCGGAATGACGCCCCGATTGCGCGTTTGTTTCCAGGTCTTGACAGCGAGGTTGCGTGTAACGAGCATCCTGTTAACCACACCACAGCACGGCAGGCTCTGAGCGAAACGATCAAATGGGCGCCGTGCCGTAATCTCGCGAGGAGGTCAGCATGGTGAAGCACGAGACCGCCGCAGCGCCACGATCACCGGCTCCCGACAGGGGCCGGGCAACCCGTGTGCGGTGGGTGGTGGCGGCCTTCTGCTTCGGCGGACTCGCCATCAACTACGTCGACCGGGCCGCGCTCTCCGTCGCCCTGCCCTTCATGACCCAGGACCTGAGCCTCACCCCGACTGAGCAGGGGCTGATCCTCAGCGCGTTCTCCTGGACGTACGCGGTGATGCAGCTGCCCGCGGGCTGGCTCATCGACCGGTTCGGCGCCCGGATCATGTACGGGGCGTGCGTGCTGTGGTGGTCGGTGTTCACCGGGCTCACCGCGCTGGCAAGCAGCTTCGGCGTGCTGCTGGGCTTCAGGCTCGGCCTCGGCATCGGCGAGAGCGGCGCCTATCCGGCCAGTGCCAAGGCGGTGTCGCTGTGGTTCCCGCCCAGTGAGCGGGGGAGGGCGACCGCTTTCTATGACAGTGGCGCCCGCATCGGGTCCGCGCTGGCGGTGCCGATCATCACGGCGATCATCGCGGGGTTCGGGTGGCATGCGGCGTTCGTGGTGATGGCCGCTCTGGGGGTGCTGTGGACGATCGGATGGTGGTCGTACTATCGCTCACCGAAGTCTCACCCCAAGCCGAACGCCGCCGAACGCGCCCACATCACCGGCACGTCTGCCGTTACCTCGTCCGTTACCTCGACCGGCACGTCTGTCGACACCTCGTCCGTTACCTCGCCCGGTGCCTCCGGTGGCGCCTCGACCGGCGCGTCCGTCGGTGCCACGGCCCGTGCTTCGGCCGGTGCTTCTGCCGAGCCGGAGCGGCGTGGGAACGTGGCGTGGTTGTTGCGGCACCGCGTGGTCTGGGGCATGATCGGCGGCTTCTCCTGCCTGAACTTCGTGGTCACCTTCTTCCTCACCTGGTTCCCGAGCTACCTCGTCCAGGATCGCGGCTTCGACCTGCTCAAGCTGGGCTTCTTCGGCATGATCCCCGGCCTTACGGCCGTCGCGGGTGGCTGGGCGGGCGGGATCGCCGGTGACTGGCTGCTCAAGCGCGGCTGGAGCCTCACCAGGGCCAGGAAGACCTGCCTGGTGGCGGGCATGCTGCTGAGCTCCACGGTCGCGGCCGCCGTCCTGGTGGAGAGCGCCGCGCTGGCACTGGCCCTGCTGAGCATCAGCTACGCCGCGATCGCGTTCGCCATCGTGTCGCTCTGGTGCCTGCCCGCCGACGTCGCGCCCGCGCACCAGGTCGCCACGCTCGGCGGGCTGCAGAACTTCGCGGCCAACATCGCCAGCGCGCTCAGCCCGATCGTCATCGGCGCCCTCGCCCAGGCCACGGGGTCGTTCGTGGTCCCGCTGCTGGTGACCGGTGTGGTGGCGGTGCTCGGCGCGCTCTGCTTCGGCCTGCTGATCCGCAAGGTGGAGCCGATCGCCGGCTGACAGTCAGGCGAAGAAGAGCGTCAGGCGAACGTCGGGCGGAAGAGAGCGTCGGGCGGAAGAGAGCGTCGGGCGGAAGAGAGCGTCGGGCGAAGAAGGAAGAAGGGCCCGCTTCTCGTTGGCGGTTTCAAGGGGTCGTTGCAACACCGCTGGTGTTTTAGGTGGTCAGTAGATCACGCAAGCGCTCGGCTGGGGTGTCCCAGTCGAGCGTTTTGCGTGGACGTCCGTTGAGTTCTTGGGCGACGTGTTCCAGGTCCTCGGGCCCGTAGACGCTCAGATCGGTGCTTTTGGGGAAGTATTGCCGGAGCAGGCCGTTGGTGTTCTCGTTGGTGCCGCGCTGCCAGGGCGAGTGTGGGTCGCAGAAGTAGACGGCCATGTCGGTGGCCATGGTGAACTGCTTGTGCTGGGCCATCTCGCAGCCCTGGTCCCAGGTCAGTGACCCGCGTAGGTGGGCCGGCAGGGTCGACATCGTCTGGATCAATCCGTCGCGGACCTGCTCAGCGTCATGGCCGTGGGGCAGGTGCACCAGCATGGTGTAGCGGGTGGTCCGCTCGACCAGGGTGGCGATCGCGGACTGGTTGTTCGCGCCGATGATCAGGTCGCCCTCCCAGCGGCCGGGCACGGCACGGTCTTCGACCTCGGCGGGCCGGTCGGCGATCATCACCATCTCGTCGACGAACCGATGCTGCCGCTGCCCTGGCTGGCGTTGCGGTTTGCGGCGGGTCCTGCCGGTCCGCAACGCTCTTTGAACCTCGCGTTTGAGGCCGCCGCGGGCCTGAAAATACAGGGCTTGGTAGATCGTCTCGTGGCTCACGCGCATGCTCTCGTCATCGGGGAAGTCCTTGACGAGCCTGTGGGAGATCTGCTCGGGAGACAACTTCCGTTCCAGACCTTGTTCGACCTGCTCACGCAACACTCTATGGTCGACCAGCTTGCAGGTCTTGGGGCGGGCCCGCGCGGCGGCAGCGGCCCGGTGAGCCCGGTGCGGCGGGTAGACACCCTCGAGCGAGTGCCGAGCGATCTCACGCGAGACCGTCGACTTGTGCTTGCCGATCCCCTCAGCGATCTCGGTAACCGTCTGCTTGTTGATCAACCCGTCGGCGATCGCCAGCCGGTCGGTCAACGACAGATACCGGCTATGAACCTCGGCCTCGACAGGATCGATCATGGAAGCCTTGTAGCGGGCACCCGAGCCCGAGTCCACAACCGTGCCGTCGGGATAGACCCGTGTGTTGTTGGACTTGCGAACACCCCTGCGCCAGTCCCGTCCGGTACGTGGATGTACGCCCACCTCCCGCGCAGCCCGCGCCGATGGCCAACCCTGCCCGATCAGCTCCAGGAACCGCCGCTTGGCCGCTTCCTTACCCGCAGGCCTCGCCTCGGCCGCCATCACCCCGGCACCGACCAGGACCCGCCGGGCAGCCCCATGACTCAACCCAGCGGCGATCGCCGCCCGGTTGACGCTCCCCGACTCCGCGAAGACCGCGAGCACCCGCTGGCGATGCTCGTCGGTCACCACGGTCTTGGCACGCCCCGTCCCCCGACCATCCGCCCGCAAGATCGCATACGCGCGCGAACTCGGCAGGCCCAACGCCGTCGCCGCCGACCACACCGAAACCCCGGCATCGACCAGCCTCAACAACTCATCGCACTCACGCGATGACCCCTCCGACAACGACATGGTCGTCGCAACTCCTCAGATCGAGGTGTTGCGACGACCACATGAACCCGAGGTTCCGAAGCGGGCCCTTCACATGAGGAGGGGCCCGCTTCCGCGTCAGAAGCAGGCCCTTCGCTAGTTCGCTACGGGGTTACGGTGATGCGGGTCGTGGCGGGCGGGGCGATCGGGTTGTCGCGGCCCAGCTGGTCGACGAAGGCGTCGATGTCCAGCGGCCCGCTCCAGAGGTCCGTACCGTCCTTGAAGCCGAGGAAGGCGTCACCGCCGCCGACCAGGAAGTTGTTGGCCGCGACCCGGATCGTCTGCGCGTCCGTCACCGCGACGCCGTCGATCTTCATGTTCGACACCTTGGACCCCCACGCCGCGCCGCTGCTGTAGGTGTAGGTGAAGTTCGCCGACGGCTGGAGGATCTTGGTGAACGGCTGGGCGTTCGGCCCGCCGGTGAACTGCTGCTCCAGGACCGTCTTGAGCTGCGCGCCGGTCAGCGTCACGACCTGCATCAGGTTGTTGAACGGCTGCACGGTGAACGCCTCGCCATAGGTGACCACGCCGTCGCCCTCGCCCGCCGCGGAGCCGGCGAAGGTGAGTGAGGCCCGAACACCACCCG
This sequence comes from Nonomuraea sp. NPDC052129, assembly GCF_040680095.1. Taxonomy (NCBI): domain Bacteria; kingdom Bacillati; phylum Actinomycetota; class Actinomycetes; order Streptosporangiales; family Streptosporangiaceae; genus Nonomuraea; species Nonomuraea sp. NPDC052129. The sequence goes on along the minus strand of NZ_JBFAVX010000038.1, from coordinate 29,770 downwards.
GGTTCATCAGGGCGATCTGCGCGTTCCCGCCGGTCTTGGTGCCGGCCAACTGGCCGTCGGCGATGAGGTCGCCGAGCGCGGACTCGCCGCTGGGGGCCGCGGTGTTGGTGATGTCCGCGGTGATCCGGCCGACGGGCCTGTTGGCGACCGGGGCGACCCGGTCCTTCCAGGTCTGCACGAAGGCGGAAATTTCGGGATCCGGGGTGACCGTACGGGTCACGACCTGGTTGTCCGCCACCACCGAGGCGCGGTCGATGTCCCGCGTCTTGACGTTCACGTTGAGATCGACCTTCGTGATGACGCGGCCGAACGAGCCACCCTGCGAGTACAGGCGGTCCTGACCTGCGGGGTCCTTGACCTTGCACAGGTACGCCTGGTGCGAGTGGCCGCTGAGAATCACGTCGATCTCGGGGTCGACCTGCGTGGCGATGCGGTTGCCCGCGCCCGGGACGGCGCTGCAGGCGTCCGGCGACTGGCCCGCCGTCACCTGGTCACCCTCGTGCATGAGTACGACCTGGGCCTTGACGCCCACCAGCTTGAGCAGCTTGGACGCCAGGTTCGCGGCCTTGACCTCGTCCACGAACTTGAGGTTCTTGATGCCCTCGGCGGTGACGATGTTCGGGGTGGTCTGGGTGACCAGGCCGATGAAGCCGATCGGCACGCCGTTCATCCACTTGACGCTGACCGGCGGCAGGGCGGGCACGCCCCAGTCGCTCATCAGCTTCTTGACCTGGCTCTGCTGCGCGCCCAGCGCCGCGAGCGCGTCGGACTTCTCGTTCGGGTTCTTGAACAGCACGTTGGCGCCGACGTAGTCGTACTGGGCGCCCTTCCACGTGCCGGCCGGCGAGCACCCGTCCACCGGGTGGCAGCCGCCCTTCATGATCCGGCGCAGCTCCGTGTATCCCTCGTCGAACTCGTGGTTGCCGACCGCGGCCACCTTGAGCCCGAGCTTGCCCATGAACTCGACGGACGGCTCGTCGTGGTAGGCCGCCGAGATCAGCGGGCTCGCGCCGATCAGGTCGCCCTGGGCCACCGCGATCGTGTTCTTGTCGCTGAGGGCCTTCATGTGCGTGGCGACGTACGCGGCGCCGCCCGCCTCGACGGTGGCGCCGTTCTCGTCGACCATCCGGCCGGAGGAACCGGTCGGGGGTTCGAGGTTGCCGTGGAAGTCGTTGAGCGCGAGCAGCCGTACCGGAACGGTCTTGGGTGCCTTGCTCGCGTTCGCGGGGGCGGTCGCCGCGGCGAACCCGCCCGCGGCGACGGCTCCGGCCAGCACTAGCCGGAGGAGGGAACGTGGGGTCATGGCCTAAGACGTTACGGCCGGAACCTATGCAGCCAATGTCGCAAAGGTAACGATTCATCGGCCCGCCACATGGCGTTATTTGCCAGCAGTACCCCTAGAGTTCGGACTGTGACAGCGCACGTGGAGATCAGACAACGACTTGATGACCGCGAAATCGCTCAGGTGCTCGGCGTGGTGGACGCGGCGACGGAGGCCGACGGCGTCCGCCCGCTCAACGAGCATGTCATGCTCCACCTGCGCTATGGCGGTGATCCGCAGGCCCGTTCCCTGCTCTTGTACGACGACGATGAGGCTTTGGTGGGCTATGCCCACATAGATCCCACCGACGAGGTAGAGGGTCCTAGCGGCGAACTGGCCATCCACCCCGCCCGCCGCCGGAAGGGGCACGGCACGCGGCTGCTGCGGGCCGTACTCGAGGTGTCGGGTGGCAGCCTGCGCCTGTGGGCGCACGGCGATCATGAGGGCGCGGGCGTCCTGGCGGCGTCGGCGGGGTTCGAGCGCGTGCGCTCGCTCTGGCAGATGCGCCGGTCCCTGTCCACGCCGCTGCCCGCTTTCGAGATGCCTGAGGGAGTACGGCTGCGCACCTTCGTACCAGGTCAGGACGAGGAGGCGTGGCTCAAGGTCAACGCCGCGGCCTTCGCCCACCACCCCGAACAGGGCGCCTGGACCGCGAGCGACCTGCGCCAGCGCGAGCAGGAGCCCTGGTTCGACCCGGAGGGCTTCTTCCTGGCCTTCCGCGGCGAACGGCTGGCCGGCTTCCACTGGACCAAGATCCACGGTTCGTCCGAGCACGGCCACGAACCGATCGGCGAGGTGTACGTCGTCGGCGTCGACCCCTCCCAGCAGGGCACCGGGCTGGGCAAGTCGCTCACGCTGGCGGGTCTGGACCATCTACGCGCGCGTGGCCTCGCCCAGGCGATGCTCTACGTGGACGAGGCCAACACAGCGGCGATCCGCCTGTACGAGTCCCTGGGCTTCGACCGCTGGGACGTCGACGTGATGTATGCCGTTATTCCACCACCCAGTGCAGGGCAAAGTAGGACACAGCGGCCACCAGAGCCGCAGCCGGAATCGTAAGGATCCACCCGGTCACGATGTTGCCCGCGACGCCCCAGCGCACGGCCGAGAGCCGCTTGGTGGCGCCGACGCCCATGATCGCCGAGGTGATCGTGTGCGTGGTGGAGATGGGCGCCCCGAACCCGATCGCCGCCGTGTACAGGACCACTGCCGCCGCGGACTCGGCGGCGAAGCCCTGCGGCGGGTCGAGCGCGATGATCCGGCGGCCCAGCGTACGCATGATGCGCCAGCCCCCGGAGTACGTACCGAGCGAGATCGCCCCCGCCGACGCGAGGATGACCCACTGCGGGATCTCCGACCCCGGATTGATGTATCCGCCGACGACGAGCGACAGGAAGATGACGCCCATCGTCTTCTGCGCGTCCTGCAGACCGTGGCCGAGCGCCATCGCCGCGGCCGAGACGGTCTGCGCGTAGCGGAAGCCGCGGTTGGTCTTGCCAGGCTGGCTGTTGCGGAAGATCCAATAGATTGCGATCATGATCGCGCCGGCCAGCGTGAACCCGAGCAGCGGTGACAGCACCATCGGGACCACCACCTTTTCCAGCACACCGTCCCAGTGCACGGCGCTGGCCGATGCGAGCGCCGCGCCGACCAGGCCGCCGATGAGGGCGTGGCTGGAGGAGGAGGGCAGGCCGAAGTACCAGGTGATCAGGTTCCAGCAGATGGCGCCGATGAGTGCAGAGGCCACGATGACCAGGCCATGCGAGCCGTCCGGCGCGTCGATGATGCCCTTGCCGACGGTCGCGGCGACCTGGGTGCCCAGGTGGGCGCCGATGAAGTTCATCGCGGCGGCCATGAACAACGCGGCCCTGGGAGTGAGCGCGCGAGTCGAGACCGAGGTCGCGATGGCGTTCGCCGCGTCGTGGAACCCGTTGGTGTAGTCGAAGGCCAGTGCGATGACGACCACGCCGATGACGAGGGCGAGCGAAAGGTCCACAGAGGTTAGCTTTCCTTGACCGCGATCGACTCGACCGTGTTGGCGACGTGCTCGAAGGCGTCGGCCGCCTCTTCGAGCGCGTCGACGACCTCCTTCATCTTCATGACCGTCAACGCGTCGTACTCACCGCTGAACAGCTTGGCCAGCAGCCTTCTGTAGACCTGGTCACCCTGGTTCTCCAGCCGGTTGACCTCGATCCAGTACTCGTTGAGGTTCTTCATCGACCGCAGGCGCGGCATCGCCTCGGCGGTCAGTTCGGCGGCCCGCTCCAGCACCTCCACCTGGCGGACGACGTCCTTGGGGAGGTGGTCGATCTGGTAGAGCACGATGAGATCGGATGCCGCCTCCATGGCGTCCATCACGTCATCGAGGTTCGAGGCGAGGCGATAGATGTCCTCACGGTCGAACGGAGTGATGAAGCTCTCATTGAGGCGGTTCATGATCGCATGGGTGCGTTCGTCCCCGGCGTGCTCGCAGGCGCGCATCTTTTCGGCCAGGGTTTCCCTGTCCGATCCCTCACTAATGATCTCGACCAATAGACGGGATGCCGTGACCAGGTTGTTCGCGGAGTCGGCGAACAGGTCGTAGTAGCTGTCCTCACGTGGCGTGAGACGCAGGCGCACGTCGTTCTCCAGATGTGCGGGGATGGTCCGTGGTAGAGAGTACGGGTTACCAGGAGAAATGCGAACTTCATGTCCCCTTCTCCTACTGGCTACCCTCCGTATGGTGTGCGACACCGGGGCAGTTGGTACTTTGGTTGCCCTTTTTCCACGGCGGGGTGGGGGAGACTTGGCCGTGGGTTGCGGTCACCGCTTGTCCAGTCCATCTTGGTGACATTTCCGGACCACCGCTAGTCCGGTCGTGGGTTGTTGGGGCGTGTCTTCGGACGTCTCGCGGCTTCGGACGTCTTGTGTCTACTGACAGGCGCATCGCCGCTGCTCATAGGTCGGACGCTGGAGACGCGCTGCTCTCCGCAAGCCGCCCGCCAGCTTTCAGAGGCGCCCCCGCCGGCTACCCGAGGCCCGTCAGTACTGCGGGGGACGCCCGCCAGCCATCTGAGATACGCCCGCCAGTTTTCCGAGGGCCACCCGCCCGAGAGGCCCATCCGAGGGAACACCCGCAGGCCAGGTGGTCCGTCGGGAGACGCCCGCCGGCTACTCGAGGGGACCTTGCCAATTGCCCGAGGGGCGCCCGCTGGCTTCCCGCAAGCCGCCCGCCAGTACTTGCGGGGACGCCCGCACCCCAGGCAAGCCCAAACAGCACAGCACAGCTCGCCCTCAAACACCCCAGAGCATCCGACCTTCGTCAGAGACCTTCATCGGACCATCATCAGATCTTCGTCCGATGGAAGTTCCGGAACGACCGGGAGGGCGTCGGCCCCCGTTGCCCCTGGTACCGCGACCCGTACTTCGACGACCCGTACGGATGCTCAGCCGGCGAACTCAACCGAAACACACACAGCTGCCCGATCTTCATCCCCGGCCACAGCTTGATCGGCAACGTGGCCACATTGGACAGCTCCAACGTGACGTGCCCACTGAACCCCGGATCGATGAACCCGGCAGTCGAGTGAGTCAACAGCCCGAGCCGCCCCAGCGAACTCTTCCCCTCCAGCCGCGACGCCAAGTGATCAGGCAGGCTGATCACCTCGTACGACGAGGCCAGCACGAACTCCCCGGGATGCAGAATGAACGGATCATCCCCTTCAGGCTCCACCATCCGCGTCAGATCCGGCTGCTCAACGGACGGATCGATATGCGGATACCGATGATTCTCAAACACCCGGAAGAACCGATCGAGCCGGACGTCGATACTGGACGGTTGAATCATGTCCCGATCGAACGGATCGAGGGCCAGCCGTCCCGAGTCGATCTCGGCCAGGATGTCGCGGTCAGATAGCAGCACGCAGAGCAACCTACCGCGTGCCGGTGGGAAACTCGGGGGGCACGGCTGGCTGATGTGGGCCGAGTTTCCGCTAGAGTGGTGGTCGCGGCTACGGCCGATGCGGGTGTAGTTCAATGGCAGAACATCAGCTTCCCAAGCTGACAGCGCGGGTTCGATTCCCGTCACCCGCTCTCATAGCGAAAGCCCAGGTAGACCGATCGAATCGGTGCCTGGGCTTTGATCTTGACTAGGGTTATTGATCTCTGCGTGCCATTAACGTGCCATTAGGTCTGCGATCAGCCGACCGGGGCGAGCACGCCAGGCGGGTCATCCTCGTCGTCTTCGCGTGCCCGTTCGTGCCCGATCAAGTGCTTGTCGATCGCTTCCGTGATCACCTTGTCAGCGCCTCTGACGGCGTGCTGGTAGATCATCGCGGCCCTGACGTTGTCGTGACCCATCCTGGCCATCAGGTCCTTGAGCCCAGCCCCGGACTCTGCGGCGATCATGTTCCCGGTGTGGCGGAGATCATGAAAGTGCAGACCAGGAAGGCCGAGCGCGCGTACGGCCTCCGTCCAGCCGGACAGCTTGTTGAAGCCGCTCCGCCGCATTGGACCGCCCTTGATGCCCGCGAACACGAGAGCGCCGTGTTCCGGCTTGACGAAGATCTGCAGGTGCTCCTGGAGGGCCGGGATGATCGCCTGCGGGACGCCGACCACGCGCCGGCCAGCCTTGGACTTCGGCGGCCCGAGTACCAGCTCCCCTGTGGAGCGCTCGACGTAGGCCGCCTTGATGCGAACCGTTCCGGCGTCGAGGTCGATGTCACTGCGGGTCAGTGCGGTGATCTCACCCCATCGCAGGCTCGCGAAGGTGGCCAGCAGGACGAAGGCCCGGAAGCGCCGGTTGTGAGTGCCGTCGGCCTGCCCTTTGTCGAGCATCTTCCAAAGAACCTGCTCGGCCGCTGCCCGTGTGGTGAAGACCTCGGGATGCGTCCGCATCTCGCCATGCCGCTGGAACCGGAGCCGGTACGCCTTGCCGGACTTCCGGATGTTGCCGACAGGGCGACGCCCGATCGCGTCGGCCAGGGCGAAGACCTGAGACACGGTGAGGACGGGCCGTTCCTCCGCCTTCTCGTCACCGGCCCCGCGGATCCTGCACGGGTTGCGCGAGATGATCCGGTCGTCTTCGGCTGCGGTCATCAGGACGGCGCGCAGCAGCCGGTAAGCCTTGGCCGCCATGCTGACCGAGACACCCTTGCTCAGAAGATCAGCACGCCACTGCCGAATCATCGCCGTCGAGAGCTTCCCGAGGGGGACCGCGCCGAGGTGCGGGGTGATGTGCTTCTTGAGCAGCCAGCGGTACAGGTCCACCGTCCTGGGCCGCAGGCCGGGGCGCTGGTCGATCCAGATTGCCGAATACTCAGCGAGCTTGATCTTGCTCCGCTCCGGATCCGTCCACTCACCGGAGAGGATCTGTCCCTCGATCAGGGTGAGCGCCCTATCCGCATCGCCCTTGCGCTCGTAGGTGTCTTCTCCGGTCCTGATGCGCCCGTCCGGACCGGGGTAACGGATCTGGAACCGGCCAGAGGGCAGCTTCCGGATGTTGCCGAAACGGCGATGGTTGTCCTTGTTCGCCATCAGGCGGCCCTCCCGGTTGCGTCGAAGGTCGTCATGGGCGCGACGGTGCCCGCGACGACGAAGGTGATCAGCGCTGCCTCACGGATGCGGACGTGCCGCCCGACCTTCACGAACTCGATCCGGCGTTCGGCGATCAGTCGGCGGACGAAGCGAACCGAGGTGCTGAGCAGTTCGGCCGCTTCCGGGACGGTGAACAGTTGGTCCAAGGTCGCCTCCTTCAGGCCGCTTGCCGAGTTGCCGAAAGATTTTGTTCTTCGAGTCGTCGCAGGTGAGCGCGCCAGCGTTGGCGCTCTGCGACGGATCGAAGCAGCCGGACGCCGATCGGGGCGAGATCGGGATCACCGGCCTTGATGGGACGCCAGACGTACCGGTGCGGGTCGGGTGTCTCGTCCGGTTGCCCGAGAGCTTCAAGCACCCAAGTGCGGCGATCCTGCTTGTGTTCTGCCAGCGTCTTGTTCGACCACTTCCGGCTGACCAGGACGCGACGGCCCGCGTAGCCGAGGTGTTCGGGCTTGTGCGCCTTGGATCGGCAGTGGCCGGGCACCATCCCGGCTTTGGCGCCTTTGGGCTGCACGCCGTACCGCAGCCAGTTTGGGCAGGTGGGCGAGCACGGCTCGTAGCGCAGGGCATCGACGAAGCGGGCTGCGTGCTGCCGGTGTGCCTGTCCGTCCAAGGTCTCGCCGAGGCTCTTGGTGAGGTACTTGGACAGGTACCGGATGCACTGGTCAGCGTCCGGCGACCCGGCGAGCAGGCCCTTGACGTCCACTTGATCGCCGAAGCGGATCACGTGCATGGGCTCGTCGCCGAGCTGGTCGAGAGCTTCGTCCCAGGTGGGCAGGACCTCGCCCGTGTCAGGGTCCAGATAGCCGATGCCGTCGCTCCAGACGGGCAGGCGCTCGCCCTCGAAGCGTGCTTCGTCGGCCTGGGGCCACCAGACCTGGTGATAGGTGGCCGCCGCTATCTGCTTGATCTCAGCGCGCGGGAGGGTGCCCCGGATGGCCATGTGCAGGTGCGGCGCGAGCCGCTTCTGAGGCTCCACAGTGGCGAAGTACTGCACGTCATAGCCCGCCACCCGCCGCAGGTTCTGCACGAACCGGTCCACGAGCTTGGAGAAGTGCAGCGCATCGCGGGCCGCCCGCACGTAGTCGTAGCTGTCAGGATCGACGGGCGCGCCGTTCATGACCTTGCCGTAGCCGGGCAGGGTGAGCGTGACGAACAGCGAGGGCCGGTAGGTCTTGCCGTCCGCGGCCTCGAAGGTCCGCCCCAGCGTGGTGTTGGCCATCTTCTGCTTGGGCAGGTCCGGTGCGTCCTGACGGCGCTTGGTCGAGCGGACCCGCTTGGAGGCCGTACGACCCAGCACGTTCCCCCGCATCCCAGCCTCGTTGATCTCGATGTCGAGCCCGGTGAGCACGGCGTCCAAGTCGGTGGTGTCACCGCCGGCCTTTTCCTCGGTGTCCCGCTTCGCCTGCATGTCAGCCCGGAACTCGACGAGCCAGCGCTGTCCGTCGGTCGGCTCGTCGGGCGTGATGATCGGTTCCTCATCGAGGTGCCAGCCCTCACGACACTGGGCCATGCGGAGCTGCCGGTTGCGCTTCGCGCAGGGAGGGCACTTGCTCTCCAGCGGTGAGCCGCACGGGACATCGACGACCTCTGTCTTGCCGGTGGTCATGTCGAGCCGCTTGAGGGCGATGGGGCGGATGCAGACGCCGTGCAGCTTGGCGATCTCCTCGGCCACATCGCGGGCGAGCGGTTGAGCCATGCGGACAGCGCGTGGAGTCTTACGGTCGGTCAACGGACCTCCTCTCCGATCTCGGGGAAGATGAGCGCGGTCTGTCCGCACTCGCGGCACTCGACCAGGCCACGGAGCGGGTCGAGCCACAGGACATTGAGAGCGCCGCAAGCAGCGCACCGCAGGCCATCGAGAAAGTGAGCGAGCGTCATTCGGCCTCACCGACCATCGCGCGGATGTCCTCGTCGGAGACGTACGCCGCCCGGACGCGAATCGGATCTGGACTGGTCTCAAGCCGGACGTAGCCGACGCCAGCGCCCCTCTCAGGACGAGGAGAGATCAGGTCGGCCAGCGCGCCGCGATCTCTCGCCCCGTCGCCGAGAACCATGTCCACTTGCTCCGACTCGTCGAGCCGCAGAGCGATCTTGTCGGGGAAGAGGTTGCGGATGTTCATGACCTCCTTGCGCGGGTCCTGAAGAGCCGCCAGGACGCCGAAGCCGACCGCGCGCCCCTGGGTGGTCAGCGTGGCCAGGGCAGCGGAGATACGCTGCCTGAGCTGCTTGTCGGACTGGTACGCGGTCAGGAACGCCACCTCGTCGACCACGACCAGAACGAATGGATGGTCGAGGGTCGGCATGTGCGAGCGTTGCGCCCCGGCGAAACGAGCCGCGCGCTTCTGCATGACGCTCACGGCCTCGTCGAGCAGGTCAGCACAGTCAGCGGGATCGGCCGCGTACCGACCGCCGAAGAGCGCCTTGCCGTACGACAGCTCCATCAGCTTCGGATCGAGCGCCCAGACCTCCACCAGGCCCGCCCGCATGGCAGGCAGGAGCCCACGCACCGCTGACCAGATGATCGAGCCCTTGCCCGCCCCGGTGGCACCAGCGACCAGGACGTGAGTCCCGTGCACCCGGAGCAGCCAAGGAGAGCCGTCCTCCTGCTTGCCGACCTCGACCGGTCCCACGGTCGGTCTATCTGAAACGGGAAGTGCCGGTATCGGCGTGGCCAGTGGATCACGGCGTGGGAAGGTCAGCACGAGGCGACCGGCCTTGGCCACCGAGACCCGGCATGACTCCGAGCCGAAGCCATGGGAAAGGTTCTCGATCTTGTCGGTCCAGTCCTTGACCGCCTGGCCGTCGAGCATGCGAACGGTAACCCGATCGGCCCACGAGCCGCAGGTGACCTTGACCAGCCGTGGAACGTACTCCCGCCCGCGTATGTGCCGTGCCAGACCGGAGACGGTCATGACCGGCTGCCAGTGTCGCCGGTAGATCCAGAACCAGCGTGCGAACGCCATCAACCGCCAGCCGACCCACCGCGCGAACGTGGGCCTGTCGAGGATCGCCCAGGCGAGCAGCCCGGCGAGGACCGGAGTGACGAGCAGCAGCGGGACGCGCCAGCCGTACGCGAAACAGAGCGCGCCCGGAACGGCGGCCACGGTCAGTGCGAACGGATGCCGCCAGATGAGGCGAACCAGACCGGCGACGAACCGCGCGGTGAAGATGATCAGAGTAATGATCGCCGGGGTGTGGACCACGGCCGGTTTGAAGGCCACCGCCGTGTCAGGGGTGGTGGAGACGATGCGGTGCGGCTCGTCGCCGGGCAACCTCTTGAACATTAGGGTGAAGTCCTTCCAAGCATGTGGTGTGTGCGGAAGACCGAGGGGCCGCCGGAAGTTGCCGCTTCCTGCGGCCCCGCTGAACATCAGGCCGCCTCGTCCGCGGTGGCCTTGGCTGTCTGCTCGGAGTGCAGCCGCTCGCAGTCAGCGAGGTATCGAGCGGCGGCGTTGAAGATCTCTTGAGCGACGGTGAGGTCCTGATCGGTCACCGGTCCCGCGGGCGAGACGGTCACCGAGGCGTCCGGGGTGTCCAGGTCGAAGCAGGGCTTGCTGCCGTCGCCCAGCCAGGCGCGAGCCCGCAGCTCCACCGAGTTGAAATAGACGCCGACCCGTGAGGGCTCGCCAGGACGCATGGACACCGTGACGTAGGTGTACGGGTTAAAAGTCATCAGCCCGCCACCCCCAGCCCGTTCGGCAGGCCGTGGAACATGCGCTCCACCGCGCCGGCGAACATCGCGGCCTCACGCGCCAGACTCCGAGTGAACTCGACGTCGTCGAGGGTGACGTGATCGTTCGCTGAGGTGGTGACAAGCACCTGAGTGCCGCCGAAGACCAGCCCCAGGACGGGCGATCGCAGTGGATACGGATAGTTGCGCACGTCGGCGCCCTGACCGGCCTTGAGATTGATCGTGCTGGCCGGGAAAGCCTTACGCCGCCCCATCACGCCGCGTCCTTGGTCGCGGTCGCCTTGGCAGCGGGACGAGGAGCGCGCATCTCGCGAACCTTGATCGAGTACGCCAGCCGCCCGGCCTGGTTGACGTACGGCGTGACCGCCATGTGGTCGAAGTCCACCGGCGTGAACGGCAGCCCCGGCATGGGAGCCGGAGGAACCGGCTGCACCGGGTTGAGGATCTTCACGGCCACCGTCTTCTGAGCGGCCTTGAGCGACGGGTCCGCGTCCATGACGGTGACCTGCCAGACGAGCTCGCCCGTCTGCTTGTCGCGGGCCTGGACGAAGCGCCCGTTGGTCGAGGCGTCGAAGTCCTTGACGGGCTCGACCTCGCCAACGATGTAGCAGCCGTGAGGGAAGACCATGTCGAACGTGACGGGGATGGGACCTTGCAGCGCCATGAGGCTTGCTCCTAGCTTGTCGTCTTGTCGCTAACTCGTATTGTCGAGTTGTCTTGAAGGTACCCATGGGTCGACGACTTGACAACACGAGTTAGCGGGAAATCTTCAAGATCTTTTTATGCGTCCGACAAATCAGCCCATAAGTCATTGCGACAAAGTGCGGCGATCGGAACATAACCGGCAACGGGCCTGACATAGGCTCACAAATTAGGAAAATAAAGCCCTAGAGCGAATAATCATCCTAAATGTGGCTGAGCGTAGGGCAGCAAGAAGGTCGCAGGAACGGGCTATGAGCTAGAGCGAATATGAGTCTTCTAGCTCGTGAAGGTCGCCGGGCAGCACCAAGTCCACGACAAGTACGGGCCGCCCTCCGCCATTGAACACACTCGCCAGCACCCCGAGGACTGGCGTGGTCTTGCGGATCTCCATGAGCTTGGCCTCGTCGGCCGAGGGGTGTCGGGCACTCAGACGTTCGACGACGTGTTGGAGCTTGAGACCCTTGCTTGCCGCGAGATGCTGCCTGATGCCGGCTGACAGTGGCGCTGCCTCGCTGAGCTGCGTGCCATCGGCGTGATGTGCCGGGCACCAGACGGTAACGAGGTCGGTGGGCTGCTCAGCGTCGCGAAACAGGACGCGACGCCGTACCACGGGAGACCCCTCGGGCACGTCAAGGAGCTTCGCCACCGAGGCGGTCGCGGTGAGTGGTCCGGCGTCAACGACCGAGCAGTTCTCCTCGGCTTCCACTCGATCTAGGACAGCCCGCCCAGGCCGGGTGCTCTGATCCGCCGAGACGGGCGGAGTCGCCCTTACGAAGGATCCCTTGCCGTGCTCCCGCTCGATGATGCCCCGAAGCTGGAGGACTTGGAGCGCCCGCACGACGGTGGGACGGCTCACCCTGAACTCACGGACAAGCTGAGTCTCGGAAGGCAGCAGAGAGCCCGGGGGATAGGTTCCGTCCGCGATCTTCTGCCTGATCGCCTGCACGATCTGGGCGTACTTCGGCGGTGCGAACTCTTCAGACGACATGACGACCATCCAACAACTCGACTTGTCGTTAAGTCTAGTTCGAGTTGGACGGCCTGTCTTCCTCTCGGGCGAGGAAACGTTCGGCATGGTGGGGGACTATCTGACTGCGCAACAGACGTCCCCCACCAACCGAGACGCGACGGCCACGGGCACCCGGTATAAGCCCACCGTCACGCCTGCTTTATCGAGCCCCGCCGTCGAGCAGGGCTAGCCAGACACCTTGTGCCTCGCCCAACCGCCATCGGTAGGTCTCATGGCTCTGCACCGACCCGTGGCTCCGCTGAGTTCTGCGGATGTAGGCCTGACCGGCTGCGTGGCAGAGCTCGTACACCGTGTCCACGCAGTCGCAGGTCCAGGCGGCCACACGGACGCGGTCCTCCGCCTTGAAGGGGTCTCGCCAGACCAGGCGCATGTGATCCGGACGGGGAGGAGCGACATGGAAGCTGACGCAGTCGGCAATCAGGCTCACGACATTGCCCCTGCCTCGCCGGTTCCGTTGCATCGCCAGCAGTCGTCTCGGTGCCGCTCGCCGGAAGAGGCGTCAGCGGAGTTCTCGGCCGCCACCAGGACGCGGCGCAGGCTCACGTACTTCCAGCCCCGCCCCGAGCAGGAAACACATCGCGCAGTCATGCAACGAGGATTGCCCGAGGCTCTGTCACGTCTCGATCGCTCCCAAGTACCGTCTGTGATCGACTTGTCTCTTTCCGTCTCCTCTTTGTCTCGTCCTCGCTCGTCTCTGTCGCTAACCTGGGCCCATATGGCACCCCAGCCCGAGGCGCGGATCATGACTGACCAGCCGATCCTGTTGAAGACGCTCCTGACGCAACGCCACTGGCAGACATACAGCACGTTCTGTAAGGAGTACGACAAGGCGGCCAAGAAGGTGGACCCCTCGTTGCAGGGTGGTTGGCCGAGCCGTGCGCAGCTCCACCGTTGGCTGACCGGCGAACTCAAGGGCTTGCCGTACTCCGGCCACTGCCGTGTCCTGGAGGCGATGTTCCCCGGCAGGTCGGCTCACGAACTGTTCTCCACGAACGCCGTCGAAGCGCCCACGCCGAGGACAGAGCCGGAGCCGGTCAGAAGCGCCGGCCCCGAAGCCGAGCTCTGCGCCATGCCGCAGATGGCCGATGTGACCGCTGTGTTCAGCAGCCGTTCTGCTTTCTCCTCCGCTTATCCCGCATCGACTCTGTTCGACAGCGCGAAGGAGATCAATGCGGCGGGTCTGTCGCTCAACGTGCTTTGCCAGGGCTATCCCGATCACCAGCTCAGGCGCCTGCTGGACTCCGGCACCCGGATCCGGTGCCTTTTCCTCGACCCGAAGGGTCAGGCGATTCGCGCACGCGAGGCAGAAGAGCGCTACACGGACAGCACGTTGACGACTCTTACGGCGCTCAACATCACGATGCTGACCAGGTTGCGCGACCGGCTTGACTCCGCATCGGCTCAGCGCCTTGAACTGCACGTCTACGACGAGACGATCCGGTTCAACCTCTTGATCGTGGACCGGGCGTTCTGCGTGGTGCAGCCATATCTGCCGCAGGCCCGCGGGGTCGACTCACCTACCTTGGTGATTAGAGATAACACCGCTGCTGACGGCCTGTTTCCCGTCTTCGACCAGGTGTTCAACGAGATGTGGGAACGGAGCCAACCCGTATGACCATCGACGCCCGGACCCTCCTCCCCATCGCGGAACACGCCGTGTCGATGGCCAGCGAGATCATCCGGACCAAGGCTCCCGGCATCGTCACCGCCAAGGGCGACCGGGACATGGCCACGGAGGTGGATTACGCCGTCGAACAGGCGGTACGCGAGTTCCTGTCCCGAGAGACACCTGAGATCGGATTCCTCGGCGAAGAGGAGGGCGTCAGCCACATTGGTGATGGTCTGATGTGGGCGCTCGACCCGGTGGACGGGACGGCCAACTTCCTGCACAGCATCCCACTCTGCGGCGTCTCTCTCGGCCTGGTCGACAAGGACATGCCCACGCTCGGAGTTATCGACCTGCCGCTCCTCGGCATCCGCTACATCGCCGCAGAAGGAGCAGGAGCCCAAGCCAACGGATCCGATATCCGAGTGAGTGACGCCCGCGACTTGGAGGCCGCCATCGTGGCTCTCGGCGACTATGCAGTGGGAGAGAACGCCCAGGAGCGCAACCGGCCTCGCTTCGCTCTGACTCACGAGTTGGCCGCGCGGGTTCAGCGCGTTCGGATGTTCGGTTCAGCCGCGATCGACCTGGCTTGGGTGGCGGACGGCAAGATCGACGCCAACATCATGCTGAGCAACAACCCGTGGGACACCGCCGCAGGCGTCGTCATCGCCCGCGAAGCCGGAGCCACCGTGGTCGACATCGACGGCAGCCCGCACACCATGACCGCCCACGCGACCATAGCCGCAAGCCCGAAACTGGTGGCCGACCTCGTCGAACTCATCGCTGAGGCACGCAAGGCTGCTAGATACAGCCAGCGCACTGCCGAATAGCTCTTGTAGGTATCAAGCGGCGGCGCGCCGCGCCGCCGTACGCCCCGCGTCGACGTCCCCGCGCCGCGCTGCGGCCTGGGGGCCGGTCACGGCGCGGGCGTCACGCGGGGCATCGCCGCACGGCTGCCGCGGCGCAGCCACCCAGCGCACCGACCACCGGCACGCCGCCGCTACCCACGTACAATCCGATCTAGCGCGATTACTGGCTAGTCGAGCCGCGGGCACACAACCTCTAGTTACTAAGCCAGTCCGAGGATCCACGCGACCTGTCACCCAACGACTTCGCCCTCCTTCACACCCTTGCCACTTCGCTTCCGCACCAGATATACGACTCCGGCCACCAGTTTGAGCAGGATCCCAAGCGAGAGAAACACCCACATCCCCGTCAGCCACGCATCCGGCATGGGGCCGCGAAACCCAGAGAGCCCGAACACTGCACCGGCTCCCGTCCACCCGCAGAAGACGAAAGTGCACGCAGACCCAAGCTGATACCAAACAGACCGCCGCGCATCCATGCCGCCAACCCTCCCATTTCATCGCCCAAGCAGACAGTGCCTCCGGCGGGGGCCTCCAGCTCCGGGATGATCACCGCTCCACGTACGAGCACCGTAGACGGTCGAGGTGGAAGCCGGATCATCCCGCCCGCCATCGACCCGGGACAAGCCGAGCAGACCAGGGCCACGGGGCCAAGGTCGTTCCTCCAGTTGGGGGCTCCACCTTGTCCCCGTGGCCCTGGCCCGCTTCCCCTTCGGGCGGGTCGACGGCAGACGGGATGATCAGGCGGGCCGGGTGTACGCAGGTGCGTAATCCATGCCACCCTGCGCCTATGCTCACCGTCCGCCAACTCCTCGACTACCTCGCCGGCCTGCCCGACGAAACCCCCGTCGTGGTCAACGTCAATGCCGGGGATTGGTACCTCCGCGTAGAAGATCTCAACGTGACCACTGCCCAAGACGCGACACCTGGTGGCGACCCTCTTGAAGGCGTTGAGATCGATATCTTCTGGGAACCCGGCCAGCGTGGCTGGACCGTAGACGGCCTCTCCAAAACGCTCTTCACCCTGGACGACGTAGAAGAGCTGATCAACGAATGCGATGCGTTCCGCCGAGAACTGGCAGACCTGCGAGCCGGTCTCTGCTTCTCTCTCCGCAAGTACCACAGCGAACCGGGGCCGCAAGGACTCACCGTCAGGTCCGTGCTCAGCGACCAAGAGATCTTCGCCGAGATCGAGCGACTCCGCATGATCGCTGCCGAGTCTCCTACTGAGCCCAGCTCAGAGCTTTGATCGTCGTGCCATTAGCGTGCCATTAGCCAGGGTGACGAGGGGTCAACCACGGTCACTCACGACCGGCCTCGGCCGCAGGTCAGCGCTTCTACGAGCCAAGATCCCTGCACTTCCCAAGCTGACAGCGCGGGTTCGATTCCCGTCACCCGCTCCAAGCATGAGGCTGAACTCAGAGAACCACCCTCGATCGGCCTAGCATTGATCTGTGCATAACGCCCAGGTCGACGCCGAAGGCATTTGGTCCTTCCTCGGGACGAGCCTGCGACATCTCGCGCAGTCCGCAGGTGAGCAGCTTGAGTGGATCGGACCGGCGAGCATCGATGAACTGGCGCTCGACTTCGACGCGGTCTATCCCGCCGCATGGCCGTGCCGGGACGCGGGATGGATCTCCGAGGAACTCGACAGCACACTCGGCTATATAGACCGAAAGTTGATGAGCCTCACTGACGACGGTCCTTTAGCATGGACTCAAGAGGCCCTGCGCTCCCACCCTCACTGGGAAGAGATCAGAGGACTCGCTTCCCACGCTCTCGCCCACATGCCAGTGGAGCCGTGGAACAACTCACGTTGATCATGGGAATCATGGACTCTCTCCATCCAAGGCGTGCCCGTTGCGTGCCCGTTCCCCCGGTGGTCAGCGGGGAGTCACGGGAACTCACGGTCACTCGACCGGCATATGCCCAGGTCGGCGTTTCCCCTGCTCAGAGGACATGATCCTGAAAGACTTCCCAAGCTGACAGCGCGGGTTCGATTCCCGTCACCCGCTCCAACACTCCAACGGCATCGCCTTCGCCGATCGAGCGCTTCGCGCGATCAGTTCAGCCTGTGTCTATTGGGGCTGCGCCCCAAACCCCGGCGAGAGGCTGCAGCCCCTCGCGCTCCCGGCCGCTGAGACGCCTGGATAGCGATACACCGTTGACCCACTAGGCACGTAGAGCGAGGCCGTTGGCCGCTTCCTTGACGGGTGAGATGACAGCGGCGGGACGATCCGGCCCAGGGGAGCTGTTGGTAGACGTCCAAAAGCGCAGGCCAGGTGCCGTACCTGTAAACGGGATCTTTGTTCAGAGCTTCGTGGAGTAGATCCGTTGCCGGGCGCCGTTGTAAGTGGCCATCCTTTCGAGTATCAGCCCGATCTTCTCGGCCACTCGTTGTGACGGCACGTTGGCTGGATTGATGATCGCGATCAGGTAGTCGATGTTGAAGGCGTCCCGTGCGTAGTCTCGGCATGCGAAAGCGGCCTCGGTGGCGTATCCCTGCCCCTGGAAGTCGGTGCGTACGAGGTATCCGACTTCGGTGAAGGTCTCGCCCTCGATGTTCTGGCGGGTCAGGCCGCAGTTGCCGAGAAACTCGCCGGTGTCACGGCGAGCGATCAGCCAGAGCCCGTAGCCGTGCTCTGCATAGCTGCGCTGACTGTTCTCGATCCACCAGCGTGCGTCCTCACGGGTACCGACGCGGGGGTAATAGCGCATTACCTCGGGATCGCCCAGCAGAGCGGCCATGTCGTCGAGGTCGTCTAGGGTCATCTCGCGGAAGGTCAGCCGTGCCGCGGGGGCCGGAGGTCGTCGTTCCGAGGTCACGCGGTGCCCCTTCTGGAGGTGATCACGGTAACCATTGGATCGTATGAAGCACCGTCTCCGGTTGCCACTCCTGGCCGCCAAGAATCACGGACGACTAGGAATGGCGTCCGTTCACTCGTGCCCGTTGCGTGCCCGTTCGAAGAGCGATCAACATGAACTCAGTGAAACTCACGGCCACTCGACCGCCATACGCCCAAGGTCCCGCCATCACCAGCCAACCCGCCTGACCTGATTTTCGACAGGGTTCCGAGGTTTGACGATCGACGGATACTCCTGCCGGCTCACTCGCTCTACTGATCAGGTCGCCGGCGAAATAGCCGGCCCATCGTTATGGGACGTTACAGATCAGTAGGGATCGCTGCCTGCTCAACAACGATCCCACCATCGGCGGCCAGAGCATGCGAATTCCTTTGATCTCGGCCTCCGTACATGCCCCAACGAGCTACCGTCAGCGGACTCCTGTCCGCTTCGGCCTGTCGCCGTCGGCGCGCAGAAAAGCGATCAGTTCGGGGTTGACGAGAGCAGGCGCGTCCTCGTGGAGGACATGCCCCAGGCCGGGGAACATGCGGAGCGTAGACGCCGGAATTCTCCGACGCAGCAGATCGGCCTGCTCGGGGGAGACGAACGTGTCTCTGTCGCCCCAGAGGATCAGCGTGGGAGCGCGGATATCGCCCAGTTTCCGATCGACGAGCGACAGATCGAGCTTGCGGACCTGCTTCCACATCGCCTTGCGGTTGGATCGCCGACTCAGCGGCGCCCAGTACTCATCGACGACTCGGGAGGTCATCCGTTCGCCTCTCGCGTAGGCGCCCGACAGGCCGGAGGCGAAAGTGGATCGGCCCATCAGCTTGGTCATCGCCTCACCGATAACCGGCACGCGCATCAGTTCGAGATTGAAGTTGACCTGCACGTTCAGCCCCGGGGGCGCCATCAGGATGAGCTTGTCCACGCGTTCAGGCCGGGTCTCAGCGAGATACAGCGCCACGGAACCGTTGAGTGAATGGGCGAGGATGGACGCCCGCGGCACGCCGACCGCGTCCATGAACGAGGAGAGGGCATCGGCCATCGCCTGCACGTTGTGGCTGAAGTCCTCGTCATGGACACTCGTGTATCCGTATCCAGGTGGGTCGACCGCGTACACGGTGTGATCGTTGGCGAGAGCGGGGATGGTGTCGCGATAGGTGTAGCTCCACAGCGTGCCGCCGGGAAGCAGCACAACGGGCGAGCCGTCCCCGGTCTTGGTGTAGTGGAAACGGGCCACGGGCGTGTCGACGAAGTGCGAATCCACCGACCAGGATGAGTGGAAACCCCGTTCCTCGGGGGGCTGCCACACGTAAGCCACTGTCAGGATCGCCGCGACCACACAGGCCAGAAGCGCGGCGACCCCCGTCAGCACTCGCCGCCGCCGGGTCGTCTCCGGCTGTTTCGGAAGGTTCTCATCGTTAGTGAGCATGGCTCGCCTCCTTCTTTGTACTGTTCGGAGAGAGGACGGGCATATTGGACGCCATGTGACGGTCGGCGTGTGTGTCGTCAATCACACGTTCAGCGAGGAAGGCCATAAGACGATGAGTCCGAGCGGCCGGAGGATGCGGTGATTGCTGAGCCGGTGGCGCTCTTCAAACGGTGCGGCAGTCAGACGACGAGGACGAGGCAATGGCCAGGGGTCACTGGGGCCTCCTGCTGGAGTGCTCCGTCGGCGACCAGCTCAGACGCTTGATCGCCTGACCAGGGCGTGCCATTGACCACGCAACTCGGCCCCGACGGCAACCGCATGTGGACTGCAATACGACAAGGCCCTGCACATCCTGTGCGCAGCTGGCGAGCTCGCCCCAGAGGAGGCCCCGGGGCGGGCAGCAGCCGGTCGCGGTGACCGTTGCGCTGGGTGGTGCGCTCTGGGCTGCGCTGATACGGGGCGGCGCCGATGACGGTGGTGGCTTCGGCCTCGATGAGTTCCTGCAGCATGCGTTGCAGGGCACGGCGGACCATCACGACGCTGTCGGCCGCGCGTAGTGACTCCAGCAGTTCGGTTAAGTCAGACTGGGACAGAGCCATCGTGAGCGTGTCCTTCCGGGAAGAATGAGCGCTTCCCTTCGACCGTCACACGATGGCTCACCTTCTGCCAGACTCTGGGGCGCTCCACCTTGTCCCCGTGGCCCCGGCGCGCTTCCCCTTCGGGCGGGACGACGGCAGACGGGAAGATCAGGCCAGAGGGGTGCGGCAAGCTCGCTTACGCTCTGAGTTGTGGAGTACGAGACTTGGTTCTGGGGCAACGTACGCGTCGTGCCTAAGGATCCCGATGTTCCCATCAAGGATTACTCCAACCTTAGGCTGGTTCAGGACGGCCCACCTGTTGCCCATGCAGTTGCTCCTGGCAGCAACAGGCCTGATTGTGGAGCTGACCGAGTGCTCCCCTATGGGTTCCCCTGGATCAGCCCAATTCCCGATCACTGGGAGCGTTGCCCAGAGTGCGTGCGATGGCACCCTGTCTAGACGTGTCGAACCAGTTCCCTGCATTGCTACCGTGCCATTAGCGTGCCATTAAGAGGGGTGAACGAGGGGTCAACCACGGTCACTCACGACCGGCCTCAGGTCCAGGTCAACGCCCCTACGAGGCAAGATCGCTGCGATTCCCAAGCTGACAGCGCGGGTTCGATTCCCGTCACCCGCTCCAGCGTTCGTGTAACAGTGTTCAGTCCCACCGCTCAGCGGTGATCACTGAGGGCTTGCGTCTTTAAGGAGTTCGGTCTCGACGACGCCGTCAAGCGCCCGGTGGAGTTTTGCGTCGGTGGTCAGCAGCGGAATCTCTCGATCGAGAGCAAGCTGTGCGAAGACAGCGTCATACATGCGCAACGTCAACCGCACCGCCAGGGCGGCGGCCCGCTCCAACCGGTCGGCGTCCACGGGATAGACCCGGACACCGAGCTCGTCAATGATCCGAACGGCCGCAATGAACTCATCTGCGGACAGCCGACCCGCGAGCAGACCCTTCTTTCGCAGCACTCCGGCAACCTCAATCCGCGCGAAGTCCGCTGTCTCCAGCTTTACCCGGTCGTGCAGGAAGTCATCCCGGATCTGGCGGGCGTGCTCGTAGCCAGGTTGATCGACGAACCACCGTAGGAACACACCGGTGTCCACGACGTACGCGTCAGCCACGTGCGCCTTCCCGGAGACGGTCCAGTTCCTCGTCGACATCCGTCACACCGCGCATCCGCTCCTGAACCCGCTCCATAATGGCCAGCGCTCGCTCACGCCGACCAGCCGTCTCAAGGTCCTCGCGGACAAGTGCGAGAACCTGCTGGACACGGTCATCCGGAAGCCGATCGACCAGAGCATGCAACTCTTCACGCATCGCGCTCATGCTCGCAGTCTATGCCTCGCCAGGCTCGCCTCCCTGGCCATTTGTGTAGGGCGAGGCAGACCGGTGGCGTGCCCGTTGTGTGCCCGTTCGCAGAGCGATCTACGGAGGCTCAGGGGGACTCACGGTCACTTGACCGGCATATGCCCATGTCAGTGTTTCCCCAGCTCAGCCCGTGTGATCTTGAAAGACTTCCCAAGCTGACAGCGCGGGTTCGATTCCCGTCACCCGCTCCATTTGTCCGGACGCTTGTAGGTGCGCTGATCAGGACCTGTGACCTCTTCGGGCAGCAACGAGGCTTTCAATACGCCATCATCCAGGTCATGCCTGGTGAGGACCCCCCGCATCAGGGTCTCGATCTACCCGGATAGTCGGGCCCGGGTCGAGTACTTCCAGGCCAAGAGCAAAACGCACGCCTTCATCAACATCGCCTACGGCGCCGCGAACGTGAGCATCGGCACGACGAACAACACTGAGATCACTTATCACCGCACACGGATCGACGAACTGGAGCTGACGGCCGATTACCTGGCCAAGCAGGAGGAGGAGAAGGAGCTCATCCGCGCACAGCGCGAGCAGCAGCGAGAAAAGGAGCCCGCACGCCGCGAGTTCGAGCGGGAGAAGGCGCGCCTGCGCAAGGAGGAGGCGCACTACCGGTCTGCACTGGCCAAGCTGCTGAAGAACGGCGCCGCGTCCGTGGAGAGCGTGAACGAGTTGAAGGCCAAGCTGGAGGGGATCGGTGCGGCGGTCGCCTACGTGGAGGCTCGCGAAGCGAACATCAGGGCTGGGTACGCGTGCCGTACCGGGCCCTCTGCCGCCCGCCGCTCGGGCATACGGGCTGAGGGCCGGTCCCGGCCGGCGGCGACCCGGGCCGTACCCGCGCCGTCCCCAACGCACTCACCGACCCCAGCGGCGCACCGCCACATCAGGGCGAGACTTTCCATTCCTACTCGACCCCCGGGCCCTGCGAGGAGTGACGCGAGACCAGCTCGCCGATCGGCCCCGTACGCCAATCAGAGGCGTAGACGCCTACCTGAATCCGTCGATCGGCACCGATCGTGTGAACCTTCGGGGGAACTGTTTTGCGCCGACGGCCTCTCACATCCACCGGCTCCACGGCACCGACGCTGAAGGTCATCACGTCCACCGGATACAGGCCACCAATGCGTTTGGGCTGTACATCAACGAAGTCCGACCAGTTCACCGCAACCTTGAAGGTATCTCTCTGAGCGATCATTCCCTCCTCGGTCACCGTCAGACTTCGGCGCCGCACCTTCAT
The DNA here is from genome assembly GCF_040680095.1 of Nonomuraea sp. NPDC052129. NCBI lineage: Bacteria > Bacillati > Actinomycetota > Actinomycetes > Streptosporangiales > Streptosporangiaceae > Nonomuraea > Nonomuraea sp. NPDC052129. The sequence goes on along the minus strand of NZ_JBFAVX010000038.1, from coordinate 7,517 downwards.
CACAATGAAAAGCAGATACACCACGCTCGCGGCCACGGTAACGCCTGCCGTCAAATTCGCGGGCAAGCCAAGGGCGATGGCCAAGACGCAATAGACGACGGCGATCACGATGGCACCGACTCCACCAGAGAAAAAGGCGAGCGACCAACGTGGACGGTAAATGATCTGCATGGGCAAAACTGTACCGGTCCAGCCACAATCGTCACTCCATAAACCATCGCCCCTGGCGGGCGCCCCGGCTCCGGCTCCGGGATGATCAGGGACGGAGCGTGCGGCATGAGGCCACGTGCTCTCTATGCTGCGCCACGGCAACGCGATCAGAGAAAGGCCAAGGCTTGTCCGAGCGGATCACCTACATCATGCAGCACTTCTCCCAGTCCACCCCGAAGGGATCAGGACAGGGAGAGGCGCCTGCGCTCCTTCGCAGGGTTGCCGGCAGCATCAAGGAGCGGGGCAACGTCGAGGTCCATGACGTGATCATGCACAACGAGACCACCGAAGGTGGGGATTGGCCGCGCCTCACCGTGTACTTCGACTACGTGACCGACCACGCCTGACCTGGAACTCGGCTTCTGATCGTCGGGCCATTTGCGGGCCATTAGCCAGGGTGACGAGGGGTCAATCACGGTCACTCATGACCGGCCCAACGCCCAGCTCAGCCGCTCTACGAGCCGTGATCCATGCAGTTCCCAAGCTGACAGCGCGGGTTCGATTCCCGTCACCCGCTCTCATAGGAAAGCCCAGGTAGGGGCTCGTGTCGGGGCTGTCGAAGCTCTGAACTACTTGGCCGCAGATCGGCGCGCCCCCTCAGGCGACTTTTCAGGTTCGGTCGCCGAGTGTAGCTACGAGATCCAAGTGCCCCCCGATCGCGGCGATGTACTCTCGCACGACGTCGATGCCGGATACTTCGCCGTGTTCAATCTTGGAGACGCGAGCTTGGCTGACTCCCAAGGTGTTGGCGAGTTCAGCCTAGGTGACACCGGCGGCCTGGCGGATCTCGGCGAGCTGAAATCCGCGGACGTACGCTTCGCGGTACTTTGTTTCCCGTTATGGCTTATGCCACCAGGGCCGCTGTCCCGAGCGCGTGCCCGACAGCCGCTTCGTTGAACGCACGGATCGCCGCAGTCTCCGCCGCCTTCACCCAAGCCAGGCCGAGGATCGAGGGAGGCAACCCCGCGACGGGAACGAAGCGGACGTCCGGGCGCCCGTGGTGAGCCGCCGTCGGAGTGCAGAACAACATGCCCCCCCGGTTGAGCGCCACCTGGGTCAGGCCCTCCTGGCTGGTGGCCACCGTACCGGCCAGGGGAATGGGCCGGCCGGAAGGAGTTACGGACGGTGTCACACGCTCGCGCCATGCGCGCGGAGCCGGGCCGTCCAGGCCGATCAGGGACAGGTCGGCCAGCTCCTCCGCGCCGATACTCGCACGGGCGGCCAACGGGTGGCGCGAGGAGAGGCCGAGCTGGTACGAGACCCGGTTCAGCCCTTCGCTCGTAGTCAGATCGGGCTCGTCCACCGGGAGCAGCGTGAACGCGATGTCCACCTGCCCGACTCGCAACTTGCCAAAAGGGTCGGAGAGCGGGATCTCCACCAGCTCGACCTCGCACCCCGGGTGCTGGCGCTCGAAGGCGCGCACGCTGCCGATGACGACGTCCGTGGGGGTGGCGAAAAAGCCGAGCCTGATCACGCCTGTCACTTCGCGGGCGGCCGCCTTGGCCCGGCTGACCGCGTTCGCGAGGCCGTCGTAGGAGGGGCGCAGATCAGCCAGGAAACGTTCGCCCAGGGGCGTGAGGCGCACGCGCCTGCTGGTCCGGTGGAAGAGCCGGCCACCGAGCCTGGTCTCCAGCGAGCGCATGAGCTGGCTCACCCGGCCAGGTGACAGGTAGAGGCGCTCGGCCGTACGCGCGAAGTGCAGCTCCTCACTGAGCACGACGAAGCACTCCAGCTCCCTGAATTCCATCCCCACCTCCATCTGACCGCTTAGTCCACCTAAACCAAGCCTTCGGCTTCCGCCATTGTTCCCGCTGGTGACCGGCAGAAAGCTGGCATGCATGACCATGACTGATGTTTCTGCCGCCACCCGGGCGCGCTGGCTCGCCGTGTTTTCGGTCGCGGTGGGCACCTTCACCATCGTGACCAGCGAGATGCTGCCCGTTGGCCTGCTGACCTCGATCGCCGCCACACTCGGCGTCTCCGACGGGACGGCCGGGCTGATGATGTCGGCGCCCGGACTGGTCGCCGCCGTCTCCGCGCCCGTGCTGGCGATCACCACCCGACGGCTCGACCGGCGCGTCACGCTACTGGGGCTGATGGCACTGCTGGCGGTGGCCAATCTCGCGGGCGCGTTCGCGCCGAACTACCCCGTCATGCTGGCCGCCCGGGTGCTGACCGGGGTAAGCATCGGCGGGTTCTGGGCCTTCGCGGCCGGACTCGGTCTGCGACTGGTGCCCGAAGGGGCCGTCGGGCGAGCCACGTCGATCATCTTGGCCGGGGTGTCGGTGGCGTCGGTGCTGGGGGTGCCCGTGGCGACGTTCATCTCGTCGTTCGCGGGGTGGCGGACCGCGTTCATCGCCATGGGGGTGCTGGCCCTGGCCCTACTCGCGCTGCTGGCTACCACCCTGCCGCCCCTACCCGGCGATCCCCGAGCCCGCGCGTCCGAGCCGTCGCCCCACGAGGCCCCGGCTCGCGCGTCGGAAGGGCGGCTCGTGTGGCTCTCCGGCCCGCTCAAGATCGTCCTTGTCCTGACCGTCTTGATCGTGTCCGGCCACTTCGCGGCCTACACCTACGTCCGGCCGTTCCTGGAGCAGGTCTCGCACGCCGGTCCCGCCCTCGTCAGCGCCGCCCTCCTCCTGTACGGCGCCGCGGGCGTGGCCGGCAACTTCGCGGCTGGCGCATGGGCGGCCAGGAACCCCAAGCCGGTCCTGGTCACGCTGGCAGTGCTCATGGCACTCTCCACGGCGGCGCTGCCCCTGATCGGCCTGCCCCTGATCGTGCTCGTGGTGTGGGGCCTGGGCTACGGCGGCGTAGGAGTGACCCTGCAGCTCTGGATCATGCGGTCGGGCGGCGGCGAAATGGGCACGGCGCTCTTCGTCGGCGCCTTCAACGTCTCCATCGCGCTCGGCTCATTCGTCGGCGGCCGGGTCGTGGATGGAGTGTCGATATCCGCGGTGATGTGGGTGGGAGCGGCGCTCGCCGTGGTCAGCGCGGCCGCCGCTGGCATCTCGGGCAGGGGTAGGACGACCGCTCCATGAAAGGAACGCGCCTGATCGGGGTGCCGCAGCGGGAGTAGCGCAGGTCGTGCCCACTGATCAGGTACAGCACGACGATCGCCATGTTGTGGCCGGGCGGGTAGCCAGTCCAGCCGGTGGGCGTCCGGCTTCGGAGGGGCGACGTGCGGGCTGACGCGGCCCATGATGATTGCCATTACGCGGCGCTCCTCGAGCACTCAAAGCAAGCGACCTTCGGCGGAGTGACAGCCGCACCCTCGATACGGTGTTCACTGTCGGCGCGGCTCTTACGCAACCACCGCCGGCCCTTCGCGCGGCATGCCCGGCACCTCTGAGTCCGAGTGAGCATGCCGAGATCTTGGCCCCGCAGCGTCCGCCAGGCGTGCCCGCTGTGTGCCCGTTCGGACGGCGATCAACGGGGAGTCGTGGGAACTCGCTCAGCTCGGCCGGTGGATCATTACGGCTGCTTGAGGCTGAGGGGCGTAGAAGCCCTCCACCAGCGCGATCTCATCCGACGAGCAGCACCACAAAAACTTGACCTCTGCGTTCCGCTTGAGCAGATCCACCGTGCAGGCCACGGCCGACACGGTCCGCACCGGAGACGAGCCGACCCACACATCGATACCCTCGCCATCCCCGCCTTGGGTCCCCGACAAGAAGCCATAATCCAGCGGGTAGATGAAGCTCGACACCTTGGGATGCGGCGTGCCCGCAGGACGATCAATCACAATCTCGGCGTCACCCACGAGGGAGTCGGCCTGCTCCCATAGAGAAAGCCGTGCCCATGCGTCAAAGTCTGGCATGGGCAGACCCTAGCCTCCGGCGGGGGCGCTCCGGCTCCGGGATGCTCGCCGCGCGGACCGGGAAACCGTATAGGCCTGAGGCGGGCGGGGAGTTCGCGTCGCGCAAGAAACACCAGGTCGGGGCCTGATCGTCGGGCCATTAAGAGGGTGACGAGGGTCAGCCACGGTCACTCACGACCGGCCCTCTGCCCAGCTTGGCGCCCCCACAAGCCAGATCGCTGCAGTTCTCAAGCTGACAGCGCGGGTTCGATTCCCGTCACTTGCTCTCATCTGTGAAAGCCCCGGGTAGGCCGACGGATTCGGTACTTGGGCTTTGATCATGCAGTGGGTTGTTGATCTCCCCGTGCCATTAAGCGTCCTATGAGTGCGATTATGGCCGCGTGGTTGATGTGACCTTGGATGAGTCCGATGATTCCGGGGCCGTGGTGAAGCTCCAGACCGAAGCCTGGGAGCTTAACATCTGGGCGCCCCTGGCGGATTTGATGCGCCTCCGCGGGATCAAGGAGGCAGATTGGGATGCACGCCGCTCACTTCCAATCGGGATCTGTGCTGACGCGCACGTGTTCTGGGTGGCAAACGAGGAGCAAGCGACGATACTCATCGGCCAGGACGACGAGACATGGGACATTGCGGTCACGGTGCCGCTCGAAACCGTCGACCAGATCGCACGCCTCGCCGAGAAGCACATGTGATGCATTGGTGATCACCTGACAGGAGCGAGTAGGTCGGGCAGTCCCCGGAGCCTCAGCGCGGCATTGCCCGAGCATGCTGCGCGGAAAGTGCCGCCCATCGCTCAACATCACGTATGTGATCACCTTGCGGACATGCGGAATGCTCGCCTACCTGCACATCTCTCCAGCCGCCATCGCTGGCATCATGCAGGGGAAGTATTGCTCCGCCACGCTCGACGAGCACGAGGGCCGTCGTTATGAGCCCTCCATGATTGAATGCAGGATCGCATGGTTCGAACGCTCGAAGCGCTCGATGAGAGCACCCACGAAGGCAGCCAGGTCGACCTCACATTCGTCGCTCTCCATGGGGCCGAGTCCCGTCGGCAAGCCGGTCTCGAGTGCAAATGCCTCTGCTAATCGCATGAATAGGCCAGCGACTCCGTTCGAGGGGTTCCAGGGGACTTGATCGCCAACCTGGAAATACTGGCTCGTGTACTCCTCGCGTTCCATCGTGCCCGGTGTTCCTCGGCTGTGACCAAACTGAAGCAGCTCACCACCCGGCGCAAACTCGCCGCGCAACTCCAAGCCCTGCCGGCCACCACTGCCCGCCGCGTCGCGCTGGCGCAGATCACCCTCATCGACTCGCTCAGCTGGTTAAGGCCCGCCTTCCACGTCTGATGGCGATCGTCGGCGTGAACGTGGTGACCGCCGCCGAACTGCTCGGAGGGGGCGGCGATATCACCCGCTTCCGCAGCTCGGCTGCCTTCGCCCGGCACAACGGAACCGCCCCGATCTCTGTCTGGAGCGGAAACGACGACCGCCACCGGCTCAACCGGGACTCTTGGTCAACTGGGTCGCTGGGGAGGAAGTTCTCGCTTGGGGCCGGATGCTGCTGGGAGACGATCCGGGGCTTGCCGTCGACGCGGGCGGACTCGACCGAACAGTAGGAGGTCTGCCCGTCCTGGCGTTTGCCTTCGGTCGACAGACTCTTGTAGGTGCTACAAGGCCGCGGGGGGCGAGAGTTCGGTTCGGACACTCCCCTTGACTATGCGTACGGCCAACGGGGCAGACAAAACTGATCTTGAGACAGTAATCTGCCCTCGCATCGTTTGCCCACTCCTGGGGCCATCCCCGGCGAGGCGGTCGACGTCCTCTGTAGACGCCCCATCGACGAAGATGAGGAAGGCTCGTGATTCGACGCTCCAGGGTTTTATTACCCGCAGCGGCCATCCTGATCGCCTGCGTTGTTGCGCAGCCCGCTTCCGCGCAAGGTACCGCATCCGCCGGACCTGCCATCGTGCGGCCGGTCTCGGGCAGCAGCCCCCTGCCCGCAGGCTGCGGACTACCTCCGGCTGACGGCTACACGCTGAACCCCAACACCGAAGTCCTGCCCATGCTGGCGCGGGACCCGAACCGTCCGTGGCACCTCGTCACGGTGTTCCAGCAGGACCGCTGGAACCGGTACGGCAGCAACGGCGCGGTTACCGCCGTATCGGACGACTACGGCAAGACCTGGCAGCGGTCCGAGAACCTGCCTGCTTTCTCTCGGTGTAACGGCGGCACGACCGCCAACGGCGGAGACTACGACGTCACGACCGACAACTGGGTCACGGTCACACCATCGGGTGCGGCGGTGGCCGCGTCGTTCTCGCTGTCGCGCACCGGCGACGTGACCGCCATTCTGGTGTCCCGGTCCGCTGACGGCGGCCGGCGCTGGGATGCCCCGGTAACCCTGCAACGGGACGACAACCCGCGCTACTTCAACGACCGCCCGTCGGTGACCGCGGACCCGTACCACCCGGGCGTGGTCTACGCGGTCTGGGACCGCATCGACAGCACGGACGCGAGCTGGGTGCAGCCGATCTATCTGGCGAAGTCGACCGACGACGGGCGCACCTGGACCACGAAGAAGGTGTACGACGTACCCGCCAACAGCGGCGTCATCGGCACACAACTGGTGCCGCTCGCCGATGGGACGCTGCTGATCGGCATGCACCACGAGACGGACACCGATGGTGCCACCCAGGTCATCCGCTCGACCGACGGCGGCCAGACCTGGTCGGCGCCGACGTTGAACGTCCCGGCCCCGCTCGCGGTGGGCCCCCGCATCCCGGACCCGGATAACTCGGGCGACCCGGTACGCAACGCCTCCCTGCCGCTGCTGGCCGCCCAGCCGGGCACCCAGGTGGTCAACGCCGTCTGGCAGAGCCAGGACTCCGACGGCACCTTCCACGTGGCCTACTCGCGGTCGACGGACGGCGGAAAGACTTGGTCCAGCCCGGTCCGCGTGGACAAGACGCCCACCGGTTCCGCCGCCGTACCAGTCATTGCCGCATCCCGTACGGGCACTGTGGCGGTCACCTACTACGACTTCCGCAACAACACGCCCGACCCCGCCACCCTGCCGACCGACGTGTGGGCCGTCACCTGCGCCGACGACTGCACGCAGCCCGGGGCGTGGCGCGAGCAGCACATCGAAGGGCCGTTCGACGCGCGGAAGGTTCCGGCGACAAGCGTCGGGCGCCTGGTCGGGGACTACACCGGCCTGGTCTCGGTTGGCGAAGCCTTCACAGCCGTGTATGGCGTGGCCACCGGCGACGCCGCCAACCCTGTGGACATTCACAGCGCGATTTTCTCTAGCTGAGCGGTTTGCGCCACCGGCGGGGTTCGGTCAGACCGAACCCCGCCCCCTCTTACGGCAGCGCCGACCTGGCGCCTGGGGCTTGATTTCAGGGGTGAGAGCTGGCTCCACCTACCGGCGAGTTTTGGCCCCATTTAGCGATCTTGGGGGTCTTGATCACGGGTGAGTTTTGGCCCCA
>NZ_JBFAVX010000037.1:0-135371 GCF_040680095.1 Nonomuraea sp. NPDC052129 | reverse complement strand
GGCATGTCCATCGAGATGCGTGACACCGACGAGGACGTCTTCCGCGCCGCGGAAGAGCTCGGCATCGATCTGTCCCGGCGTGAGCCGAGCAGCGTCGAAGAGATCTGACCGCTTACGACTTCTGGGCGCCTGGTAACTCACTGGGCGCCCAGAACGTCAGCGTAGTGTCGGCAGGCCCGCGAGGAACGCGGCGATGGCGCGTTTCAGCGTCGGGAGGAACGGCGGGCGCCCGGCGGCGATCCCCGGCTCTTGCGCGTAGAGCTCGGCGAGCACCGGGGGCGGATGGGCCATCGGGTAGAGGAATCCGGCCAGCCCGGTGGCCGCCCCCACCAGCTCCAGGCCCTCGCCCTCTGTCAGCTCGGTGGCCCGCGCGACCTCGGCCCCGACGTCGGCGCCCACACCGAGGAGCACCATCTTGAAGGCGCGGGCCGCCTCCAGCGACACGTTGTGCTCCAGGCTGGCCGCGGCGTAACCAAGTAGGTCGCACATGAGCGGCCGCGCCTCCAGCGTCTCGGCCAGCGCGTCGACCACGTCGCCCGGCCCGGCGGCGGAGCGCAGCCGCTCGGTGACGGCCTCTTTCCAGCCCTGCCACTCTTCGGCGGCGAGTTCGAGATAGATCTCCTCGCGCGTGCCGAAATAGCGCACCACATTGGACTTCGCCAGCCCGACGGCCGCCGCCACGGCGCGCAGGCTGACCGTGCGTACGCCCGACCGCAGGGCGAGCTCGCGTGCGGCGGCGAGGATCGCCTCGCGTCGCTGTTGCTTGTGCTCCGGCCGCCTGGCCCGGAGAAACTCCGACTCTCTCATTTTCCCCGCCAGCATAACGGCCCTCGTAACAGACCACCGTCCGCTTGTTACAGGGCTGACTGACCGCTAGAACCATTTTGGTCAGTTTGTCGGCTAGAGTGATGGCGGACACGACAGGAAGGGAGCCGTCATGGCGGACGCGGTCAGGCATGGGCGGGCACTGGTGGTCGGGCTGGGGATCGCGGGCATCGCCACCGCGCTGCGCCTGCGGCAGGTGGGCTGGGAGCCGGTGCTGGTGGAGCGGGCCCCAGCGCGCCGCTCGAGCGGCTACTTCATCATGCTGTTCGGCGCCGGGGTCGCTTCGGCGCGGCGGCTGGGCGTACTGGACGCGATTGGCGACCGCGGTCATCCGGAGCTCGCCGTGTACGAGGTCAACCGGGCCGGGCGCCGCACCCCCGGCATGAGCCCGACCGAACTCCCGAACCTGGTCAGCAAGCCCCGGCAACTGCTGCGCGGCGACGTGGAACAGGGACTGTTCTCCGCGCTGCCGGACGATGTGGAGATCCGCTACTCCACCGTGCCCACCCGCATCACCCAGGACGACTCCGCGGCCGAGGTCACCCTGCACGACACCGCCGCCGACACCACCGTCACCGAGCGCTTCGACCTGGTGGTGGGCGCCGACGGGCTGCGCTCCACCGTGCGGAGGCTGGTCTTCGGCCCCAAGGACCACCTGCGTCCGCTGAACTACATGGTCGGCGCCACCGCGCTGAATGAGCCGGTCGCGGGCTTCGGCCTGCGCGAGGGCCTGATCCTGGCCGAGCCGGGGCGCTCGGCGTGGACCTTCCCCTTCGCCGACCACGCGCCGAGCCTGATGTTCTCCTACCGCACCGATGACATCGACGCCGAGTTCGCGCGCCCGCCGATCGAGTCCATCCGCGCCGCCTTCGGCCCGCGGCCCGCCGGCCCTGTGCTGGAGAGCCTGTTCACGGCGTTCGAGCAGGCGCCGGACCACCTGTTCGACTCCGTACACCAGGTCAAAATGCCGAGCTGGCACCGCGGCCGGGTCGTCCTGGTCGGCGACGCCGCCTGGTGCGTCACCCTGTACGCGGGCATGGGCGCCTCCAGCGGCATCGCCGGCGGCGAACTGCTGGGCACCATGCTGCAACGCCACCCCGGCGACCTGCCCGGCGCGCTACGGGCGTGGGAGGCCCGGATGCGGCCGTTCATCCATACCGAGCAGGACAGCGCGTACATCATGCGCAGGATCTTCACCCCGCACGACCGCAGGGAGCAGATCATGCGCACCGTGATGCTCCGCCTGATGAACCGGCCGGGCCTCGGGCAGGCCATGGGCAAGATAATGAAGGGCCCAGACTTCACGAACAAAGAGTTCGACGTCGCCGCCGTGTGACGAGCCATGGAAGAGGACGACTCCGGTGAGCCAGCTGATCGAGCACCAATCGCGCAAAGCCGCCCGCATCCTGGACAGCGCGCGCGAGTTGGTGCTCGACCACGGCGTACGCAAGGTCACGGTCAGCGAGATCGCCCGTACGGCCGGCGTCGGCAAGGGCACCGTCTACCTCTACTGGCCGGCCAAGGAGGACCTCATCCTCGGGCTGTTCGCCCGCGAACTGCTGACCCTCGTGGACGAGATCATCGCCCGCATCACCGCCGACCCCGCCGTGGTGCAGCCGCGCCGCCTGGCCCCGCTGCTGATCCGCACGGCGGAGAAACTCCCGCTGGCGTCCCGCCTCTACGGAGGCGACCCCGACCTGCTGCGGCTGCTCACCCAGCAGGCCGGCGACCGCGAGTTGTTCGCCCGCACCAGGCCCAGCGCGCTGTGCAACGCGGTCATGCCGATCCTCCACCGCCACGGTCTGACCCGCCACGACCGGCCCTGGCCCGACCAGGCGTACACCGTGCACGCCGTACTCACCGGATTCGGCATGGCCATGTCCGACCCGGCCACCGCCCCGCTCGGCGTCGACGACCCTTACGAGGTACTGGCCGACACCGTGGCCCAACTGCTCGAACCGCCGGTCGCTCCGGGCGAGCCGGGCATCACCGCGGCCGCCGCCGACACCGTCGCCGTCTTCCGCGAAACCAGGGAAGCCGTGCTGGAGCTCATCGAGCGCAGCCAGGTCACCGGAGAATGACCGCGCATGCACTAGATCAGCCGAGCAACGGGAACTCGGTGTGCTGGTGCCAGCGGTCGCCGTCGCTGACGAACAGACTGACCGACGACACGTGGGCCGTGACCGGCAATCGTGGGGTGATCGCGGCTTCCACCTCGTGGAACACCTGGGCCTGCTGGCCGTGGGCGACCGTCAGATGCGGGATGACGTCCGCGAACTGTCCGCCGTACGGTGGCGCTTCGGGCCATCGCGCCGCGACGGCCTCGGTCAGGGCACGAAACGGCTGCTCGGGCGTCGGCGCGAGATAGAGCACGTCAGGGAAACGCCGACACGTCTCGAACCGGACGGCGAACGGGCTGTGCTCGCCGATCAGCGCGGTCAAATCGTCGATGACCGCGGACCCGACGCGATCGATGTCGAGGAAGGGGAAAAGCACCGTCACATGCGCGGGAATCCCCGCACTCGCGGACGAATCGAGACGCCGCCGCCAGCTCCCGACCAATGGCTCGGCTTCCCGCACCGCCGCCAGCAAAGCCGTCTCGCCTACTCGGTACGGTCCTGAAGCGTCATCTGACATGGCCGGATGATCTCGAACTAGTCGGCAGGTTCGCCACCCATATTCCGGCCACGGCCTGCCTCGAGGTCGCTGCGACGCCGAGACGGTGAGCGCGGAGCCAAGCCCATGCCGGTCCGCCGTGTCCTGCGGTCCCGGACCATGCCCGGGACCGCTCAGGAGTTCTACGCTCTGCTGATCGCCTATCAGCTCATCTGGATCGCGATCGCCGACGCCACGCAAGCACGACCTTGGCCTAAAGGGGTGCGTGAAATCTGTCAGCTTGTGAATCCGTAGGTCGATGGCCTGTTCGGGAGCAGCCACTGCTGGTCAGGGTTACCGTGGCAGTCCCAGAGCACCAGCCAGGTGCCGTTGGTGGTGCTTCCTCTGTTGGCCAAACCGACGCACTTGTTAGGGGCGGCGAGGCTGCGAATGGCATAGGCGCTGCCCCCGACATTGGCGAACTTCCACTGCTGGTCGGGATGCCCGTGGCAGTCCCACAGCACGAGCGGAGTGCCGTTGTCGACGCTTCCGCCGTTGGCCAAACCGACGCACTTGTTGGTGGCGGCGCGGCTGCGGATCGAAGCGTCGGCATTGCCATGCCAATACTGGTCGACATGATAATGACAGTCCCACACCACGAGCAGAGTGCCGTTTTCGACGCTTCCGCCGTTGGCCAGGCCAATGCATTTCGCGCTGCTACTGGCATTACTGCGAATGTAGGTCGACGGGTAATTGTCGGCGTGGGCGGCGGTCGCCGGCCCGAGCGTCAGGGCCAGCGCGGCGGGGATGGCGAGCAGCGAACGACGCACGATTTCCTCCGAAAGCCTTGGGAAGTTTTCTGTCACGACTGTCGCCTAACCAACGGCGGGAGGGGCATCCCCAGCTTTAGGGGTGACTGGTAGCGGATCAGCTGCTTCACAATGTCGCGCTGGCCTACCTCATTTGGGGACGTCGGCTCGACCACCATCAGAGCGTTGGCCGTTGAGCCCGGTCCCGCCGAACCAAGCCGGTATCTCCCGCGAAACAAAACGTCGGGATGGAGGGGATCAGGAGCCGCGGGGGTCGGGAAACCGATCCAGCGCAGCAGGGTCATCCGGGCTTCCGAGATTCCGCATCCCATGTGACGATCGCTGAGAACGCTTGCGCACCAGGTGAACCTTGATCATGTGCACGGCGTCGTATTCGTTGTGGATCTTGCCAGGGCTTGTGGGCTGCGCGTCGCCGCCGCAGCCGTCACCCTATTGTTCACCCTCGGTGGTCTCGATCAGCTGGCTATGCCTGCGCTGCCGATGCCCAAGGACGCGGCGGCCTCCGTCGAGGAGATCGCTGAGCGACTGCGGGGCCGCGCGAACGATGACGTCGACCGCGGCCTGGGGGACATCGGCGTCACCTACGCGCCCTACGCACTGAGCTTGAACGCCCCTTTGTTGCACTGGTGCTGGCCGGAACAGGGGCAGGGCGTCGAGGCGCGGCTGCCACCCGAGGGCGTGCCCGGCTACACCGCGCAATTGCACGCCGAGGAGGTGGCAAGGCCGTTGGAGGTACGGTTCTGGATCACCTCGCCCGCGCAGGCGACCCGCTTGGTCGCGGCAGCCCGGCGCGGCACCGAGCAGTGCGATGATCGCCCTGACTATGCGCTCAGCGAGGTGGCCGATTTCGACCGCCGGGGATGGCGTGGCACGCAGGCCCTGGTCACCACGGAGAACTGGACGGAGTATGGCGACTCGGGCGCCAGGGCGACGATCGTGGCCGCCCGTGGCGCGCTGCTGGCCGAAGTGTCGTGGGACTGGGAATTCGAGGCGGGCGGCCTACCGGGTCGGCCGCCGCTGCTCCAAGGCGCCGCAGTGGCAACGTCCGTGCTGGCCGCCGTAGGCGGTGCCCCCACCAGCCCCGCACCGTCCAGCGCCGCCCCCGCGGCCTCAACAGCGATAGCCGCGGCCCTGCCCCCGCCGTCCGTGTACGGCCAGGACATGGCGCCGTGGTCGAGCCCTACTGATACCGACCATGACTGGATCTGCTCACTGGCTTTCAACGAGAACGTGTACGGCAGCGCGCCCGCCATCACGCGTCGCCTGATCGGTGAGGTCTCCGTCCGCGAGGACGTGCTGTTCCTGCCCGATGAGCAGAGCGCCGAACAGGCGCGCGTCCGGCCACTTCTTTGGGCCGGACCAGGCGAGAGCGGGGGAAGGAGCTGCGACTTCCGCGACGCGCTCTTCAAGAATGTCCGCCCCCGCGTCGAGCCCTTCACCAGGGGCCCATGGATTGGCGAGATCGAGACCTTGGCCGCCGGTCAGGACTCTGTCACGCACGTCGCGGTGTCCGTGCGGCGGAGCTCTACTGTGGTCTATCAACGCTGGCAGGGCCCCTCCGGGACCGATCCGGCCGCCGCTCTGCGCAGAGGCCGCGCCGCCCTCACTCACACACTCGATCTCCTGTCCACCGCTGGCGGGTGAGTACAAGGCTGGCGCGCCTCCCACGCCGTCCTGATCAAGCACGATCTTGTCGAGAATCGAACTTCGTCGTACGCGAGGACCTCCCACTGGCGCACCTCGGCCTGCTGGCGCACGGTTCCGGTCTCGACGATGGCCAGGTAGAACACCGACTTCCCCCAGGCGAAAGCACCTCACCCGGGCATCCTCACGCGGGCCAGCCCTCGATCACTGGCCTTCGGCCTCCTGACGCTCCTCTGGGGTGGTCACGAAGCTGCCCATGCCGGGTTCGGTGCGAATCAGGCCGTCCGCCCGCAGAGCGCGCATGACCTTCTGACCGGTGGCGTTGGCGATCAGATCCACGAAACTGTCCCATCATCGACGAAGGAAGCATGGAGAGTCTGGACAGTTCTGCTGTCAGGGGCTGCCCGGTAGACAGGCGTGGCGGCGTGGGATCTGGAGCGACGCCGCTGGCACGTCCCCCAGCGTGTTGGTAGTGCGGATGCGTGTGCCCCTCGGGTTATCAGAAACGACGGCCGGTCGTCATCAGGAGCGCGATAGAGAACGCGTTCTTGCCTGGACTGCGAGATCGCGGGCCAAATGGGCGCGGCGCAAGCCACGCGAGCGCAGGTAGCGGACATCCTCAGTGGTGTCGTACATGAGTTGGACATGGAAGTAGTTCACGTGCTCCAGCACGGCGAACAGCCCAAACCCCAGGCCGGGCCAGCTTCCTGCCCCCGGATCGACCACCACCGCCCAGAGGATGAACAGTAATCCAGCGACCAGCACGGCAACGTTACCCCTGCGGGCGACCACGAAGGCGCCGGCTCCTGGAAGGGACCTCTTTCGCATGGCGATCTGGCGGCGCTTGGCCGACCAATACCCGGCTCCTTCCAGCAAGAGAAGCGCGAACAACGCGAAGCCCACGCCGTTTCCCGCGGTCACCGGAAGCCCCACCACGCCGAACCAGATCACCGCCTGCAGCGGGATGTTAAGCAACTCCAGCCAAACCAGCGACCGTAACCGTCGTTGAGCCCAAGCGTGAGAACGATGATCCATCTAGCGACTATGTCAGGCCAGCCCTCGCCTGGTCCAGGCGGGCGACACCCGCGAAGAGAAGACGGGATCTTTAATTTCGGCACCTGGAAACATTTACGCGAATGGGCCGGCAGTCCCGGCTCGAATAAATACTTCTAGACCTGAAACAAATTTGCTGAGAAATCCCCCGAAGGTTGGAGCTACTATGGCGGGTCCACTTGCGGCGCCGAGAGGATGGCGATAGCAGCCGTCACGGATCTCTCCCGGCGCAAGGAGGTACACCGGCGCTCCTTCTGGAACAGGAACTGCGTAGAGGGGGTCCGATGAAATAGCCATTCCAGAAGTCGGGCAACGAGACGCGGGCGATTACAGCAAAGAATCTGCCTATCTCGAACGGAAGGCGGGAAGGGAATTCCGCCGCAAGGACTGCGGCGTTCTCGCGACTCGAGGCGGCCTCTATGACATTCTCGTCCGGCGGGTATCCGTACCTTTCCTCGAAGGTCGATAGATGCTCACGAATTAGCGGGAGCAGTCGTTCCTGAAGTTCGATCGCTTCCATCACTACCTTCTCCACCAGAAACCGGTGATCAGCCCGCTTGCGACGGTCGGCTGCTTCTGCCGGCCGCGAAAATGTCAAAGGAGGAACGCCAGAGCCCGCTCGGCTACAACGAGGGCTGATTTCCCTTCAGGCCCGAAATGGTTGAGGCCGTCCAAGGTTTCGAGCGTGACGTCAGGCAGGGTGTCGCGTACGGCGTCGAACTCCTCCCTGCTCGCGCGCGAGCTGCGGCCCCCGCAAAGGAGCAGCACCGAAGCGGTAACGGCCGAGAACGCGGCAAGCCGGCCCTGTAGGGCTGCGACCTGCTCATGCTCGGCCAGATTGGCCTCCAGAAGGGGCCGCATCCGCTGCCAGCTCGGCCCTCGGAATCCCACCCGTAACGCCATGCGCAGATACCAGTAAGGCAGCTTGGTCAAAAAGGCCGGCGCGCCGCCCGAGCCTCGGATGAAGTGGACGAACGCGCCATAAGGATCACCCGCGGCCAGCCGCTCCAGGTAAGGAGCCATCCAGCCGGTGGGGACAGGACCGGCAGGCACTCCCGGCTCATACACCGCGATGCGCTCGAACACCTGGAACGACCGTGCGGTCTCAAGGACGACGAGTCCGCCGTAGCTGTGACCGAACGCCAGCCGCGCCCCGGTCTCCGCCTGGATGGCAAGGAGGTCTTCTACCTCCTTGCCTAAGGAGTACTGGTCTCCCTGAGGGCCGCTGGCGCCACGCCCCCGCCGCTCGGCGAGATACACCGTGAAGGAGCGGGCCAACACCGAGGCCAACGGGAGGTAGTCCTGCGAGGTTCGCAGAGCGCCACCGAGCACGATGAGGCCCGGCCCAGCGCCCATCGTCTGATAGCTGATCCGCGTACCGTCGGCTGAGAAGACCGCGCGCACCGGCGGGGTCGGGATGCTCTGGCTCACTTGGTCCCCTCCCGCTCCACGTGGTCGAACGTCGCCAACAGCTGCGCGGTGTGCTTCGCGTACTCGTCGTACGGAACGCCGCTGTGTGTCACG
This sequence comes from Nonomuraea sp. NPDC052129, assembly GCF_040680095.1. Taxonomy (NCBI): domain Bacteria; kingdom Bacillati; phylum Actinomycetota; class Actinomycetes; order Streptosporangiales; family Streptosporangiaceae; genus Nonomuraea; species Nonomuraea sp. NPDC052129. The sequence goes on along the minus strand of NZ_JBFAVX010000037.1, from coordinate 126,900 downwards.
AGTGCGGCCAGCCGTTCTTCGAACCCCTGCTGGACCGAGGACACCAACTGCTTCCCCTTGTCCGTGAGGCTCAGCCGTCGGCGGCGCCCCCCGCCCGGGTCGGGCTGGACGTCGAGAAGTCCCTCGGCGGCAAGGATGGCGGTCATCCGGCTCACCGATGGCTCGGTCACGCCGAGGCACTCGGCAAGGGCCCGTTGTGTCGAGGCGCCCAGCTCCCCTACCAGGGTCAGCGCCAGGAAGCGGCTGTAGGACACGTTGTACTGCGCCCGCAGGATCCGGTCGGCCGCCCGGTCCAGGCGGGCGGTGAGGACATGCAGGTTGAAACTCAGATTGCGTTCCACCCTACTAACTTAACATTCTAACTTAGAACTGCAAGTTGCAATCCAAGCGGGCACATGGCACCACGCGCTGGTCAGCGGCCCGTCGATCCGTCGATCTGTTCGCGGAGGATGTCGGCGTGGCCGGCGTGCCGGCCGGTCTCTTCGATCATGTGCGCCAGGACCCATCGCATCGATGGCGCCGGCCCTGGGCGCGAGGGTCGCGGGGCGGGAAGGGCCAGGTCTGGGCAGGCGTCGATGACCTGGTTCGCTCGTTCGACGGTCTTCCGGTAGTCGGCGAGTACGCCGTCGACGGTGTCCTCCGCGGACGGCCGCATGGTCGCGGGCCAGTCGCCGGCATCCTCCCCGAGGAAGTAGAACCGTTCGACGAACGCCAGATGCTTGACCAGCCCCAGAAGGTTGGTGCCCGAGGGCACTCCGGCCGTACGGACCTGCGGTTCCGGCACGCCCGCGACCTTGTCCGCTATCGCGTTCCGCAGATAGTCGAGGAAGCCCCGCAGGGTGGCCTTCTCGTCGGCGCCGGTCCGCGGCGGCGTGGTGTCCTTCGTCCGTGTTCTGGATCGCTGCATCGAGTCACTCCACTGTGGTTCAGACGGTTCGTTGGACGAGCAGGATGTTGTCGATGACAGTTGCGGTCTCACCTGCGGGTCCGGTGGCCTGGCGGCGGGGCATGTCGGCGCGCAGGACGGACCAGTGCGCGGGGTCGAGATCGAGTTCGGCGGCGATCTCGGTGGGTGTGGGGTAGTGGATGTCGGGGTCCTGGTTCCATGACCAGGGCGCGGTGGAGCCGTGGTCGACGATCAGCAGCAGACCGCCGAAGCGCAGGGCCTGTGCGGCGGTGCGCAGGACTTGGCCGCGGAGCAACGGGAACGGGGTCTGGAAGTACTGGGCGGAGACGAGATCGAACTGGCCGGCCGGGAAGCTTCTGGCCAGATCGTGCTGTTCGGTGGCGACCCGGTCCGGGATGCCGAGATCGCGGGCGCGTTCCCGTACCCGTTCGACGGCGGTGGTGGAGATGTCCACGGCGGTGACGTGCCAGCCCTGCTGGGCGAGCCAGATGGCGTCGCCGCCGGCGCCGCAGCCCAGATCGAGGGCGGCGCCGGGGCGCAGCGGCGCGGCGATCTCGGCGAGCAGCGGGTTGACGCGTGCGTCCCAGGTACGCCGGGTGCGGTAGTGCCGCTCCCAGAACAGTTCGGCGTCCTCGTCCGCCTCGCCCTGGTCGGCGGTGGAACGTCGGCTTCGGGTGGAATCCATCAGATTTGCCCCTTCGTCGTACGGCGTGCCGAGCGTGACCGATGCGCACCTTCGGCGCCGGTGATGTACGACAGGATCGCCACCGCCGCTTCCAACTTGCAAGAAAAGTTGCGGATCCGCATTATCGGGAGGCATGGACAACCCCGCAGAAGACGTGTTGGCCGGAGTTGGGCCGCGTCTACGCGCCCTGCGCAAGGCGCGGAGCACCACGCTGGCGGCGCTGGCCGACGAAACCGGCCTCACCGCGAGCACTCTGTCCCGTCTCGAGAACGGCAAGCTCCGACCCACGCTGGAGCAGCTACTGCCTCTGGCCCGGGCGCACGGCGTCCCGCTCGATGATCTCGTCGCGGCGCCGCCCACCGGCGACCCGCGTATCCATCTGCGACCAGTGCGGCGATCCGGGCTGGTGATGGTGCCACTGACCAGGCGGGCCGGTGGCATACAGGCGTACAAGGTGATCTATCCACCCGCCGGCCGAGCACCCACGATGAACCCGCGGACCCACGAGGGATACGAGTGGTTCTACGTCCTCAACGGACACGTCAGGTTCGTGCTCGGCGAGCAGGAGTTCCGGCTCGGCGTCGGCGAGGCCGCGGAGTTCGACACCCACGTACCGCACTGGATCGGCAGCAGCGCCGACGGCCAGCCCGCGGAGGTGCTCACCCTGTTCAGCGCGCAGGGTGAACGCGCCCATCTGACACCGACCAGGCCTTCGCAGGGATAAACCATCGGGCGACATCGGTGGCGGTGCCCTCGATGTGTACGGGACGGCCGTCACGATCCGTCCCGTCGATGACCCAGTCGACGATCAGCAAGGCGATGTCACCGGCGGTGTAGACGTGTCGCGGCCGAACGGTGATCGGCAGCCCGAGACTCAAGAATCGCTCATTGGCGGCATGGGCCCCCTGTCCGATCGGCTGGCGCACCTGACGGAAGCCGGTGTGCTCGCTCGCCACCGTCAGCCTGGCTGGCCGCCCCGGGTCTCCTACACACTCACCGCAGACGGGCGCCGCCTCGGCCCCGTTCTGCAAGCCCTATGGGATTGGGGCGCGGAGCACCAGCTCTCTTCGACCGAATCCCGATAGCGCCCCACCCAAGATCTACGGCCAGCGCATGACCGACCAAACAGTACCGACCTTGTCGTGATCGCTTGCCTATGCTTACGTGTTCGGAATGAGCCGTGATTCCGATGCAGGCAGGCTTCTCGAAGCTGTGCCGGCGCAGGTGAACCCGGCAGGCGGAAAGGCGAATCACCTCCCGCTGCTCCTCGCCCTGGGCGCGATCCCTCTTCTGCTTGCCAACTTTTTCATTGTTGCCACGATCCTGGGACGTGACTGCACCCTTCTCTATGCGGGCGGCAACATAACGGAATGTGCTGGCGGGCTTTCGGAGGAAGAGATGAGCGCCGCGTCGGGACTGATCGCGCTGGTGCTACTTGTCATCCAGATAGCGCTGATCGTCCTGGTGAACCGGCGCAGGCGCTCCCGCCCGATGCGCGCATCGGAAGCCGGCTAGCCGGCACTGAGCGACCTGACCCTCGACGAGATCCAGATCCGCGACCCGTTCATCCTCAACGACCGCTCGACATCGACCTACTGGCTCTACGGCAGCACGGACCAGAACATCTGGTCCGGCCCGGCGTGGGCTTCGACGCCTACCGCAGCTCGGACCTGCGCACCTGGGAAGGTCCGTTCGAAGCGTTCCGCCCGCCCGCCGACTTCTGGAGTGAGGGCATGTACTGGGCGCCCGAGGTGCATGAGCACCAGGGCCGATGGTTCATGTTCGCCACCTTCACCGGGCCCGACGGCTACCGCGGGACCCAGGTGCTCGTGGCGGACACGCCCGAGGGCCCCTTCGCGCCGTGGAGCGACGGCGCGATCACTCCGCGGGAGTGGCAGTGCCTCGACGGCACCCTCTTCGTCGACGACACGGGCGACCCCTGGCTCGTCTACTGCCAGGAGTGGACCCAGATCCGTGACGGGGCGATCTAGGCTCAGCGCCTCACCAGCGACCTGCGCCAATCGGCCGGCACACCGGTCTTCCTCTTCAACGCCTCCGAAGCCCCGTGGGCCAAACCTCTCGACCACTCTGCGACGTACGTCACCGACGGCCCGTTCCTCTTCCACCTCACCAGCGGGCATCTGCTCATGCTGTGGTCCAGTTTCGGCGAGCAGGGGTACGCGATGGGCATCGCCCACTCCACGTCCGGGCAGGTCACCGGGCCCTGGACACAGGAGGAGCGGGCGCTGTGGTCCGCGGACGGCGGCCACGGCATGATCGTACGGCTCCGCGACGGGAGACTCGCGCTCACCCTGCACCAGCCGAACACCACTCCCGACGAACGGGCGATCATCCACCTGCTCGTCGAGCACGAATCCACCATCGTCCTCGCCTGACCTCTGATTACACGCGTTACCCGTCAGGTCCTACGATGAGTCCTGCCAAGGAATGCGATCGATGAGAGGACCGCATGCCCGTCAAGCGGATCACCAGTTCGGACGTCGCCCGGGCCGCCGGTGTCTCCCGTGCCACCGTGAGCTTCGTGCTCAACGACAAGCCCGGAATGCGCATCACCGAGGAGACCCGGCGCCGAGTCCTGGAGGCCGCCCGCGAGCTGGATTACCGTCCGCACGCCTCCGCCCGTTCCCTGGCGGCCGGCCGCAGCGACGTCGTGCTCCTGGCCATCCCCGACCTGCCCATCGGGGCGGGCATCAGCCGCTTCGTCGAAGAGCTGGCCACCGCGCTGGCGGCCTACGGCCTGACGCTGGTCACCCACCTCGCCGCAGCACACGGCCGGTCACTACCTGACGTGTGCGCGGCCGTCGACGCCTCCGTGGTCGTCGGCTTCTCCTCCTTCGACCAGGACACCGTCCAGGCTCTGCGCCGTGCCGGCGCCGATCTCGTGCTCCCCTCCGAGTCCGAGGACGCCTCTCCCATGCGGCACCTGGGCCGCCTGCAGGCCGAGCACCTCATCAGCCGGGGCCATCGACGCCTCGGCTATGCCCTGCCAGGCCACCCCGCCTTCCGGCAGATGGCCGACGAACGCCTGCAAGGCGCCACCGACGCGTGCGTGCGGGCCGGGCTCGAACCTCCCGTGGCGCTGACCGTACACCTGGAGATCGCCAGCGCGGCGCAGGCCATCACCGGATGGCGCGAACAGGCGGTGACCGGTGTCTGCGCCTTCAACGACGAGACCGCGCTCGCCGTACTCGCCGGCCTGCACGACCACGGCCTCGCCATCCCCACCGACATGGCCGTCGTCGGAGCCGACGACATTCCCACGGCACGCCTGGCGGCCCCGCCACTCACCACCGTCTGCTGGGACCTGCACGACGTGGCCCGCCACCGCGCCGCGACGATCGTCACCAGCCTCGCCGGCGCGGGCCAGGCCCCCAGTCACATCGACGCCTCGACCCATCCGCACGTCGTCCAACGCTCATCCACCTAGGGCCATGCTTGGAAGCCCTCGTGCTGGACGGTCCAGCTCCCGTCGCCAGGGAAGCCCGGACACTCGTCGGTGTCCGCGCTCTCCCACCCGGCGACCATGAGAGAGACAGCGGTGAGGAGAGCCCCGTTGGCCGGTAGGTAGAGGGGCAGAATGCTGCCGATCTGCGGGCTGTGTCCGGTGGCCAGGTAGGTGTTCTTGGCGGTGTCGGTGAGGAGGGCGTCCACGGCCAGGTCGGGGCGGCCGAGGCGGGTGGCGGTCATGGCCATGACGGGGAAGTCCCAGCCCCAGGCGCTGTTCCAGTCCCAGTGATCGCGGACGTCGAGGAGGGTGGCCTCCATGACGGCGGGGTCGATGAGCGGAGCCTCAGGGACGACGCCGAGGGCGCACAACATCGAGGGGTGGTCGTCGCGGCGCAGGTACGGTTCCGTGGCGATCGCCGAGTAAACGCCCTTCTCCTGACGTGGCAGAGCCAGGTGGTCCTGGATGTGCTGCCAGTGCTCGTGCCGTTCTAGGCCGAGGCGTTCGCGCCAGCGCTGGGCGATCTCCAGGCCCCACCACCGCTGACGCGGATCGGTGAGTACGGCGGGGTCGGTCTCTCCCGGCGCGCCTGCCTCGGGTCTGAGGAGGAGCCCGATGCGGCCCAGGTCGAGCCGGTGCGGGTTGATGTGCAGCCAGGTTCCGGCCTGGTACTCCCGGCTGACGTCGCCGCCCATCATCGCGGTCATGTCGAACTTGTCCGGGTACTGGACCGGCCCGCGCGAGGTCTCATACGTCGACATCGCGTCGGCCAGCACGAAGCCGTCGGGGTTGGGCGGCGGACCAGGGCTTCACGGTCGATCATGAGGGTGACTCCACGGTGATGATGATCTCGGCCGGGTCGCAGTCCGGGGCGGAGGCGAGCAGCCGGATCTTGCCCGGTCCGGTGGGACGGACGACGGCCAGGGCGCGACCGTCGTAGGTGCGGCGTTCGGTCGCGTCGAAGCGTTCCTCGGTGGACGGGTCGGCGCTGCCGAAGCCGATGAGCGCGCCCGCCCCGGAGACCGCCAGACGCACCTCACGGTCGGCCGAGGTATAGAGGGTTCCGTCGGCATCGGTCAGGGTGAGGGTGATGTGGGCGAGGTCGCCGCCGGTGGCCGAGATGACGGGCCGGTCGTCTTCGGCGCGAAGTTGCACGGGGCCGATCGCGGAGCGCAGCACGTCACGGCCGCTCTCGACGCCGTCGCGGTAGGCGATGGCCAGCACCTCGCCCGGCTCGTATGTTGCTTCGAACGCGGCGCGGAAGCGGTCCACCGGGCGGCGGCCGAGGGAGCGGCCGTTGAGGAGGACTTCCACCTCAGCAGCGTCGGCGTAGACCTCGATCGTGATGGGTGCGCCTTCGTGGCCGGGCCAGGTCCAGCTGGGCAGGGTGTCGCTCCATGCCCAGGGGCTGCCGATGAAGGTCTCGCCGTGGTGTTCGGGCCGCCACACCGCCAGGTAGGGCCGGGTGCGCAGGCCGAAGACGATCTCGCGGTAGTAGGAGGCGGGGCGGCGGTGGCCGGTGATGTCGATGTCGCCGCAGCCGGCCAGCAGGTACGGGTACGGCGCCACGTGCGTGGGCGTCGAGCCGTACTGGGGGCGGCCGATGCCGACCTCGCCCAGGTAGTCCCAGCCGGTCCAGGTGAAGTCGCCGATCACCGTGCTGTACTGCTGGACCAGGGCCCAGTTGCGGTCGATGCGGGTGGGGAAGGTCTCGGTGCCCAGGATGATGCGGTCCGGGAACCTCTCGTGGTCGAGGGCGTAGCGGCGGTCGGAGTAGTTCATGCCGGCGACGTCGAGCACGCTGTAGGACTCGGCGGTGCGCTCGGTCACCACGTCGGAGACGGCGACGGCGTTCATCATGTCCCCGGCGTCGGCCATCAGGGTGTTGATGCCCGCCGCCTGCTCTCTCAGGGAGGCCAGCTCGGACATCACGGCGAGCATGTTGTTGATCGCGTTGGTGACGTACCGGGTGCCGTCCAGGACGCGGACCTTCTCGGCGAGCTTGCGGGCCCAGGCGGCGCCGGAGGGGGTTCCGGTCTCGGGGATCTCGTTGCCGATCGAGTACATGATCACGCTGGGATGGTTGTAGTCCTTGGCGAGCATCGCCTCGACGTCGCGCTCCCACCACTCGGGGAAGCTCAGGCTGTAGTCGTACGGGCTCTTGGCCGAGGTCCACATGTCGAACGCCTCGTCCACGACCAGCATCCCGAGCCGATCGCAGGCCTCCAGCATGGCCTTGCTCATCGGGTGGTGCGACATCCGGATCGCGTTGAACCCGGCCTCTTTCAAGATCCGCACGCGGCGTTCCTCGGCGCGGGCGTGAGTGGCCGCGCCCAGCACGCCGTTGTCGTGGTGAACGCAGGCGCCACGCAACTTGACGCTCTCACCGTTGATCCGCAACCCGTGCACGGGATCGAGGCGCAGCGACCGGATGCCGAACGTGACCCGCTCGGAATCGAGACCCGCCAGCGTCACGTCGCACGTGTACAGGGCGGGGTCAGCGACGCTCCACAGGTCGGGTTCGCGCACGTAGAGCCGCTGCCGGGCGATCGCGGACTCGCCGGGCAGCACGGTCACCGTCGACCTGCCGATCGCCACCACGGTCCCGGCGGCGTCGCTGATCTCGGTGACAAGGTCGGCCGTGCGGATCTCGATCGAGTCGTTGACCACCGTCGTGGCGACCTCGACCACCGCCCGTTCGGCGTCGATGTCCGGCGTCGTGATCCGAACGCCGTCCGGGATGATGCGGACCACCTCGCCGACCAGCAGCCAGGTGTCCCGATAGATCCCGGCACCGCTGTACCAGCGCGAATCCTGGTGCGCACGGGCCTCGACACGGATCTCGTTGTCCTGCCCGAACCGCAGAAACCGATCGGCGTCAATACGGAAGAGCGAGTAGCCGTAGGGCCGCTGGCCCGCGTAATCACCGTTGATGAACACGGCCGCGTCCCGGTAGACGCCCTCGAACTCGATGACCACCCGCTGGCCCCGGTGCTCCTCGGGCACGAAGAAAATCTTGCGGTACTCGTACACCCCACCCGGGAAGTAAGCGCCCGCACCACCCTCCTCAGAGGGCACGCGAGTCTGCTCGATCATGGCATCGTGTGGCAGCGTCACCTCCCGGTACGGCACCGTTTGGCCGGACAGTTCGGCGAAGGGGTTGGTCTTCGGCCGTACCTGCCAGTTGTCGTTGAAGGACGTGCGGATCACGCGTACTCCTTGATTAGCGAACGGACTTGACGCGCAGCAGGACGACCAGGCCACCGGCCACGGTGAACGCGGCCGCGATGAAGTACAGCAGGGCGTAGTTCTTCTCCCCGCCGGTGGCGCCGATCGCCAGGAAGATCGGTGCGATGAGGGGCGCGATGCCCTGCGCGACCGTGTTGGCGAAGCCGTAGATGCCGGTGTAGCGGCCGGCGTCGGCCTCCCGGTCGGGCAGTACGTCCAGCATCAGCGCCTGGTCCACGGCGGAGAACACCCCGATGCCCAGGTTGCTGAGCACCGCGCCGACGATGATCAGTGGGATGCTCGGGGAAAGCGCCATGACGACCCCGCCCGTGGCGAACACGCAGGCGCCGACCAGCACGAACATCCGGCGGCGGCGCAGCTTGTCGGACAGGAAACCGCCACCGATGGCGCCGGCTACAGCGGCGAGGATGCTGCCGCCCGCGATGCCGGCGACCAGGCCCGCGACCTCTTTCACGCTCACGCCCATCCGGGCGGCCAGGAAGAACGCGGTGAAGGTGGAGCTGAAGGTCAGGCCCGACATGAACAGCAGTTTCCCGAGCCAGTTCCAGGCGAAGTCGGGGCTCTGGCGCGGGCTGAAGATGTACGTGCGGGCCAGCGCCGAGATGGTCACCGGAGGGGCGCGCAGATCAGCTCGCTGTGGACGCGCTCGAAGTAGTAGTAGCCCTTGCCGTCGTACGGGTCCACGACCAGGTCGAAGTCTCCGGCGCTCATGCCGAGCGGCCGCAGGCCGGTGCGCACGATCCGGTACGGCCCTTCGATGGCGTCGGCGACCAGCACCGTGGATTCCTGGAACTCCGGCCCCATGATCTTGAGCCAGCAGACGAACCGGCCGGTCCGCCGGTCATGGATGATGTGAGGCCGATCGACCTGTTTGGCCGGGTGGAGCGGGCTGGCGGGGTCGTCCGGCTCGGGCGGGATGATCAGCCCGCGGTCTTCCCATTCGTACAGATCGCGGGAGGCGTACAGGCGCACGCCCCAGTGCCAGATGCCGCTGCCGGGGACGGTCTTCTCCTTGTTCTCGCCGTACCAGTAGAACGTGCCGTCGACGTACAGGATGGATCCGCCGTGAGCCTGGATTCGCACACCGTTGGTGTCGAACCAGGGGCGGCCCGGGCGGATGTGCGGGTGGGGGTCGAGCACGTACCGGTCCTTCCAGCAGATGATCCGCTTGCGACGTCGTTTACGCGCGCAACCAACGCGCGTAACCACGTTAACAGCAAGCATCGTGGAGACGGCAAGACGTGGCCCCGTAACGAGTCCGCAACAAAGCGATAGGCCCGTCACCACGTTTCCGCTGGTGACGGGCCTCTAGAACCGTCCTGCTGGTGCCCGCTCCCCAGGCCTGGAGAGATCCGTCAGGCGCCAGGAGCCCGGTATGCCACCTCCATCCGCGCGGCATCGTCGATCTCCTCTGGCGTCAGCAGGACCGCCGTCTTCGTTCGTACCGCCCCGGTCGCCGATATCGTGAGCCCCACAGCGGCCGAAGCCGCGTTGCTCGGCAGCTCGACGATCACATACGTGTCCGTCTCGCCGAAGGCGAAATACATCTGCTCGACCCGTCCACCGACGCTTTCCGCCATGCGCTCCACCGCTTGCCGGCGTCCAGTGCCGCCATCTCGCAACACTCCTTTGAGGCCATCCGCGGTGTAGGTCGCCTGGATCATGTACTTGGGCATGGTCGAGTCCCTCTTCTCGTACCGCCACCCTGCGCTGGGGCGGCCATTGCGGTCACGAGGTCGAAATTCTCGGCTTAGGGCGACGGTAATCCCTCCCTCTGTACTGGTTTTCCCCTGCCGCAGTCTTCGTTGGGCTCAGCCGTAGTAGTCGCGGATTTCCCAGAAGCGGGAGGGGTGGCTGTCGCAGGTGTACTGGACGGCCTCGACGTTGTTCTCGGTGCTGACGCCGCCGGCGATGGTCAGGCACTTGCCCGTCTGCCAGTTCACGAGCTGGACGTTCGACGCGGCCCAGACGGCCCTGGACGACGGCGCGGCGGATGCCGGGGTGGCGGTGGTCGCGCCGTTCAGTGTCTCCCAGAAGACCAGCCGAGCGTGCACAGTCAGTTCCGGGCCAGGAGAAACCTCGCCGCCAGTTCGTCGGCCAACTCAGCAATGTCTCGAGAGCCGTCGACATCCAGCACCGGCAAATCCTGCTTGAGAGCTTGGCGTCGTACCTCGTCGTCCCAGAGCTCGTCGCGGCCCAGCCGATTCGCCATCGCCTCAGCGTGGTCGCAGTTTCCCCAGTTGGCTCGTGCTCGAGCTGGGTCAGCGAATCGGGCGCCCAATGCATGGCGCCGGAATTCGGGCGTTGGCCGCAGAAATACAGCTTGCTCGCGCCACTTCAGCAATGGTGCGACGTGTTCGGGCAGGCTACGGAAATCGTCGACCAGAACGGGGCGGTCGGTTGGCAGGGTGAGCAGGTCTTCGATGACGAGTCCGATTGTCTCGCCGTGCAGACTGGGCATGCTCTGGAAGATCTCTTCCGGCGTGCGGCCCGTCCATCTCTGTTCCAGGGGTGTTTGCAGCAGTGCGCACATGTACGGATGTCGCTGCGGGGAACACCGCTGGATGTAGTGACGTTCGGCCAGATCGCCGTCATAAACGACCACATCATAGCGTTCGGCCAAGACCTGGCTGAGGGTGCTCTTGCCCGCACCGGCGCCTCCGGCGATCCAGCGGACATGCGCGAGCCGACGGACGAGATCAGCAAAGTCATGTTCGTTCAGGCTGGTCATGCCCGTCAGTCTCACAAGATTGACCAACTAGAAACAGTCTTGTTCTCGTGTCCCTTGCCGGTGAAGACTGAAGGAGAGGGACGGTTTGTACATGCCGCCGTCCGACTTCGTCGTAGCCCCGTGGCTCTGCCAATAGACCGCGACGAAGCCAACCTGGCCTTCCAGATGATCTCCAAACGCTACGAAAAGGGCTCGATCATCCTGACCTCTAACAAGGCCTTCAGCAAAGCGCACATGTTCGCGTGAACCTGTGGCAGGCCACGCCGAAACATCACATGTTTCCCGAGGCCGCCTCGCGGAGGGTGACCTCGCGGGGACCGCTGTTTGGGCCAGTGACAGTACCGTTTTCGGGGTCCGTAGCCGGTCGTTGTGAGGAACAGCTTCCGCACCTGATCCGGCAACAGGAGAAGAAAGAGTCGCGCCACTCGTATCATCCCGCGACGTACGGCACCAGGTGCTGGTTGTGCACCAGCCAGATGGCCCGGTCCAGGTCAGGAGTGAGATAGCGGTCATCACCCAGGGGCGTGATGTACTCCCTGAGCTCCGCCAGCAGGGTCCGCGTGCCGGTGCCGAGCGGCAGGCCGGACATCTGCTGCGCGATGAGGTCGATTCCCTGAGCGGACATCAGGTACTGGACCGCCAGGACGATTTCCAGCCGGTCGAGGTTCTCGTGCAGGTGCCGGACCGAGGCCATCGCCATCGTGTTGTGGTCCTCCTGCCCATCCTTGACCGGCCGGGACAGGGTGCCCGCGGGTGTGGCCCTGGCCTGCATCTCCGGGATCAGCGCGGCGGCCACCGTCTGCACCTGCACCATTCCGGAGTTCAGGCCGACCGTCCCGCCGGCGAGATTGGCCGGCAGGCCGTAGCTCCATCTGGGGGACAGCAGCCGCCCCGACAGTTCCTGCGACAGCACCCCGATGTCGGTGATCTCCGCGTTCACGGTGTCGGCGAGGTGCCCCATGACGGAGCCGTCCCAGTTGCCGCCCATCACGAACTCGTACCCCGGCCCTTGATCGCGCTTGAAGATCAGCGGGTTGGAGGTCGAAGCGTTGGCCTCCCGTACCAGGGCCCGGCGCGTGTCGGCGAGCACCTGCCGCAGCCCGGCCATGATGTGCGGCGCCGCCCGCACCGACACCGCGTCCTGGACCCGCGGGTGGTAGTCCGCCGGATCGAGGCGCCGGCGGCCCTCTTCCGTCATCCAGCCCGAGCCCGCCACCATCGCGCGCAGACGCGCCGCGATCGCGTTCTGCTCGGGGATGCGGCGTTCTTTGTGGGTACGCGCGTCCAGCGATCCCTGCTCGGCCCTGGTCGCCTCCATGAACAGGGCGAAGGCGCCCTCTGCCTGGTCGGCGAGTACGGTGGCCCGGTGTACGGCGTCCATCAGCGTGGCGGCCAGGACGGTGCTGCCGCTGATGATCGGCAGCGCTTCCCCGGCCTGCAAGGTGAAGTCGCGGGCCAGCCCGGCCTTCGGCAGCAGCTCGGAGGCGGGTCCTTCCTCACCCCGGTAGCGCACCGGCGCGTCCTCGCCTATCGCCGCCAGTCCCGCTGCCGCCTGCGGCTGCAGGTCTCCGGTGCCCAGCGAGCCGATTTGCGGCATTCGCGGTATGACTCCGGCGTTGACCATGGCCAGCAGCCGCTGGGGCACCTCGGGGCGCACGCCGACCGTTCCTCTGGCCAGCTGGTTCGCCTTGAGGATCAGGGCTAGTCTGACCACGTTGTCGGGCAGCGGCTCCCCGACGCCCGCGGCGTGGGAGCGCAGCACGTTGCGCTGGAACTGCTCCGCCTGCTCGGCCGTCAGCGGACGGTCCTTCAGCGGTCCGAGCGCCTGGTTCCACCCGTACACCCGCTGGTCGTCCAGGGCGGCCAGCGCTCCGGTTCGCGTCTGGTTCATGTGGGCCCACGCGTCCGCCGCGAGCCGCACGACGACGGGACGGCCTTCGAGGATCGCGAAGGAGTCGTGCAGAGAGAGCGAATCGCCGTCCAGCACCAGGTCCATCGCCGGCGGCGCCGCCCCTGCTGGGGGCGGTTCGGGATCGGCGACCGCCTGCCCCGGCACGCACAGGGCGGCGAGCAGGCCCACACCGGCGGCCATTCGTCCTAGATGGGTCATCACGTTGTCCCCCGGGGCGTCACGACGAAGATCAATGCCGCTCCGTTATAGCCACCGGACGCAGGAGAGCCAGAGAGGGCTCAACAGGGCTGACTCTGCCTCGACCAGTCCTATGACCGGCACTTACTTCGATCGGCCCGGATCAGGTCCTGCGTCGAGGTGTCCTTGAGCAGGAAACCGCAGACCCCGGTCTCCAGGGCGGTGAAGACGTGCTCGTCGGTGTCGAAGGTGATGAGCACGATGACGGCAGGTGGTCCGGCGAGCCGGCGGATGGCCTCGGTGGCGGCCAGGCCGTCGGTCCCAGGCATCCGGATGTCCATCAGGACTTCGAAGCGGGAAAGGTTGCGTGGCTCAGCCGTGGGCCTGTTGGGCGTGTTTGGGGAGCAGGCTGACCAGGAGGAGCGTGAGGAAGTAGAGGGCGGCCGCGATGGCGAAGACGAGTTCGGCGGCGGCGGTGTAGGAGCCAGTGGTGGGGTGGCCGACGCGGGCGAAGAAGACCGTGCCGAGTGCGGCGACGCCGAGGGCTCCGGCGAACTGCTGGACCGCGTTGAGCATGCCCGCGCCAGTACCGGCCTCTTCGGGGGTGGCGTCGCCGAGGATGTAGTCGACCAGCGGGACGAAGATCAGGCCGGAGCCGAAGCCGGTGATCAGCAGTGCCGGGGCCAGGTTCCATGAGGTGATCGCGGTGCCGAAGTGCGCGACGGTCCACCACAGGGCGAGCAGTCCGGTGACGGCGAGGGCGAGGCCGATCTGCAGGGTGGCGCGGCCGAGTTTCTCGGCGAGGAAGGCGCCGGCCAGGCCGACGGCGATGGCCGTGCCGAGGGCCCAGGGGATCAGGGTGAGCCCCGCGTGGATGGGTGTCCAGCGCATGCCGAGCTGGAGCAGCAGGTTGATGACCAGGGTGAAGCCGCCCAGTGAGGCGAAGAACCCGCCGGTGATCACCAGGCCGACGACGAAGCTGCGCTTGCGGAACAGCGAGGGCGTGATGAGCGGGTGTCGGCTGCGGCGTTCGGAGAAGACGAACAGGGCCAGGGCGACGGCGGCGGCGATCATCATGGCGTACGTCCACACGGGCCAGCCGAGCTCGCGACCTTGGACGAGCGGAATGATGAGCAGGGCCGAGGCGGCGGTGAGCAGGGCGACACCGGTGAGGTCGAGGCGGACGGTGGCGTCCTCGCCGCCACGGCGGGGCAGGACACGCCAGCCGAGCGCGGCGGCGATGACGCCGATCGGGACGTTGATCAGGAAGATGGACCGCCACTGACTGCCGAACAGGTCCATATGCAGCAGCCAGCCCGCCAAAATCGGCCCGGCCACGGTGGCCAGGCCCATCACCGGGCCGAACGGGATCAGGGCCTTGCGTAGGTGCTCGGGCGGAAAGACGACCTTCACCAGGGCCAGGCCCTGCGGGATCATGACGGATCCGAACAGGCCCTGCAGGATGCGGGCGACGATCAGGAACGCCACATCCGGGGCCAAGCCGCAGGCCAGCGAGGCCAGGGTGAAGCCGGTCATACCGATCAGGAACAGCCGGCGGCGGCCGAGCAGGTCGCCCAGACGCCCGGAGGTGACCAGGCCGAGGGCGAAGGCCGCGGTGTAGCCGGTGAGCACCCATTGCAGGGTTACCGGGCCGCCGCCGAGGTCGGCGCGGATGGAGGGCCCGGCCAGATTGGCGACGCTGGAGTCGATCAGGTCCATGACGTCGGCGATGAAGACGACGGCCAGGACGGCCCACGCGTGCCGCAGGCTCAGCGTCGTCGCAGGTGGAGTGCGCTCATCTATATCCATGGAACACTGTTCTACTATAGAACACTGCTCCATTCAAATGGAAAGGTGTTCTATTCGCTGGTAAGGTGACTCCATGAGGTCCACTCCCGAGCAGCGGCGCGCGGCCCGGCATCAGCAGCCCACCGACCAGGACACCGCCGCCCGCACTGCCGCGCCCGCCCGCCGCAAGCAGCCGATCACCGTCGACCTGATCGTCGACACGGCGCTGGGCATCGTGGCGGCCGAGGGATACGAAGCGCTGACCATGCGGCGTGTGGCCACCGCTCTCAAGACCGGGCCCGCGTCGCTGTACTTCCACGTGGTCAACAAGACCGACCTGGACGACCTGCTCATCGGCCGCCTCAGCGCCGCACTGGTCCTCCCCGAGCCCGACCCGGCCACCTGGCGGGAGCAGATCATCGGCGTGTGCGCGCAGATGCGCGACCAATACCTGAAATATCCCGGCATCTCCCGCGCCGCCCTGGCCGTCGTACCGACGAACCTGGAAACCCTGCGCGTCGGCGAGGGGATGTTTTCGATCCTCCTCGCCGGCGGCGTGCAGCCGCAGACCGCGGCCTGGGCCAGCGACGCCCTGACCCTGTACGTCAACGCCTACAGCCTGGAAGCCTCCCTGCGCACCACACGGCGGAGCGACAACACCGGAGCTAACGGGGAAGACGCCGACGATGAGTGGGTCCTGTCCCGCGACGAACTGCTGAGCCGCTTCGCCGCCCTGCCCGAGGACCGATTCCCCAACACCAGGCGGCACGCGGCCGAACTGACCGCCGGCACCGGGCACGAGCATTTCGAGTTCACCCTCAACCTGATGCTCGACGGCCTCACCGGACGCTGACCTCGGCGTCGTTCATACCGCTACGTATTCACTCCAGTCCCGGCCTGCTCCAGCGAGTGCCGAGCAGGGGGCGGGCTGGTCGCCGGCGAGGGTGGGCAGCGTAACCCCACCGGACCGTCAGCTGGAGTACCGTTTCCAGCCGGAGCCGTTCGAGTGTGTCCCACATCGAGCGGAAGTCATCGGCTGTCCGCATCGCGCGCAGCGGTACCGCGTCGTCATCGCGCCATTGTCCCCGTACCGCCGCAATCCCGAGTACGCCGGCGCTCGGCGAGGTGGTTCCACGCTGATACGACAGCGATGGAGACGGCCAGCAACACGACGCTTCCGGCGATGTCGAGCACATAGTGGTTCCCCGTGACGAGCACCACGGCCATCATGCCCAGCGGAAAGATCCATGGCAGCAACGCCCATTGCGGATGGGAGGCCCGCAGCGCGCACCACACGGCGTACGCGCACCACAGCGACCACCCCACGTGCATGCTGGGCATCGCTGTCAGGTTCTGGCCGTTCGCGATCTCTCGTGAGGCATGGCCGCCCAGGATGTCGTACTCGGCGATGATGTCGACGACGCCCGGCAAGGCGAACCGTGGGGGCGACATGGGCAGCGCCCAGTAAACGGGCAGCACGAGAACGAGCATCGTGACGAGGGTCCGCCGAACCTTGACGTAGACCTCGGCATGCCGGACGAAGACCCACACCAGCACACCGATGATCGCGAGGTAGTACAGGCGGTAGTAGTACACCGCCGGCTGGATGAGGGCCGGATGCTCGGTCAGCCACTGGTTGGCCCTCAGCGCGATGTCCAGATGGACTGCCCGCTCTATGGACTGCACGGCCAGAGCGTTGGCGGTGGCGGCTGCGACGTCCTTCCCGACGGCGGTATGAAGCCATGCGAAGAGCAGGATCACGAGCAGCAGAGCGGCCACTTCGGCGAGTGGTGCGGGGCGCTCACCCATCTTCCCGGCAAGTGCCGCCGATCGGGCACGAGCGAGCAGGCTCGATAATCGGCCTACTGCCACCTCACGTGGGCTCACGCGGGTCACCCTAACTCACTGTTCCTGCAAGGCAGGCGCGCCGGATGAGGGCGATCACAGTGTCGGCGGTGCAATCGAGGAAGCTGCGGCCATCGGGCAACTGCGGCTCTGGGCTGATGTAGCTGCTCCGCCCCATGTGGGTGGCCGGGTCAAGCCTGTGTACGGTGATCTTTCCGGCGCGGGCGGCCCGGTTCCATCCGCTGCGGC
Organism: Nonomuraea sp. NPDC052129; assembly: GCF_040680095.1. Classification (NCBI taxonomy): domain Bacteria; kingdom Bacillati; phylum Actinomycetota; class Actinomycetes; order Streptosporangiales; family Streptosporangiaceae; genus Nonomuraea; species Nonomuraea sp. NPDC052129. Next base: position 109,891 of record NZ_JBFAVX010000037.1, on the reverse strand, counting down.
GGAACAGCCGCCAACGCTGAGGGAAGATCCAGGTGCCGACCCGCTCGATCCAGTCGCTCGCGCTGGTGAGCTGATGCAGGTGATCGGCGTTGGTGAGATCGTTGGCGCCGTTGTGGAACCCACCGATGGTGATCAGCAGGAGCGGTGCACGCAGCCGGGTGTGCAGTTCTTCGACCGCGCCGGTGGCGACCTGGGCGCCACCACTGTAACTGAGCAGCACCACAGGTATGCCGCTGCCGGGCTGGTAGCCCGCCCGGCGCAGCTGGTTGACGATCTGGGTGCCAACGGCGCGGTTGTACAGGGGACGGTACCTGTGGTCGGCGGCCACGAAGATCTGCATGACGTTGTGCAGGAACAGCAGGAGCCCGGCGCGGTGACGGAGCCACGCCCACACAGGCCGGTCGGCGAGCGGGTCCGCCAGTGGAGAGTAGGGCTGCACCTGACCCAGCACCCGCAGCTCCGGCGCACCGGCGATCAGGGCTTGGACCAGCTGGCCCCCGTCGCGGGTGTCGCGGAAGCGACGTTTTCCGATGCCGTCCAGATAGACCAGGTAGGCGTCCGGCGGACGGTCGGGCTCCGCACCTCGGGCATAGGGCATGTCCTGCGGTAGCTCGGTGGCAGGAGTACGCCAACCGGCGGTGTAGGCCGTGACCTCGTAGCGGGCGAGCAGAGCTTCGGCGAGCAGGACCGGACCGAGCAGCAGGACAAGAAGCGGGATCTCGATCACGTGGCCGGCTCCTGCGCCGCGCTGGCGTTGATCCGCACGACCAGGCGCCGCACAAGCTCGATGGCGGCGGCCAGTCCGACGCCGGCGACGGCCACGCAACCTGCGGCAGCCCACCAGCCCAGCCCCGTCGTGGCGGCGAGCGGGGCGACGAGGCCGGCCCCGACCTCCACGAGGAGCAGCAGGTGCAGCAGGGGCCCGAGCAGCGGGAACGCGAGGACGGCGGCGAGAAGCAGTGGAGCGACCAGGCCGGGTGTCCAGGTCAACGCGGCAACGGCTGACAATGGAGCGGACAGCACCAGCTCGGCGAGGGTCCACGCGGTCAGCGGCCACAGAGCGAACGCGGCGCCCTCGACCACGGCGTCGGTCAGCATGAGCAGGACCGCATGAGGCCGCGACACGCCGGGCCGGCGAGACACCAGGGGCAGGAACCGCCCGACGGCCTCGGACAGCCCGGCGAACAGCAGCAGGACGACAACGACGGGTGACATCGCTCAGCGCTCCCGTGTCGAATCCGCCGGGTCCGGTCGGCTGCCCCGGCCGGCCCGGTGCAGGTAGCGCTCGAGTTCGTCGGCGGCGCGCAGATAGCCGCCGGCCCCGCGCTGGTCGATCCGCAAGCCGGCCGCCGCGGTCCGGAAGCGTGGCTCGTCGAGCAGGCGACGGGCGAGGGCGTTCACGGATCCCGCCGCGGCGTCCTGGGGACGGATCGACAGCCCGGCGCCGAGTTCGACCACCCGCCGGGCCACGAGGGGCTGATCCGCGCCCTGCGGGACCACCAGCATCGGAACCCCGACGTACAGGGCCTCGTTGGCACTGTTCATCCCCCCGTGAGAGACGAACAGCGCGGCACGGGCCAGCACTTCAAGTTGCGGTACGAAGCGGCGAGCCCGCACGTTGTCCGGCAGCGGACCCAGCGCGGCCGGATCAGTCTCTCCGGTGGAGATGATCACGGTGCCGCCCAGTGGCGCCAGCGCGGTGGCGAAGTCGCGCAGCAACCGGGGGGCGGCTTTCAACACCGTGCCCACCGAGGCGTACAGCACCGGATCTCGCAGGCTGTCGGCCGGGAACGACGGGTCGAGTGGGCGTACGCCAATGCTCGGGCCGACGAACTGGTACGAATGGTCGAAGGCGTCGACGCCGGGCTGGAACGCGCGCGAGGTGAAGACCAGGTTGAGCGGCTGCCGTACGTTCGCCAGATCTACCAGCGGCAACCCACGGGTGTCGTACCGGCGGGACAACTCCCACCGCGACCGCAGGTAGCCCCCGCCATAGCGGGGCCGGGTCGCCGCCGCGGCCAGCAGCTCCCACGAGGCGGCGGTGGGGCTGGGCGCAGACCGGTTGAACGCGAACGTGGTGAACAACGCTGCCGCCGGCACCGCGAGTTCGCGGGCGGCGACCGCGCCCCAGGGGCAGGCGGAGCCGTGGACGATCAGGTCAGGCCGGATGTGACGCAGCTCGGAAAGCACCGGCGGCAGCAGACCGACGGCGGTGCGCGCGAGCCCGTCCAGCATCGTGAGCGGTATCGGCGGATCGGGGAGCGGTTGATCGCCCCCGGGGTAGAGGTACACGGTCGCACCGGTGGCCTCGATCTCCTTCGAGAACGCGGGCGAGGTGTGATAGGTGACGGAGTGGCCACGGCGGACAAGCTCGGCCACGACCGGCAGCGTCGGGTTGATGTGCCCATGCATGGCGATGTTGAGGAACGCGATGGTGCTCACCGGCCTACCCCCGACGCGGAGGCGGCGTGTGCCTCGCCCCGGCAGGCCGGAGCAGCCCGATACAGGCCGGACCCACTGATGCGCAGCCCGTCGAGAAAGCGGCCCGCTTCGCGGCAAGCGGTCTCGATCAGCCGGTGGGATTGGCCGGGAGGGATGGTCGGGCTCAGCGGACTCGCCGGTCCGGTCGACAGCACCACCACGCTGGCCGCCCCTGCCTGCAGAGCCGCGCGTACTGGGACATAGGCGATCACCCCGACCGCCACCGCCACGGGACGGGGCCGGTCGCGCAAGCCCACCGACGATGTAACCCTCATGCTCCGCCCCTCTCTCACCATGGCGATCTGCTGGGCGGTGGCGCCGTGCCGGTCGGTGACCTTTCTCTTTCCGTTACGCCCACAACCATATCATTCGCGATAGTATTATTCAATACTATATTGTGGGCTAGAGGAACCACCGATCGCAGTGCGGGACGCCATCGTGCGGATGGGGCGGGCGCTGGAGATGGCGACCGGTGCTTCCCGCCCGCTGACGACGACTGCGAAGCGGGAAGCAACCATCAGGACAGTTTTTCGAAGAAGAACTCGTGCTTGAGAAACGACGTGTCGTATTCGTGCCCTGGGTACGGCGGGATCAGCTGCGATGCCTGGAACAGCCGCCAACCGTCGCGCAGCGCGTCCACCCCCGTCTCGTACGGCGGTTCGTCCCCGTCGCCCGCCGTCGGATCGGTACGCCCGGTGCCGTCGTAGCGGGACCATCCCACCACCGGCGCGTCGAGGGCGGAGGTGGCCAAGTAGAGAACGAGCACTTCTTGCTTCATGCGACCCTCCCGGGGCGGTTGTTCACACGCGTGATCCAGTAGTCGATGTCGAACGAGGGATCCGCGGTCATGGCGCGCCACAGCAGTGCCCGATTGTGGAACTCCAGCCGGCCGGTCGCCTGCTCGTACCAGGGGAAACGCCTGCCCAGCTCGCCGAGGACGGCGGGGTCGGCGAGGTCGGAGGTGTCCCACAGGAGCACCTGCGGGACGGTGGGGTTGAACCGGATCTTGAACATGTACCGCCGGACTGCGCTGTCGTTGCGCCGGCCACCGTGCCAGATGCCGTGGTGCAGCAGCATCACCGTCCCGGCGGGGCAGGTCAGCCGGGTCTGGCCGAGCAGGTTCTGGTAGCGGCCGGTGTCGCTCTCGTTGACGCGGCGCAGGTGGCTGCCGGGCACCACGAGGGTGCCGCCCATGTCCGCGGTGACCTCGCGGGGGTAGTACATGAGCTGTACGTCGAAGGCGTCCACACGGGTGTCGATGATGGCGTCGGCGTGCAGCGGCTGGGCCTGTCCGTTGTACGGCTCGCGGATGTGCACGGCGTGGTGGTCGACGGTCGGGCCGGGCCCGACGAGGGAGTGCAGGGCCCCGGCGACCTGGGGCAGCTCAATGAGGCGGCGGGCGAACGTCCCCTCGGGGAATGCCTTGTCGATCGGGGTCCCGTACGGCAGGCGCGGGATTCCCGCCTCCAGTACGTCGATCGCCTGGTCGTTGAGCTCGTCCGGGACGACTCCGTCGAGCCGCAGGTAACCGGCGGCCACGAAGCCGGCTACCTGCGCGGAGGTGAGCAAAGTGGTTCTCATGCCTCAAAGCTAGAATCGGACACTCGCCGTGTCGTGGGTTGTAATCCTCATCTACTGGTTGATTTTCCCCCACTGGGGTAGACATGCGCTGTGCGTCACCTGACGATCGCGCTCTCCGAGCCGCCCGTGGTGGCCGGGGCGGGAGTGGGCGTGCACGGCGTCGTCGGCCTCCACGACGTATTTCGGCTGCCCGACCTGTGGCAACTCCACCTGTACGGCTACGCGGCCGAACTCGTCCTGGAAAACACCACGCACGCCATCAAGCCGGGACACGTGAGCCTGATCCCGCCTGGCGCCGAGGTGCACTACCACTATCGGGGCAGATCAGAGCACCTGTACGCGCACTTCCGCCTGCCCGGCGAGGACGAGCGCCGCACTGTGACGGTCATGCGGGACGCCGGCGACCAGGCCCCGGTCATCGGCGCAGCGCTGCGCCAGGCCATCGCGGCCGTCCCCGGCACTCCGGCCAGGGCGTCGGCCGAGGTGTGGTCGGTGCTCTGGCGGGTGGCGAGCCTGCCCGTGGTCGGCAGCCGGCCCGCCGTGGTGGCCGCGGCGATCGAGTACATCGAGGCGAACCTGGCCACACCGCTGACCGTACCGGACGTCGCCAGGGCCGCCGGGGTTTCGCACAACCACCTCACCCGGCTGTTCCGCGCCCAGAGCGGTGACACGGTGGTGGCCTACATCCGGCGCCGCCGGCTGTCGCGGGCGCTGCACTTGCTGCGCGAGTCGACGCTGGCGATCCCCGCGATCGCCGCGGCAGTGGGGATCGCGGACCTGCAGGCGTTCAACAAGGCGTGCCGCCGTGAGCTGGGCGCCTCTCCCCGCATCCTGCGCATGCGGCGATGATCCACGCCGACCCTGACCGCCGGCGCCGTCGATATAGATCATCATCCGGACGGCGAGGGCCGATAATGGCGTGTGCCGTTCACCCTGAGCCATGTCGCCGCGATCCTGCCGATGCGGCGGTGGTTACCGCCGTCGGCGCTGACGGTCGGGGCGGTCATACCTGATCTGCCGTACTACCTGCCGCTGCCGTTCTCGTCGGTGAGCACGCACGCATGGTGGGGAGTGCTGCTGCTGGGGGTGCCATCGGGCGCGGTACTGCTGGCGCTGTTTCACCAGGTGCTCCGGGCGCCGCTGGTCGCGTTGGCCCCGGCCGGGCTGCGCGCCCGGGTGCCCGTCGCGCCGCGGCCGGCGCCCGTGACGGTGGTGGCGGCGCTGGGGTCCGGTCGGAACGGCTGCCCGGGGTGGCGGGCCGGGTGCGCGGCGGGGTGCTGGCCATGGTAACGGTGGCCGCGATCGCCGGTGCCGCCGCCGGGGCGGTGACCGACCGCGCCGCGGTGAGCGGCTACGACCTGGTTCGGAGCATGATCCTGGGAGGCGCCGACGGGGCCGCTGTGATACTCGCGTGCTTCGTACTCGTCTGGCATGGGCGGAACGTGGTGAGCACCCGACGGGCGGCGCGTGATGCGGGCCCGCCGGCCTGAGCGCTTCGCCTGGTGGCCGGCACGGTAGCGGGTCACCCTCCGTGGGGGTGAGCCCCCGCGCGCCTAAATGCCACATCAACCGACGACCTTCCAGCCGTCCGCCGTCGACCCGCCCGAACCGCGTGCCGGAAAGGTCGTCCACGACGATGTTCATGCGGTCTCCCGCATCAGCGTCTGCTCACGCTTAACGCGGTTGGGCCGGGTCGGCATCCCAAGTGTCGGGTTGGCGACGCTCCATGCGGCGCTCTTGCAGATCAGTTCCTTGTACGCGGCGGCCAGTCGGCCGGTCAGGACCGCCTGCTTGGCACGGTCGTCGGCTGTGACGTACTGGATCAGGCCCTCCTTGCGGCCCAGTGAGACGCACAGATTGAAGTAGCCGATCGTCTTGTTCGGGACCTTCCGGCCGGTCAGGCGCGCCGCGATGGCGTCGGCGGCCAGCCAGGCGACTGGGATTCCCGAGGCGCACGACATCCGGAGCGGCTTGTCTCCGGCGCCCATCGCCATGGCCGCGTCGCCGACGGCGTACACATCGGGGTGGGAAACCGAGCGCATGGTCCGGTCGACCACGATCTGGCCGGCGCCGGAGACCTCCAGGGATGTCGCCTTCGCGATCGGGTGGACCGCGAAACCGGCGGTCCATACGGTGACCGCGGCGGGGATGACCTTGCCGTCGGCGGTGGTGACGTGGTCGGCTTCGACGCCGCTGATGGCGGCGTGCTCGTACGCGGTGATGCCGAGCCTGCCGAAGACCTTCCTTACGTGCTCACGCCCCTTGGGTGAGAGCCAGTCGCCGAGGCCGCCGCTGACGGCCAGGGCGACGTTGAGGTCCGGGCGGGCCTCGGCGATCTCGGTGGCGGCCTCCACGCCGGTGAGGCCGCCGCCGACCACCACCACGGCCTGCCCGGCGTCGAGGCCCGCCAGGCGCTCGCGTAGCCGGAGTGCTCCGGTACGACTGGCGAGGTGGTACGCGTGCTCGGCGGTCCCGAGTACGCCTTGGCTGTTCCAGTCGCTGCCGAGGGCGTACACGAGGGTGTCGTACGCCAGTTCTTCGGCACCATTCGCACCGGTGATGGTGACGGTCTTGCGGTCGACGTCGACGCCGGTGACCTTCGCGAGCCTCAGTTCGACGCCGGTGCCGGCGAAGATCTCGCTGAGCGGCCGGGGCCTGAGGTCCTGGCCGGTCGCGAGCTGGTGATTGCGGACGCGTTCCACGAAGTCGGGCTCGGCGTTGACGAGGGTGATGGCGACGTCCTCGCGGCGCAGCCGCTTGGCGAGGCGGCCGGCGGCGCTGGCTCCGGCGTATCCGGCTCCGAGAACGATGACACGATGCTGCATTTCAGGCTCCTGTCCGGTTCGGATGTGCCACTTGAACCGGATGGCCCGCCGTTTCCTGACAGGAACGCGGTGTGAGACACGTCACATCACGAGCAGGGGCTCTCCATGGCTGGCCGCCGCCCATTGCTCGGTCGCGCGTTCGAGCTTGTCGGGGTTCGCCTGGGTACGGCAGGCGGTGATGCCCTCGGCGGTGACCTCCAGGCACATGACGGCGACGACCCGGCCCGCCACGACGGCCACAACGGCGGGTTCGCCATTGGCGGTCCAGGCGTATATCTCGGGCGAGCCGCCGACGACGGCGCGCTTGGCCTCGGCGGGCTTGAACATGCCCCACACGAACTTCGCGACCGCGACGGCTCCCTCGAACGCCTTGGTGCGTGCCGGAACCTTCCCTCCGCCGTCACCGATGGAGATGGCGTCCTTGGTGAGCAGGCGTACGAGCTCATCGGTCTGGCCACTGGTGGCGGCCGCGAGGAACTCCTCGACGATCCGCCGGGCGGCGGCCTCGTCGATCTCGGTGCGGGCTTTGCCGTACGCGACATGCTTCTTGGCACGGTGAAAGATCTGCTGGCTGGCCGCCTCGGTGATGTCGAGGATCTCGGCGATCTCCCGGTGCGGGTAGTCGAAGGCCTCCCGCAGCACGTACACGGCCCGTTCGTTGGGGGACAGGCGCTCCATGAGGGTGAGGACCGCGTACGAGACCGATTCGCGCTGCTCAGCGGTGTCGGCCGGGCCGAGCATCAGGTCCCCGGCGAGCAGCGGCTCGGGAAGCCATTGGCCCACGTAGGTCTCACGGCGCGCCCGCGCGGAGGTGAGCTGGTTGAGGCACAGGTTGGTGAGTACTTTCGTCAGCCAAGCCTCGGGGACCTCGACGCGGTCGAGGTCGGCGGCCTGCCAGCGCAGGAACGTCTCCTGCACGACGTCCTCTGCCTCGTCCGCGGAGCCGAGGAGACGGTAGGCGATGGCCTCCAGACGGGGCCTCGACAGCTCGAACCGGTCCACGTCAATCACCGTTAGAGGCATGGCCCGAATCCTAACTCTTCATGCGTGACCAACTCATATGGTTCTCGCATGCCTAAAAGCCTCCGCCTCGCGCCTATCACCCCCGCCAACATTGAGACGGCCATTGCCGTGAAAGTCCGCCCCGAACAAGAACACTTCGTCTCACCTGTGGTGAAGTCGCTGGCCGAGGCGTACGTCCACCCGAACGTGGCCTGGCCACGCCTCATCCTCGACGGCGACCGTCCGGTCGGCTTCCTCATGGCCTTCTTCGATATCGACTGGGACGGCAAGGGAGTCGACTTCCGGTCCGGCTTGTGGCGCCTCAACGTCACACCCGACGCACAAGGGCAGGGAGTCGGCCGCTTCGCCGTCGAATCAGTGGCGGGCGAAGTCAGGCGTCGTGGTGGCACGCAGATGTATGTGACGTGGGAACCGGGAACGGGCAGCCCCGAAGGCTTCTACCAGAAGCTCGGGTTTCAGCTCACAGGTGAGAAGAGCGGGGGCCAGACGGTCGGAGTGCTGAACCTGACGAAGCCCTCGTAATGGCAGGGGGTGGCTGCCGCGAAAACGCTCACAGTCTCAGCGACAGGCGTCGCAATCGTCGCACAGGGTTTTGATCCAGGGGCGTTTCCTGGCCTGGCCGGGATTACCGCAGTACTCACAGATCCTGGCCGACTCCTGTTCAGCGGCGTGTACGAGGAGTGTCGCCGCGTCGTCCTCCCGCTTGTAGCGTTCCGCCTCATGTGGTTCGGGCCACTTGTCGCCCCCCTGGTGCAGGTGGCGCAACAGGCCGGTGAGGAGGTAGACGCGTAAGGTGCCGTACTTCTCCTTGACCTGTTGGACGCTGTAGCCGGGGCTTACGGCCAGCAGTTCCTCGTGCAGGCGTTGCAGCAGCGGATGCCAGCCCTGGCCGATGCCGTCAAGGTGGGCGGGGATCTGTTCCGACATGGCTTCATGATCCGATACTGTGAGGTCGGCTGTCGACAGCGTCAACTCGCTGATCTCTTCGCTCGGTAGGGTGCCCGTAGAAACGCTCTCCCTATTGCAGCTGGAAGAATACGAGCCCCGGGGCAATCGCCGGAGCTGACGGTCTCGGATTTAGACGGAGGCACCGAGAATGGCCGCTGGTGAGCCTTGGACGGGCAACGATCCAGATCACATTGTTGACCGCGTCGGGGAGCAGCGCGATCGGGAACCACAGCACGAGGCTGTACGCGACCGCGAGATACAGCAGCCGGCGCAGCGCCTTTGCCCGGCGGTTCAGCGGTCCGGGTGCGGGGGCACGCAGGATCAGCCACAGGAGCACGGCCTTCACCAGGGCGGCCACGAGCAGCACCACAGTCGTCGGGGTGTCGAACCCGCCGCGCATGTAGAACTCCGCGTAGGCCGGCGGCGACCATTCGACTGCCGCCCAAAGCCAGGCGTCGCCGAGCACTAGGCCCGCGACAGCCGCCGCAAGGACCAGACCGACTAATCCAATCCTGATAATCCGCCATAAATTAACCGAAAGCACGGGACGCGATCTTAGCGCGGCACCGCCGTACAGGGGGTGTGTCCAGTCAGTGGCTCTGCCTCTTTTTCCGGTGGAAATTCACGCCATGCCGTCAATGACGTTACTCTCCTGTGGAACGACAACTATCTCTCCTTTGAAGGCGTCGCGTACGAGTTGTCGCTCAACGAGAACCTGTTATCATACGCGGTCCCACAGTTCGTGGTCAGAGGCCTGGAAGAAAGCGAAAGTGACGGCGTTGGCTGCGCCCTGGTTGAGCAAGGCCTCATCATCGCGCTGTTCAACGCGGATACGTCGGACGACGATTACACGTACATCGAAGTTTTGGCCGATCGGCGACGGCGCGCAGCGCCGCCGCCCCCTTAGCGGCCCGGTTGCCGGACCGTCATCCGCCGACAGCGTGGATCACGCGCTCTTACCGTTGACCGAGACGCATGCACGTCCCCCAAATTTTCCGCCGTCGGCCGGCTCGTGCACTTCTTTGGTGATCACGCTGTTCACGTCGGCCTTGTCCGCGTGCACGGTCCCTCACGCCCCCGCTTCCCTGGCTGATGTTGAGCCCGTCATTTGGAAAGGCCTGTCGTCGGCGCTCCTCCCGCCTCATCACGGCCACGGGCCGCCGCCCCGAAAGCTTCCGCCGGGGCGGCGGTCGGCTATGTAGGGAGTGGGGCAGGAACCACCCGATGCAGTGAATCGCCGGCAATGGAAGCAAGAGGGCCGCCACTTGGTCGTAGATCGAGGCGTTCAGCCGGGATCAGCGACGAACAGCCGCTCAGAGCTGCCCGCCCCTGAACCGCAGAAGAGGCCCCGTAGGGCCTCTGAGCTGCGCTAACTGCGTACGGCAGGTGCGAGGTTCGAACTTGCGTTGACTAAGGCGCCGTGAGCATGGCTCTGTCTTGCCCCGCTGGACGCGGGCGGCCGGCTCAGCTGCAGCGGGCGACGCGGGTCATGGAATACGGCTTGTAGGCAGCGGCGTAGAACTTCTTCTTGCCCTTGGTGTGGGCGTTGACCGTCATGCAACGGTACTTGGCCGCCTTGTCGCCGACCGAGCCCTTCCTCACGAACATGATCTTGGCGCTGACCTTGTGGCTGCACTGGTTGTTGAAGTAGATGGTCACGCTCGTGTTGCCCTCACCCCACGAGTAGTTGGCCCACTTGCCTCTGGGCCGGGAGCAACTGATGCTGTCGCTCTCGAGCCCGGCTTGAGCCGACGCGGCGATGGCCTTCGTACTGGCGGTCTCCGTGCTCGTCCGTGCGGTGCCTGCCTGCGCGGAGCCTGCGGTCGCCGGTGTCAGCAGCATGGCCGTCGCGGCGGCGGAGCCAAGCAGAACGGATGTGAGCTTCTTCATGCTTCAACCTCATAAGAGCAAAGATCTTGACCGAATCAACCGTATCGGCCATCCCAATACTCTGTAAAATCGAGGTTGTCAGCCCGTCAAGCAGATTGTCGCCAGCGCCGTCCAGGCTGTGAGGACCTGGAGAGCGAAGGGTTGGAGAGACTGATCTACCAGGCGTTTGCTCCCAGCAGCGATGAGTCTCGCGGTGGTCCCACGTCTACACGTCACACCGCTCCATCGCACGCGAATCGGGAGACATCTTGAAGCTTCTTCTCACCTCCGGAGGCGTCACGAACGCGGGCATCCGCGATGCGCTGGTCGATCTGCTGGACAAGCCGATCGCCGACTCCAGTGCCCTCTGCATCCCTACGGCGGAGTATGGCCACCCCATGTGCACGCCGGCCTCAGCCTGGCGCTTCATCGCCGGACAAACCCCAGCACCCATGTGCGACCTGGGCTGGAAGTCGGTGGGCGTCCTCGAGCTCACCGCACTGCCCAGTATCGGCAAGGACCGCTGGGTCCCCTGGGTCCAGGAGGCCGACGTCCTCTTGGTGGACGGTGGCGAGGCGACGTACCTGTGCCACTGGATGCGGCAGTCCGGGCTGGCGGATCTCCTGCCATCGCTGTCCGAGACGGTCTGGGTGGGGGTGAGCGCCGGAAGCATGGTGATGACCCCCCGGATCGGTGACTACTTCGTCGAATGGACGCCGCCCACCGGAAGCGACCGCACCCTAGGGGTCGTCGACTTCTCGATCTTCCCGCACCTGGGGCACGAGCTCATGCCGGGAAACACCATGGCCGACGCCGAGAGATGGGCCGCCGACATCGCGGGTCCGGCGTACGCCATCGACGACCAGACGGCCATCAAGGTGACCGACGGCACCGTCGAGGTCGTCTCCGAGAGGCGCTGGAGGTTCTTCTCCTCCTAGCCACCGATGCCCAACCGCCTGAGTGGGCGAGGCGCCTACTCAGGCCGCAGATCGCGTGCGCTGCGGCCATCCGCCTTGCGTAGGCTGAGCCGACGGTTTTACAGCGGACCGATGTTCTCGCCCGCGTCATGCCTCTGACTTGGCCATACGGCTATCGTCTCAGGATCCACCTGAAGATCCATCCCGCGTATCCCGTGGACATGCATCTGGGGGCACATGGCTGCTGTACGCATGGCCCTTCAGGGCACGAGGAGCGATCGTGAGGCACCGTGACCATGCCTCCGCTGGACACGGCCGACCGGCTCAACTGCAGCGCGCGACGCGGGTCACGGAGTACGGCTTGCAGGCAGCGGTTCGGCGCCGGCCCCTTGGTGGGGGCGGCGTGCAGGTACGCGGTGGCCAGCGCACGGTGCAGTTCGGTGGTGTGTGGGTCGTCGGCCAGCGCGTCGATCGCGCTGGTCAGCAGGCGCCTCAGCCGATCGGTGTCCTCGCCTGTCCCCGTCTCGGCGAGGAGCCGAGTACGGAGCAGCGGGTTGGCGGCCAGCCGGTCGGGGCGGCGCAGGTCGTGCAGCGCCTGGGTGAGAGCCGCGGTGAACTGTTCGCCGGTCAGCACGGCGAAGCCCGCACCCTGCTGGTGGGCGGGCGCGTCAAGGGAGATCATGAGGTCCATGACCGGGGAAGGCTGCTGGTGCCCAGCCGCGTCCAGCAGGAAGCGGGCGACGCCGAGGTGCTCGCCCCGGCGTGGCGGACGGCGGGCGCGCGTGCTGCCACGCGGCGGCCACGACCGGGTCGCCCTCTATCTCCTCGGGCCGCTCGGCCTCCAGCCGCAGCCAGGTCGGCACGGCGGGCCTCGTCTGCGTAGCGGCGCAGCAGGCTGCTCTTGCCCACGGCGCCGGGGCCATGGATGAACAAGACCGCGGCCGGGCCGCCGGTCAGGGCGCCGCGGAAGGCGGCCAGGTGCGTGGCGCGGCCGGTGAAGGCGGCGTTACGGGCCGCGTCCAGACGATCGCCGAGGCGGGCGGCCCGCGGGGAGACGTCCGAGGTGCCCATCAGGTGGCCAGCGTGCCCAGCAGGGCCAGGGCTTGGGCCGAGGGCGAGTCCGGCTCGGCCGGGTGGGCGATGAGCCGCAGGCCGGGCCTGCTGGCGATGGGGAAAATCTCGGTGCGCAGGTGCAGGTCGCCGACGTCGGGGTGGTGGAAGCGGGTGCCGGGGGTGAGCGCGCCGCGCGGCTCGGGGGCGGCCCACAGCCGGCGGAAGTCGTGGCTGATGATCGCCAGCTCGCCGACGAGTTCACGCAGGTGGTGCTCGTCCGGGGTCTGACGGGCCACTTGGCGCAGGTCGTGGACGGCCGCCCGGGCGGTGCTGGTCCAGTCGCGGAAGAACTGCCGTCCTGCCGGGTCGAGGAAGATCATGCGCAGCAGGTTGTCGCCGAGGACGAAGCGGTTGTGCAGCACGTTCGCCAGCGGGTTGCGGACCAGCACGTCGCCGGACCAGCCCAGGATGAAGGCCGGGGCCACCGTCCAGTCGTTGAGCAGGGCCAGCACCTCGGGTGCGACGCGCTCGACGCGGCCGGGCCGGCGGCGCCCGGCGGTGGGCCGGGCCAGCCGATACAGCTCCACCAGGGCGTGCTCGTCCAGGCGCAGCGCCCGGGCCAGGCTTTCCACCGTCTGGCGGGTGGGGTGCTCGCGGCCCTGTTCGAGCCGGGCGTAGTAGCCGACGCTGAGGCCGGCCAGGTGGGCGACCTCGTCGCGGCGCAGCCCGGGAACCTGCCGGCGGCCGTCCGCGGGCAGACCGGCCTGCTCGGGCCGCACGAGCGCGCGGCGCTCTCGCAGAAACCTCCCCAGCGGGTCGTTGCGATCACTGTCCATGACATCCGAGGTTAGGCAAACGCTGGACCGGCTGCCTGGGTGCATCACTCCCAGGTTGAACGACCCCGGGTGAACGACCCCAGGTGAACGACGCGGGCCGCGCCGGTCAGGTGCCGAGGTCGAGCTCACGCAGCTGACGGCGGGAGCCGATGCCGAGTTTGCGGTAGATGTTGCGCAGGTGGTTGTCGATCGTGCGCGGGCTGAGGAACAGGTCGGCGGCCACTTCACGGGAGGTTCTGCCGGTGGCCACGAGACGGGCGATGTGGGCCTCCTGCGAGGTCAGGGCGTCCAGGGGGGAGCTGGCGGAGCTGACCGGCCGATCCCCGAGGTCGCGCAGCGCCCGGGCGGCGCGCGTGGCGAAGGCGGTGGCGCCCATACGGTCGAACATGCGGTGCGCCTCATGCAGGCTCGCGCGGGCCCGTGGCCGTGCGCCGGAGCGGGCGAGCCACTCGCCCTGCAGCAGGTGCGTACGGGCCAGCTGGACGGCGACCCGGGTGCCGGCGAGGCGGTCGATGGCCTCCTCGTACAGCTTGTCCGGGGTGTCGCTGAGCAGGGCGCGGCAGCGGGCCAGCACGCCGAGCCCCCAGCCGGTTCCGGCGGCCTCGGTCAGCTCAGCGAGCTCGTCAAGGGCGGGTCCGGCCAGATCGAGCCGTCCGGTGCGGGCGGCGGCCTCGATCAGCTCGGGCAGCGCGGCGGCGCTCCAGAACAGGCGGGTGCGGCCGGCGGCCTGGCGGGCGGGTGCGAGCGCCGCTGCGTGTTCGCCGAGCCCGTTGTGCAGGACGGAGGTGGCGTACTCGACGATCGTGACGAACCCGCCGGCGCCGTCGGCGGCGGCGCGCATGCTCTGCTCGAACAGCGCGCGGGCTCGGCCTCGGTCGCCCTGGTGGGCGGCCAGCACGATGGCCGCGTAGGGGACGAAAGCTCCGGCGATGGCCTCGGTGAGGGCGTGCGCCTGCTCGGTCATGGCCGAGGCGGCGGTGAAGCGACCGGCGTAGGTGGCCGTCACAGCCTGGAAGTTGAGCGCCAGCGGCAGGAACGTCAGCGCCCCCGCCTCCCGCGCGAGCTCGACGCAGCGGGTCGCCAGATCGTCGAGCGCGACCTCGTCCCACAGGTCCCAGGCCGCGCGACAGGCGACGGGCAGCCAGCCCGGATCATCGGCCTGGCGGAAGCCGTCGACGGCCGCGCGCAGCAGCGGCGCGGCGGCGCGCTGGCCCTGGGTGAACAACGTGGCCAGGCCGTCCAGCAGCAGGTCGGCGGGTTGTGGCATCGGCGGTGCGGCGGGGCCGTGCAGCACGGCGGCGGCCACGGCCTTGATGCCGTGCGCGTCGCCGTTGCGTTCGGCTCCGGTGGCGGCCCACAGAGCGTCCAGCGCGGTATGCCTGGCCAGGGCCGCGTCCAGCGGCGCCATCTGCTCGGCCGCTTCCAGCAGCAGCGCGGGGGCGTCGTCGTCGCGGCGCAGCGAGAAGGCGATCTGTCCGCGCAGCCGCAACAGGCGGGCCCGCCCGGCGTCGGTGAGGGGGCCGGCGTCGGCGACCGTGAGGAGAGCGCCGGTCTGCTCGGAGGCCCCTGCCTCGTGTTTGGCCTGGGCGGCGGCCAGCGCGCGCTCGGCTCGTGCGGCGGGATCCGGGGTCAGCTCGGTGGCGCGTTCGAGGAACGCGGCGGCGGCCGCCACACCGCCACGGCGCCGGGCCCGGCCGGCCAGGCGCTCCAGCTCACCGGCAAGGTGTTCGTCGGGCTTGTCCGCAGCATGGGCCAGATGCCAGATGCGCCGGTCGGGACGGTGTCCGGGGTCGAACGCGCGGCCCAGGGCGCGATGGGCGTGGCGGCGCTGGGTTTCGGTGGCAAGCCGATAGATCGCCGATCGGACCAGCGGGTGGCGGAAGCGGACATCCGCACCGACCTGCACCAGCTCGGTGCTTTCGGCGGGTTCGACGTCGGACAGGGTGAGCCCGTCCGACTCCGCGGCGCGCCGCAGCACGCCGGTGTCGCCGAGGGGTTCGGCGGCGGCCAGCATCAGCAGCCGCCTGGTGCGCTCGGGCAGCGTGCTGAAGCGGTGCTGGAAGCTCTGCTCGACCAGGTCGGTCACGGGCGCGTCGAGGTAGCTGGGGTAGCCGGCGGGGCCGAGGTCTCGGGGCAGCTCCAGCAGGGCGAGCGGGTTGCCGCGCGCTTCGGCGATGAGCCGGCGGCGGATTTCCGCGTCCAGCGGGGCGTGCGGCAATGCGGCCAGCAGGGAGGCGGCCTCCTGCTCGGTGAGCGGGGACAGCGGCAGGCGGGGAAGGGCGGCCAAGGCGGGTACGGCGTCCGGGTCGCGCATGGCGAACAGCAGGGTAACGGGCTCGGCCTGAACGCGGCGGGCGACGAAGGCCAGCGCCTGGGCCGAGCCCGCGTCCAGCCACTGGGCGTCGTCCAGGACGCAGACCACCGGTGCGCTGGTGGCCGCCTCCGCCAGCAGGCCGAGCACGGCGAGCCCGATGACGAGCGGCTCCGGGGCCGACCCTTCACCCAGGTCGAATGCCGCCTGCAGCGCCGCCCGCTGCGGTGTGGGCAGTCGGCCGGTCAGGCCGAGCAGGGGCAGGCAGAGCTGGTGCAGCGCGGTGAAGGCCAGCTCCTGCTCGAACTCCGCGCCCGCGGCGCGCAGGATCGTGCTGCCCGGCGCGGCGGCCGGCACCACGCTGTCCAGCAGGACGGTCTTGCCCAGCCCGGCCTCTCCGTGGACGACCAGTGCCGTGCCGGCGCCTTGCCGCGCCTGCTCCAGTAGCCGGGACACGTGCGGCATCTCACGGCGCGCCAGGCGAAAAAACGGCAGGTCAGGACCGGTATGCGTGGTGTACTCGCTCATCGAACCCGATAGTAGTTCAAGATTGAATTACTGCTGCGGGGGGTGCCCTGCTCCGAACGCCGTCTCCCTCAGCTGCCTGCGGGAGGTGATGTCGAGCTTGGTGAAGACGCTGCGCAGGTGGGCGTCCACGGTGCGCGGGCTGAGGAACAGCCGCCGGCCGATCTCCTTCGACGTGGTGCCCGCGGCGGCCAGCCGGGCGATGCTCTCCTCCTGCGGTGTCAGCAGGACCGGACCGTGCCCGGGCGGGGGCGCGCCGCCTGCGGCCAGCTCCCGTTCCGCGCGCCCGGCGAAGGCCTCGGCGCCCATCGAGGTGAACAGGGCGTGGGCGGTGCGCAGTTGCTCGCCGGCGTCGATCCTGCGGCCCTGCCTGCGCAGCCATTCGCCGTACGACAAGTGGGCGCGCGCCAGGAAGGCGGACGGGTGCGGCCCGTCGGAGGACAACGCCCTGACGGCGTCCCGATAGGAAGGCTCGGCGGCGGAGCCGTCACTCAGCAACGCCTGGCACCACGACGTCAGCCCGACCGCCCAGCCGGTGCCCGCCGCAGCGGCGTGCTCGCGGACGCGGCTGGCTGCCGGCGCCGCCAGGTCCGGCCGGCCACCCCTGGCGGTCGCTTCGACGAACTCCATCGCCGCCAGCGGCCACAGGCCGGGCTCGGTCTGCTCAATGGCAGCGATCAGCGCCTGGCAGGCCATGTCGTAGTGGCATTGGCCGTTCAGCAGCACCGCATGCGCGAGTTCGGCGAACGCGCCCCGCCTGCCGTCCTTGGCCGGGACGTCCTCGGCCGAGATGCGTCGTCGCAGACGCGTCAGGGCGGGCTCGTCCCCGCGCCACGCGGCACACAGCAGCGCTCCTGGCGTGATCGAGACGGCGCCGATGGCCGCGGCGATGGCCTGACCGTCGCGGACGTACCGGTCGGCGACGGCCAGGTCCCCGGTGTAGAGGCGGGCCACCGCGAGGTCGTCCAGCGCCGAGCGCAGCTCGGCCAGCGCACCGCTGCTGGTGGCGGCGTGCACCCGGGCCTCGGCGATCTGCTGCCAGCGTGGGAAGTCCCAGACCTCCACCGTCGCGATCGCCGGCAGTGGCCCCCGCAGTGCCGGGCCTGCCTCCAGCGCGTGCCGCAGCAGGGGCATGGCCTGGTCGGAACCGGCCACGAGCAGGGCGGCGACCGCTGCCAGGAACTGGTCGATGGGCTGCGGCGGGGCGGGCAGCACCGCGACGGCCTCAGCCACGGCTCGGCGCTGGCGTGCTGAGGCGTCGCGGCCGATCACGATCGTCACGGCGAGCGCTTCGAGCAGGC
Source organism: Nonomuraea sp. NPDC052129 (assembly GCF_040680095.1). Taxonomy (NCBI): domain Bacteria; kingdom Bacillati; phylum Actinomycetota; class Actinomycetes; order Streptosporangiales; family Streptosporangiaceae; genus Nonomuraea; species Nonomuraea sp. NPDC052129. Next base: position 92,221 of record NZ_JBFAVX010000037.1, on the reverse strand, counting down.
AGGCGCGCGCTTGGGGCAGATCGGCGGCGACGGCGCCCAGGAGCGTGTCGAGGGTGGCCTCGCCCCGATCGGCCGCATATCGGATCCGGGCGCGCATAGTCGTGGCGCGGATCCGCTCCGCCGGGCCCGCGTCCAGCAGGCTCGCCAGCGCCAGCGCCTCGTCGTCGGCGCCGATCTCCCGCTTGGCCTCAGCGGCGGCCATCGCGCGACCCGCGCGGCGGCGCGGGTCGGCGGTGAGCGAGGCGGACAGTTCCAGGAACGCGGCGGCGGCCGCCGCGCCGCCGTTGCATCCCGCCTGCCCAGCGCGGGCCTGCAGTTCCGTGGCGACCTGCTCGTCAGGGCCAAGTGCACCCAAGGCTCGGTGCCAGGCCCGGCGGTCGGCGTCCGCGCGAGAGCCGGTGGCCTCGGCGAGGGCGTGATGCGCCCGGCGCCTGGCCGGCGCGTCCGCGCCGCGATAGACCGCGGCGCGTAGAGCCGGGTCCGCGAATCGCACCGGGTTCGACAGCTCCAGCAGCCCCGCGTCCTGCACCTCCTGGCCGTCGGCCACATCCAGGCCCAGCTCGCCGGCGGCGCGCCACAGCAGCGCTCGATCGCCGGTGGGGTCGGCCGCCGCGACCAGCAGCAGCATGCGGCCGGCCGCGCTCAGCGCCGTGACAGCGGCAGGCAAGTCGCGGTCATTGCCCAGGGCCGGGTGTGCGACGGGCATGAAACCGCCCGCCGTGACCGCCGGGGACGGGGCCTGCAACAGCGCGCGCGGGATGCCCCTGGCCTCGGCGAGGATCCTGCGGCGCACCCGCCTGTCGACGGGTACCAGGGTGTGAGCATCGAACAGCGCGCCTGCCGTGCCCTCGGTCAGGGGGCCGAGGCGCAGCCGGGGTAGCTCCTCGATCTCGGGCCGATCCGCCGGCTCGCGCAGCGCGAGCGTTACGGCGACACCGGCCGATGACAGTCCCCGCGCCATCAGGTCGAGGGCCTGGGCGGAGGGCCGGTCGAGCCAGTGAGCGTCGTCCACCAAGCACAGCAGCGGCCGGCCCGCGGTGCTCTGCTGCGCGAGCGCGCGCAGGGCGAGCCCCATCGTGAACCAGGCGGGCTCGCCTTCCCCGTCGCCGGCGGCGAAGGCGGCCTCGACGGTGGCGCGCAGGTACGGCGGCATCCGGCCGAGGTCGCTCAGCAGCGGGGCGAACAGCTGATGGACTGCGGCGAAACGCAGACGGCTCTCGGACTCGGCACCGGCGGCCTGCAGGACGCGAAAGCCCACGGCCCGAGTCCGCAGGTGCCCCAGCAGGGCGCTCTTGCCGACCCCCGCGGGCCCGTACAGCAGGACCGCGCCACCACGACCGCCGCGGGCGTGCTCCAGCAGCCGGTCGAGCTTCTCGCTCTCGTGCCGGCGTCCGTACAGCACCGGGGCGGCGCGAGTGGGGCTCGGGTCGTTCATCGAGGCCGACCCTACCCGCGGGTTTACCCGCCCTTGTCACATGCCTGTGTCGTTCGTGTTGTGTGAGCAGCTCAGTCAGCCTACGGGTGGCCTTCCGGGGACAGGACGAGGCTAAGGACGATCTTGCCGCGCGTGTGCCGCCGGGCCAGCTCGACGTAGGCGTCGCGGACCCGTTCCAACGGGTAGACGGCGTGGATCGGCACGCTGAGCCGCCGCTCGGCGACCAGGGCCGCGAGCCGTTCCACCAGCCCGGGCGAGAAGGCGTCCTCCTGGGCCTGGCTGCGCACGCCGTAACGGCGCACGGCCGCGCCGTCGGCGATGGTGTTGATGCGCTGCGGCGGCACGCCGAGGTCGATGGCGACCTGCACGTTGCCCGCGCCGAAGGTGTCGATGAAGGCGTCCACCCCGTTCGGGGCCGCCGCGCGCAGCCGTTCGGCCAGGCCGGGGCCGTGCAGCACCGGTGTGATGCCCAGCGATCGGGCGAAGTCGAGGTTGTGCGGACCCACGGTGCCGACCACGGTGGCGCCACGCAGGCGGGCCAGCTGGGCGGCCAGGACGCCGACGCCACCCGCCGCGGCCGAGACCACCACGGTCTCTCCCGGCTGGGGCCGCACGGCTTCGACGCCCGCCCAGGCGGTCACGCCCACCGCCGAGAGCGGGGCCGCCTCCTCCCAGCACAGCACTGCGGGCTTGCGGGCCAGGGTGGCGGCGTCGTGGACCACGTAGTCGGCCTGGGCGCGGCGCGGGGCGTAGCCGATGACCTCATCACCTGGCGCGAAGCCCGTCACGTCTTGGCCCACCTCCACGACCTGGCCGGCCAGGTCGTTGCCCTGCCCTTCGGGGAATGCCGCCGGCCACAGGTCCGCGAAGACACCCTCGCGGATGCCGATCTCGCCGGGGTTGACGGGGGCGACGTTCACCTGGACCAGCACCTGGCCGGGGCCTGGCGACGGCCGGGGCACCTGGACGACCTCCAGCACCTCCGGGCCGCCGTAACTGCTGAATCTGACTGCTCGGGGCACGCGCACGTCTCCGTTCATCACGATGGGTCCTCTCGCCGGGCGCCGCCATCGAGGCGTGACGCGGCAGGCATCACCGGACATGGGGGCCTCCCAACAGGGGGTGGATCGGGAGATCAGGATTGCGCGGCGCGCCCGGCGCCCGCCTCGGCGGAAGTTACTCAACGAATGCGGCGTTCATCGCTATATGAGTAATTCTCGCCGATGCCTGTATCGCCCCTGGTCAGAGAGGCTGTAGCGGTGACGGCGAAGGACAGGAGCAGCAGGTGAGGGCGCTAGTCTCCCGCGCGTACGGGCCTCTTGAGGAGTTGTCCTTCGCCGATGTGCCCGTTCCGGTCCCGGAGCCGGGACAGGTGCTCGTCCGCGCCGAGGCCGCGGCGCTGAACCCGATCGACGTCAAGCTGGTCACGGGCGCGATGCGTGCGGCCATCCCGGTCACGCACCCGTTCGTGCCCGGCGTCGACATCACGGGCGTGGTGACCCGGGTGGGCGAGGGGGCCACCCGGTTCGCGGTCGGCGAGCCCGTCCTGGCCTGGAACGGCGTCCGCTCCGGCGCGCTAGCCGAATACGTCATCGTCGACACCGGGCCCGCCAGCGCGCGACGGCCCGACGGCCTCGACCCGCAGCGGGCGGCGGCGCTGCCGACGGGCGCGTTGACGGCCGCGGCTCTCATCGAGGCCGCCGCGCTCGGCCCGGGCATGACCGTTCTCATCGTCGGCGCCGCCGGCGGCCTCGGCTCCTACGCCGTCCAACTGGCCGCGCAGGCCGGAGCCCGCGTCATCGCCACCGGTCGCGCCGGGCAGTTCGCCTTCCTGCGTGGCCTCGGCGCCGGCGCGGTGATCGACCACACCGCGGCGGAGGTCGCGCCTCAACTGCTGAACCTGCTCCCGGACGGCGCCGACGTCGTGATCGACCTCGCCAACGCCGGGCCCCGGCTCGAACGCAGCGCTGACGCCGCCCGCGTGGGTGGCCGGCTGGTGTCTCCACTCGGCGGCCCGTCCAGCTTTGCCCGCGGCGTGCAGGCCATCTACACCGGCACCGTCCCCGTGCCAGGAAGGCTGGACGCCCTCGCCGAGCAGGCGGCACGCGGCGCTCTGCGGGTCGTGATCGGTGCCACCTACGAGTTCGCCGACGCCCCCCAGGCGCTCATCGACTTGGCCACGCAGCACAGCCAGGGGAAGGTGACCATCACCTTCTGACGGTTCCGCACGTTGAAAGGACGGATATGACAGCCCGCACGAGCACGCTCGGTACGGTCATGCAGGCCGCGCCGATCAAGAGCCCGATCAAGGCCCCGGCCGGGGACGCGGCGTGACCGGGACCCCGCTGGGCGACTTCCTGCGCGCCCGCCGCGAAGCGCTCAAGCCGCAGGACATCGGCTTGCCCGAGTACGGCCGCCGCCGGGTCAAGGGCCTGCGCCGCGAGGAGGTGGCGATGCTGGCCGGCATGAGCAGCGACTACTACGTGCGGCTGGAGCAGGGCCGCGAGTCCAGCCCTTCCCCGCAGGTCGTCGACGCGGTCGCGCGGGCGCTGCGCCTGGACGCGGCCGCCACCGAACACCTGTGGCGGCTGGTGCAGCCGCCGGAGGCGCGTAGCTGGCGGCGCGCGCAGGACACCACCGTCAGTCCGCAACTGCTGCAGCTGATGGACGGCTGGTCCACCTCGCCCGCCTTCGCGCTCGGCCCCGCGCTGGACATCCTGGCCTGCAACCCCATGGCCGCCGCCCTGCACGAGGGCTTTCACCCGCCCGACAACCTGGCCCGCATGGTGTTCGCCGACCCGGCCGGACGGGAGTTCTACCAGGAGTGGGAGCGGGCGGCGCACTCGTGCGTGGCGGAGATCCGCGCCGCCTACGGCCATGACCCCGACAATCCGCGCATCGCCGAGGTCGTGGCGGACCTGTCGGCCGCCAGTGACGAGTTCGCCGAGCTGTGGGGCCGTCATGACGTCAAGCCCAAGACCCAGGAGGGCAAGCACCTGCGCCATCCGGTCGTGGGCGACCTGCACATCCTGTTCTCGGCGTTCACCGTCAACGGGGCGCCGCACCAGCAGCTCGTCGTGTATCAGGCCGAGCCCGCCTCGCCCACCGCGCAGGCGTTCGAACGGCTGCGTGCCCGCGCCGACGACGCACTGTCCAGGGCGATGCAGGACGCGGATCAGGCGCTGACAGCACGAGCCGACTGACCCACCACGACACGACCATGCCAAGAGGCCGGGGCCACGCCCCGGCCTCTTTCCGTGCGCGGCCGTTCCGCCGCACGGCGCGGTTCCTAGGTATGACACTCCCAGGAATTCCGCGACCTTCTTCCACCTCGCTGACCTGGGCAAACTTTACATGTCAGCCAAACGGAACGGAACGAAGGACACCGTCATGGCCACCTGGTTCATCACCGGAGCATCCCGCGGGCTCGGCGCCGAGATCGCCCGCACCGCCCTCGCCAAGGGCGACAACGTCGTCATCGCGGTCCGCAACCCGGCCCGCGTGCCGGACGACCTCGCCAAGGCCGGCAACGTACTCACCGTCGCCCTGGACGTCACCGACAGCGCGGCCATCCCGGCCGCCGTCCAGGCCGCCGTCGACCGATTCGGCCGGATCGACGTGCTGGTCAACAACGCCGGCCGCGGCCTGCTCGGCGCGCTGGAGGAGATCAGCGACGCCGAGGCACGTTCGCTGTTCGACCTGAACGTCTTCGCTCTCATCGACATGACCCGCGCCGTCCTGCCCGTCATGCGCCGCCAGGGCTCCGGCAAGCTCTTGCACATCGGCTCGCGATCGGGGTTCGAGGGCGAGCCCGGGGTGAGCCTGTACAGCGCCTCGAAGTTCGCCGTGGCGGGCGTCAGCGAGGCGCTGTCGAAGGAGCTGGAGCCGTTCGGCATCCAATCGATGGTGGTCGAGCCGGGCGTCCTGCGCACCGACTTCCTGGACGCCAGCTCCCTGTCAGTCGCCGCCGGACGGATCGACGCCTACGACGGCACCCCGGCCCATGTGACCCTCGACTGGGCGGGCACCGCCAACCACACCCAGCTCGGCGACCCGGTCAAGGGCGCGGCACTGATCTACGAGGTCACCGGCCAGGACAGCTTGCCCTCGCACCTGTACCTGGGCCCCGACACGCTGGAGCGGCTGCAGGTCAAGCTGGACCAGATCGAGCGGGATGTGGCTCCCTGGCGAGCCAAGTCCGCCGCCACCGCCCACGACGACGCCGCAGCCTGACCAACAGCCCGCCGCTACAGGCGACCGCGGCTCCACCTTCGCGGAGGGATCCTGCGAACGGCGCCGGCGCTGGCGCCTGCCCTCCCTACCCGCACGTCTTCTGGCCCGCCGCTGACCGCGGGCACCGCACACACGCACACGAAAGAAGCCTTTGCCATGTCTACTGCTGCTCTGCTCACCGGAACCCCGCTGGCCGGCCGCGTGGCCGTCGTCTCGGGCGCCTCCAGCGGCATCGGCGCCGCCACCGCCCTGCGCCTGGCCGAACTCGGCGCGAGCGTGGCCGTGCTGGCCCGGCGCAAGGACAAGCTCGACGACCTGACCGCCGCCATCAGCGCCGCCGGCGGCACCGCGATCGCCATCGCCGTCGACGTCACCAGCCGGGAAGCCGTCGCGAACGCGGCCGCGCAGGTCGCCCACCGGCTCGGCACCGCCGACCTGGTGGTCAACAACGCCGGCGTCCAGCTCATCTCGCCGATCACCGACCTGCGACAGGATGACTGGCAGCGCCAGATCGACCTGAACATCACCGGCGTCATGAACGTCATCGGCGCCTTCCTGCCGCACCTTACCGCCGCCGCCGAGGCCGGCCGGTCCGCGGACCTGATCACCACCTCCTCGATCGCGGCCACCCGGATCCTGGAGAAGTTCTCCGTCTACTCCGGCACCAAGGCGTACATCAGCCACCTCACCCGGCTGCTGCGCGTCGAACTCGGCCCCAAGAACATCCGGGTGGCCACCATCGAGCCCGGCATGGTCGACACCGAGTTGCCCAGCCACGTCACCGACCCCGACGCCAGCGCCCTCATGGAGGGGCTGCTCACCGAGATCGACCCGCTGCAGTCGGCGGACGTGGCCGAGACGGTGGCGTTCATCGCCGCCTCGCCCCGCCACGTGAACCTCACCGAGATCACCATCCTGCCCACCGCGCAGGCCGTCTGACCTGGCCTCCTGCCCGGCTCCCTGCGAGGAGCCGGGCCGGCCTCTCCCCAAGGAGCCTAAGGAGCACGTCATGAATCGCGCCGACTTGATCCCGTATCCGCTGGAGCAGGTGCACCGGCTCATCGAACCCGGGCCCGTCCTGCTCGTGTCCACCTTCGACGGCCGGCGGGCCAACCTGATGACCAACGGCTTCAACATGCCCGTCTCGCACGAGCCGCCACTCATCGGCCTCATCGTCGGCCCGTGGGACCACAGTTACACCGCCCTGCGCGAGAGCGGGCAGTGCGTGCTGGCAATCCCGTCCATCGACCTGGCCGAGCAGGTGGTCGACGTCGGCAACACCTCCGGCCGCGACGCCGACAAGTGGAGCCGCTTCGGCTTCACTCCCGTGCCCGCCGCCACCGTGGACGCGCCACTGGTGGCCGAGTGCTTCGCCAACCTCGAATGCACGGTCGCCGACGACCGGCTCGCCGACGACCACCACCTGTGGATCCTGCGCGCCGAGCGGGCCTGGATCGATCCGGGCCGGCGCGGCGCGGGCGAGTTCCACCACCGCGGCGACGGCACCTTCTCCGCCAACGCCGCCACCGTGGACCTGCGCCACCGCATGACCAAGTGGCAGTACCTCACCCACGACTGACCCTTCCCACCCTCGAAGGAAACCCCATGAACGCCACCCTGGACCAGCTGCGCAGCGCCGTCCCCGGCCGCCGCATCCTGCTCACCGGAGCCGCCATCGTCACCATGGACCCGGAGTTGGGCGTCCTGCCCCGCGCCGACCTGCTCATCGAAGGCGACCGGATCGCCGCCGTCGGCGTGGACCTGCAGGCCGGCGACGCGCTGGTCATCGACGTCACCGGCACCGTCCTGGCCCCCGGTTTCGTCGACACCCACCGCCACGCCTGGGAGGCGCAGCTGCGCCGCATCATGCCGGACGTCAACGACCTCGGTGAGTACGTCACTTCCACCCTGGCCGGCATCGCCCCCGCCTACCAGCCGCAGGACATGTACATCGGCACTCGCCTGGCCGCGCTGACCGCCATCGACAGCGGCATCACCACCATGCTCGACTTCTCCCACAACTCCCGCACCGCCGCCCACTCTGACGCCGCCATCCGCGCGCTGGCCGACACCGGCATCCGCGGCGTGCACGCCTCGATGCGCCCCCACTTCGGCGACTGGGACGGCCAGTGGCCCGCCGACCTGACCCGCCTGCACGACACCTACTTCGCCGTCGGCGGGCTGCTCACCCTGCGCCTGGCCGCCCTGGCCACCGACGAGGTCGCCGGCCCCGACCTCGCCTACGGCGAATACCTCGCCCGCACCGCCCGCGACCTCGGCATCGGCGTCAGCATCGACGCCGTCTTCGGCCAGTCCTCCTCCGAGGCCATCCTCGGCTGGGCCAAGCAGGGCCTGCTCGGCCCGGACATCTCCCTCATCCACTGCACCGGCCTGACCCCGCAAGCCTGGCAGGCGATGGCCGACACCGGCGCCAACGTCGCGCTCGCCCCCACCTCCGACGCCCAGATCGGCCTGGAGAGCGCGATCCCGGCCATCGACGAGGCGCTCGCGGTCGGCATCCGGCCGGGGTTGAGCATCGACGTCGAAGTCGCGCTCGCCAGCGACATGTTCACGCAGATGCGCGCCCTGCACGCCATCCAGCGCATGCGCGCCGTCAACGCCGCCTATGGCACCGGCGACCAGCCCGCCCGGATCGGCGTGGCCGACGTGCTCGACTTCGCCACCCTGCAGGGCGCCGCCAGCATCGGCCTGGGTGGCGTCGCCGGCTCCCTCACCTCGGGCAAGCAGGCCGACGTGCTCGTCGTACGCGCCGACGACCTCAATAACATGCCGCTCAACGACCCCATCGGCACCCTCGTCCTCGGCTCCGACGCCCGCAACATCGACGCCGTCTTCATCGCCGGTCAGGTCCGCAAGTGGGCCGGCGCCGTCCTCGACGTCGACCTGGCCGCGCTGCGCGAGGACGTGCGCGCCTCCCGCGACCGCGTCCTGCGCGCCTCCGGCTCCGCCGACCGGCCCTGACCGGCCGCACCGTCGCCGGCGCGATCTGCGGGATCGGCCTGGCCTGCCCAGCCGGCCCGCACGCGCCGGCAACCGCCGCCCCCGTCACCGGCCGCTCGCCTCGGCCGGCCCGCCACGCCCATCACCTGTCACTGCAAGGAGCCCGTCCGTGTTCAGAAACACCCTGCGCCTCCTCGGACTGTTCACCACGCTGCTCGCCTGCGCCGCCGCGAGCGGCGGCCGCTCGAAATCCGCCCCTCACCCGTACGTCGGCATGTGGGTCACCGCCGACGGCCGGATCCGCCAGGAACTCCTCGCCACCGGCCGCTACGAAGAGGAACGCGACGGCCGCAAGCTTGCCTACACCGGCCGCTACACCGTCACCGGCACCCACCTCGACTACCACGACGACCTGGGCTTCACCGCCACCGGCGACGTGCGAGACGGCGTGCTCTACCACGAGCACCTGGTGCTCAACCGCGAAACCTGACCGCGCCCGACCCGTACCACCCGTAGAAGGGACAAGCCATGCCACGCACCGTGCCGACCGTCCTGGCTTGTGCGGCCCTGGCGCTCATCGTGGTCGCCGGATGCACCATCACCGCGGCACCCGCCGGCCCCGCTGCCACCACCATCGCCACCTCCGACGGCCGTAGTACCGATCAGGACGCTGCTGGTCAGAGCCGCCCGTTCGAACCGGCCACCATCGCCGCCCTGAACAGGCCCTGGGCCCTCGCCTTCCTGCCCGACCGCCGCGTCCTGGTCACCGAGAAGGCCGGCAGGCTCCTCCTGCTCACCACCGACGGCTCCGTCCAGCCGGTCGACGGGGTCCCACCCGTCTCCACCGGAATCCAGAACGGCCTGCTCGACATCGCCGCCTCGCCCGGCTACACCACCGACCGCCTGCTCTACTTCACCTACTCCGCGCCCGGCCTCGACGGCGGCCTGCGCCTGGCCCGAGCCCGGCTGGAGGAGAACGGCACCACCGCCCGCCTCACCGCCATCGACATCATCTGGCGGCAGGAGAGCGACAACGGCAGCTACTGGGGCGGCGTCATCACCTTCTCCCCGGACGGCCGCCACCTGTTCCTGGCCGTACGCGACTCCGCCCGCAACTCCACCGACCCCTCCGGCGCCCAGGACGGCGACCGTTCCCTGGGCAAGGTGCTGCGCCTCAACCCCGACGGCTCCACCCCCGCCGACAACCCCGACGCCGCCTCGGGCGGCGTGCGCGGCCAGGTCTGGACCAGCGGCCACCGCACCAGCTACGGCCTGGCCCACGCCCCGGACGGGACCCTGTGGCAGAGCGAGATGGGTCCGCAAGGCGGCGACGAGCTCAACGTGCTGCGTCCCGGTGAGAACTACGGCTGGCCCCTGGTGTCCGAGGGCGCCGACTACGACGGCGCGCCCCTGGCTCGCCATGCCGACCGCCCCGACCTGCACGCTCCCGCGCTGTCCTGGACTCCCGTCATCGCGCCCGGCGGCATGACCTTCTACCACGGGGACGCCTTCCCCGCCTGGGACGGCTCCCTCCTGCTCGCCGGTCTGGTCTCCGAGTCCCTGGTCCGCGTCATCATCGACGCGGCCGGCCGCGCCCGCGAAGCCGAACGCTGGGCCATGAGCAGCCGGATCCGGGACGTCGCCGTGGCCGGCGACGGCAGCGTCTGGTACGTGGAGGACGCCAGTCCCGGCCGCCTCGTCCGTCTTGTGCCCCTCCAGTAGCAACCCTTCAGGAGACCCCGCCGATGAGCCACCGAAGCATCGAGATTGTGGTCGTCGTGGTGACGGCCATGCTGACCCTGACCTGGATCGCCAGGAGATTGCGGCTCAGCGAGCCCATGCTGCTGCTGGCCGGCGGGGCCCTGATCGGGCTGCTGCCCCACTTCGGCGACATCCCGCTGCCGCCGGAGGTCGTGCTGTTCCTGTTCCTGCCGGCCCTGCTGTACTACGAGTCCTTGACGACCTCGCTGCGCGAGATCCGGGCCAATTTGCGCTCCATCACCCTGCAGGCCACCGGCCTGGTCGTGCTCACCACCGCGGCGGTGGCGGTTCTGGCCCACGCCACTGGTCTGTCCTGGCCCCTGGCGTTCGTGCTGGGCGCGGTGCTCGGCCCCACCGACGCGGTGGCCGTGGCGGCGGTGGCCCGCGGGCTGCCCCGCCGTACGGTCACCATGCTGCGCGCCGAATCCCTGATCAACGACGCCACCGCGCTGGTGCTGCTCGCGGTCGCGCTCGAAGCGGCCGTGGAGGGTGTGCCGTTCTCCTGGAGCGGCACCACGCTGCGCGTCATCGTCTCCTACGCTGGCGGCATCGCCGCCGGGCTCGCCGTCGCCGGGGTCATCGTTGTCATCCGCCGCCGCTGGCGCGACCCCATGCTCAACAGCGGCCTGAGCGTCCTGACCCCCTACGCCGCCTTCCTTCCCGCCGAACTCCTACACGCCTCCGGCGTCCTGGCGGTCGTCACCTGCGGCCTGGCCCTCAGCCAGGTTGGCCCCCGGCTCATCCCGCCGGCCGCCCGGCTGCAGGCCGTCTCCTTCTGGGAGGTCACTACGTTCCTCATCAACGGAGCGCTGTTCGTCCTGGTCGGCATGCAGCTCCCGGCCGCGGTGCGCGGCCTGTCGTCCTTCGCGCTGCCGCACGCGCTCCTGCTCGCCCTGGCGGTGAGCGCCGTGGTCATCGGCGTGCGGCTGCTGTGGTTCTACACCGTCCCCTACCTGGTACGGCTCCTCGACCGGCGGCCCAGCCAGCGCGAACGACGCATCGCGGCCCGGCACCGGCTGCCGCTCGCCTGGGCCGGCATGCGCGGCGCCATCTCCCTGGCCGCAGCCCTGTCGGTGCCCGCCCTCACCGCGCAAGGACTACCCGTTCAAGACCGCGACGCCATCGTGTTCATCACCACCATCGTCATCCTGACCAGCCTGGTCCTGCTCGGACCGCCGCTGCCCGCCCTCATCCGCTGGGCCCGCCTGCCCGCTGACCCCACCCAGGCCCAGGAGGAGCGCCTGGCCGTCCGCGAGATCACCCGCGCGGCCCTGACCGCCCTTCCCGAGCAGGCCGCCCGCCTCGGCACACCCGCTCACATCGCCGACGCGCTCGCCCGCGACCTCGCCGGTCCCGGACGCCACGGCCAGGCGGAAGCGGCGGAGCACGCCCGGCAGCTGAAGCTCGCCCTGCTCCAGGTCCAGCGCGCCACCCTGATCCAGCTCCGCGATCGCCGCCACATCGACGACATCGTCCTACGTCGGTTGCAATCCCGGCTGGACGCCGAACAACTCCTGGCCGACGAGGACCAGGAAGACGCTCAAGCCTCTCCGGCCGCACCGCCGCCCTTCGACGCCCATTCAGGAGCCTCCTCGTGACATCGACGCGCCGGCAGCTCGTAGCGGGCCGGCGCTAGCCACGCCGGCCGGAGTGCGTGGCGGCAGTATCACTCGCGGGTCCGCAGCAGCGACACCAGAGCGGGACAGGGCCGCACGGGTCGTGAGCACGTCCGTCACCCCGGTCGTCAGGAAGACACCCGCCACCATCGTGCCCGCCAGCGGCCAGGGAACGGCCACCGTCGCGACTCCGGTGACGCTGCTGGTGACGGTCAGCGCGGCCGTAAGCGTCCCGGCGGCAGCCAGCAGACCCAGCAGCAACCCGGCCGCGGCCACCGCCCAACTCTGCATCAGCGCCATCCGAACGACTTGGCGCCGCGTCAGACCGGTAGCCCGTGCCGGGCCTGCAGCCGGGCGGAATGCTGAAAGAGCGAGGCTCGCCTGCACGAGCATTGGGGCGTAGTCTCCCAGGCTTACGAGGCGGTCAGAGGAACTGCTCAGCATGATGATGAGGTCTGGATCAAGACCTACCGCATTCAGCCGCGCTTCGGCCGGTTCTTCAATGAGGGCGCGTAGAAGCGCTGCTGCTTCCGCGTCGAATGCGGCAAATTCGTCCATCGTGAGCCTCATTCGGCCAGCGAGCATCTCGTTGGCCTCCACGAAGATGTCATGCAGCCGCTCCTCCGTAAGCCTCCCCATGCCTTCCAGAACCATCAGTCCCAGGCCCTCCCGCCGGCGCTTCCATTCCTGCAACACCTGCGGCGGATAGAGATCTCGTCTGCGCCCGTCGATCCTTCGGTGGTGTGGGCGGCAGAGCAGGATGATGTTGGGGAAGTCATCCAGCTCTTCCGGACCCAGGCCGTCATGCTCCCAAGGACCGCCGGGATTAGCTGCGTAGATGTGGGCTTTCTCTACGTTGAGTTCGGAATGCCATCGATCATCTTCACGATTGGCTGATCGCACGGAGGGTCAGGCCAGTAGCACGTACCCTGCGCCAGCGCGTAGAGGGCGGCGAGTGTGCTGTCGGAGTAGCTGCGCTGCCGTCCCAAGGTGTTTGAGTCCTTTCCTGAGGGCTCTGTGACGCTCCTTCTGACGGTAGACGCGCGTCGCGGGAGCCAGTGTCGCCGCAGACACATCCCAGGCGCTGCGACCCATCAACCAAGATCGCTAGAGAACGATCAACCGTAGAGCTTCGGTGTCACCCGTGGACGGCCGGACACAAAGCGAGAGGCCCGTCACCGCGTTTCCGCTGGTGACGGGCCTCTTCCCGCTGGTGTGGCAGGTGCAAGGTTCGAACTTGCGTAGGCTGAGCCGACGGTTTTACAGCCCCGCCGCAAGAAGGGCCCTGACCTGCACGTAATCGACTCGAAGCGCTCTTCCGGGAACGGATGGGGAACGATCAAGCATTACGCCTTGCGGGCCCGTGCCATGGCCGTTCTCGGCGCGGGCGGTTTGATCAGCAGCCGGGTTGAGGGCGGCTCGCCATGGTGGTGGGAGCCGCTCTGTCGTTGATCAATCTACCGCGCGGGTGCTAAGAGGTTGCGCCTGCGCAGGTGGTGACACCGCACGCCTTCTTGCCTGCTGCGACGGCCGCATTTAGTTCCACCTCGTCGAGCGCGCACGGTTCCCGACCTACGGATTCGCTGCTCATCTGGCCGCCTACCAGGCCATGGCAGTCCCGTCTCGTATGCCAGCAGTCTCCCTTTTCGGTGATGAAGACGATGATCATGATGTCGTCCCCCTTCAGGCTTGTTGCGTGTGGTGAGTAGGTCACACGAGGCGTTACCGCCGCCAGTGTCTGTCGCGGCAGGTATAGGTGCGCCCGTTCGACGCGACACCTACCGCTCCGGGACTGCCACAGAAGCCGCCTGGGCGTGCTCTGGCGAGCGGCGCCGGCTCCGGCTCCGCTACGGGTTTGGGTCTGGGAGTGCGCTTCGGCGAACGCCGCCCCCTATCGCGGTCGCGGTCGTCGCGGTCGCGGGACTTGATGACGCCGTCGCCGTCTTTGTCTTCGTCGTAGCGGTCTTCGATGCCGTCCTCGTCGAGGTCTTCGATGTCCTCAACGGGTTCCGGTGTCGGCGTCCAGGAGACGGTGTGCGACGTGATCGGAGGTGCGCTGGCCACGGCTGCGGGTTCTTGGTCGTTGCCGACGAAGAGGGCGTTGCAGCCGACCACAACAAAGGCGATTACGGCGAGGCAGCCCCATGCCCCACCCTGGTTGCCTGACTTGGATTTGCTGGGCAATGGCGTCCCCTGTGGCTCCGCGTGGACACGAACGGTATGTGAGACGCTGCTTTGCGCTACTTAGTTGGCGGAAGAGCCCTCATCTAGCAGGCTGATCTGGCCTTCGCAGTCCCGCCACTTCTCCACGTCTGTGATCCTCGCTGGCCAGCGGACACGATGCCGAGTTGGGTGTGGCTCTTCCGCAGTGAGATCAGCTGCGACCGCGCCGAACTCTCCGCAGTGCCTGAGCGCCTGGCCGACCTGGCTGAGTGTGCCAAGCCACTGGAGGAGACCGGCCTCGCACTCGAGTAAGCAGCCCGCACGCCGCCGAGCAGGCGCCGCTGTCGGCGACCTGGCCGCTGGTTCACCGCCGCCACGCTGACCTGACCGGCGCGGGACTGAACAGACCGCCCACGCTGAGCTCATAGAACGCGACGCCGCCCGCCGGGCGGAACCCGGGCGCGGCACTGCTAGCCAAGCTGACGACGCGTCAACCGGCCGTGGCATCCTCATGTATCAGCGCGTCCACGAGCCAGGACACGAGACACGTAGCGCCATACGACCCCATGCATGCCCTTCCCGACTGGCATGACGGCCTCGCCCTCGTCGGAGTCTGCGACGTGGTGGAGATCCACCGCGATGGCCGAGTGGCGGTCGCCCGCCGGGGCGACCGAGGATCGCAACATCGCGATCGCGATCGTGGCGTTCGCAGTCCGCGCCTGTAGGCAACCGGATACAACGCAAGAGGCCCGTCACCACATTTCCGCTGGTGACGGGCCTCTTCCCGTTGGTGTGGCAGGTGCAAGGTTCGAACTTGCGTAGGCTGAGCCGACGGTTTTACAGACCGCTCCCTTTGGCCACTCGGGCAACCTGCCGCGCCATCCGCTCTCGCGGCGACATCAGAAGAATAGCGGACTTCCGAGGTACACGTGACACCGGTTTGTCCCACACCGGATCCCGCCTACCTGCTCCACCGAAACGTTATTCGCCCCACCATCGACCGAACCGTCCCTTTGAGCGGGCCCGCGTCCCTGACCTGCGACAACGGCTTGTCAGGGACCAGGGCGCCGAGGAGGTCGCAGAGCGGGGGCTAGCTCTGGCCTACCTCGACGACGAGCAGGCGATCACCCGGAATGATGTCTCTGACCCGAGCAAACGTGATTCGAGAAGGCGGAGGGTCCGGCCCGATCCGGTCGCGCTGCGGCTCGTCTGTTTGAAGGTGGTCGCGTTCGTGCTGGCCAGCCGGCGCTCCCGGGGCTCGTACAGTGAGGATGAGCTTCGCGCGCCAGTAGGTGGCGGCCTCAGGCACCCGCGCAATCGCCACCAACACCATCGAAAAACGCCCTAATCGGAAAGCGACGCCGGTGATCCTTCGGTGTGGCGGGTGGATCAAGGCCCGGCGCCCTGCACGACGCGCCGATGCTGGCTAGGCTCGTACGCTGGGGTCCGCGTTCGCAGAGGGCGCGTTTCGAGGTCCGCAAGATCTGGAACCGGATACCGCCTAATGCTTACGCAGCGAGAGGATGTGCGTTTTGGCCGATTCATCTTTCGACATCGTCAGCAAGATCGACCGCCAGGAGGTCGACAACGCGCTGAACCAGACGGTCAAGGAGATCGGACACCGCTTCGACTTCAAGGGCACCGGGGCCAGCATCAGCTGGTCCGGGCAGAGTATCGAGATCAAGGCCAACAGCGAGGAGCGGGCCGGGGCCGCGCTCGACGTGTTCAAGGAGAAGGTGGTCAAGCGAGGCCTCTCCCTGAAGATCATCGACGCGGACGAGCCCAAGCTGTCCGGCAAGGAATATCGCATGCTGGTCTCGCTCAAGGAGGGCATCGACCAGGAGAACGCCAAGAAGATTTCCAAGCTGATCCGCGACGAGGGACCCAAGGGTGTCAAGGCGCAGATCCAGGGTGAGGAACTTCGGGTCAGTTCGAAGAAGAAGGACGATCTCCAGGAGGTCATGTCCCTGCTCAAGGGCAAGGATCTGGACATCGCCCTGCAGTTCGTGAACTACAGGTAGCAGGCGCCCCGCCGTACGTCAGAGATCGCGCAGGGCATATCCGGGGCACACGGCCGAGCGCGCTGTCCACAAGGGCACGCGTTTTCTCCTGTGCCTCGGGCCTCCGCTGTCCATGAGCACGTGTCAAACGGCGCCCCTACTTGTGGGCTGAGCGATCGTGCGCTGAAGCGCCCTGGCGACGTGGTGAAGGTCTACCAGTGCTAGGCGGGCCCGGACGACGCTCGGTGCCCGACGCACCGCCTCGACAGGCCGCTGGTCGCCGTATCCGAGGCCTCGCAGTGATCCGGATATGCCAGGGTTGGCGTAATTGGGTGAGCGAAAGGTGAGGGTCTTGGCGTTATCGCGCGTTGTGGCCGGTCTGTCCGTGGGTGTGCTGGCCACCGTACTTCCTGCGGGCAGTCCCGCCCAGGCGAGCGCCGCATTACCGCCCTGTCCGCAGATATTCGGGCATGGCGGCTACCCCAGCGGCGCCAACGGGGCCGACACCTGGAACCGGGATCAGGTACGCCAGCCCAACAGCCCCACCGCCATCCGAAAATACAAGGGCTGGGGTGCGGCAGGTGTCGAGGCGGATCTGCAGCTCACCAAAGACGGTACGAAGGCCGTCATGTGGCACAACACCTCCACCTGGGGCCTGAGCGGCATCAAGAAGAACATCACCGACATCTGGTGGGCCGCCGGTGACACCGCGCTCAAGGGGCGGACGATCAACCGGGGGAGCTTCAGCGGTGAGACCGTTTACACCTTCCGCGAGTGGCTGACCGCCATGAAGGCCGATGGCATGATCGGGCTGGTCGAGATCAAGCCCGAGACCCGGCAGTTCCTGCTCGGCGCCGACGCCACGATCAAGTCGCGGGCGTGGGCCGAGGTCCTGGATCCGGTCAAGGAGCGGTACGGGTCGCAGGAGATCATCCTGTACTCCCATGATGCCGATATCGCGGCCGAGCTCAAGAGGCGCGTCACCGCCGCGGGCCTGGCGCGGGTGCTGACCGGCGGGCCCAGCTGGCCGGAGGTGACCAAATGGGAGGAACCGCCGCCCTCGTGGACGCTGAACGAGAGCGCGTGGCAGGCCGCGCTCGATCGGTCGACCAAGCGGATGGCGACCGACTACACATCCCAGCTCAGCGCGTGGCTCAAGGGGAAGTGCCAATAGCTGGTCATCGGCCGCCCGACTCGTCAGGGGCGTCACCATGACCATGCTCGTTCACGTCACCTCGGCCAAGAACACGCGGTCGATGCGGCGCAGCGGCATTCGTGCGGTGAGCGGTGGGCCTGACGGGATCTCTGGCCCATGGAAGGCCGCCATGCGCGTGCCCGATCTGCAATCCGTCGGGCCAGTACGGCGCGGCCAAGATCCGCAAAGCTTTCGGCGACCCTGACGACTAGCCGGGACGGATGGCCGAGCTTGAGACGGTGGACATGGTCTGCGACCAAGAGGGTGCGCGGGCAGGCAACAGAGGCGGCGCACGTGTCCGCACGCCGCCGCGGCCGATCCGCGCGAGGCTGACTCGGCTCCCGGCCCGCCGCCTCTAGCTCGCGTACGGGGCGGCAATGTGCATCCCCTAGTACTCGGTGACAGATGCGGAGGTGCCCACGACATCCGGCCCGTGCAGGGGCGACGCGTTCACCGTGCCAGCGACAGGAGGTGGAACGCGCCTCGGATGATGGACTGGCCTTTGGTCGCCACGTCCATCGTGTCGGGTGCGGTGGTGGGGTCGGACACCATGAGGCTGGTGGCCAGAGCGCGGCCGTCGGCCGTGCGGGCGAGGTAGTGCATGGTCACGACGCCGGGCTCGCTGCCGCCCTTGTACCAAACTGCCGGGAACTGGGCCGCGTCCAGGTTGAGCCCGTCGTCGTTGAGTGACAGCGCGTGGTGGATCTCGGGCTGGTCGAGCCGCAGCAGCCCCGCGTACGCGTGGCAGATGTCAGCCGGCGAGGCGAACCATTCGATTTGGTCGATGTTGTTCGGTTGGGGCCAGGTCTTTCGTACGTCAGGCAGGGGCCGCCGTTCCAGTTCCCGTAACGCGGCGGCGCGCTCGTGTCGCGGCAGGGCCAGGTACTGCTGTGCCCGAGCCGCATCCGGGGCGGCCTTGAGCTGGAAGAGCGCCTTGGTGGTGAGGAACGGGATGTTCTCCTGGGGCTGCCGGTGGCCGAACAGCGACAGCTGGCGCACCATAATGTCCCTGCCCAGATGGTGGATCAGGTGGTCGGTAGCGGTGTTGTCGCTGATCGAGATCATGTGGTCGGCGAACGCCGCCAGCGGGAGGGTGGTGCCGGCCGGGCGGTCCTGCAGTGTGCCCGAGGGCAGGCTCTTCCAGTCCTCGCGGATCGCCAGCTCTTCGTCCCACGCGGCTCGCTTCTCCGCGACGGCTTGGGCGAGCGCGCCCAGGACGTACAGCTTGAACGCCGAGCCGATCGGCCGTTGCGTGTCGGCGGCGAGGCCGTGGGCGATCCGGCACTGTCCGTCCGGCTCGATCTCCGCAGCGGCGAAGGACACGCGTGTTCCCAACTCGGCCAGGCGCGTGTCGATCTGTGTCCACGAGGTCGGCTCGCCTTGGTCCGGGGTCAGGCGGAGGTTGTCCACGAGCCCTGCCCCGTCCACACGCACCGTGAGGAGGTAGTCGGCAGTAGGACCACGCACCTCCGCCTGGGCCAGATCCGGTCGCGTCGTGAGGATCTTGCCTGCCGCGAGCCTGCCCACCCCGGCCAGCGCGGCGTTGAGTCCGTCCGGCCCGCCGCTCGCGTCCAGCAGGGCCGGTGCCAGGCGCTGACGGATCTCATCGTCCGGCAGCGGAGCTCGGGCTGACGCGCCCAGCAGCCAGTTCAGCTGTTCTTCAGCGGTCTTGGAGGAAGCATCCGCCGCAGTTTCTCCGATCATTGCCGTGCCCTTCGTTCAAGTGTCGAGTCAATGTGGTCAGCCCGCCAGCCAGTCGGCGATGTCGGCGACGACGGCCGCGTCGACATGCTGCGGCGACTCGTATTCCGCGGGAGTGGACGGGCCTGATCCGGAGAAGAACAGGTGGTTGTCGGCGTCGTGGACGCGGATCGTGACGTCCGCCCGGTGGGCGAGACCTGCCTGCCAGCGGGCGAGGTCGTCGGCGACGGTCACCTGGTAGTCGCGGCCGCCCTGCAGGATGAGCATCGGCTTGTCCAGTGCCGCCGCGGTCGCCACCGGGTCGTAGCCGCGCAGATCCAGCCAGTACGCCCCTGAAAAGCCGAACGGCAGCTCGGCGGCGGGCGTGTCGGGCGACAGGTCGGGGCTGTCGACCATCGCGGCCTGCCGCGTGATCATCTCGGCGGCGGCCTGCGCGCCGGGGTCCAGGGAGGCGAGGTAACTGACGACGCGCACGGCGGCCTGGTGCATCGGCTGGGCGTCACCGGCCAGCAGCACCAGACCGGCCACGGACGGCTCGGCGGCGGCGACTCGCGGGGCCACCTTGCCGCCCATACTGTGGCCGGCGACGTACACCCTGGCGGCATCCACGGTTGGGTGGCGCTGCAGCAGGTGGATGGCGGCGACGGCGTGCGGGACGTACTCGTCGGTCATCGTGAAGTCGGACTGGCCGGCGTGGGTGTAGGTCACCTTGTCGAAGCGCAGCACCGCCACTCCACGGCTGGCCAACCCCCAGGCCAGGTCCTTGAGCGGCTTGTTGGGGCCGCTGGTCTCATCTCGGTCGAACGGTCCGCCGCCGCTGAGCAGCACCACGCCGGGCCACGGGCCGCGCCCGCGCGGCAGGCTCAATGTCCCGGGTACGGCCAGCGCGCCGGAACCCACGGTGACCTCGTGCTCGTCGAAACTCTTACGACGCGCGTACGGCGGCGGCGTCCATTGCTCGGTGAGCGGGGGCGCGAGCCGCAGACCCTGCAGCAGGCCGGTCTCGTCGACCGACATGACCACCGTCAACCCGCCCCGCTCGCACGTCACCGGCACGCTCACCCGGGTCAGCCCCGCCTTGATCGGCTCGCTCACCGGTGTCCCCAACGCCGAGATCGACCCGATCCTGGAGATCAGGCCCTCCCACTCGACGCGCAGCGCCTCAGCGGACACCACCGCTCGCAGCGGCGGGGCAAATAGCCGCTCGATGTCCGCGAAGTGCCCATTCTCCGCCAATTCGACGACCGCCGTGGCGGCCGCCGCCGGGCCCATTTCCACCATCATCCCGACACCAACCTTTCTACTGTTTTGCGAACGGTAGCACAACATGAGATCGTTGTTCGGATGGAATCCTTGGAGCTACTGGCACATCCGGTACGACTACGGATCGTGCACGCGATGCGCGGCGGGCGCTCACTCACCACCACTCAGCTGTGCGCCCGGATCCCCGACGTCTCGAAGGCCATGGTCTATCGGCACGTCGACCTGCTCGCGTCCGGCGGAATCCTGGAGGTGGCCGACGAGAGGAGGGTGCGTGGCGCGGTGGAACGCCACTACCGCCTACGCCTCGACCGGGTCACCGTCGACGCCGACGCGCTCGCGGCGCTGTCGCCCGACGACCACCGGCGAGTCTTCGCCACCTCGATGGCGGTCCTGGTCGCCGAGTTCAACGCCTACCTCGACCGCGAGAACGCCGATCCGGTCGCGGATCTCGTCGGTTACCGGCAGCACGCCATCTGGCTCAACCGCGGCGAGTTGGAAGAGATGATCAATGGGCTGCGTCGCGTACTCCTGCCCCTGCTGGCCAACCAGCCGACGCCGGACCGCGCGCAATACCTGCTCAGCCCGCTCTTCTTCCCTCTCGAACAGCCATCCGGCGACTCCGAGTGAAGCGCCGGCCCACCGCACCACGTCCGCGATCCGGAGAGCACCCGCATAAGCTCCAATGACGTGACGAAAATCCCCCTGCGCCGGTTCACGGCCCGTGCCCTGCCCATCGACGAACAGGGCAGGGTGCTCCTGCTCCACGGGTTCGATCCCGCCCGTCCCGACGAGCCGTTCTGGTTCACCATCGGCGGCGCCGCTGAGGACCGGGAGACGCTCCAGGAGGCCGCGCTGCGCGAGCTGCACGAGGAGGTCGGGATCCGGGCCGGGGCCGACCGGCTCACCGGTCCGTACGGCACGAGCACGATCGAGTTCTTCTTCGCCGAGTACGCCGTCACCCAGGACCAGACGTTCTTCGCAGTTCGGGTGGCCGAGGGCACGGACATCTCGTACGAGCACATGGAGGAGATCGAGAAGGCCACCACACTGGGTCACCGATGGTGGAGCCCTGAGGAACTGGAGGCCACTGACGAGGTCTTCTTCCCCGAGGACCTCGCCACCATCCTGCGCAAGATCAACTCGACTGCTTGACGGCCATAAGGCAATTGTTTTAAATGCGGTCATATCGGCCATCAGGAGGTCACCGTGAGTGGCGCGCCCGATTACCCGTTCCGCAATCCCATCGCTCTGGAGCCGCCTGAGGAGTGGGCCAGCATGCGCGAGGGATGCCCGGTAGCCCGGGTCCGGCTGGCCAGCGGCGATGAGGCGACGCTGCTCACCCGCTACGAGGACGTCAAGCAGGTGCTGTCAGACCCGCGGTTCACCCGGCACCTGGACGCTCCCGACGCCGCCAGGGTCAGCGCCGACGCCTCCGGCGGATCGTTCGCCAAGCGCAGGACGGGCATGGCCACCTCGGTCGGTGAGGGGCACCAGCAGTGGCGGCGGCTGGTCGGCAAGGCGTTCACGGTCAAGCGCGTCATGGCCATGCAGCCGCGGATGGTGGCGATGAGCGAGCAGTTGATCGACGCGATGGTGGAGCAGGGGGCGCCGGCCGATCTCGTCTCCGGGCTGGGGTTCCCGCTTCCGGTATGGGTGATCTGCGACCTGCTCGGGGTGCCCGATGAGGATCGTTTCCGGTTCCCGTACTGGTCCGACACGCTCCTTAACATGACGAAGTTCGAGCAGAAGGAGATCGACGCCGCGCAGGCCGACTTCAACGACTACCTCACGGCGCACATCGCCGCCAAGAAGGCCGAGCCGGGCGACGATCTGATCAGTGCCCTCCTGGCCCTCGTCGAGGAGGACGGCCTGATGACGGAGGCCGTCGTCCTGGGCACCTGCCAGGGCCTGCTGGTCGCCGGGCACGAGACCACCGCGAACATGATCGGCAAAATGGTGGCCATGCTCCTGGCCGACCGGCGGCAGTGGGAACGTCTGCTGGCGGACCCGTCCCTCATCCGCTCGGCGGTCGAGGAGATTCTGCGCTACGACGCGAACCCCGGATTCGGGATGCCGCGCTACCTCACCGAGGAGGTCGAGGTCGCCGGTACGACGCTGCCGGCCGGGACCACGGTGGTCTGCAGCCTGGCCTCGGCCAACCACGACGAGGACGCCTTCGCGCAGGCCGGCGACATGGACCTGGGTCGCTCGCCCAACGTCCATCTGGCCTTCGGCGTCGGGCCGTACTCCTGCTTGGGGCAGGCGCTGGCACGTACCGAGTTGCAGACCGTTCTGGCCGTGCTGCTGCGGCGGCTGCCGTCGCTGGAGCTGGCGGTCCCCGCTCGGGAGCTGGCCCGCCGCGAAGGACTGCTCATCGGCGGACTTCAGCAGGTGCCCGTCAAGTGGGTGACCGCCTGATGATCATGAGGGTGGCGGTGGACCGGGACAAGTGCTGCGGTGCGGGGCAGTGCGCGATGATCGCGCCGGAGGTGTTCGACCAGGATGAGGATGACGGGGTCGTGCTGCTGCTCGACGACACGCCGGATTCGCGCCTGCATCGGGCCGTACGGGAGGCGGCGAGCGTGTGCCCGGCCACCGCGATCCAACTGTCCGAGTCCGACGTGACGGCGTAGTGCCCTCCAGCTGTACGAGTCCCCATGTGGTCCGCCCGACTGTACGAGTCCCAGCACGGTCATAGCGTGCGGCCAAGCTCTCCGAGCCCTCAGCGTGGCGGATTAGCGGCGGTAGCCCGCCATGCGTTCCAACCGGGCGACCCGCTCGGAGGTGGGCGGGTGCGTGGAGAACAGCCGCCCGAGCCCGGACCCGCTGAACGGGTTGGCGATCATCATGTGGGAAGCCGAGGTGAGACGGCTGTTCTCCGGCAGCGGCAGCCGGCGCGCGCCCATCTCGATCTTGCGCAGCGCCGAGGCCAGCGCCAGCGGATCGCCCGTCAGCCGAGCGCCGGACTCGTCCGCCTGGAACTCCCGCGTCCTGGAGATCGCCATCTGCACCATTCCCGCCGCCACCGGTCCGAGAACCATCATGAGCAGCGCCCCCACGAACCCGGGCCCCTCATCGTCATCCGACCCGCCGAAGAACACGGCTACGTAGCTGAGCCAAGTGATCATCGTGGCCAGCGCACCGGCTACCGACGAGACCAGGATGTCTCGGTTGTACACATGGGACAGCTCGTGGCCAAGGACCCCGCGCATCTCGTCCGGGTTGAGCAACTGCGTGAGCCCGTACGTCACGCAGACCGCCGCCTGGCGCGGGCTCCGGCCGGTCGCGAAGGCGTTCGGTTGCACGGTGGGCGAGATGTACAGGCGCGGCATCGGCTGCCGGGCTTCGTTGGACAGCTCCCGTACGATCCGGTAGAGCATCGGCTGCTCGACCTCGCTGACCTGCCGCGCCCGCATCGCCGACAGGGCGATCCGGTCGGAGAAGAAGTAGGCGATACCGCTGCTCGCCATGGCGAGCACGAACGCGAGCTGCAGCCCGGTGCCGCCGCCCAGCCACCCTCCCACCGCGAGTATCAACGCAGATAGGCCGCCCAGCAGAATGGCGGTGCGCAGACCGTTGTGGTGCAAGGTTCCCCCCTTCGCGGTGTGGGTTCACCTGGTCCAACGACGATCCCCCGGTTCATCGTTCCCTGTGGCGCCCGCCCGAGGGCACAGTGTGACCGAACCGCCAGCTCAGAGGGTCGGAACCGCGCCCCTCCGCCAACTCTTCCGGAGGGAGATACGCCCTATCCGCTGGCTCACCCGGAGGCGGATGTTGTCTCATCCGCATGCTCACCCGGAGGCGGACAGCGACGTCATCCCCAGCACCAGCTGCGGTGCGACCGAGAACAGCAGCGCCACCACCACAGCGATCCCGACGGCCACCCAGGCGGCGGGAAGCGCCCGGCGGACCCCGGCGGGCACGGGTTCGGCCGGGGTGAACAGCCGGGCCGTCCAGACCACGTAGTAGTACAGACCGATCACGGTGTTGACGGCCATGACCACCGCGAGCCATCCGGCTCCACCCTCGATGATCTCCCGGAACACCACCACCTTGGCGAACAGCCCCGCCAGCCCCGGCGGCAGACCGGCCAGGCAGATCAAGCAGAACGCCAGCGCGATCGCCGCCACCGGACTGCGGAAGGCGAGGCCACGGTAGTCGTCCAGCTCGTTGCGCGCGGTCGTCCGCGACATCAGCATGACGACCGCGAAGGCGCCCAGATTCATGGCCGCGTAGATGACGAGGTACGCCATCGACGCCCCGACCGCCCCGGCGACGTCACCGGCAGTGCCAGCCGCACCCACCACGGCATCGGTCACACCAGGTGCGCCAACCGTGCCCCCTGCACCCACCGCGCCGACCGCTCCCGCAGCGCCAACTACACCTGTTGCACTGGCGGCACCCGCCGCACCCGCCGCACCCGCCGCACCCGCCGCACCCGCCGCACCCGCCGCACCGACGGTAAGGCTAGGGGCAGCGGTCATCGCCCCCGTCTGGGCCGTTACCGCGAGCGGGGCCAGGATGTAGCCGGACTGGGCGACCGAGGACCAGGCCAGCAGGCGTACGGCGGAGCGTTGGCGCATGGCCAGGAGGTTGCCGACCGTCATGGTGAGCGCCGCGACGACCGCGATGATGGGCGACCATGTCGACGCCTGGCCGGGCAACGCCGTGACCAGAACGAGGATCAGGCCCGCGAACCCGGCCGCCTTCGAGATCACCGAGAGCAGCGCGGCGACCGGGATCGGCGCGCCCTGGTAGACGTCCGCCGCCCAGGCGTGGAACGGCACCACAGCGATCTTGAACGCGAAACCCGCCACGACGAGCACCAGCCCGACCGTGACCACGCCCGGTAGCCCGTGACCGGCCGCCAGCAGGGACGAATAAGTCTCCGGCGCCCCCACACCCGGCGCGGGGGTCTTCCCGCTGAACACCGAGGCGAGACGGGAGAGATAGACCGTCCCCGCGATCCCGTACAGCAGCGAGACCCCGAACAGCATCACGGCCGTCGACACGACCGAGACCAGGAAGAGCTTGACCGCCGCCTCGGAGGAGCGCCCGTCGTAGCGTTTGAGCGCGGTGAGGGCGAAGACCGGCAGCGAGACCAGCTCCAGTGCCACCACCAGCATGATCAGGTCACGCGAGGCAGGCAGGGTCACCGCGCCGACCAGCGTACAGAGCAGCAGGAAATACCACTCACCCGCCGGAATGCCGCCCCCGGCCAGCTGGGTCATCGACATCAGCACGACCACGATGCCCGCCACCAGCACCAGCCCGGCGAAGATCAGTGTGAACCGGTCAACCACGAACGAGCACGCCGGCTCACTTCCGGGGCCCGCCGCGGTGGCGAGGCTGTCGGGAACGCAGAAGGTCGCCCGTGCGCCGCCACCGCGTACGGCCTGCGCCACGACGAACCCCAGGGCGACGACGACGCCCGCCAGACTGACCAGACCGAGCCCGGTCCTGGTACGTCCCCCGCTGGGAAGGAACGCGTCGAGCATCAGCACGAGCCCGGCCACCAGCGCGAGGACCAGCGGCACCGCGATGACCGAGTAGTCGATCTGCTGGATCATGACAGGGCCCCCAGCAGGGTCTGTACGGCAGGTGTGGTGAGCGAGAGGAGCAGTTTCGGCCAGAGCCCGAACAGCAGGATCAGCACGATCAACGGCACCCAGGCGGCGAACTCGTAGCCCTGGATGTCCCGCAACACCCGCCCGCCGACGCCACCCTCGCCCTTGATCGCCCCCGTGACCCGCTCACTATCGGGCGATTCGCCTGCCCACGCGGCCTGCTCGCTGTCCGGCGACTCGCCCGGCCACGCAGCCTGCTCACTGCCGGGCGGCTCACCCGCCCACCCAGACCGCTCGCTGTCCGGCAACGCAGACCCGTCGGATGGCCGGACGCCCACGCCAGAAGCGCCCGAGCGGGCGGCGGCCGGGACCGCCTGGGCGCGTTCGGGGCGCCCGTGTGTCACGCGGGACAGCATGACGAGGAAGTACGCCGCCGTCAGCACCGCGCCCAGCCCGCCGATCACCATAAACGTCAGGAACAGCCCCCGAGGCAGTCCGGCCGCCGGCTGGAAGGCGCCGAAGAGGGACAGCATCTCCCCCCAGAACCCGGCCAGCCCCGGCACTCCGAGCGAGGCGATGGCCGCGAAGGTCAGCACCGACCCCAGGTGAGGAAGTGCGGCCAGCATGCCGCCGCCGAGTGCGCGCATGTCGGCCGTGCCGTAGCGCTCCTTGATCGCGCCGGCGAGGAAGAACAGCAGGCCGGTGATGAGGCCGTGGGCGACGTTCGCGAACAGGGCGCCGTTGATGCCCACGGTGGTCAGCGTGGCGAAGCCCAGCAGGACGAAGCCCATATGGCCCACGGAGGAGTAGGCGATCATACGCTTGAGATCGCGCTGCGCGAGGCAGGCCAGGGCCCCATAGACGATGCCGACCACGGCGAACGCCCCCAGCCATGGTGCCACCGCCGCCGCCCCTTCCGGCAGGACGGGGATGGCGATCCTGGCGAAGCCGTATGTACCCATCTTCAGTAGCACGCCGGCCAGCAGCACCGAGCCGACAGTGGGCGCCTCGGTGTGCGCGTCGGGGAGCCAGGTGTGCAGTGGCCACATGGGCGTCTTGACCGCCAGCCCGACGCCGATCGCCACGAACGCGAGGATCTGCACGGCCCTGGGCATGCCCGCGCCGTGTGCCTGGCCGAGGGCGACGATGTCGAGCGTGCCGGTGCGCGCCCAGACGAGCAGCAGGCCGAGCAGCATCACGACCGAGCCGAGCAGCGTGTAGAGGATGAACTTGATCGACGCGCCCCGCCGGCCCTTGCCGCCCCAGATGGCGATCAGGAAGTACATCGGGATCAGCACGATCTCGAAGAACACGAAGAACAGCAGCAGGTCGAGCGCGAGGAAAGTACCGATCATGCCGACTTCGAGCACGAGCAGCGTGAACACCAGTGCCCGCGGCCGCCCACCCCCCGCTCTCGGTCGCAGCAGCTGGCCGGGACCGCGCGCGTCTCCCCAGCTCAGGTAGACGAAGCAGAGGAACGTCAGGAGGGCCGTCAGCGCGATCAGCGGCAGCGAGATGCCGTCGACGGCCAGGTGGAAGTGGAGACCCAGCCCCGAGATCCACTCCCGGTCGACGGCGAACTGCGGCCGCGCCGTCTGCCCGTAGTCGAACGTCGCCACCATCGCCACGGCCAGCACCAGCGCGACACCCGACACGACCAGCCCGTAGACCCGCAGCCATGGACGCAACACGGTGGGCGACACCAGCAGGAGCAGCGCGCCGAGCAGAGGCACCGCCAGCAGCGCCACAGGAAGCCAGCTCATCATGTGAACACCACCGCCCCCACCACGATCAGGAGGACCCCGGCGAGCACGCCGCTCACATAGAGCTGGACGTTGCCGTTCTGGGCGAGCCGCAGCAGACCGGACAGCCCTCGCGCGGACCGTCCCGAGCCGCGCACCGCCCCGTCCACGACCACGTCGTCCGTCCTGACCACTAGCCTGGCCAGCGCCAGGGCAGGCCGGACGAACAGGGCGGCGTAGACGCCGTCCACGTAGAACGCCCGCTCGCACGGCACGCGCAGGGGACCGAGCAGCCGGGCCGGGTCGGCGAAGGGGTCACTGCGCCAGAACGCGTACACCACCCCGCCGCCGAGCAGCGCGAGCACGACGCTGACGGCCGCCACCCCGAGCTCCACATGGAGCCCACCGGCGAACCCGAGGAGCACGGCGGGAACCGAGAGAAGCACGATGGGCACGAGCATCGTGCGTGGCGCCTCGCGGATGTCGACCACGTGGGCCGTGCCGGGCTCGGGCTCGGGGAGCGCCACGACTCTCGCCTCGCCGAAGAAGGTGCGTAGCCAGGCTCGGGTCGCGTATGCCCCGGTGACGGCGACGGTCGCGAGCGCGCAGCCGTACAGCAGCAGGGCGGCGGCATCCGTCAGACCGCTACCCGGCAGCGCGGGGTCCATGGTCAGCAGGAGCTCGTCCTTGCTGAAGAAGCCGCTGGCCGGAGGCAGCCCCGCGAGGGCGGCGAACCCGATCGTCATCGTGACGAACGTGACCGGCAGCGCCCGTCTCAGGCCGCCCATCTGACTCATCAGGTTGGAGCCGACGTGGTGGATGACCGCGCCCGCGCACAGGAACAGCAGCGCCTTGAACGCGCCGTGCGTGAGGAGGTGGAAGATCGCCGCGCTGTCGGAGCCCACCGCAAGCCCACCGGCCATGTAGGACAGCTGGCTGATCGTCGAGTAGGCGAGCACGCGTTTCAGGTCGTCCTGGGCGAGCGCGGCCAGGGCGGCGCCCAGCATGCCAAGGGCGGCCATGACGGCCAGCACGTCGAGCGTGGGAGGGGCGCCCTGGAACACGGGGAAGAGCCGCGCCACGATGAAGATCCCGGCGGCCACCATGGTGGCGGCGTGGATCAGCGCGCTGATGGGGGTCGGGCCCGCCATCGCGTCGGGCAGCCAGGTGTGCAGCGGAACCTGCGCACTCTTGCCCGCCACCCCGGCCAACAGCAGCATGGTGGCGGTCACCATCGTGCCCGTGGACATCTCGGGCACCTTCTCCAGCACTTCATATATCTGGAAGCTGCCCGCGGCGCCGCCCAGCACAAAGATGCCGAACAGGAAGCCGACGTCGCCGAGCCGGGTGACCAGGAACGCCTTGATGGCCGCCCGCGAGTTGCTCTTGTCCTCCCACCAGTGGCCGATGAGCAGGTAGGAGCACAGGCCCATGACCTCCCAGCCCACGTAGAGGACGAGGAGGTCGCCGGCGTAGACGACCAGCAGCATCGCGCTGGTGAACAGGCTGATGAAGGCGCTGTAGGAGGGATAGCGCGGGTCGTCGTGGAGGTAGCCGACCGAATAGACCTGTACGGCCAGCGCCACGAGGGTCACCAGGACGCCGAGGATGGCGGACAGGTCGTCGGCCTGGAGGGTCAGCGAGATCGGGACGGCGCCGGTGCCGATGGTGCCGTAGGTGCGGCCGACGGCCGGGGCCGGCGGCGCGTCTTCTAGGAAGGCGAAGCCAGGTGCCCAGGCCAGCCAGAGCGCCAGGACCGCGGCGGCCGCCGTGGGCACCACCGCGATCCACGCCGCCCGCGTGTTGGCCGCAGAGCCCCCTGAACCGGGTCTGCTTTCCGGGCGCCGGCGCGGCCAGCGCGACAGCAGCAGGCCGGCGAAGGCCGCGACGAACGGCAGGACGACGGCCAGGAGCGGGAAGACCGTCACGACGCGCCCCCTCGCTTGGCGGGCTCGGCTTTCGTGGCCGAGTCCCCCGCCACCGCAGGCTCTGGTGTCGTGGTCGGATCCCCCGTCACCGCGTTCTCCCGTGTCGTGGTCGGGTCCCCTGCCACCGCGGGCTCACCCAGCCGACGTGTCGGCGGGTCATCCGACGTGCTGGGATCTGCGGGATCGCCCGGCATGCCGGAGTCTGCTTGGTCGCCCGACCTACCCGCCGGGTCCGCCGAGGTGTCCGACGTGCCTGGTTCGGACAGGTCGCGGAGCTGGTCGATGTCGACCGTACGGCGGTTGCGGTAGAGGGACAGCACGATCGCGAGCCCCAGCCCGACCTCGGCGGCGGCGATCACGATGATGAACAGCGTGAGCACTTGGCCGCTGTGCAATCGATCGCCCAGCCACACATCGAACGCGACCAGGTTGAGGTTGACGGCGTTGAGCATCAGCTCGACCGACATCAGCACGAGGATCGTGTTGCGCCGGGCGAGCACCCCGTAGACGCCGACGGAGAAGAGGAGCGCGGAGACGACCGCCGGGTAGACGATGTGCACTAAGAACCCCCGGTCTGCTCAGGTGGCGGACCCCCGGGTATGTCCGTGCGCGACAGCACGATGGCACCGATCAGCGCGGCCAGCAACAGCACCGAGAGCGCCTCGAAAGGCAGCACCCACGTGCTGAACACGCTGGCGCCCAGCTCCTTCGCCGCGCCGGCGCCGGGTTTCAGCGGTGTGTACGCCGTGCGGAAGCCGTCGATCACCACGGTGACCAGGACGGCCGCCGTCGCCACCGCCACCACGGCCGCCACCCACCGGTTGCCGCTGTCGAGATCGGCGGAGCGGCCGATCGGGGCACGGGTCAGCATGATCCCGAACAGCAGCAGGACCACCACCGCGCCCACATAGATGAGCACCTGGACCCAGGCCACGAACTCGGCGGTCAGCACCAGGTAGCCGCCGGCGAGGGCGCCGAAGGAGACGACCAGCCAGAGGGCGGCGTGGACCAGTTGCCTGGTCGTGACGACGAGCAGCGCGGATCCGACCGCCACCGCACCCAGCAGCAAGAAGACGATCTCTTGCCCGGTGGGTGACAGATAGGAGGGCACCGCCTCGGTCACGAATCCTCCTCGGACTCCCTTGTCTTTTCCGGGTCGAGCCGCCCGGGCGGGCGGATGGATCGAGGATCGGCCATCTTGCGCCCGCGTCGGCTCGTGCCAGAAGTCTGCTCCCCGCGGCCGGGCGGCGACGACGGTTGGCCCGTGCCTGTGGAAAACTCTTCGGCAGATGGCCGACCTGTGGATGACGGGCCGGATTCGGCGCCGGTTTCAGCGCCGGGAGCCGGTCCGGAGGCGGTTTCTGCGGCAGGTCCGGACGCGGTACTGGAAGCAGCGGCACTGGAAGCAGGGCCAGAAGCCGCTCCGGATGCGGGGCCAGAACCTACGCCAGATGCGGGGCCAGCAGCTTTATCGGCGCGGTCCACGGCCGGGCCTGCGCTGCCAGGGCGGGCTGTGGACGGGCCACGGGCCGGGCGGCGGGCAGCGGTGAGTTCCTTCGGCGGCTCGGCGCCAGGGTCGTGGGCCGGAGGAGGCGGAACCGTGGGAGCCCAGGTCGCGAGCCGATCCTTCTCGTGCAGAAGGTTCCGGATGTCACCCTCGGCGTACTCGAACTCCGGCGACCAGAACAGCGCGTCGAACGGGCACACCTCGATGCAGATCCCGCAGTACATGCACAGGGCGAAGTCGATGGCGAACCGGTCGAGCACGTTCCGCTGGCGGGGACGTCCGCCCTCAGGGGCCGGGAGGGTCTCCTTGTGCGAGTCGATGTAGATGCACCAGTCGGGGCACTCGCGCGCGCAGAGCATGCAGGAGGTGCAGTTCTCCTCGACCAGGGCGATGACGCCACGGCTGCGCGGTGGGAGGGCGGGCTTGACCTCGGGATACTGCTGTGTCACGGATTTGCGCAGCATGTGACGAAGAGTGACCGATAGGCCCTTCGCGAGGCCGACTCCCGGTATCCGCGCCATATCAACATCATGTCGCACTTGACCGCGCAGGTGAACGCTCCAGGCCCGTTGTCCCCAAGTTTTCCACAGCTATCCACAGGCAGACCGGAGGTTATCCACAAGATGTGTCCACACCCGATATGTGAAAGTCCTGCGCGATAGTCTTCCCGCCATGTCGTACAGCCAGCCGCCCCGTCCCAGCGGCGGAGCGTGGGCGGCGGCCATCGTGTGGGCGGTGCTGCCGCTACTGACGTGTGGGCTGGCGACGCCGTTCACGATCGGGTTCGCGGCCTACTGGCTGCGGAGCACGTGGCAGGTCGTCGCGGCGGGCTTCTATGCCATCTGCATCGGCTCGTTCTTGCTGGCGGCCGTGACCTACGCGGAGTACGACGCGTTCCCGGACCCGCTGTCGGGGTTGGTCACGTTCGCGCTGGCGATCAGCTGGCTGGGCGGGGTCATCCACTCGGGCATCCTCGTGCCCAAGATGGTCAGGGCCCGCCTCAACAAACCTGTCTACCAGCCTCCCCACCTGCACCGGAGCCCTCCCCCGCCCTTCGATCTGCACCAGCGCACCACCGCCCCGAGCCAGCAGCGCCGACCGCACGAGCCCGAGTGGATCGGGCACTACCGGGTGCTCCAGCCGCTCGGGCGAGGCGGGCAGGGCGCGGTCTATCTGGCGATGGCGCCCAACGGCGTACGCGTCGCGGTCAAGGTCCTGCACGACCTCGTGGACGAGGTGGCGCGGGCCAGGTTCGCCAGGGAAGTGGACGCGGCGCGGCGGGTGGCGACGTTCTCCACGGCCCGGGTGCTCGACGTCAGCATCACGGGTCAGCATGCCTACATCGTCAGCGAATACGTCGAGGGTCCGTCGCTCGAACATCTCGTACGCAAGTACGGCCCGCGCGACGAGGACAGCCTGACGCGGCTGGCGTTATCCACAGCCGGGGCACTCGCCGCCATCCACAAGGCGGGGGTTGTCCACCGCGACTTCAAGCCGAGCAACGTACTGATCGGATCGGACGGACCGCGAGTGATCGACTTCGGGATCGCGCGGGCGCTCGACCAGATGACGGTGACCTCGGGCAAGATGGTCGGCACCCCGCCGTACATGTCGCCTGAGCAGTTGTCCGGGTCCCCGGTGGGGCCGCCGTCCGACGTGTTCAGCTGGGCTGTGACGATGATGTTCGCGGCGACGGGGCGGCCGGCGTTCGGGGAGGATACGGTGCCCGCGGTGTTCAACCGGGTGCTCACCTTCCATCCGGACCTGTCGCCGTTACCGCCCGCCCTGCGCAGCGTCGCGGGCGCCTGCCTCCACAAGAGCCCCGACGACCGGCCGTCCGCGTCCGACGTGATGCTGGCCATCGTCCACTGACCCGATCCACCTGAGCCCGACCCGCCGACATTCCCGCGTCTGCCGACCCGCATCACCCCGGTCCGGTCCGCTGGCATTCCCGCGTCCGCTGCCCCGGCCCGGTCCGGCCCGACTGACCTCCCCACCCACCGACCGGCCGGTCGCCGCTCAGGTGTATGACTTCCGCCGCCCAGATGTCGGCTGGGCCGGTAAAGCTCCCATCGGTCCTCATGCTCGCCGCCGACGGAGCCGCAGGCGGGGATCGCGGAGTGCGAACGGCATGGTCCGCGCGGGCCAGGACGGATATTCAGCCGCCCCGGCAGGCGTGCGCTCGTGATCGGGCTCACGACCTGAACAGGCCCACAGCTCCCGGGCGGGGGAAGTGATCCGGGCGCCGAACATGACCTCCCTCGTAATCCACCGCTGCTCCCGGGCGGGGGGAGTGATCCGGGCGCCGAACATGACCTCCTTCGTAATCCACCGCTGCTCCCGAG
Organism: Nonomuraea sp. NPDC052129; assembly: GCF_040680095.1. NCBI lineage: Bacteria > Bacillati > Actinomycetota > Actinomycetes > Streptosporangiales > Streptosporangiaceae > Nonomuraea > Nonomuraea sp. NPDC052129. The sequence goes on along the minus strand of NZ_JBFAVX010000037.1, from coordinate 58,804 downwards.
CATGAGGACGTGATCGCCGCCGCTGGTGAAGGGGCGCTTGCTGGGCCGACTCCCACATGCGGCTTCGGCGGGACTGCCGGAGCGGGCTACCGGCTGGGGTCGATGACTAGTTTGCCGGTCGTACGGCGGCTGCGGAGTTCCTCGTGTACGTGCTGGATCTCCGACATCGGGTGGTCACCACCATGGATGACGCGGAGTTCGCCCGCGGCGACCTGTGCCGCCAACTCCGCGTACGCCTTGGCAAGAGTCGCCGGCTGGGCGAAGGCGTTCATGAGCCAGAAACCGCTGACAGTGAGGGAGCGGCGCTGGAGTGCGCGTGGCGACACCCTCTCGGGTTCGACCCGGCCGGCCATTCCGTAGAAGGCGAGTCGGCCGAAGGGGGCCAGCGCGGCGATGCTCTGGTCGGTGACAGGGCCGCCGGTCATTTCCAGGACCACGTCGACCTGCTCACCGTGATTCGCCGCGCACAGGGCCGCGGTGAGGTCCTCGGCCGCGGGGTCGACGGCGGCGTCCGCGCCGAGAGACAGCGCCAGTTCACGCTTCTCCGGAGTGGAGGCCGTGGCGATGACCCGGCCCGCGCCGCTCAGCTTGGCCAGTTGTACGGCCAGCGAACCGACGCCGCCGGCCGCCGCGTGCACGACCACGCTCTCGCCGGATCGCACGCGGCCGGTGTGGTTGATCAGCCACCAGGCGGTCAGCCCTTGGATGAGGAGGGCGACCGCGGCGACGTCGTCGACCTCGTCGGGCACGGGGAAGGCGGCGTCATCCCGTAGTAAGGCTTTCTCGGCGTACCCACCGCTCTCGATCATGGCGGCCAGCCGTCGGCCGTCCTCGGTCCGGCCGACGACTTCGCTACCTGGCACCAGCGGCAGCGTGGCCGGGGCGAGGTAGGCGTTCTCGCGCAGGAGGGTGTCGGCGAAGTTCACCCCGCATCGCGCCACGTGAAGGAGGGTTTGGCCGGGGCCGGGCTGGGGGTCGGGCACCTCGCGTACGGCCACCACTTCCGGGCCGCCGAACTCCGTTATCTGCACTGCTCGCATGTCAGCTCCTAGGCATCTCGTACCAATTGGTACTGAGTACCATAATGGATCGCGTTCGGAAAGCGATAGACTGCGTTGGTGTCTCGACCACCCCTCCGCGTGCGCAAGCGGCAGCGAGCTCGTGACGAGATCGTCGCGGCCGCGTACGAGTTGTTCGCCGAACGCGGCTATGCCGACGTGACCGTCGCGGACATAGCGGAACGGGCCGAGGCCGGGCGTACGACGTTCTTTCGGTACTTCGGTGACAAGCAGGAGGTCGTTTTCGCCGACGAGCAAGAGTGGCTCGACAAGGTCGCCCGCCGGCACCGTGAGCTACGCCTCGACGGGGCGCCCACCTTGTCCGAGGCGCTCGTTCTGCTGCGTGAGACCACCCTGGCCATCTGCGCCGAAGTGACGCGGGACGCGGAGCACTACGTCCGGCGCGAGCGGCTGATCGCCGACAACCCCGAGCTCAGCGACCGCGCGGACCGCAAGCAGCGGCGTCTCGCCGAGACGCTGGGTGAGATCCTGCGCGACCAGGGCGCATCGCCCGAAACGGCCGCGCTGGCGCCGCAGCTCGCGCTGGCCTGCTACAACGCCGGCCGCGAGATCGCCGCCGACGACCCAGCCGCGCTCGGACCGAGCGTGGCCGCCGCGTTCGACCGGCTCGGCATCGCCTCGACCACAGCCTGACACCCCACCGGACTCCAACCAGCCCAGCACCATCCCCACCACAGCCTGACACCCCCACCGGACTCCAATCAGCCCAGCACCATCCCCACCACGGCCTGATACCCACCGGACGTAGGTAGGAGCAGCTCGAGCCTCCAGGACCCCGGGGTTCAGACTGGTAGGAATCGCTGATCAAGTGGTCTGCATCCGAGCCAGTCACGCCGAGGGCGTTCACTCTGAGTGGTCATTCGGGCGTAGCGGTTCCAGGTCCCGCCTGCGTCAGCGGCGACTCGGGTGGTGGTCTTGTCGTGGAAGCCGAGGGCGCTGACCGCTGCGGGGGCCTGAAGGACGAGTTCGCCGCTACCGGCGCCTGGGCCGGCGGGGGAGCCGGTCGAGCGTCTCGATGACGCGGGCGGGGCCGTCCTCGGCGCCGACGCGCCTGGCCAGCTCGGCGGCCCGCTGCCGGTAGACAGGGTCGGTCACGGCCTGGCGTACCAGATCACCGAGGCGCTCGGCTGACAGCTCGTTCATCGGCACGTACCCCGGGCTGACCCCCAGCCCCGCCAGACGGCGCGACCAGAACGGCGCGTCACCCATCATCGGCACGGGTACGGCCGGAACGCCCGCGCGGACACCCGCCCCCGCCGTGCCCGCCCCCGCGTGGTGGACCACGGCGGCCATCCGGGGGAACAGCCACTCGTGCGGCGTGTCGCCGATGGCCAGCACGTCGTCCCCCATCGCCGACAGCTCCGACCAACCCGCCTGCACCACCGCCCGCGTCCCTGCGCGGCGCATGGCGGCGGAGATGGTCTCGGCGAGTTTCTCCGTGTCGTGCCGGGTGATGCTGCCGAAGCCGACGAACACCGGCGGCGGCCCGGCCTCCAGGAAGTCGGTCAGCTCGCGCGGTGGCCGCCAGTCCTCGCGCGCCGGCGGCCACCAGTAGCCGACCACCTCCACGCCGGGACGCCAGTCGACCGGGCGCGGCACGACCTGGGGACTGTAGCCGTGCAGGATCGTCCAGTTCTCGTCCTCGACCGTCCGCCCGCGCACCTCGCTGAGCCCCGTCTGCGGCAGGCCGAGCTGCTGCTGGAAGGCCCTGATCGGGGCGTCGAGCGGGGTCCTGACGTGGCTGGTGACCCCCATTAGGAGGCGGGGGAGGTGGCGGTTGCCCCACCTGCCGAGGAACCGTACGTCGAACGACGGCAGCGCGAAGTCGGCCGTCGGGACGCTGGGGAACAACTCCAGGCCCACGGCTGGGATGCCCATGGCCCCCGCCGCCAGGTAGCCGTGCCACAGGGCGGTGCGGTGCAGCAGCAGCACGTCGGCGCCCTGGGCGGCCGAGACGACCCCCTTGCCGGTCTCCTCCAGCAACCGCATGCCCATCTGGATGTTGGTCTTCATGGCGCGCAGCGTCCCGGTGCCGCGTCCCTGCCACCTCTGGCCCTCCTCGGACCCGAGCATGGCCCGCGTGTCGCCAGGGACGAGCCGGAACTCGCAGCCCGCCTCGTGGACGAGGCCGGCGAAGCTCTCCTGCGCGGCTATCGCCACGTCGTGCCCCGCCGCCTTCAGGCGAGCTCCGAGGCCGGTGTAGGGGGCGACGTCTCCACGGGATCCGCCGGTGATGATGACGACTTTCATGGGCGCGCTACGCCTCCGGACGCGTTGGTGGGCAAGGCAATGCACCGCGTGCGCGTCCCATCTGGCACGCCAAGGCGGGCATTCGATTCTGTACCAGCTAGCAATTTCAGCTTAGACTGAAACTACTAGCAACGGCAATCGCCGGACGCGCGCACGTGCACACTTCGATCCCGTACGCGAAGGCATCACCGAGTGGCTCGGTGTCGCGCCCGGTAGACGGAGGGAGTGGCTGCTTCCCCTACCGCTGTTCGCCGGGCTTGTCGACGGCCTTGGCGGTCATACGTGCGGTCCACACCAGAGGGGTGCCCGCCTTGACCGTGCGTGTCGCGCCGTCAGGAAGGCCGAAGGTACGCTCGGCGACGCTCTCGCCATACGTCCCCAGGAACCGGTAGTCCTGCGCGCTCACAATGATCTCGTAGCGCTCCGAGGCTCCCGTGTAGACGAACGCGGCCCCGTGGCGGCCCGCCGCGTCGATCGCGTCCTGCTTGACCGAAACCCCCTGGATCGTGGGCAGCGCCCGGAACAGCGCGGCCCGCACGTCGGCGCTTAGCGGCTGGTCGCTCAGCAACTGGGAGATCGTCTGGAAGATCCGCTCCTGCCTGGTCGCGCCTGCGTCATCAAATTCCGAGACAGGAGTGGCGTCGACGCTCGCCCCGATCCTGGCGATCATCTCCTCGGGAGTGACCGGCGCCCTGGCCAGGTCCACGCCCGTGATGCCGGGGCCGACCTCTTGGATGACGAGCTTGCCCCGTCCGTCGTCCAACGCGGTCTGCTTGCCGTCCATGCTGTGCCACGTCTCGAGGGTGACCCGCTTGTCGCGATCCACCTCGGGCTCCGGTTCCTTGCGGAGGGGAGCGATCGTCTGTTTCACGTACAGCCAGTGGCCCGGCGACGGCATGATCTTGTACGGGTCGATCGCGGCGCTCCTGGCCGCCTTGTCGCCGAGCTCCTGAACGCGGGCGACCGGGGTGATGGCGGGTTGTTCATCGCCGCGTACCGCGAGGATGCCCGCGCCGGCGGCCAGCGCGACTGACGCGGCGAGCGCCAGACGCCAGGCCAGGCGCGGCCTGCGCCGCCTCGGCGCGGGCAGCGGCGGCATGGGGACCGGCTCGCGGATGGCCTGTAGCAACCGGGTGCGCGCCGCCTCCTTCGTCCCGCCGGTGATCGCCGGAGTAGCCTCAAGGAACCGTCCGAACTCGTCCATCATGCGTCCTCTCTCGTCTGACAGCCGGTGCCAAGAGCGGCCCGCGCCTGTTTGCGGGCCCGGTGCAGGCGCGAGCGCACGGTTCCGATCGGGATATCGAGTGCCTGCGCCACCTCCTCGTAGGCCAGTTGTCCCAACGCCGCCAGCAGCAGCACGTCGCGATCACCGCTGGCCAGGCCCGTCAGCGCCCCCGCAAGCCGACGGTCCTCTGCTTGCGCGGCGACGCGACCGATCACCGTGTCGGCCATCGGCTCCGGCGGTGGCTCCACACCGGTACGCGCCAGCGCCCGCAGGAACCGCTCCTCATCACGCCGCTGTTTGGCGATGAGGTTGGTCGCGATGCCGTACAGCCACGGCCTGGCCATCGGCTGGGTGTGATCGTAGGAAGCGCGGCAGCGGAAGGCGGTCAGGAACGTTTCCGCCACGATGTCGTCGGCGGCCTGCACACCCAGCCGCCGCGCGACATAGCGGTGGATCTGCTCGACGTAGCGGTCGAACACGCCGGCGAACTGCTCCGGGTCGTCGACTGACCGGCGGATGAGCTCGGCGTCGTCCGCCTCGACCATCCCCTCCGGTGGTGTTCGTGTCATGCCTGCTGTTTCCCGATGGGACGAAACGAGTTCTCGACGGCATCCGGGGGCATGCGAGGCGTGGCCCGGCGACACGATCAGGGTGTCGCGTCCCGGGAGTTGAGGGTCAGGGCGATGTACTCCTCACGCGACACCGCATGCACGGCCAGCCCCAGCCCATGTCGGTGCGCGAAACGATTGGCCGCGTCGGGCAGCCACGGCCCCGGCAGATGGTGCACGGCATCGCCCTGCATATTAAGGATGACCAGTCCGGATAAGCCGTCGTAGTGGTAGAGCAGCAAACTCACCGCGTCCACCACCCTCTCACCGATCCTTATCCTCGGGAGTTGCTCCTTACCCCGGGTGATCTGCAGTTTGTCGCTTGACGTGACACTGATGTACGCCCCCGTGCCGGAGCCGAGGATCACGCCGCGATCAGCACGCCACCGCTGAACGCGAGCCGTCACCGGACGTACGACGAGCAGTAGGGGGCTGAAGCCCACCGCCAGCCACTTGGCCTCCACGACGTCCAAGAGCATCCGGCCGACCGCCGAGATGCCGCGCCAAGCCATCCACATGCCGGTCGACGCGAGGTACACCATCGCGGCCAGCCCGGCGACGCCGACGCCGATGCTCACCGGTTTGCGGTACCTGAGCAGCAGCGGTGGAGGCTGGCCGTGGAGGCGACGCCAGCCGGGAGCCCGGGCGGCGAGCACGGTGCGTACCCGCTTCGAGTCGTGGTGGCGGGCGTCGATCAGCGGGAGGCCGGTCTGCGCCACGAAGTCGGTCAGGTGTGCGAAGTGCCATTCGCCAGGCAGGTCGAGGAGCACCAGGCCGTCTTCGTCGAGCGCGGCCAAGCCCTGGACCGCGTGGGTCTTGGGCTTTTTGGACGACACGAGGAACGCCTGGTCGTAGCTGTAGCAGTAGAGCCTCGCGGGTCTCAGCTGTAAGGACTGGCCGGATGCGGTGTCGGTGACCGCCAGTGCGTCACCGTCCCACGAGATGGCGGTCTTGGGACAGCGCGTCCCAGGGTGCGCCCCCGCTACCGGTCGAAGCTGAACGTCCATGACGATCATCGTCCTCCCCCTAGCCCCCTAGTTACATAAGACGGATAAGTCGGAGCTAAAGTTTCGGGCCCGGGAAACGCCCACGTGATGGTCCAAAGGACTAATGCGGTGGCCACAACGGTCCCCGAGTGTTTCGTGAAGCGACCGTCTCGATCCCCGCCCCACTAAGTGAGGACCTTCACCACACCCGTGAGTGCCAGTTGCGCCAGCGCCAGCGGCACCAGCACCACCCAGGCCAGCTTCTGCAGTTGGTCCTCGCGCAGCCGGGGAAAACTCACCCGCAGCCAAATCACCAAGAAGGCCAGCACGAACACCTTGACCAGCGTCCACACCCACCCGGCCAGCAACGGCCCGTGCCAGCCGCCCAAGAACAGCACTGCGGTCAGGAACGACAGCACGACGATCCCCACATACTCCGAGAGCATGAACAGGGCGAACCGCATCCCGGTGTATTCGGTCATCGGGCCCATGATGATCTCGGACTCGGCGATCGGCATGTCGAAGGGCGGGCGGCGCAGCTCGGCCAGGCCGGCCAGGAAGAACACCACGCCGCCGATGGCCTGCCACGGCAGCCACCACCACTGCCACGCCGACACGATCCCCGGAATGGACAGCGTGCCCGCCGCCATCGCCACCGAGGAGGCCGCCAGTACCAGCGGCAGCTCGTACGACATGAGCTGGGCGGCCGCCCGCATGCCGCCGAGCACCGAGTATTTGTTGGCCGACGCCCACCCCGCCATGATCGAGCCGAGCACCCCGATGCCCATCACCGCGAGTACGAAGAACAGCCCGAGATCGAGGTCCACGCCGACCAGGCCCTGGTCGACGGGGATGGCGATCAGTACGAGCAGGTAGGGCACCAGCGCGACGCCCGGGGCGATCATGAAGATGCGCCGGTCGGCCGCGGCCGGGATGACATCCTCCTTCTGCGCGAACTTCACCCCGTCGGCGATGAGCTGCGCCCAGCCGTGGAAGCCGCCCGCGTACATCGGCCCGAGGCGCGACTGCATGTGCGCCATGACCTTGTGCTCGGTCTGCCCGACGATCAGTGGCAGCACGAGGAACACGACGAGAATGGCGGCGAAGCGCAGCACCACGTCAAGCATCGGGCGTCCCCCAGTCGGCGGGCACACCGGGCGGCAGCGTCTTGCGCCGGCTCGGCGAGCCGTGCCCCGATTCGCCCGGCTCCTTGGCTCCCGGCCAGGGCTTGGCCACCCGGGCGGCGAGGATGAAGTCCTTGCGCAGCGGATGCCCCTCGAAACCGTCGGGCAGAAGCAGCGGCACCAGGTAAGGGTGGCCGTCGAAGAGCACCCCGAACATCTCGTACGTCTCACGCTCGTGCCAGTTGGCGCCCCGGTAGACGCCCACGGCCGAGGGCAGGCGCGGGTCGGCGCGCGGCACCCGGGTGCGGACGAGCACGCGTTCGCACGAGTCGGGGTCGTAGACGTGGGCGACCACGAAGAACCCGTCGGGCGGGTCGTCGACCCCGGTCAGCCAGTCGAAGAAGGTGTGGCCGGAGTCCCTGAGGAAGGTCAGGACCTCGATCCAGTCCGCCGTGGCGACGTCGACGGTGGTCTCACCGAAGGAGGTGGAGACCGAGACCCGCTCGCCGAACCGCTCTTCGAGAGTCACAATTCTCCCTCGTGCGAGCGGGACCACACGTAACGGTCGCTCAGCCGCTCCGCCGCGATCTTCTCCTGCAGCTTCATGATCCCGTGCAGCAGCGCCTCGGGCCGGGGCGGGCACCCGGGCACATAGACGTCCACGGGAATGATCTGATCGACGCCATTGGTGACGCAGTAGGAGTCCCAGTAGGGCCCGCCGGTGTTGGAGCAGGCACCGAACGAGATCACGTATTTCGGGTCGGGCATCTGCTCATAGAGGCGCTTGACCGCGGGAGCCATCTTGTCCGTGACGGTGCCCGAGACGATCATCAGGTCGGCCTGGCGCGGCCCGTTGGCGAACGGGATCACCCCGAACCTGATGAAATCGTGCCGGCTCATCGAGGTCGCGATGAACTCGATCGCGCAGCAGGCGAGCCCGAAGTTGAACACCCACAGCGAATATCGCCGCCCCCAGTTGAGCACGAAGCGCATCGGCTTGGGCGCCAAGCGCGAGATCGGCCCCACTGTGGGCATCGGGAGATCCGTGGCTGCCATAGGACCATTGTCCCTCGCGATCTCCCCCAGGAGTAGAGAGTCCCCGGTTGATCGACCGAAAAACAACCTAAGTCCAGGCGAGTACGCGCTTCCGCCAGGCATAGAGGATGCCGAGCGCGATGAACCCCAGGAAGACGAACATCTCCACGAGCGTCGTCAGCCCGTATCCCGGCGCGTCGAAGACCGTGGCCCATGGGAAGAGGAAGACGGCGTCCACGGCGAAGACCACGTACAGGTAGGTGAAGACGTAGTAGCGCACCTGCGACTGGGCCCAGCCGTCGCCGACGGGGTCGACGCCGCACTCGTACGTGGTCAGCTTCTCGGCCGTCGGCCTGGTCGGGCGCAGGAGGCGGTTGGCCAGGAGGGCTCCGGCCACGATGGCCACGCCGATCAGCAGCAGCGCGGCGACCAGTATGTAGGACCCGAAGTAGCCGTCCATGTCCTGATCGTAACCCAGTCAAAGCTCCGTCCCTATCACCCCAAAACGGGGTAAACCACGCGATCTCCCCCATAATCTGGCGGCCATGCGCAAAAAGCGATTCTTCGGAGGAATCGCGCTGCTAGTCCTCTCCGCGGCAGGTGGTGGGCTGGCAACCGCCTCCCCCGAGCCTGAGCACGAGCACGACGTCATGGTCCCCGCGGAGCCGACCATGATCGACTTCGTCGACCCGGCGACCGTGGACGGTCTGGGCACCAGAACCCTGGGCGGGGACGAGGGCGAGAACGCGGGTCGCTATGTGCACCTCACCTACCCCCGGCTGCCGGACGCCCCCCGCCTCAACGCGGCCCTGCGCGGCGAGGCCGAGCGGGTGCTGCGCGGCTTCCGCGAGGCCACCAGGTTCGACGCGCCGCGCCCCCGCCCCGAGCTGAACATGGACTGGCAGCTCACCGCCGCCTCCGGCGAGATCGTCGGGGTACGGCTGCGCACCGGCGAGTCCCTCGGCGACGGCTGGAGCAACTCCACCCGGACCCTCTGGTACGACCGCAAGACCGGCCAGGCGACCGGCTCGACGGGCCTGCTCGCCGGGCAGAGCATGCTGTACGACCTCACGCGACTGGTCAGGAGCCAGCTCACCAAGCGCGGCACCCCCACGACCGCCCACGAGCTGACGGGCGAGCAGTTCGACTCGATGGCCTTCAACCATGACGGGGACCTGGTGGTGGAGTTCGACGACTGCCAGGTCGGGCCGTGCTCCCTCGGCCGCCTGGCCGTGGCCGTACCCGCCCGGCAGGTGGAGCCCCTGCTGTCGCCGACCGGACGGGCGGCTCAGCATGCCGTACGGACGGCCGCCGAGCAGGCGTCCGCGACCGTGCCGAAGACGGTCCCGACGCCCAGCCCCGAGGCCGCCAGCAACCAGGCGGGCTCGGTCGACTGCGCCGCGACCAAGTGCGTCGCGCTGACCTTCGACGACGGACCCGGCCCCGAGACGCCCCGGCTGCTCGACACGCTGCGCGAGGAAAAGGCGCGGGCCACCTTCTTCACCATCGGCATCAACGCCGCCGCCCGGCCGGACCTGGTGCGCAGGATGAGTGCCGAGGGGCATCTGGTGGCCAACCACACCTGGGCGCACCGGGACCTGTCGAAGCTGCCGACCAGTAAGATCGCCGATGCGCTGGGCCGGGCCGAGGACGCCATTACGGCCATCATCGGCGAGCGCCCCACGCTGTTGCGCGCTCCCTACGGGGCGGTCAGCGAGGACGTCACGGACGTGGCGGGAGAGATGGGCCTCGCCATCGTCGGCTGGGACGTCGACGCGGGCGACGGACGCGTGGACGACGCCAAGACGATCACCGACCGGGTGACCCGGCGGGCGCGAGCCGGGAGCATCGTGCTCATGCACAACGTCAACAAGACGATCGTGGACGCGGTCCCGGGCATCATCAAAAGATTGCGCGGGAAGGGTTACACCCTCGTTACCGTTCCAGAGTTGTATGGAACAGCAGGGATGCAGGCAGGACGCCTTTACCGGCCGGGGTCGGAGAGCACGCCGCAGCGCCCCCAGACGTAGTCCACGTCTTGGGGGGACGTATAGTTGGCGCTCGTGACCCGAACAGTCCTCTTCGCACGGCTGCACGTAGACCTGTGCACAATCGCCGGCGGCCTGTGTCACCCCTAGTGGTTCTCCGGTAGCCCCTGATTGCCTCCGCGTTTACCCGCATTATGTGGCGAGGAAACGTGTTGAACCTCGCGAGGATCTAGCATGGAAACTGAGAACGCGCCCACAGCCACCGGCGCGTCGAGGAGGACTGAGCTGTGACGAAGCAGGTCCAGCAACTCGACCGCGTGATCATCCGATTCGCCGGGGACTCCGGTGACGGTATGCAGCTCACGGGCGACCGCTTCACCGCGGGCACCGCGGAGTTCGGCAACGACCTGTCGACGCTGCCCAACTTCCCCGCCGAGATCCGCGCCCCCGCAGGCACCCTCCCCGGTGTGTCGAGCTTTCAGCTGCACTTCGCCGACCACGACATCCTGACGCCGGGTGACGCCCCCAACGTGCTCGTCGCAATGAACCCGGCGGCGCTGAAGGCCAACCTGGGCGACCTGCCCCGTGGCGCCGACATCATCGCCAACATCGACGAGTTCACCAAGCGCAACCTGCAGAAGGTCGGCTACGCGGCCAACCCGCTGGAGGACGACTCGCTCAGTGAGTGGCGCGTCCACGCGGTGGCGCTGACCTCGCTGACGGTCAAAGCGCTCGAAGGCTTCGAGCTGTCCAAGAAGGACGCCGAGCGTTCGAAGAACATGTTCGCGCTGGGCCTGCTCTCGTGGCTGTACCACCGGCCGACCGAGCACACGGTCAAGTTCCTTGAGCAGAAGTTCGCCAAGAAGCCGGAGATCGCCAAGGCCAACATCGCGGCCTTCCAGGCGGGCTGGAACTACGGCGAGACCACCGAGGCGTTCTCGGTCTCCTACGAGGTGAAGCCGGCCCAGCTGGCGCCCGGTGTCTACCGCAACATCTCGGGCAACCAGGCCCTGGCCTACGGCCTCATCGCCGCGAGCGTGCAGTCGAAGCTGCCGCTGTTCCTCGGCTCCTACCCGATCACGCCGGCCAGCGACATCCTGCACGAGCTGTCCAAGCACAAGCGGTTCGGTGTCCGCACCTTCCAGGCGGAGGACGAGATCGCGGGTGTCGGCGCGGCGCTGGGCGCGGCGTTCGGCGGCGCGCTGGGCGTGACCACGACGTCGGGGCCCGGTGTGGCGCTGAAGGCCGAGACCGTCGGCCTGGCGGTCACCACGGAGCTGCCGCTGCTCATCGTCGACGTGCAGCGGGCGGGTCCGAGCACCGGCATGCCGACCAAGACCGAGCAGACCGACCTGCTGATGGCCATGTTCGGCCGCAACGGCGAGTCTCCGCTGCCGATCGTGGCGCCGATGTCGCCGAGCGACTGCTTCGACGCCGCCATCGAGGCGGCGCGGATCGCGGTCAAGTACCGCACCCCGGTCATGCTGCTGTCGGACGGCTACCTGGCCAATGGCTCCGAGCCGTGGCGCCTGCCGGAGGTGTCCGAACTACCCGACATCTCCCAGGAGTTCACCACGGCGCCGAACGGTACCGACGGCGAGTTCCTGCCGTTCAAGCGCGACACCGACACGCTCGCCCGCCCGTGGGCCATCCCCGGCACGCCGGGCCTGGAGCACCGGATCGGCGGCATCGAGAAGGCCGACGGCACGGGCAACATCAGCTACGACCCGAACAACCACGACCTGATGGTCAGGACCCGGGCCGCCAAGATCGCCGGCGTCGACGTGCCCGACCTTGAGGTCGACGACGCCGACGGCGACGCCAAGGTGCTGGTGCTGGGCTGGGGTTCGACCTACGGCCCGATCGCGGCGGCCGTACGCCGCATCAGGAAGAGCGGCGGCAAGGTCGCGCAGGCGCACCTGCGCCACCTCAACCCCCTGCCCGCCAACACCGGCGAGGTGCTCAAGAGCTACGACAAGGTGCTGCTGCCCGAGATCAACCTGGGCCAGCTCGCGCTGCTGCTGCGGGCGCGCTACCTCGTCGACATCATCAGCTACAACCGTGTGCGCGGGCTTCCGTTCAAGGCCGAGGAGCTGGCCGGAGTCATCCAGGACGTGATCGACAGTGACTGAGCTGATCAATGGGAAGGGCCTCTCGCTCGTCCCCAAGACGGACACCAAGCAGGGCCTGAAGGACTTCAAGTCCGACCAGGAGGTGCGCTGGTGCCCCGGTTGCGGTGACTACGCGATCCTGGCCGCCGTGCAGAGCTTCCTGCCGGAGCTCGGGCTCAAGCGCGAGAACATCGTGTTCGTCTCCGGGATCGGCTGCTCCTCCCGCTTCCCGTACTACCTCAACACCTACGGCTTCCACTCGATCCACGGCCGCGCGCCGGCGATCGCGACCGGGCTCGCCGCGAGCCGGCCCGACCTGTCGGTGTGGGTGATCACGGGTGACGGTGACGCGCTGTCGATCGGCGGCAACCACCTGATCCACGCGCTGCGCCGCAACGTCAACCTCAACATCCTGCTGTTCAACAACAGGATCTACGGTCTGACCAAGGGCCAGTACTCCCCCACCTCGGAAGTCGGCAAGATCACAAAGTCGACGCCGATGGGCTCGCTGGACAAGCCGTTCAACCCGATCTCGCTGGCCATCGGCGCCGAGGCGTCGTTCGTGGCCAGGACGATCGACTCCGACCGCAAGCACCTGCAGTCGGTGCTGCGCGAGGCCACCGCCCACCGCGGCACCTCGCTGGTGGAGATCTACCAGAACTGCAACATCTTCAACGACAACGCCTTCGAGCAGCTCAAGGATCCGGAGATCCGCGACGACATCACGCTGCGGCTGGAGCACGGGCAGCCGATCGTGTCGGCGTCGAAGGCGGTCGTCAGGGCGGCCAACGGCGGCATCGAGGTGGCCGACCGCGCCTCGGTGAGCGCCGACCAGATCCTGGTGCACGACGCGCACCACCCCGACCCGTCGCTGGCCTTCGCGCTGTCGCGGCTGGACGAGCCCGCGTTCGAGCACGTGCCGATCGGCATCTTCCGCTCGATCGACCGGCCCGCGTACGACGTGCTGATGGCCGAGCAGATGGAGGAGGCCGTGGCGCAGAAGGGCGCCGGCGACCTCAGCGAGCTGCTCATGGGTGGAGACACCTGGCGCATCGGCTGAAACCGTGGGGTAACGCAGCTCCTTCGCGAACCGATACACCTCCGATGCATCGGACTCGCGGGGGAGCTGCGGAGTGGCCGAAGCGCAAAACGGGCCTGGTCAATCCCGGCTGAACGCCTTCAACCTGCTGCGCCTCCTGGGCGCGCTCGCGGTCATCGTCGAGCACAGCTGGGTGCTGACCGGACACGGGACACCTCTGACCCCGGACAGCGGGATAGGGGTCGGCGGCATAGGCGTCGGGGTCTTCTTCCTCATCAGCGGCTACCTGATCAGCACGAGCTGGCTGTCCGACCCGTCGGTACGCCGCTACACGCTCCGCCGGGCGCTGCGCATCTATCCCGCGTACGCGCTCGTCGTCGTCGCCACGGCCCTGCTGCTCGGGCCCCTGGTGAGCGCGCTGCCCGCCGCCTCCTACTTCTCCGGCTCCGGCGCCTGGAGCTACATCGCCAGAGGGCTGCTCATCCAGCCGGTGAGCTACGCGCTGCCGGGCGTCTTCCAGGGCCTCCCCTATCCGAGCGCGGTCAACGGGTCGCTCTGGACGATCTGGGTGGAGGTGCTCTGCTACGTCGGCGTGGCGGTCATGGGCCTGCTGGGGCTGCTACGCCGCCGGACGGTCCTGGTCGGGCTGGTGCTGCTCGCGCTGGCCGCCGCCTCGGTCATCCACCTCACCGGCTACTCCGGTCCGCTCATCCCCCTGGTCGTGTCGGCGTACGCCGCGCAGCCCGTCGCGTTCTTCGCGCTCGGCATGCTGATCCGGGAGTTGCGCTGGGTCCCGCCGCTGTGGCTGACGGTCCCCGTGCTGCTCGCGTGGTGGCTGCTGTGGGGCACGCCGGTGGCCAATCTGGGGGCTATCGCGGCGGTCACCTGCCTCACGTTCCTCATCGCCTTCCGCGCGCCGGCGTGGCTGCACCGGCCGACCGGCTCCTACGACCTGTCGTACGGGACCTACCTGCTGGCCTTCCCCGCCCAGCAGGTGCTGGTCCAGTACGGGCTCCGGGTCCCCGCGCTCGTGTTGCTGGCCACGGTCGGCATCGTGCTGCCGCTGGCCGCGCTGAGCTGGCGGCTGGTCGAGCGGCCCGCGCTGCGCCTGCGGCAGCGCAAGCCCGTCCCGGTCCCGGTCGCGGCCCCCGAGACCTCTTAGCGCGGCTCCGCCTGCGCCAGGAGCCGCTGCAGGTGCAGGCCCCGGTGCACGTCGATCTCGTGTGAGCGGCCGATCCGTACGGCGGTGGCGAACTCGGAGCGCAGGGTCGCCCTGGTCTCCGTCGAGTCCTCCGGCAGCTGTTCGGAGTCGAGCACCAGCGTGCCCTCCGGGCCGTACAGCTCATAGCGGGTCCGGCGGCGCTGCGGGACCCGGCCGCAGATCGTCAGCTGGCTGATCACCTCGTTCTCGTGCAGGCAGGTCAGCGCCAGGAAGCCGGACCGATTTCCGGCCGGTCTGATCTCCGTGATGCGGCCCAGCGCCGCGTCGAGCAGGTCCAGGCCGTGCGGTCCGGTGTTGTAGAGCACGCCCGCGCGGGAGCGCCACGGGCTGTCGGCGAAGGTGTCGTCGAGGAATTCGCCGGTGAGCTGCATGGCGCGGGCGCCGATGGCCGGGAAGTCGCGGGCCCGCTTGAGGAACTCGCGTACGGCGGGACGGTAGCGGTTGGTCAGTACGAGTTGCGTGGCCACGCCGGTGGCGTCGACCGCGTCGGCGAGCGCCTGCGCGTCGCGTACGGTCAGCGCGATCGGCTTCTCCAGCAGCAGCGCCCGGCCCTGGCGGGCCGCCTGGACGGCCATGGCCGCCTGGACGTCGGGCGGGACGGCGAAGACCACGGCCTCGCACCGCTCCAGCAGCCGCTCGTAGGAGGTGAAGGCGGGCACGCCGAAGCGTTCGGCCAGCGCCTGGGCGGCCGGGGCGCGCCTGCTCCAGACGCCAGCCAGCCGGGTCTCGGGCCCGGCGGCGAAGACGGGGGCGTGGAAGTCCCGCGCCCAGGGCCCGGCGCCGACCAGGCCCACGTTCACCGGCGCGCTCATGCCGTGACCTTGTAGACGTGGTAGGTGTTCTCCCGCTCGAAGGTGTCGGTGAAGCCGCCGTCCTTCACGGGCAGTGTCCTGTTCTCGAACAGCACCTCCACGCTGGAGGCCGAGTCCAGCGCCTTGGGCAGTTTCAGCGTCTGCCGCCCCGGCTGGACGCCCGCCTTGGGCATGGCGAAGACGTAGGAGGAGCCGTCGAGGTCCTTGAGCATGGTGTCGAGTCCCGGCGCGAAGGTGTGGACGTAGGACTGGGTGTTCAGGACGGGCGCGAGGGTGCGGATCCGCCGGTTCAGCTCCGTCACGGCCGTCCGCGTCGCCTGGGCGCACGGCTCGCGCAGCACGTGCTGGCTCGGGCAGGGCCCGGCGAAGCTGTGGTTGAAGTAGATGACGCCGCGTGCCTCGTGGATGAGGGAGTTCATCACCGCGCCAGCCAGCTCGTCGCCGGTGATCGCGCGCAGGCCGTTCGAACCCGGCCAGCCGAGCTCCACGAACGCGTAGATCGGCTGCCTCTTGCCGTCCAGGGCGTCGAGCTTCCTGCCTCGGTCGACGACCATGCCGTAGTTGGCGGCTCGCGGGCACCGGTCGGGTGGCAGCTTGATGAAGTTCTCGGCCTCCGGGCAGATGCCGGTGTCGGTGTACCAGTACACGTCGGTGGACATGACGTCGGTGTAGCTGTTGACGAACTTCTTCGCCTCGTCGTCGGACTCCCACATGGCGATGCCCTTGCCGTAGTTGGCGTAGTGCAGGCGGCCGTCGTTCTTGGGCAGTTTGTCCTTCAGGGTGCGCATCGCCGTGTAGCCGCAGGGCGGCTTGTCGGGCAGGCACACCTGGCCTTCCCCGCCGTACTTGCCGCTCCAGACGCCGTCGCCCGGCCCGGCGAACATGTCGGGCTCGTCGGCGATCATCCAGCCGACCGTCTCGCTGCCCGAGCCCGCCAGGGGCTTGCTGGTGATCGCCGACATTCCGTTGGCGCGGATCAGTCCCATATTGCTGTTGGCCGTCAGCTCGACGTAGGTGTTGAGCCCGGCCTCCTTGTCCATCCGCACGTCGCGTTCCTCGACGACGGACTCGAACCAGACTCCGATGGGGAAGAACGATGGATCGGTCCAGCCCGCGGCGGCCGGGGCGCTGAACTTGGCGTAATAGGCCGGGCCGCCGTCCCAGGGGACGCGCAGCAGGCCGAGGTCGTCTCGGGTCGACTTGGCCTGCGCGAACACCCAGCCCACGGCGATCACCAGCAAGGCGGTGACCGCGATGAGCAAGATCCGGCTGCGCGTCCTGTTCGTCCTGTTCGTCGTTCGAGAAGTCATTGCCCTCCCAGCGCTACGGGGCGATCCGGTAGACGTGATAGCTGTGCTCCGCGTCGAAGGTCTCGGTGAAGTGTCCCTCCCTGTCGACCGGGATGGACCGGTCTTCGAAGATCTCCTCGATGTGGCCCGCCGCCGAAAGATCGCTGGGTACGGTCAGCACGCGCGGCCCCGGAGCCTGGCCCCGGCCGAGCATCGCGAACAGGTAGTAGGCGCCGTCGTGGCGCTTCAGCATGGTGTCCAGCTCGGGCGCGAAGTCGTAGGCGTACGACTGGGTGTTGAGCACCGGCGCGAGCCGGGCGATCCGGCGGTCGAGCTCGGCGACCCCGTGCCTGACCGCCTTCCCGCAGGCGCGCCGGAGCACGTTGTCCACTTTGCAGGCGGGGTCCGTGCCGTGCGCGTCGTAGACGATCCCCCTGGCGCCGTGTATCAGGGCGCTCATCGCCGCGCCGCCCACCTGCTCGGAGGTGAGGCCGGAGAGCGAGATGATCGCGTACACCGGCTGCCGGCGGCCGTCGGCGGCGTCCAGGGTGCGCATCCGCTCGACGGTCGCGCCGTAGTTGGCCGCCAGGCGGCACTGGGCCGCCGGGAGCTGCAGCCACCGGGTGGCCTCGGCGCAGACGTTGGGGTCGCCGTACCAGGAGACGTCGGCCGCGACCACGTCCGAGTAGCCGTTGACGAACTTGGCGGCCAGCGCCTCCTCCTCCCAGTAGGCCACGCCCTTGCCGAAGGAGGCGTAACGCAGCCGCTCGCCCTTGGGCAGGCGCTCGGCGAGCGTGCGCATGACGGTGTAGCCGCAGGTGACGAGTACGGGGACGCAGACGGGTTTGGTGGTGAAACCGCGGGCGCCCGTCCAGCGCCCGTTGCCCGGTCCCGCCCACACGTCGGCCTTGTCGGCGATCAGCCAGCCCACGGTCTCGGCGCCCGCGCCGGGCAGCGGGCGGCTGGTCAGCGCGGTCATGCCGGACTTCCTGAGCAGCTCCGGGCGGCTGCCGTCGGCCAGTTCGACGTAGGTGTTGATGCCCGCCGCCCGGTCCAGCGCGACCTCCCGGCCGGTCCGCGCCGAGGCGAACCAGAGCCCCACGGGGAAGAAGCCGGGACGGGTCCAGCCCGCCCCGACGGCCGCCGCCGAGCCCTTGTAGGCTGCGGGACCGCCTTCCCAGGGCACCGCCCGCAAGGCCATCGTGGGCGCGGGCAGCGTGCTCGCGACGGGCTTCGGCGGGACGGACCGCAGCCACAGCCCGCCCCCGACGGCCACCGTCGCGGCGGTGAGCAGCGCCGCCCACCGCGTGACTGTCAGTATCCTCACGCCCACCCTCTTCAACGCCGTGCGTCTGGTGTCTGCTCGGCCAGCGCCATGAGGTCGGCCGCCCGCGCCGACCAGGAGGCGCCGGCCAGCGAGCCGCGCAGCCGCTCCGGCGACTGCGGGCCGCCTTCGGCCAGGCAGACGCGGATGGCCTCGATGAACTGCTCAGGGGTGGTCGCGGTCCTGACGCGGTCGGCGTAGTGGGCCAGCTCGTCGAACTCGGTGCTGACCACGGGCAGGCCGAGCGCCAGGAACTCCTTCAGCTTGATCGGGTTCGCGTGTTTGATCCACTCGTTGTCCAGCCACGGCATGATCGCCACGTCGAAGCCCGAGCCGTAGGCGGGGATCACCGAATAGGGGCGCAGGCCCAGCCAATGCACATTCGGGTGCTTGGTGAGCCGTTCGATCTGCCCGTTCGCGTCGCCGACGAGCACCAGTGACGCCTCGGGCAGGCCGAGCGCGACCCGTTCGAGCAGGTCGAAGTCCACCACGAAGTCGTCCAGGGCGCCGAAGAAGCCGATCCTGGGCCCCGGTACGGCCCGCAGGTCGGCGGGCTGCCGGTCGGCCGGTACGCGGCTGAAGTGCTCCAGGTCGACGCCGTGGTCGAGGAAGCGCGCCCGCGTGCCCGCGAGCGGGCGTTCCTCGGCCATGAGCCCTCGGCTGGCGTACACCACGTGGTCGGCACGTTCCAGAAGGTCACGTTCGAGGGCCTCGATCGTCCTCGTGTCGGACTCGGGGAAGGCGGAGTGGCGGTCCGAGCGGTTGAAGATCAGCGCGCGGCGGCGCATCGGGCGTACCACGTCCCAGGCGGTGGGGATGGTCACCACGATCACCGGCACCTTCAGGCCCAGCCACCCGCAGACCGCCCGTACCTGCGTCCTGACCAGCCAGGCGTTCAGCCCGCGGCCCAGGCGCGAGCCGTACAGGGGGAACGGGAGCGGCGACATCACCCATAGGTTCGGCTCCACCCGCCTGACGAACTTGGCCACGCTGCGCAGCTTCCTGGCGATGCGCCGCAGCACGAAGGTGGAGCGGCCGGGCAGCGGCATCCGCATGCCGATGCTGTTGACGATCAGCACCTTGCGCGACCCCGCGAGGTGGCGCATGAGCTGGAAGTCGGAGTGGGCCCGGTTGTGGTACCACCAGTCCTGGGCGGAGAAGCAGACGTAGGCGGGCGGCGATAACGGGCGGCCGCCCGGCGGCGTGGGCCACTCGTCCATCGTCGCGAGTTCGCGCAACGCCGCCCGGTGCCGCTCCCCTGCCCGCCGGCCACGGGTGACGGCGCGCAGGGCCTCGTTCAGGGCGACCGCCAGGCGCATGAGCAGCGCGCGGGGCCTGCCGTACCGCTGCCGGTGCAGCCGCACCCGGTTGGCGGCGGCCAGCGTCCACAGCGGGGCGGAGTTGGCCTGCTCGCCGCCGAGGTGGACGGCCACCGCCCCTGGCTCGTAGCGGATCGAGAAGCCGTGGTCGCGGATCTTGAGCATGTACTCGGTCTCCTCCGAGTACAGGAAGTAGCGCTCGTCGAGCGGTCCCACCGCGTCCAGGCAGGCGCGCGAGACCAGCCAGGCGGCGCCCGTCGCCCAGTCGGGCGTGCCCGGCCGCTCGTAGGCGCGCGGGTCGACGACGAGCTCGCCCAGCGGCGCGTGTTGGCCCGCTCTGAGCCCGCCGAGCAGCGCCTCTCCCACGGCCCGAAGGACCGTGGGGCGCCGGCGCAGGGACAGCTGCAACGTGCCGTCGGCGCCCAGCAGCCGGGGCACCGCGATGCCCGTGCCGGGCACGGCCAGCGCCTCGCGCAGCAGGCGCACCGAGTCGGGTTTGAGCCGGATGTCGGCGTTGAGGATGAGGACGTCGCAGCCGGGGGCGGCGGCGATGCCCGCGTTGACGCCCGCCGAGAACCCGCCGTTGCGGCCCGTTCTGACCAGCTCGACAGGCACCCCTGTGGCGAGCACCCGCTCCACCGTGTCGTCGGGGGAGTCGTTGTCCACGACGATGATCCGGGCCGGCTCCCCCTCGCTCAGCACGGTGTCCAGAGAGCGCAGGCACTCCTCGATGACCTGCCCGCTCTGGTAGGTGACGATCACGATGGCAAGCGGCGACCGCTCGGGAACAGTCATCAGGCAGACCAATCTGTGGGGGTCAGGAGCGCCGGCCCGCGGCCAGCCGGTGCCACGCGGCCCCGGCCAGCAGCCTGAGCGCGAAGGGCAGGTCGTCACGCAGATAGCGGCGGACGAGTCGACGGGGTTCGAGGGCGAGCCTGAACAGCCACTCGCCGCCCACCCTTTGGATCCCGTCCGGAGCCCGCCGGAACTGCCCGGCGGCCATCGGGATCGCGGCGCCGCAGCCGATGTACCAGGCGTGCGGGAGTTCAGGGCGGAGCGCGGCTATGACGCGTTCCTGCTTGGGAAAGCCCAGGCCGACGAAGACGAGGTCGGGAGCGGCCGCGCGGACCTTCTCCACGGTCTCCGCCATCCCGCCGGCCAGCCGCTCGAAGCCGAAGGGCGGCGCGTACACCCCGGCCACCCGCAATCCGGGGTAACGCCCGGCCAATACCTCGCCGGCGGCCTCCGCCACCCCCGGTTCGCCGCCGAGCAGGAACACCGACCGCCCCTCGCGGGCGGCGACCTCACTGAGGGTGAAGATCAGGGAGGCCCCGGTGACGCGGTCGGATACGCGCAGCCCGCCGAGCCGAGCCGCCCACACCACCGGCATGCCGTCCGCGACCACGAGTTCGGCGCCCGCCACGAGCTCGGCGAGCTCGGGGTCGCGGCCGGCGGCGCGGACGATGTCCACGTTGGCGGTCACGATCATGCCGCCCAGGCCGTCGTGCCAGGCCCGCGCGAGGTGCTCGGCGACCTCCGGCTCGGTGATGGCGTCGATCCCGACGGCGCCCACCCGCGCGCGCGGCGCGACAGGTAAGGCGCGGTTCTTTGGACCGTTCTCATCCGACGAGTGGTCCATCGGAATGCCGCACCCCCCGTCTGCCGACTCACCCTTTGGACATCGGTATCGGGCTATATCCGTTACACGGTGGCCGACCGGAGGAGACACCCGCCAGGATGGGCTCCATGAGAGTCGAACAAGGCGCGCTCGCGGGGACCTTGCTGTTCGTCCCGAGCCCGCACAGTGACGAGCGCGGCCTGTTCACCAGGACGTTCGACGCCGAGATCGCGGCCGAGCACGGCCTGGACGCCGCGGCGTTCGTCCAGGACAGCCAGTCCCGCACGGTCAAGGGCGCGGTCAGGGCCATGCACGGCCGCTCCGGCCGGGGCGAGGCCAAGCTCGTCAGGTGCGCCCGCGGCGCGGTGTACGACGTCCTCGTGGACGCCCGGCCCGGCTCGCCCACCTTCGGCGAGCAGATGTCGGTGCTCCTCGACGACGAGACCTTCACGCACCTGTACGTGCCGCCCGGCCTGCTCCACGGCTACCAGGCGCTGAGCGACGCCGACGTCTGCTACCGGATCGACCGGCCGCACGACCCGGCCGAGGACATCTCCGTCCGCTACGACGACCCCGACCTGTCGATCGACTGGCCGCTCCCGGTCTCGGCGATCAGCGCGCGGGATCTGGCGGCCGGCTCGTGGAAAGAGGCACGGCGGCGGCTGGAGGGCTGACCTCGCGGCGCGGGGACTCTTTGAACGTCCCCGCGCCCGAAAGCCCGGCCTCGCGGCGCGCGGCCCGCATCAACGCCCCGGCCAGGCCGATGAGCAGGAACGACAGCGCGGTGGCGGTGCTGAAGGAGTTCAGGTCGAAGGTGGCCGAGCCCACCACCGGCACGATCAGGCAGGCGGCCAGCGTCAGCCCGAGGTCGCGGGTGCGGTCGTCCTGGCTGATGCTCCTGACGCGAACGGCCGACCACATCCCGACGACGAACAGGCCGACGAACGCCAGCACGCCGATCGCGCCGCCCTGCACGGCCGTCAGCAGGTACTGGTTGTCGAAGACCGGGTGGTGCGGCGGGAACCAGGTGCCGTTGCCCCGGCCCAGCAGGGGATGCTGCGAGAACTCCGAGATCGCCGTGGTGTAGTCGTTGGTCCGCCAGCGCAGGCTCTCGTCGTTGTCCAGGTTGGTGAACAGCCCGGCGATGGCGCCGATCAGGCCGGGCACGAGCAGCTTCATGACGACCAGGAAACCGGCGAGCGCGACGGCCGCCCTGACGCGCCGGGCGTTGGGCCAGCCGAGGAACAGCACCGCCCCGGAGGCGGCCAGGCCCAGGACCGTCGAACGTGAGGCGGAGAAGGCCATCCCACAGGCGATCAGCGCCACCACGGTCCACCAGCGCCGCTGCGGCTCACCGTGTTCGCGCGCGCCGAAGGCGTAGTGGAGGGCGACCGGCAGCACCATCGCGGACACGACGCCGAACTCGATGGGGTGCCCCGCGGTCGAGGCCACCCGGTTGAGCCCGTTGCGCTCCAGGATCGTCACCTCAACCGCCCGTATGCGGCTGCCGGGGATCTGCATGTACTGGGTCACGTCGAACGACAGCAGGAACTGGATCGCGCCGATCACCCCCATGATGGCGCCGACCACCACCAGCGTCTTCAGCACCAGGTCGAGCCGCTCGCGGCTGGGCACGCCGTCCACGCCGATCAGCGCGATGCCCACCATCGCGACCGCGATGACCAGCACGTGGTCGGACAGGTCCTGCTCGTAGGAGGGCAGCCACCCGGCGGAGGCGTAGGCGTAGGTCGCGAGGAAGGCGAGCGCGTAGAAATAGATCGCGTAGCGCACCGCCGACGGCCCCTTGGCCGCGCCGAGCGTACTGGTGAGGTGCGCGCAGAACCACCAGACGGCGGCGAACAGCCCGATGGCCTCCGCGTAGGTGAGGTCGAACGGCAGGCCGCCGATCACCTGACGGGCGGGCACCAGCATGAGGACCACGGTGAAGATCGCGCACAGGGTCGCGGCGTCGGCCCTGTGGGGCACTGGCCGGACGATGGACCGCTCGATTGCCACGTTCAACGCTGCAACACCGCTTCCTCGGTCCGGACGTCCGCCTCGGGCGCCGGTTCCGGCCCGTCCCGCTCGTCCCTCCTGCGCCGCAGCCCGGTCATGACGCTCTCGGCGCAGAAGGAGGCGCCGAGCGCGGCGGCCACGCCCAGCGCGAACACGGCCGCGGCGCTGCGGATCTTCCCGCCGCGCTCCGGCAGCGGCTCGGTCGGAGAGACCATCTCGTTCAGGTTGATGTACGTCTCCGGCGGTGCCTTCAGCACCTCCTGACGCCGTTTCAGCTCGACCTTGGCCCGCTCGGCGACCCGGACCACGATCGCCCGCGCGTCCTGGGGCGCCAGGCTCTTGCCCTCGATGACCACGAAGGGCGCGCTGATGAGCAGCTCGGGATTGGGGTGGCCGTTGTTGACCCTGTAGGTGGTCTTGCCGTCCGGCCGGATGCCCATCTGGCCGGCCACCTCCGTGGTGTTGAGGATCTGCACCAGGATGGAGGCCGACATGTTCAGCCCGCCGTCGAAGTTGAGCAGCGGGTTGATGATCGGGTTGGGGTTCTTGGGGTTCGGCGGCCGGTACGACCCGCTCGGCGGCACCGTGAGCACCATGACCGTCGTCGAGGAGTACTGGACGGGGATCTGGGTGTAGACGCCGTAGGCGGCGGCGAGCGTCAGCAGGAACGCGGGAGCCGCGATGTACCAGCGACGCAGGAGGACGATGATCGCGCTCCAGAAGTCCAACACAGCCCCCCAGGCATGTTCCAGCCGTACGTCAAAGCATCGGCGAGGCTGCGACCAGCGTTACTTATCACGTGTAACGTGCCAAAGCTTCACTGCGATGAGGGTGAGTGACCAAGCCCATGGCCTCGCTGGCCGTCGTCACCCCCAGCTATGGACCCGACGCGGATCAGTTCGCCGATCTGCACCGCTCCGTACTGGAGTACACCCCCGAGGACACCGTCCACCACGTCTTCGTGCCGCGCGCCGACCGGCGTCTGTTCGCCGCCCACGAAGGGCCCCGCTGCCGGGTCAGGACCGTGGGAGAGCTGCTGCCGAAGCGCTACGTCAAGGTGCCCCGAGTGGGCATGTGGGTCAACGCCCTGCGCCCCTGGCCGCCCGTACGCGGCTGGGTGATGCAGCAGATCGTCAAGCTGGCGGCCACGGCGGCGATGGACGCGGACGTGGTCCTGGTGGCCGACTCCGACGTGGTGCTCGTCCGGTCGACGACGGCCCAGCGCTCCCTGGTCGGCGGCCGGCCGCTGCTGCACCGGCTGGAGGACGGGGTGCACCCGCTCATGACGCGGCACGTGCTGTGGCACCAGGTCGCCCGCGAGCTGCTCAAACTGCCACCGGCGCCCGAGCCGCCGCTGCCCGACTACATGAGCCCGCTCACCTTCTGGGACCCCGCCATCGTGCGCGGGCTCCAGCGGCGGCTCACCGAGAACACCGGCCGGCACTGGGCCGACGCCTTCGGCTCCCGGCTGCACGTGTCGGAGTTCATGCTCTACGGCCTGTTCGTGGACGAGGTGCTCAACACGCCGGACGAGCGCCCGCCGTCGGACACCGGCCTGTGCCACAAGACCCCCGACGAGTCGCCGATGGACCTGCCGACCGCCCTGGCCTTCGCCGATCGGCTCGGGCCCGGGGCGATCGGCATGATGATCTCCGCCAAGTCGGGCACCCCGCGAGAGGTGCGGCAGGCGGCCATCGAGCGCTGCGCCGAGGTCGCCAACCGCGTTTCCTGACCCCGGCGCCGCGCGGACCCGCTCACCTAACCCGCGCGGCCGTCCTGGTCGGGCTTTCGCTGGTCGGGGGCGATCCCCAGGAACTCGCCGTTGATCCGGGCGAACTCCTCCGTCGGGGGGCCGTCGCTGTCGCGGTCCGCGGCCGGGTCGTCGTCGGATCCTGCGGAAGACATGACCGTTGAGCGGCCATTAAGGGGCTTCGCCGCTTCCGGCTCGGCGGCGGGTTCGGGTAGTACGTCCGTTTCGTCCTTGGTCGGCTCCGCCGGGGCGGTACGGCCCCGGACGCGGCGGATCCACATCAGGTAGGCGGCGCCGAAGCCGAAGAGCAGGGCGACGACCAGCACCTCCACGGCCAGTTGGAGCTTGCCCCCGCCGTCGTACGCGACCGGGATCAGCGCCACGTTGTTGACCGCGATGAACGTGCTCTTCGGCGCGCCCAGCGAGGTCTGGTAGCTGGTCAGCTCCTCACGCAGGCGCCGCTCGGCCCGCTCGAGGACGCCCTTCGCCGTCTCCGCCGTCCGGCTCACGACCTTGATGTGGATGAACGGGCCCTGCGTCACGACGCCCAGCAGGTCCGCGTTCGACCGGCCGTCGTCGATGACGATCTCGGTGCTGCCGTTCTCCTCGATCCCGAGCTTGCGCAGCTCGTCCTTGCTGTTGAGCGCGAGGATGAGGATGCCCGCGACCGTCCGCAGCCCGTCGTTGTACTGCAGCAGCGGGTTGGTCAGGCCGACCGGCTTGGTGGGATCCATCGACAGGGTGCCACCGGACGGCGGCGCGGTCAGGATGAGCGACGACTCGGTCTCGTAACGCGGTGACCCCACGAAGAACGCCACCAACGCCAGGACGAGGGCGAGGGCGATGATGGGAGGTCCAACACGCTTGTTTCGGATAAGGCCTAACAGATCGTTCCAAAAAGCCATATTTACCCGCCCAAGCCCCCGCCAATATGGGCCAATGCCTGGCCATAAAAAATGGTACAGATTGCTTATCGTGACCGGACGAGTCGATGTTACGAATCACCGGACCTGGTTGCCGTTCGCCCTACTTCGCGAGAACATCGGCGCGACCGTACCTCAGCCTCACCTCAGCTTCCGCTAGAAGGGCTGCCCGGATGACGTCCAGATCCCCAAATGTACGCTCCTCCGCCTCACTCGTCGGCCGCGCCGAACCGCCCATCGGGGTCGGCATGCCCGTCTACAACGGCGAGCCGTACCTGGAGGGCGCCCTGCGCTCGGTCCTCTCCCAGAAGGGGGTCGACTTCGAGCTGGTGATCGCCGACAACTGCTCGACAGACGGCACCGAGGAGCTCTGCCGCGAGCTGGCCAGGACCGATCCCCGCGTCCGCTACCTGCGGCGCGAGCGCAACGTCGGCATCACGGCCAACCACAACAAGGTCGTCCACGAGACCCGCGGCGAGTTCTTCTCCTACGCCACCTCCGACGACGAGTACCACGAGGACCGCCTGGCCCTGCTCTCGGCGGCGCTGCGCCGCCATCCGTCGGCGGCGGCGGCCGTCTCGGGCGTCGAGGAGATCGACGAGACCGGACAGACCATCGGCACCTGGCGCGACACCGCCCCCACCGACCAGCCCGACCCGGTGACGCGCCTGCGCCACCGGCTGGACAACTACGACGAGACCATGCACTTCTACGGGCTCATGCGCAGGGAGACGCTGCTGCGGGCCCGGCCGCTGGAGGCCATCCTGCCCGCCGACCGGGTGATGATCTCGGGCCTGGCCCTGCTCGGGCCGCTGGTCGTGGTGGACGAGCTGCTGCTGCGGCACCGCAACCACCCGGGCAGCAACAGCCAGGTCAACCACGCGCGGGCCTTCCGCGCCCGCGAGATGCCCGGAGACCAGCGCTTCTTCCTGCCCAACGTGGAAGAGGGCCGCGCGCTGCTGCGGGTCATCAGGAACGCTCCATTGACCCGCGGCCAGCGGCTGCGCGCCTACGCGGCGCTGCGGCCCTGGCTGCGGCGCAACGCCGTGCCCATGGCCCGCAACGTCGCCCACTCGGCCATCGACGTGGCCCGCGGCCTGCGGGGGCCGCTCAGCTCGTCACCACCTCGCGAATCTTCCTGATCCGGTCTCGCGAGAGGCCGGTCGCCACGTACACGATCAGCCCGGCTCCTCCGGCGACGCAGAGCCGGACGAAGTCGAAGGCGCCCTCGGTCAGCCTGGACACCAGCCAGGCGGCCAGGCCGGCCAGCAGGCCACCGAGGAGCAGCCGGAGGATCCCGGGCAGGACCGGTCCGAGCACGACGCCCGAGCGGCGTAGTTGCAGCGCCGTCACGGGCAGGGCGATCAGCAGCGCGACGGCCGCGTGCGCGATCGCCACACCCCGGATGCCGTCCAGCCGGGCGCCGGCGTACAGGGCGGGCAGCAGTGCCACGGCCCAGCTCAGGTTCATCCACACGACGAGCCTGGTCGCGCCGAGCGAGGTCAGGATGTCGAAGGCCAGCGCGGTGAGCATCCGCACCACCATCAGCGCCATGAGGAAGGACAGCGCCTGGGCGGCGGGCAGCCAGCGCTCGCCGTACAGGAAGGGCACGACCAGGGGCGCCAGCACGCCGAACAGGACCGCGACGGGCAGCACCAGCGTGATCAGCATCGGCACGAGCTGCTGGACGCGCGCGGAGAACGCCTCCGGGCGCTCCTCGGCGACCCGTGAGAAGCCGGGCAGCGTGACGTGGCGCAGGGCCTCGCCGACCAGTCCCGGCACCCAGCTCGACACGTTCAGCGCGATCATGTAGAAGCCGAGCGTGGTCGCGCCCAGGAGCCGGCCGATGATGATCGCGTCGGCGTTGAGCACCAGCGCCTCGATGGCCAGGCTGACCGCCAGGGGCACGCCGAAGCCCAGCAGCTTGCGCGCGATGGCCCGATCGAAGCCCAGCCGCAGCGGCATCTTGGCCCAGACGAACACCAGGATGCCGCTCACCAGGGAGTTGGCGACCGCGCCGATGACGAAGCTGTAGACGCCCGCACCCGTGGCCGCCAGGGTGATCGCCACCGGCACCTGGACGGCGATGCCCGCCATGTTCGCCTTGGCTATTTTGTCCTGCTGGAAGCCGCGGAGCATGACCGCGCTGCGTACGTTGACGAACCCGTCGATCACGATGATCACGGTGAGCAGCCGCACCACCGGGGTGGCGGAGATGTTGCCCGCCAGGCCGGTGAAGTAGGGCGCCGCCACCCAGAACACGGCATAGATGGCCACGCTGAGGGTGATGACGACGGTGGTCGCGGTGACCACCATGTCCTCCAGCTTGCCGCGCCACTGCACGACGGCCGCGACGATGCCGGCGTCGTTGATGTAGAAGAGGAACTGGTTGGCGGCCAGCGCGACCGCGTACAACCCGAAGTCCTCCGGGGCGAGCAGGCGGGCCAGCACGAGGCTCAGGGTGAAGGTGGCCAGCTTCGACCCGCCCCTGGCCAGCAGCCCCCACCGTAGTCCCCTGCTCGCCGACCCGGCCCGGTGATCGCTGATGGGCTCGCTCGTACTCACTACTGGCTCACTCACCGTCCGGCACCCGTTCGAGCCAGATCTCGCGCCAGAAGGGGAAGAACTCGCGGGGGCAGTTCAGCGAGTGGACGCCCTCGCACACCACGTCCTGCAGCACGATGCAGGGCGTCTTCATCTCCAGCATCCGTCCCGTGGGCTCGTCGATGCAGCGGTCCACCCGGGCGCGCACCCGCGCGGTGCGGCCGCAGTGGCGGGCCAGCTCGGCGTCGAAGTTCATGCCGCGGTTGGACAGGTCCTCGTTGACGGTGGCCAGGATCTCCTGCTTGGACCGTACGCGGACCAGCTCGCCCGGCTGGAGGTCGAGCGTCTGGACCGGCGTGCGGCCCCTGATCTCGCCCTTCATCGTGCCCCACGGCCGACCGCCCTTGACACGCAGCGCGCGGGGCAGCTTTCTCCTCGTCAAGTGCTGGAAGCGGTTGTACAGCCCGATTCCGGTGGCCTTCAGGGTCCTGAGCACGCCGACGTTCCGCGTCCGCACGTCCGCCACGAACTGCCCCAGATCGGCCATCGGCAGCGGTACGGGCGCCGCTCTCAGCAGCTCGGTCGCCTGGCAGGAGTAGCGTTCGGAGCCGTCCTCGCCCGGCGGCTTGCGGCTGTTGATCTCCAGCAGCGGCAGCAGCCGGGAGTCCGGCACGGCGTTCGGGGGCAACTCGTCCGCCGCGACCCGCTTGATCCACGCCTGTTTCCAGTACATGGAGCAGGCGGTCTGGCAGCCGCCGTGCGCCGAGCCGTCGCACCGGGCGCCGAGCAGGTGCACGGCGCTGTCCATGCGCCGCAGGCCCGTCTTGGTCAGCGTGTCGCACAGCTTGTGCGCCACCTTGTGCACGGTGAGGCGCTGACCGCAGAACTTCAGCATCTCCGGCATGAACGGCAGGCCGTCCAGCTCGCCGCGCTCGTCCAGCGTGGCCAGGATCTCGGCCTCGCTGCGGATCTCCACCAGGTCTCCGACCCGCAAGCTCATGGTTTCCATTCCCTCACCAGTTCCGCGTCTTCGAGGCTCGCCGCCGCCTCGGCCACCGCCTGGAACGGGAGGCCGGCCCGTTCCGCGATGTCCAGCAGCGAGTGCGTGCCGTCCGAGAGGTTCAGCACCCAGAGCATGGCCATCTGGGCCTGCTTGGTGTCGCTCCTGCCGCCGAGCGCCCCGTAGAGGCCGCGCCGCCCCAGTTGCGGCTCGCCGTAGGGGCTGAGGTTCTCCAGGCGCCGGTCTCCCTCCAGCACCCGGGTCACCTCCCAGCAGGTCTCCAGGGTGTCCTCCATTGCCTCGGGGAGCACGAACGCCGGATTGTCCCCCGAGGTGTGATATTCCGGATAGCCCGCGTACGTCGATCTGGTCAGGCAGCCGACCGGCAGGTCGAATCCAGGTGAGCAGTACTGCCGCTCGTCGTAGCCGTACGGGGAGAAGTCGAGCGTGCGGTGCGGGCGCCCGGAGGAGCGCAGCACGTGCCCCACCGCCCGGTCGATCTCCGTGTCGCCGCGCCTGCTCCGCTTGTACGTGAGCGCGCCGCCGTCCCCCGCGCACGCGAGGACCAGCCCGTGCCTGACCCGCTCGACCGCGTCCCGGTTTCGAGCGAGCCAGGTGATCGACCCGATCGTGCCGGGCGCGAACAGGAAGCGGTAGGTGTAGCGCGGCGACGCCGCCGCCAGCCGCCGGGCCAGCTGGACGGCCACCGCGATGCCCGCCAGGTTGTCGTTGGCCAGCGACGGGTGGCAGGTGTGGCAGGAGATCAGCACCTCCTCGCCCGTCCGGCCGGGCACGACGTGCTCGGCGTACGTGAGGTGGCCGTCCGCCAGCGTGGAGTCCACCACGACCTCGTACTCGCCCTCCCGGAGGCCCGCCAGCGTCTCATGACGCAGGCAGAACCCCCAGTCCTCGGCGTAGTAACTCGTCCGGTAGGGGATGAGATCCGGCTGGTCCGGCAGCGTGTGCAGGTGGCCGCGGAGCTCGGCCAGCGGCATCCGGGCCGAGACCGGCACGCTGTAGCCGACCACGTGCAGGTTGGACTCGGCGAAGTCGACGACCTTGGCGCCCGTGGGGCCCTTGATGTAGGCGTCGCGGATGTTCCACTCTTTGGGCACGTTCCAGTCGAGCACCTGCGTGCCGGTGGGCACCTCGTGCACGTTCAGCGCGAGGTGCTCGCCGACGATCTCCAGGGTGCGGCGGACGCCGTCTCCCGTGATGCTCCGGCACAGCGGGTAGAGACGCTCCACCAGCTGGTGCATCTCCTTTCCGAGGCCGGTCACGAGGGCATCAGCCGCTCGTCGACCGTCCCTGCGGCCTGCCGGTCCGAGAGGCGAGCCAGGCGGGTGAAGCGGCGCTCGAAGCCCTCCCTGGTCAGCCCGTGCCGCCGGTAGGCGTCGATGAGTTCGAGCGCGCCCTCCTTCACCGAGCGGCGCGCCTCGTATCCGGGCAGCGCGGCGCGGATCCGCGAGAAGTCGACCCGGTAGGAGCGCGGATCGGCGCCCGTCTCCCCCGTGATGGCCAGCGTGGCGCCGGGCACCGCCTCCACCACGGTCGCCGCGATCCCGGCCACGGTGACGTTGTTCTGCTCGGTGCCCACGTTGAACGCCTCGGCGTGTACGGCCTCACGCGGCGCGACCAGGGCGGCGGCGAACGCGTCCGCGATGTCCAGCGCGTGCACCAGGGGCCGCCATGGCGTGCCGTCGGACAGCACGCGCACCTCGCCGGACAGGTGCGCGTGCCCCACCAGGTTGTTGAGCACGATGTCCGCGCGCAGCCGGGGCGAGAAGCCGAAGGCCGTGGCGTTGCGCAGGAAGACCGGCGTGAAGTCGGCGTCGGCCAGCTTCAGCACCTCGTCCTCCACACGCACCTTGGACTCGGCGTAGGGGGTCACGGGACTCAGGGGCGCCTCCTCGGTGACCAAGTCGTCCCCGCCGGCGGCTCCGTAGACCGAGCAGGTGGAGGCGTACAGGAAGCGCCGCACGCCCGCCTCGCGGGCCAGCCGGGCCAGCCGTACGGAGGCGTGGTAGTTGATGTCGTAGGTCAGCTCGGGCGCCAGCGAGCCGAGCGGGTCGTTGGACAGGGCGGCCAGGTGCACGACCGCGTCGAATCCGGCCAGTGCCTCGGCCGGGACCTCGCGCAGGTCCACGGCGAGCCCTTGGGGGTCGTCGGGCCGCGGCCCGAGGACGCAGTCGGCGAACAGCCCTGAGTCGAGGCCGGTCACCTCGTGTCCCGCTTCCACGAGTACGGGGGACATGACGGTGCCCAGGTAGCCCTGGTGTCCGGTCAGCAGTACACGCATATCCGGCTAGTCTCCTGCGAGGTCGAGGGTCAGTTTGCGGGTGTGGAAGGCTTCGGCGTACCTGTCGCCGCACTCGATGCCGCGGATGCGGGCGAGCCCGAGGAAGGCTTCGTCGTCGAACCAGGAACGCCGGAGTTGCGAGGGGTAGTGCCGCCGCAGCAGGGCGACCTTCTCCGCCGCCACCTCCGGCCGCAGCGGCTGGTAGGCGGTGGGGCGGCCGAGGTCACCGTCCCACTTGACGATCTCGTAGCCGAGCGTCAGGTGGTCGCGGAAGGCCGTGGGCACGAGCTCGGCCAGGCCCCGGTGGTCCTGGTGGGCGTCTCCCGGATGTGGGCCGAGGATCAGGTCGGGATCGGTCCTTGCCCGCAGCAGCTCCAGCGCTTCCTTGGCCTGCTCCCAGTGCGCGGGCAGCCGGCCGTCGGGCAGCTTGAGCACGGTCAGCCGCAGGTCGGCCCCGGGGCAGAAGGCGGTGAGCGCCGCGTGCTCCTCGTCCTCGCGCTCGGTGCCGCCGCCGGAGAGGACCAGCGCGTCGACCTGGAGCCCTGGCCGGCCCGCGCAGAGGGTGAGCAGCGTGCCGCCCGCCCCGATCGCGATGTCGTCGCAGTGCGCGCCCAGCGCGACGATCCGGCCCAGCCGGGCGGCCGTCAGGCGGATCATGCCTCCCACAGCGCCCAGGGCCTGTCGCCACGCGAGTACGCCTCGTCCAGCTCGATCCGCTGGTTGACGGTGTCGGTCGGCCGCCAGTAGCCGCGGTGCCGGTAGGTCATGAGCC
This sequence comes from Nonomuraea sp. NPDC052129, assembly GCF_040680095.1. Taxonomy (NCBI): domain Bacteria; kingdom Bacillati; phylum Actinomycetota; class Actinomycetes; order Streptosporangiales; family Streptosporangiaceae; genus Nonomuraea; species Nonomuraea sp. NPDC052129. The sequence continues at coordinate 26,471 of NZ_JBFAVX010000037.1, read as the reverse complement.
GGCCCCGTTTGGTCAACTCCACACAGCCATCCCCCACCAGATCCCCATTTTCCGGGATGTGATCGAAAATTTCCTGACGGAGAACGAAATATCCGCCGTTGACCCATATCGGCATCTGGGTGACCGGCGCGATGTCCCTCGCCAGCCCGTCGTCGTCGATGTCGATGCAGTGGAAGGTGCCGGGCGGCGGCACGACCATCATGGACGCCCCCACGTCGGCGGCCATGAAGCGGTCGACGATCTCCGGCAGCGGCGCGTCGGTGAGCACGTCGGCGTAGTTGGCCAGGAACACCTCCTCGCCGTCCAGATGGTCGCGGACGCGCCGCAACCGCTCGCCGATCGGCGACTGGACGCCGGTCTGTACGAAGGAGATCGACCAGTCCGAGATGTCCTGCGACAGCAACTCCACCTCGCCACCGCGCAGCCGGAAGTCGTTGGAGGCGGTCTCCTTGTAGTCCAGGAAGAACTCCGTGATGTGCTGGGCGCCGTAACCGAGGCAGAGGATGAACTCGGTGTGCCCGAAGTGCGCGTAGTAGCGCATCACATGCCAGATCAGCGGCCGGGGACCGACGAGCTGCATGGGCTTGGGTACCTCGCCCGGCGCTCCGGTGCGCATCCGCGTGCCGTACCCACCGCAGAAGAGCACGACCTTCATGGCACGATCTCCAGACTCGGGATGGGAAAGACCAGCTGCCCGCCCCATTCGCGGACATAGGAGAGCTGTTCGGTGAGTTCCTCTCGCAGGTTCCACGGCAGCACCAGCACGTAGTCCGGCCGGTCCTCGGCCAGGCGCTCGGGCGGCAGGATCGGGATCCGGGTGCCCGGCGTGAACCTGCCGTGCTTGTACGGATTGCGGTCCACCGTGTACGCCAGCAGGTCCTCGCGAATGCCACAGTGGTTGAGCAGCGTGTTGCCCTTCCCCGGCGCGCCGTAGCCGGCCACGGTCTTGCCCGCCTCGGCCGCGTCGATGAGGAAGCGGAGCAGGTCGCGGCGGACCTTGGCCACCCGGGCGGCGAACTCCGCGTACCCGGCCAGCTCGTCGAGCCCGGCCCCCTTCTCCCTGGCCAGCACGTCGGCCACCCGCTCGGTGGGCTCGCCGCCCGCCTCCTCGGGCCGGGCCCAGAGCCGGATCGAGCCGCCGTGCGTCGGCAGCAGCTCCACGTCGACCAGGGCCAGGCCGCCGGTGGCCAGGGCCCGCCGCGCGGAGGCGACCGTGTAGTACTGGAAGTGCTCGTGGTAGATCGTGTCGTACTGGTTCAGCTCCACGAGCGTGAGCAGGTGCTGCACCTCGATGGAGACCCACCCGTCGTCGGCGACGAGCGCCCGCAGCCCTCGGGTGAAGCCGACGACGTCGGGGATGTGCGCGTACACGTTGTTGGCCACGACCAGGTCGGCCGGCCCGTGCTCGGCGCGGACCGCCGCCCCGGTCTCCGGGTCGAGGAAGGCCGTAAGCGTGGCGATGCCCTTGTCCCTGGCCGCCTGGCCCACGTTGGCCGAGGGCTCGATGCCCAGGCAGCGCACCCCTCGTTCCGCCACGTGCTGCAGCAGGTAGCCGTCGTTGCTGGCCACCTCGACCACGAAGCCCGGCGCGAACCGGTCCACGGCCGCCGCCACGAACTCCCGGGCGTGCTCCACCCAGGAGGTGGAGAAGGAGGAGAAGTACGCGTACTCCGTGAACGTCTCCTCCGGCTGGATCAGCGGCGGTATCTGGGCGAGCCAGCAACTCGTGCAGACCCGCAGGTGCAGGGGGTAGGTGAGCTCGGGCTCGTCGAGCCGCTCCCTGGTGAGGAACAGCTCGCAGGGCGGCGTGGCACCGAGGTCGACCACGCTCGCCAGTTCGCCCGAGCCGCAGAGCCGGCAGACGGTCACCGGCCTCGGCCTCTTCCGCGCTGTAACCAACGAGCCATGGTCCCCTCCCGATGTGTGAAATTCAGTACGAACTACCGTTGGCTCGCTCCACGTGAGCCACGGCCTCCTTCTCGTACTCCGCCGACAGCTCCTCCGGGATGCGTGCCAGGTCCCCGGCGCGCATGAAGTCGCGCAGAGTGGTGCCCAGGCACGCCGCGTCCACGTTGGGCGCGCCCTTGCGTGATCTGACGTCGTCGATGTGGACGGTGCGGAAGTCGATGCTGAAGCGCGTCACGCCCGAGGTGTTGCGTACGGTCGAGTGCAACTGGGCGCCCGAGAAGAGGAGCACCCCGCCCGGCTCCATGACGAACCTGAGCTCGCCGGACAGGTCGAGGTCCTCTTCCGGCTTCGGCTGCTCGCGCGTGTCGCTGTAGATGTGCTGGGCGGCCGACGGGCGCTCCGTCCTGACCCACGAGGCGTAGTCGTAGCGGCCGCTGCCGTTGCGCACGGCCTGGGTGAAGTACTCCGGGTGCAGGGCGAAGACGTTCTCCGGCACCACGTCGTAGACGGGGATCCACCAGTTCACCTGGTTGAACGGCGCCGAGTACCAGCAGTCGCGGTGGGCGTGGTAGGCGTACGAGATACCCGAGTCGAGGTAGCCGTCGGAGGTCGAGGTCCGTAACCGCGGCACGTCGAAGTAGGTCTCGTCCGGCGCGAACCCCAGCTCGTCCAGCAGGACCGCGATGAGCTCCTTGCACCTCGGATGGTGGATGAAGCGCGGCTTGACGTCGGCCAGCAGCGCGGCGAACCGCTCGACCGGCATGCTGTGCTGGGCGATCGTGGGATCGACGCCGCCGAAGGTCTCGGCGACCAGTTCGCGGGCGAAGGACACGAGCTCGCGGGACGCGGGCGAGGCCGTGTAGACGAAGACGTCGCCCTGGAAGATCCTCTCGCGTCGTGCCTCGTCGTTCATCGTGCTGCCGGTGAATACCGTGGTCATCTGGGCTTGCCCCTTACACGTGCATGGTGCGAGTCGAACCGATCTCCCCTCGTAGGTCTTGCGAGGCCGTGCGTGGGGCGGGATGGGTTGCTGGCTCCCGGAAACGTACAGATCGGGATGGTGATCCTGACCCCGCTCAGGACCACATGCCTCAATCAACTGGCATTTCGCGACTGCCATCTCACGCGTTACACGCTCTGGTGGGAACGTTCCTGCTATGTCAGGATCCGGCTCATGGATCCCCTCGGTTTCGACGGCGCCTGGCTGTTCAGCCCGCATATCCACAAGGACGGTCGCGGGCAGTTCCTGGAGTGGTTCAGGAGCGACGAGCTCGACCGCCCGCTGGACCTCGCCCAGGCCAACTGCTCGGTCTCGGCCAGGGGCGTGCTGCGCGGCCTCCACTACGCGGATGTGCCGCCCGGTCAGGCCAAGTACGTCACGTGCGTCTCCGGCAGCGTCCTCGACGTCGCGGTGGACCTCAGAACCGGCTCGCCCACCTTCGGCCAGTGGGCGGCGGTGCAGCTGGACGACGTCTCGCGGCAGGCGGTCTACCTGGCCGAAGGGCTCGGCCACGCGTTCTTCACGCTCAGCGAGTCGGCCACCGTGATCTACCTGTGCTCCACCTCGTACGCCCCGCAGCGCGAGCACGGCATCCATCCGCTGGACCCGGCCCTCGGCATCGTCTGGCCGGAGGGCATCGAGCCGATCCTCTCGGACAAGGACGCCGCGGCACCCACGCTGGCGGAAGCGATCGAGCAAGGTCTACTCCCCTCCTACGCCGACTGTCTGGCCCACTACGCGAGCTCCCCAGGCCCTCAGCAGGGCCGGCCAGGCCGCGTGTAGGGCGATGGACCACTCCCGCATCGGCGGCAGCCCGGCGGCCTGCCAGTTCCCGTGCGCCAGCACGCTGTTGGCGGGGCGTGGGGCGGGCCGGCGCAGCGCCGTGCTCGGGATGGGCCCGACCCGGCTGGGATCGGCCCCGAGCAGGGAGAAGAGCTCTCTCGCGTAGTCGTACCAGCTCGTCCGCCCGGCGCTCGTCCCGTGGTAGACGCCGGGCGGGGCGTCCGCCCGGCCGAGCTGGACGATCCGCTCGGCCAGGTCACCGGTCCAGGTGGGCTGGCCGAACTGGTCGTCGACCACGGAGACGGTCGGCCGGGAGGCTTCGAGGCCGACCATCGTGCGGGCGAAGCTGCGGCCGTGGGCGCCGTAGAGCCAGGCCGTACGCACCACGTGGTGACCGTGCTCCAGCGCCGCGTGCTCGCCCGCGAGCTTGGTCCTGCCGTAGGCGTTGATGGGCCCCGTCGGGGCGCTCTCCCGGTACGGCCCGACCCCGGCGCCGTCGAAGACGTAGTCGGTGGAGAGCTGGATCAGCCGGGCGCCCAGGTCGGCGGCGACCCGGGCGAGCACGGACACGGCCGTCCCGTTGATCGCCAGGGCCTCCTTCTCGCGCGTCTCGGCGTCGTCGACGGCCGTCCACGCGGCGCAGTTGACCACCACGTCAGGCCTGGCCGCGCGCAGCACCCAGGCGACGGCACCGGCGTCGCACAGGTCCAGCTCGGACCGGGTGAACGGGCGGACTCGCATCCCCGGCGTGGTCCGCAGCCGCTCCGTCAGGTCGGTGCCGAGCATGCCGCCCGCACCCGTGATCACCCACCTCATGCGCGCCGCCTCAGCACCAGGTCGGTGACCGTGGCGCGATGGTCGGTCCGCGGGAGGGCGAGCGTCTCGAACGAGCGCACGACCACCCCCTCGGAGGCCAGCACGTGGTCGATGGCGACCTTGGGGACGAGGGCGGAGCGCCCGTAGTACGGCCAGGTCATGACAAGTCCCTTCCCGGTGACGGACGCGGCGTCCTGATAGCCGGTGGCGATCAGCTCCCTCAGCACCGCGTGGTCGAGCGTGGAGTTGAAGTCGCCGGCCAGGACGCGCGGCCGCTTGGCCACCGCCGGCGGCAGGACCCGGATGCTCTGCGCCCAGCATCCCGCCAGCCAGCCGCCGGCCGGCGCGCAGGCGTGCACGCCGACGACGTCCACCTCCGAACCGTCGGGCAGCGTGAGCAGGCCGCCGACGTGCTGCCACTGGCCCGCCGCGAAGCCGAGTCCCGGACGCAGCGGGAAGCGCGAGTAGACGGCCGTGCCCAGCTGTTCCAGGTGGTACGGCAGCAGGGCGCGCAGGCCACCCCGGTCGAGTCGCGCCGCGAGGTCCGGAGTGAGCTCCTGAAGGGTGAGCACGTCGGGGCGGCTCCGCTCGACCGCGCCGATCAGGGCCTCGGCGGGCACCGAGCCCACGCGCAGGTTCGCGGTCATCACGCGCAGCGGCTGCCCCGCTGCCTCGGGGACGCCCTGCGGCACCGCGCGCGGCAGCACCACCGAGGCCAGCAGCCCGCCCACCACCAGCGCGGCGTACGTGGCGGGCCGGTTGCGCAGCGCCAGAGCCAGTGCCAGCGGCACCAGCGAGCCCGCGGCCGCGTAGGGGGTGAACGACACGAGCTGGGACCACCTGAGCTTGGGCTCCCAACCGGCCACGCGGAGCACTGCCCAGCCGGCGAACGGCGACAGCAGTGCCCAGAGCGCGGAGGTGAGCAAGGTGTTCTGCTTCAAGCTCTCCACCACGCCGCGTTGCTCGCGTACCAGCTGACGGTGTCCTTGAGCCCCTGCTCGAACGCGATCTCCGGCCGGTAGCCGAGCGCGCGCAGCTTGGTGTCGTCGAGCGAGTAGCGGCGGTCGTGGCCCTTGCGGTCCTCGACGGGCTCGACCATGCTCCAGTCCCGGCCGCACGCCTCCAGCAGCCGCTCGGTCAGCTCCCTGTTGGTCAGCTCGGCGGTGCCCGCGATGTGGTAGACCTCGCCGGGCGCGCCCTTCTCGGCCACCAGGCGGATGCCCGCGCAGTGGTCGCCGACGTGGATCCAGTCGCGGACGTTCCCGCCGTCGCCGTAGAGCGGGACCCGCTCGCCGCGCAGCAAGTTCGTGACGAACAGCGGGATGACCTTCTCCGGGTACTGCCTCGGGCCGTAGTTGTTGCCGCACCGGGTGATCGACACGTCGAGGCCGTACGTGATCGCGTACGCGCGGGCGACCAGGTCGCCGCCCGCCTTCGACGCGGCGTACGGGGAGCGCGGCAGGAGCGGCGCGGACTCCTCCCATGAGCCGTGGTCGATGGAGCCGTAGACCTCGTCGGTCGACACGTGCACCACCTTCGGCACCCCGGCCTCCAGGCATGCCTGCAAGAGCGTCTGGGTGCCGAGCACGTTGGTGCGCATGAACTCGGCCGGGCCGTCGATCGACCGGTCGACGTGCGACTCGGCGGCGAAGTTGACCACCAGGTCGTGGCCCGGCACCACCTCGCCGAGCAGCTCGGCGTCGCAGATGTCACCGTGGACGAAGGTGTGCGGCCTCCCTTGGAGGTTGGCCCGGTTGCCGGCATAGGTGAGCTTGTCGAGCACGGTCACGTCCGCGTCGCCCAGCCCGTGGACGAAGTGCGAGCCGATGAAGCCGGCCCCACCCGTCACCAGAATCCTTGTCATGAACTGATCTGCACCTTGCTGTGATCGCCCAGCACGAGGCGGTGGGCTTTGGGGGTGTCCGGAGCGGGGGTCACCTCGACGTCGTGGCCGATGAGCGACGACTCGATCCGGCCGACACCCTGGATGGAGGCTCGGGGCAGCACGATCGAGTATTCGATCTCGCTGCGGCCGATCGCGCAGTCGGCGCCGATCGAGGTGAACGGGCCGACATAGCTGTCCTGTACCCGCGCGCCGGGGCCGATGATCACCGGGCCCACGACGCGCGAGCGTTCGACCACGGCGCCGGGCTCCACCACGACCCGCCCGATCAGCTCGCTGGCCTGGTCGACCTGACCGCTCACCCGACGGTCGAGCGACTCCAGCACGAGCCTGTTCACCTCCAGCATGTCGGTGACGTTGCCGGTGTCCTTCCAGTAGCCGGAGATCACCGAGGACTCGACGCGCAGTCCCGACTCGATCAGCCACTGGATCGCGTCGGTGATCTCCAGCTCGCCACGCCCCGACGGCTTGAGCTCGGCCACGGCGGCGTGGATGGCCGGACTGAAGAGGTAGACGCCGACCAGCGCCAGATCGCTCTTGGGCCGGTCGGGCTTCTCCTCCAGGCCGATCACCCGGCCGGCGGCGTCGAGCTCGGCGACCCCGAACTGGCGCGGATCGCCGACCCTGGTGAGCATGATCTGGGCGGCGGGCCGCTCCCTGGCGAACCGGTCCACCAGGCCGTTGATGCCGCCCACGATGAAGTTGTCGCCCAGGTACATGACGAAGTCGTCGTCACCGAGGAAGTCGCGGGCGATCAGCACGCCGTGGGCCAGGCCCAGCGGCGCCTCCTGGCGCAGATAGGTCACCTGCAGGCCGAACGCGGAGCCGTCGCCGACGGCCGCCTCGATCTCGGCCTGCGTGTCGCCGACGACCAGTCCGAGCTCCCTGATCCCCGCCTCGGCGATCGCCTCCAGGCCGTAGAACAGCACCGGCTTGTTGGCGACCGGCACGAGTTGCTTGGCCGAGGTGTGGGTGATGGGCCGTAGCCGTGTGCCCGACCCTCCGGCCAGCACGAGTGCTTTCACCGCTAGTAAGCCCCTTCTCCACGGGTGACGACGGACCAGGTCTTCCAGAGGATCTGGAGGTCGAGGATGAGGGACCAGTTCTCCACGTACCTCAGGTCGAGGCGTACGGACTCCTCCCAGCTCAGGTTGGAGCGACCGCTGACCTGCCAGAGTCCCGTCATGCCGGGCTTGACGACCAGGCGGCGGCGGACGTCGCTGCCGTACTTGGCGACCTCCTCCGGGAGCGGCGGCCGGGGGCCGACGAGTGACATGTCTCCGCGCATGACATTGACCAGTTGGGGCAACTCGTCCAGCGAGTATTTGCGGAGGAAGGCGCCTACCGGAGTGATTCTTGGATCGTTCCTAATCTTGAAGAGCACCCCGTCCAATTCGTTGGCATCGAGGAGGGCGTCTCTGAGCTTCTCGGCGTCCTCCACCATGGTCCGAAATTTCAAGACACGGAACTCTTTGCCGCGTTTGCCGACCCGAGTCTGGGTGAACAGCGCGGGGCCCGGGCTGGTGAGGCGGATCAGCAGCACGATCGCCAGCAGCGGCACGGCCATGAGCAGCAACGCGGCTCCCGCAACGAGCCGGTCGAAGACGGTCTTGACGATCTGCCTGGCACCGTCGAACTCGGGATGCCCCACGTGCAGGAGCGGCATCCCCGCGACCGGCCTGATGCTGATCCGCGGGCCGGCGACCTCCATGAGCGCGGGCGCGACGAACAGGTCGGTGCGCGCGGCCTCCAGGCTCCACGCCAGCCGTCGCAGCGCCGACCCGTCGAATTCGGGGCAGGCCGTGACGGCGACCGCGTCGGCTCCCATCCGGTACACCACCTCGGCGACGTCGCCGAACGAGCCCAGCACCGGGATGCCGTCGAGGTCGACGTCCATCCGGTCCGGCGGCAGGCAGGCGCCTACGACCCGCATGCCGTGGTACGGCTGACGGCGGAACTGCATGACCAGGTCGAGGATGGATTCGCGATGGCCGACGGCGATGACCTCGCGCATGTAGTCGCCGACCACTCTCCGGCTGTGCAGCCGTTTTCGCAGCTTGTAGCGGAAGCACAACGCGGACAGAAGCGCCAGCGGCAGCATCGCCATCACGAAGCTGCGCGCGACGACGGTCTGCGTGGCGTAGGCGCCGATCGCGACCGCGGCCATCAACCCGGCGCCGCCGTTGAAGACGGCCCTGAACTCTTCAGTGCCCTCGCCGTGCGCGCGCGGCCGGTACGCGCCACCCATCGCCAACGCGAAGGGCCAGGCGATGACCAGACTCACTCCTAGAACGAATTCGGCCAACGGAACGTACGCGCCGGACAAGAGGCGAATGCCCAGCACGCAGACGCACGCGACCAGCGCGCACGCCGTGTCGCCACCCCACAGAAGCCGTAAGTACGCACGCGTCCAGATACTTGACGCGCGACGTGGTACGGCTTCGAGGAGCACGACATCGGACTCCCCGGTCCCCACCCTCATAGCACCACCCTGAAAACTTTTGTGCACCGCAAGAACATGACGTTCCTTGAACCTCATGGGTTGACAAGTCCCCCATGCACAATCAAGGGCGGCGGCCCCCACTAAAGAGTAAAGATCCACTCCGACAAGCGATATACCGTTAAATGTCCACAACCGGACGGAACTCGGGGCGGAGAAGGGGTTGACGGAACGATCCAAAAGTGCTGATCGACACGTCGGCAAATGTGCGGTTTATGGCAACATTTCAGCAGGTTGCCGGAATATGACGGGGCTAGTCATATTCCAGATCCGGCAGTGCGGATGGCGGATCGGGGCTCCGCCAGACGACCACGACTCCGTCATGTGCCGACTCGGCGGCGATGTGCAGCCGGTCGAGGTCGAAGTCGGGCAGATAGCGCAGACGCGCCAGAAACGTGGCGTCGGTGGCCGACCTGGGTACCACGCAGCCTTCGCCATCGCGGTCGAGCAGGATATAGAGGACGTCCTCTCCTGACTCGGTCACCACACGGACCTCGACCACGTCCTCCCAGGCAAGGGCTTCGACGCTCCCGTCCGCATAGTGACGGGTCACGCCCTCTTCCGTGACGTACACGTAGGAGTCCGGCATCGGGTTGCCGTGCATGGCCGCGATTCTCGCGACATCTGGGGTCCCGCCGCAAGAGTTCGCGATATTGGGTGCGGATCTCCATCGCGAGATCGGCCCGGCAGAGGGCCAGGAGGGGCTCAGGAGGGCTCGGGAGCGGCCTTGCTAGAGGCCTTCTTACGAGGAGGGGCCGTGCGAGGGAGCCTCTCTTGCCAGAGGTCTCTTTACGGGAGGTCGGTCCCGGTTCGGGGGGATGCGTCGCCGCCCCACGTGTGGCTGAGGTGGGCGACCACCGCGGCCCGCGCCGCATCGGCCGGGCCGTCGGCGATGGCGTCAAGCAGCTCTCGATGCTCGTGTACGAGCACGTCCCTGTCCTCGTAGACCTCACGCAGCCGGACCAGGCCGAGCCGGGTCTCCGCGGCCAGCGCGCCGTAGAGCCGTTCGAGCCGCGGGCTGCCCACGGCCTCGATCAGCGCCTGGTGCAGCGCCATGTGCTCGGCCACCGACTCCGACCACGGCGCGTCGGCGGGCAGCGCGTCCATCCGTAGCAGCGCCGCCTCCGCCGCCGGCACCCGCCGCCCCGCCACCGCCGTGGCCATCAGACCCTCCAGCGGCCGACGTACGTACATGAGATCGTCGAGGTCCGCGATCGTCACCTCGGGGACATAGGCGCTGCGATTGCGCTCACGCCTGAGCAACCCTTCGTGCACCAGCACAGCCAGGGCCTCCCGGACCGTGGGCCTGGCCACCCCGTAGGTGGCGGCGAGCTCCTGCTCGGGCAGCGCCGTACCCGGCCCGATCTCACCGGAGAGCACCCTGCGGCGCAGCGCGTCGGCGAGCGCGCCGACCGCGGAGACGGGTCTGAGCGGCAACGTCACGGCTGCGACTCTAACGCCTCATCGGGACACACCGTTTCCCCCGCGACCGCCCGCGCCTCCTCAGACGCCGGCCTCTCCGCGAGCGGCCTTTCGGATGGCCGCTTTTCTGGTACGGCCACGACCACGAGACTGATCGCCAGCAGGACGAGCCCGGCGATGGACACCGAGGTCAGTCGTTCGCCGAGCACCACCAGCCCGAGCAGCGCGGCGACCGCCGGCTCGGCCAGGGCGAGGGTGGCGGCCGTGGCCACCGGCGTGGTACGCAGTCCTCGGCCGTACAGGAAGTAAGACAGAGCGGTGGCGCCGACGCCGAGGTACAGAGCGGCGAACAGCCCGCGCGGCTCGGCCAGCCACTCGGTGCCCCGCCAGAGCAGGACCGGCACCATGATGACGGCGGCGCCGCCGAACATCACCCCCATGACCGCGTTCGACGACGCGCCGGTGCTGATCGCCCGAGCGGCGGTGACGGCGTAGAACGCGTACAGCAGCCCGCCGAGCAGCGCGAACAGCACCCCGGACACCATCTGCCCGCCCGCCTGCGCACCACCGCCCACGATCAGGGCGGCGCACCCGCAGACCGCGGCGGCGGTGGCCATGGCCCACCGCCGGCTCGGCCGCTCACCATGCAGCAACCAGGAGAGCACCCCGGTGAAAACGGGCCCACTGCCGATCGCGACGACTGTGCCGATGGCCACGCCGGTGCGGGCGACCGCGGCGAAGAAGCACAACTGGTACACGGCGACGGCAACGGCGGCGGCCAGCAACCCGGGAGTCACCGGCAACCTGAGGGCCGGCGGCAGCCTGGGGGTGACCGGCTGCCTGGGCGTGACCAACGGGTCCCGCCCAACTCCCGCTCCCGTTCCGGCTCCGGCTCCGGCTCCGGCTCCGGCGAACAGGCCGACCAGTGCGAGCGCTGTGCCGCCGATGACCAGTCGGGCGGCGGCCAAGGCGATCGAGTCGGCCGAGACGAGCAGCCCCGCCGTACCGGCCGTCCCCCAGAGCACGGAAGCACCGATGACGGCGAAAGGTCCGTTCTTCATGCCTATTATTGTCAGACAGTCAGACAATATTGTCCAACTGCTGGTCGATGAGCTGCCCGGCCGGGGCGGCCAGCTCGCCCGCATAGTCGTCGAGCACGGCGAGCCCGTCGTGGATGCTGGACGTGGTCTTGCGCGGCAGCCCCAGCAGTACGTCACCCTCGACGGAGATCACCCCGTCGACGTGGAACTCGCCGTTGGCGGCGGAGATGGAGACGGCGAAGCTGAGCTCACGGCCGTCGGGGAGGGTGAACGCGGTCCCGGTCCGTACGCCGGCGGGCGGAAAGAAATAGGAGAAGGGCTGGCTCCGGACGAACGGGTGGTGTAATTCGGCGAGAATCTCCGCCGCCCGGCTCAGTGCCGCCAGCAGGCCGGCCGCGGCCGAGCTCTCGCTGTCCACCCCCCGAGCCTAGATCAGCTCGCCCACCCATGACCAGGCGCGAGCTATTCGGCACTCTCCGTCCCACAGCCCCAGCCGTCCGCGGCGGTGGGCGATGGCAGGTCTGTGGGTGATGGCAGACAGTCAGTCGGTGGCGAGGCGGGCGTGGCGTTCGACGTCGTAGCGGCGGCCGTCATAGCGGAGCTTCTGGCGTTCGATGCCCTCAGGACGGAAGCCCGCCTTGGTGGCCACTCGGCACGAGGCCGGGTTGTTGATGCGGTGGCCCAGCTCCAGCCGATAGAGGCCGCGCTCGCGGAAAGCCCAGCGGGTCAGCTCGACCACGGCCGCCGCCGCGACACCACGACCCCTGGCCTCGGGCACCGTCCAGTAGGAGACCCAGCCGTTGTCGTGGCCGTCGATGCCCGTCACCGCGACGTTGCCCACGACCTGGCCGGAGAGCGTGACAGCGAACGCGTGGCCCGCGCCGGGCCAGGACGCGATCCAGCCCACCGCGTCCTGGAGTGAGACGATCGGCCACGACGCCTGACCGGCCATGTCCGGCGCCTGGAACGCGCGCAGCACGGTAGGAGCGTCGTCCGCGCACCACTCGCGCAGCTCGATGTCCATATCTGTCACGGTGCCTGATCCTAACCGCGACTTCCAACTGGTTTTACGCCCTATTGCCCGATTTTATGAGCAGCCTCGAAGGGGGTGACCAGTTCCTTGGGCGCCGTCAAGCACCACGCCTCGGCGACCAGCTCGAACAGCTCGTCAGCGTCGATCCGCTTCAGGTGCACCACCACCCACCCGAACCGGCCGGCGGTGAACTGGATCTCGAACACATCGGGCCGTTCGGCGACGAGCGCCATCTGCTCCTCGATCGTCGCCTTGAGCCCAACGGTCTCGGTCTCTTCCCACAGATAACCGAAGCCCTTGTCACGCACCTTGAGGCTGACCCAGGTGCCACCATGATCGCCCAGGCGCGCCTCGGGCAACCGGTCCAGCAGCTTGAGGAACTCGTCGACGCTCACACCCATGCCGTCTTGTGTAGCAAATCGTGCCGACAGTTTGCGCCGCGGCCGCGTCCTTGAGCCTCAGTCGTAGTAGCGGGCTTCGATAACGTTCCCGTCGAGGTCGGAGAAGTAGATCACGCCGGGCGCGATGCCCCTGGCGCCGAAGGAGTTGGAGCCGGTGCCGGTGACCTCCACGCCGTTGCTGGTGAGCCTGGCTTCGAGCGCGTCGAAGTCGTCGCGGGCGAGTGCCAGGCAGAAGTGGTTGACTGGATGACCGGCGCTGCCGCTGACGCCGGTGCCCTCGTCGACGCGCTTCGCCGCGTTCTGGGGCATCAGGTCGATGATCGTGTCACCGGAGACCCGTACGCTGGGGAACGGCGCCTTGCCGTCCCTGAACTCCTCGGCACGTACCCCGGGCAGGCCGATGACCTGCTCGTAGAAGTCGAGCGCGCGAAGCTGGTCCGAGACCCAGCAGACGAGATGGTCCAGACGCACGTCCATACAGACCTCCGGTGTGGGGATGTTGACCCCGTCCAATATGAGTTGCCCGCTATATCGCTGTCCACTTGTCGGTTTGTGAGGGAGCCGTTCGTCGTTGGGTGAAAACGACGAGCAGAAGGAGTCATCTGGTGAAATATCTGCTGCTGATCTGCGCGGATCCGTCCATCGAGGTGATCGCGGAAGAGGGCGGGGCCGAGTGGAGCCCGGAGTGTACGGGCGCGACCTGGCTCGACGATGGGGACGGCCCCGCGGTCGGGAGGAGGTTCGAGGGGCGTAACAGCTGCGGACGCACATGACCGAGACCATCAGGGCGATGACCAAGACAGAAGCTGATTAACCGCCCAGAAACCCTTCAGTCTGTCCCTATACGCTCGACGGCATGGGACGACCGCCTCGCCATGACGTTGACCGATTGCTCGACGCGGCCGCCGAACTGGTGGCCGCGAGCGGCCCGAGCACCGTGACCGTGGCGGCGGTCGCCCGTGCCGCCCGCGCGCCGAGCGGCTCGATCTACCACCGCTTCCCCAGCCGCTCCTCCATGCTCGCCACCCTGTGGCTGCGCACGGTCGACCGCTTCCAGGACGGCTTCCTGTCCGCGCTCAACACCGAGCCCGCCGCGCGGGCCGCCCCCGCCGCCGCGCGCCACGTGGTCGCCTGGAGCAGGGCGCATCCGCACGAAGCTCACATCCTGCTGTACGGCCCGGCGGACTTCGACGAACCCAACTGGCCGTCGGAAGCCCGCGAACGCCTGGAACGCAGCGACCGCCGGGTCCGCAACGCCGTCCGCGCCCTGGCCGAACGGCTGGACAGGCGCGAGCCGCAGGAGGTCGAGCAGTTGTTCCTGGCCACGGTCGACCTGCCGTACGCCACGGTCCGTCGCCACCAGAACTCGGGCCGCCCGATTCCCGCCTACGCGGAGGACCTCGTCACCAGCTGCGCCGCCACACTTGTGGGGTAGCTGGATCAGCCCTTGATCGCGGTGCCCTGGGCGGAGGTGAGGCGCCAGGAACCGTGGGAGTCTGCGGTGTACACGTGGGTGTAGCGGCTCCCGGCACTGAACGTGGCGCCTTCGGGGCTGGTGAAGTTCATGCCGGTACGTCCCACGACGATGCCCACCTCCCCATGAAAACGGACGATCGCCTCGTCGGGAAACGAGTCGATCCGCGGAAACCGGAGGGACCCGGACGCCACCAGGTCGAGGATGACCTGCTTGGTGGCGACCGCCCCATCTTCGACCCCCACCAGGAGGAAGTCGTCCGCCAGCAACTCCTTCAGCCGGTCTAGGTCGTTGGCCACCAAGGCGTCGAAGAAGCTCTGGTCGTACTTAAGAAGAGTGTCGCGGTCCTTGCTCATGCCAGGGCGTCCGTTCGTCGGTGGTCGGGGATCGACGATAGACGTTGACGCTGGTGACAAGGTCAAATGATGGCGGCACGCCCGCGGGTCTGGCGTTACGCGGGTCCGGGCATACGGAGACTGCCATGGCTGACATCGATGCCGCGATGAAGGGTTGGCGATCATGTCCGCTGCGATTCGTTCCAGAAGTGCGTCCCGTCTGGTGATCGGGCTCGTAGCCGCCGCGCTGACGCTGACAACGGTCGGCGCGGGCACGACTGCGGCTCGCGATACGTCTGTCACCGTGACCGAGCGGGAGTTCTCTCTCACGCTCTCGACGACCGGCTTCAAGCCAGGGGCCTACACCTTCACGATCCACAATGCGGGGACAGCTTCGCATGGCCTGTCGATCAAGGGGCCCGGGGTCGACTCGACCTCCAGCATCGTCCCAGCCGGAAAGACAACGAAGCTCTCCGTCACGCTGAAGAAGGGGACGTACGACCTGTGGTGCCCGGTGGACAATCACCGCGCGATGGGGATGATGACGAAGATCAGCGTGAAATAGCGAGCCCCTAACGGCGGTAGCGCAGGCCGTCCATCAGCAGGTCGAGCAGGCGGCCCGTCCGGTCGCGCTGCTCGTCCTCGCCGACGACCAGCGCCACGCCGCCCAGACTGGCGAGCACGTCGTCCGGCTCGACGTCCGAACGCACGGTCCCCGCGGCGGCCCCGGCGGCCAGCAGCGACCCGATCGCGCCGAGCATCCGGTCGCGGCTCTCCGCGAACGGGTTGCCGCCGGACGCGATGACCGCGCGCAGCGCGTCGGCCATGCCGCGCTTGGTCGTCATGTAGTCGACGAAGCGATCCATCCAGGCGCGGGTCGCCTGGTCGGGCGGCATCGTGCGCAGCAGGCTCGCCGCGGCCTCGCACAGCCGGGTGAGCTCGTTGCGGTACGCGGCCTCGACGAGCGCCTCGCGGGTGGGGAAATGCCGGTAGAGCGTACCGATGCCGACCCCCGCGTCCTTGGCGATCGCGTCGAGCGTCACCTCGGGGCCCTCGTGGGAGAAGGCGCGCACGGCGGCGTCGAGCAGCCGATCGCGGTTGCGGCGCGCGTCGGCGCGCAGCGGTCGGGATCCGGCCTGCACGGTGACTCCTGTGGATTTCGGGGGCGAGATTTGCCAAACGGAGGAGACTCCGAATACAGTCGGAGTTAATTGGAGGCTCCTCCGTTTCACATCTTACCGTTTGGGGCTCTCCTACCGCATCCCTGACAGGACTGGGAATCATGACTGCGAACACCCGCATCACCACCCCGTTCACCGCCCAATCCACCGCGGCCGAGGTGCTGGAAGGCGTCGATCTCAGCGGCCGGCGGGCCATCGTCACCGGCGGGGCGTCCGGCATCGGCGTCGAGACCGCCCGCGCGCTCGCCGCGGCGGGCGCGGAAGTGACCCTCGCCGTGCGCGACCTCGACGCCGGCGCCGCGACCGCCGCGGACATCATCGCGACCACCGGCAACAAGCAGATCTTCGTCGCCCCGCTGGACCTCGCCGACCGCGGCACGGTCACGTCGTTCGTGACCGCCTGGGAAGGCCCGCTGCACATGCTGGTCAACAACGCCGGCGTGATGGCCTGCCCCGAGGCGCACACCCCGGACGGCTGGGAGCTCCAGTTCGCCACGAACCATCTCGGCCACTTCGCCCTGGCCACCGGCCTGCACGCCGCGCTCGCGGCGGCCGACGGCGCCCGGGTGGTCTCGGTCAGCTCCACCGCGCACCTGCGCTCCCCGGTCGTCTTCGAGGACATCAACTTCCGTGAGCGCGCCTATGAGCCGTGGTCGGCGTACGGGCAGTCCAAGACGGCGAACGTGCTGTTCGCGGTGGAGGCGGCGCGGCGCTGGGCGGACGACGGGATCACCGTCAACGCGCTGATGCCGGGCGGCATCCGCACGAACCTCCAGCGGTACGTCTCCGACGAGGAGCTCGACCGGCTGCGCGCCGCCGCCGCTTCCTCCGGCGCGGACGTCACGTGGAAGACGACGGAGCAGGGGGCGGCCACGTCGGTGCTCGCCGCCGCGTCGCCGCTGCTCGACGGCGTCACCGGCCGCTACTTCGAGGACTGTAACGAGGCGCTGCCGAACGACACGCACTCGGCCCGCCACGGAGTCGCCTCCTACGCCCTCGACCCGGCGTCCGCGGCGCGTCTGTGGGAGCTCTCCGTCAACGCCTGACCTGGATCCCGCCTGCTAAAGTATCTACTGGATCGATCGATCCCCGGCGCCGGTGAGTCTCCCCGCGCACTTCACTCCCCCACTGTTCCTGGTAGTCCGGTGCAGAGTCCCTTTTATGGATACCAAGGGATTTCCACGTCAATTCGCCCGTACCCAGCGGTTCTCGCTCGGGGTGCCCCGGGCCTTCACTCTGTCGCCCGATGGCCGTCGGGTCCTGTTCCTCCGTACTCGCGGGGGTGAGGATCGGGGCAGCTGTCTGTGGGTCGTCGACGAGATGGGTGAGCGGCTGGTCGTGGCGCCGGAGACGCTCGGGGCGGACGGAGCCGTTCCGGAGGCGGAGCGGATTCGGCGGGAGCGGGCTCGGGAGCGGGCGACCGGGGTCGTCGCCTATGCGGCCGATGCGGCCGTACGTACCATCGCCTTCGCCGTGGACGGGCGGCTGTGGGCGGTGCACATCGACGGCGGTGAGGCGCGGCCCGTGCCCACCGCCGGGCCGGTGGTCGATCCCCGGCCCGACCCCACCGGGAGCCGGGTCGCCTACGTGACCGGTGGCGCGCTGCACGTCGTCGAGCTGGCCGACGGGCGTGACCGGCGGCTGGCCGTACCCGAGGACCCGGAGGTGGTCTGGGGGCTGGCCGAGCATGTGGCGGCCGAATCCATGGACCGGACGCGCGGCTATTGGTGGTCGCCCGACGGCACCCGGCTGCTGGCCGCCAGGGTCGACAACCGTCCCGTACAGCGCTGGTGGATCGCCGATCCCGCCAACCCGTCCCGGCCGCCTCGCGAGATCGCCTACCCGGCAGCCGGTACGGCCAACGCCGAGGTCACGCTGCACGTGCTCGACCTCGACGGCGGCTCCGTGGAGGTGCGCTGGGACCGGGCCGCGTACGAGTACGTGGCCACCGCCGGCTGGGACGCGCACGGCCCGCTGATCGGCGTGCAGAGCCGGGACCAGCGCACGCTGCGGGTACTGGCCGCCGACCCGGACACGGGCCGGACGAAGCCGCTCCACGAGCAGCGCGATGCCGCCTGGGTCCAGCTCATCGCGGGCACGCCCGCACGTACGGCGTCCGGTGCGCTGGTGCACACCGCCGACCTGGACGGGACCCGGCGGCTGCTCGTGGACGGCCGTCCGGTCACCCCCGAAGGGCTGCAGATCCGCTCGGTCGTGGACGTCTCCGGCGAATCTGTGCTCTTCACCGCGAATGACGAGCCCACCGAGCAGCACCTGTGGACATATGACGCGGAGCGCGGTCCCGTACGGCTGAGCGACGGGCCAGGGCTGCACACCGGTCAGCGGGCGAGCGGCGCGCTGGTGCTCGCTTCCCACACCGAGGCCGGTCACTCCTTCCGCGTGGTGCGTGACGGGCGGCCCGACGTGGAGATCGCCTCGCGCCAGGCCGAGCCGCTGATCGTCCCGCGCGTCACATGGTTGCGGGCGGGTGAGCGGGAGATCCGTACCGCGTTGCTGCTGCCCTCCTGGCACCGGCCAGGCTCCGGTCCGCTGCCGGTGCTGATGGCGCCGTACGCGGGACCGGCGATGCAGTTGGTGACCCGGGCCCGGCACTGGTGGCTGGCCGAGTCGCAGTGGTTCGCCGAGCACGGGTTCGCGGTGGTGACGGCGGACGGCCGTGGCACTCCGGGACGCGGCCCCGCCTGGGACAAGAGCGTCCATGGCGACACGCTCACCGCGCCGCTCGAAGACCAGGTCGTGGCGCTGCGGGCGGCCGCCGAGCACTGCCCCGACCTCGACCTGGGCCGGGTGGGCATCCGCGGCTGGAGCTACGGCGGCACGCTCGCGGCGGCGGCCGTGCTGCGCATGCCGGAGGTGTTCCACGCCGCCGTCTCGGGGGCGGCGCCGAGCGACCAGCGGCTGTACGACACCCACTGGCGGGAGCGGTTCCTGGGCCATCCGGACGAGGAACCGGAGAACTACGAGCGTTCCTCGCCCATCGGCGACGCGGCCCGGCTGCGCCGCCCGTTGCTGCTGGTGCACGGCCTGGCGGACGACAACGTGGTGGCCGCGCACACCCTTCGGATGTCGGCGGCGCTGCTGGCGGCGGGCCGCCCGCACCAGGTGCTCCCGCTGTCGGGGGCCACGCACATGCCGACCGCCGAGGCGGCTGTGGAAGGGTTGCTGCGGCACCAGCTGGAGTTCCTGCTTACCGCGTTGAACGTCTCTTCCGGCTGACCACACGATTCGCGGCCGGGCTCGGGTCCGAAGCCCGGCCGCGGGCCCGCCACCAGCGGCCTGACAGCGGGACAACAGCGACCTACCAGCGGGCGGCGCCATCGTCGGAGGACGACTTCCTCCGAAGGGACAGCTCATGACATCGACCGACAGCATCCGGATGGGCGTGGCCCGCGGCATCCAGTACGGCCTGGTCGCCAAGCCCGACACGTTCGCCCCGCAGGCCCGCGACCTCGGCGCCGGGCTGCTGCGTATGTTCTTCTACTGGTCGCAGCTCGAACCCGAACCGGGCCAGTACGACTGGAGCGCGGTGGACGCGGTCCTGGACCAGGTCGACGACGACACCGAGCTGTGGTTCATGATCTGCGCGGCCTCACCCTGGGGCTCGACCAGGTCGACCGACCTGCTCCCCGGCTCACCGCCCACCGACCCCGCCGCGTACGAGGCGATGCTGCGCGCCCTGGTGACGCACTGCGCGGGCCGCGTGCGCTACTGGCAGTGCGAGAACGAGCCGTGCATCCCGCTGTTCTGGGGCGGCACCGTGACCGAGTACCTCGACCTGCTGGCCCTGTTCCACGGGGCGGTCAAGAGCGCCGACCGGCAGGCCGACGTCGTGCTCGGCGGCTGCCCGCCCGGCGTCTTCCCCGCCCCCGAGACCCCCGATGAGGAGCGGGACTTCTTCCTGCGGCTCGTCGCCGACGGCGCTTACGACGTCTTCGACATCCACCTGTACGGCGACCCGTACCTGATTCCCGACACCATCGACGACATCCGCACCGTGATGCGCTCGTCCGGCCCCGAGAAGCCCATCCTGGTCGGCGAGTACAACGGCCCGCTCCTCTTCCAGTATCCGGAGGTGATGGAGCACCTGGCCGACGTCATGAACTCCGGCGCCATGACCCCTTGGCACACGTTCACGACCGAGGACTTCAGGTCAGGCCGGGTGTCGGCCGCACCCGCCCGGGAGGCGATGGAGCGGCTGTACGCGCGGATGAGCGAGCTGCCGCCAACTCTGCAGATGTTCATGACGGGCTGCCCGCCGGAGCTGGAGGCCGAGCGGCATCGGATCAACGCGCGCGACCTCGTGGTGCGCAACCTGCTGGCGCTGTCCTGCGGCGTGCGGCGCACGGTCTGCTGGCAACTCGGCCCCGACGCGGACGAGCCCACGGCCCATCTCGAGATGCTGCAGTTGATCTTCTCGAAGTTGATGCTGCTGGAGTCCGACGGCGAGACACTCGGTGCCCGTCATCCGAGCGCGGACGCCTTCGCCGAGCTGGCCGCGCGCCTCGACGGCGCCGAGAGCGTCCGGCGGGTCGACGTGCCGGACGCCTATCTGTTCGAGGTGACCCGGCCCGGCCGCCCATCGCTCTACGTGACCTGGGTACGCGGCGCGGAACAGGACATCGAATGGCGAACCGCCCCTCAGGGGAGCAGCAGCCCCCAGTAGAGGGCCCACGGGAGCAACACCGCCCCACCGGCGAGCAGGAGGCCGAGCCGTACCCTCTCCCCCCTCGCCACAGCGGCGCTGGCCCGGCGCCAGGCCAGCGCCGTACGGACGGTGGCGACCACGCACACCACCGCGAGGAGCTGCAGCACCAGCCAGATCACCGGATGACCCGCGACCATGGGCCCGGGAGCGGCCAGCTTGCCACCGGTCATGACCACGTAGAACAGGTAGGCGAACGCCCCGAGCACCACCCCGAAGCCGCCCGCGCTCACCAGCCGGGCGGCCCTGGACACCGGAGCCTGGGAAGCGCGGCGAAGCCGCCGCGCCAGCGCGACCACCGGGTAGGCCCCGAACCCGACCAGGAACACCAGCAAGGCCGCGACCTGCACAAAGGCCAACTCCCACCAGGCCGGAGGATCCATCGGAATGGTCAGCGACGCCTGCGTGGGGGCCGGTCCATTCGTCTGAGCCGTGGGCGGCTTGCCGCCGGTCACGTCCTTCACCCAGGAGCCGACCAGATCGGCGTAGCCGGGGGCGAGCTCTTTCAGCCGGGTGACGCCGCCGTCGGGGCTCTGGTGGGCGGCATGATCGGCGCCGGGGAAGAACTGGAAGGTGTAATGCCGATTCCCGCCCGCTTCGAGCGCCCTGGCGAACACCGGCGGGGTCTCCTTGGGCGGGGTCAGCAGGTCGTTCGTGCCCCAGATGCCGAGAACGGGCTGGCTTACCTTGGCGATGGTCGGCGCGGGATCGTAGTAGGGCTCGGGGAACATGCCGCCGTCGGCGATCGCCGTGTACAGCTTGGGCTCGGCCCGCTCGACGAGCGACCCCGACACCCCCGCCTTCCGCAGCCCGGCCGCCACCGCCCAGGTCTGCTGCCGCAACGGTGCCAGCCCGTTGGCGCCCACGAGCACGATGAAGGCGACCTCCTTCGAGCGAGAGGCCGCGATCGGCACCACCCAGCCGCCCTCGCTGAGCCCCCACAACCCGACCTTCGCCGGATCCACGCCCGGCTGCGTACGCAGCGCGGCCACGGCGCCGAGCGCGTCGTCGGCCAGCTGCGAGTAGGACCGGGTGAAGAGCGAGTAGCCCACTGATCGCTTGTCGTAGATCAGCACGGACAGCCCCCGGCGGGCGAACTCGACCGCCTCACCCAGGAGCTGCTTGCGGGGCGTTCCGGTGCCGGCGCCGTGTACCAGCACGATCCCCGGCCGGTCGGCCTTCGCCCCAGCCGGGGTCAGCACCGTGCCGTGCAGGTCGAGCCCGCCGCTACCCCGGAAGCTCACCTCGGCCGCGCTCAGATCAGGGGGTACGGCGAGCGGGGATGGTTCGGCCACCGCGACCGCCGGCGGGACGAGCAGGCACAGGGCCATGGCCGCTGCCGCCGCTCCAGCAAGAATCCGTCTCATATGCCGAAGCTACTCTGCAGAGACATTTCGGCAAAGGCTTCTCTGCAGATATCGTTCGGCAGGAGGATAGGCTGCTCCTCATGAAGGATGACGAGGCGTTCACGCTCGACGACCCGGCGAGGCTCAAGGCCCTCGCCCATCCGATGCGCCGGCTCATGCTGCGCCACCTCAACGTGCACGGCCCCGCGACCTCGACCACCCTCGGCGAGCTCCTCGACGCCAAGACCGGCACGACCAGCTACCACCTGCGCCAGCTGGAGAAGTACGGCTTCATCGAGGAGATCCCCGAACGCTCGACCGGCAGGGAGCGCTGGTGGCGCCGCGCCCCCGAAGCCCCGAGAGACATGCGCGCGCCCACCCCGGACCAACTCGCCCCTGAGGACCGCCCGGTGCTGGCCGAATTCCACCGGATCGGCATGGACGAGGACCGCGTGCTCTTCGAACGCTTCCCCGCCGCCTACCACCGCGACCCGGACTGGGCGAAGGCATCACGCGGCCTGGGCCGAATGACGAAGCAGGAGTTCGCCGAGTTCTACGAGGAGTACATAGCCCTGCTCCTGAGATACAGCCACCGCGCCGAGGACGCACCGCCGGACGCCCGCCCCTTGTACATCCGCCTCTTCGCTCTGCCCGCGGACGAGGATTGACCAAGCACCCGGCCTTGCTCTCCCGTAAGGTCCGTACAGGACAGATACGCGGATGTCGACTGCGGCACGATCTCCCCTCCCATCTGATAGCGGGCCAAATTCCTCCGAATCGGCATGGACGTGGACCGCGAACTCTTCGAACCGCCTCATACACCGCGATGTGCCCACCCCTGCTGCTGGCCCGGAGCCCTTGGTTCTCCAGCACGGCGGACAGCGCCTTACGTGCTGCGTCGTAGAGCAACTGGTATGCGCCGATCGGATCCGACTGCATGGCGAGGCGAGCCGTTGCCAGGTGTTTTCAGGCCTGAACGAGCAACTCTTCGGCCTGCGAACGGCTCGCCGCGACCTTCTGGATCTCGCCACGGCTGAGCATCCCCTCAAGGGCGGCGCGTCCTTGCTCCCATCTCATCGGCCGTTCCTCTTCTCAATCTTGAGTCGCACATAAGGTCGGGACCTGACCGTTTCCAGGAAGGGATCACCGACGGAGGACTCCCAGTCATCACGACTCAACCGCCGCATGTTCACCTCTCTGCCGAGTTGCCGCTCCGCAGCCCTGGCGGCGTCGTATAGATCATCTTCGTCAACGGCGCCGACGACCATGACGTCTACATCGTTCGGCACCTTGCCTGGCTCGCCGGAGTACCGCGCAGCCCAGGAACCATAGATGTACGCCTCCTCGACGCCAACGACGCCAGACAGCTGCTCACCGAGCACAGCCACCGGCCCGTATGTCAGAGCGAGCAGCTCGGTCAGCGGTCGAGCCACGACTACATCGGTGTCCGCGCGGATCATCCGCAGATTGCCGATTCTCCGCTCGACGATCAGACCTGCGGCAGCGAGGCGATCGACTTCGCGAGTCACGGTTGAGGCGGAGACATCGAACCTCTTCGCCAGCTCAACCTGTGCATATTCTGCACCGGGATGCAGAAAGAGCCAGGCCAGAAGCTCCCCCTGGAAGGGAGAACGCAGTAGTGGAAGCAAGACGGACGGCGGCTGTTTCATGAACTGAAACATAGCTTGCAGTTTACGCAAGTTCTAGCGCCGCGTACGGGAAATGAGATCGTCCGTGAGATCACCCATCTGGACGGCCGTTCCCCTTCTCCCGCCGAGGAGGAGACCCGCGATCGTTCGCGCCGCTTCGCCGTGCACGTGCTGCGGCACGGCGAGCCAAGGCGCTGCTCACCGGGCGGAGTGGCACCGGCTCTCGTACCATGGCTCTGTGCGCGGTCTCATTCGTTCGGTGTGGGACGAGCCCCGCCCTCCCAACCCCGCGCCGCGGGGGTGGCGGGACTGGGCGCTGGTGGCGGTGTTGGTGGCGGTCGCGGTGCTCGAAGGAGCGCTGCGGCCGGATCTTCCGTGGCGCGCCCTCTCGGTGATCGTCACTGTCGGGCTGGCGACGACGTTGTTGTGGCGCCGCAGCAGACCGCTGCTGATGATCGTGATCGCCTTCGGTGCCATGACCCCGGTCCCCTTACTGACGGGCGGCTACTCGCCAGAGACCTACACCATGGCGTTTCTGCTGTTGCTGGCCTACTCGTTGTTCCGGTGGGGGTCCGGACGCGATGCGGTGATCGGGTCGACGATCATCCTGGTCAAGATCTGCTTCTCGATGGTCTCCGACTACCCCGGTCCCAGCGATGCCGTCGGCGGGGTCGCCGTGGTGTTCCTGGTGGGCGCCCTGGGCGTGGCCTTCCGCTACCGGGCCAAGGCCAGGATGCGCGAGCTCGACCAGGTCAAGCTGCTCGAACGCGAACAGCTGGCCCGCGACCTGCACGACACCATCGCTCATCACGTCTCGGCGATGGCCATCCGCGCGCAGGCCGGTCTGGCCACCTCGACGTCGCGGCCGAGTGCCGCGACCGAGGCGCTGCAGGTGATCGAGGCGGAGGCGGCGCGTGCCTTGGCCGAGATGAGCGCCATGGTGCGCGTCTTACGCCGCGACCAGCCGGCCGGCCTGGCGCCCGGGCGGCGCGTCACCGATCTCCAACAGCTCGCCGGCCCAGGCGGCTCCGGTCCCTCCGTTGACGTGGAGATCTCGGGCGACATCGACGATCTGCCCCCCTCGGTCGGTGCCGCGATCTACCGCCTGGCCCAGGAGTCGGTCACCAACGCCCGGCGCCACGCGCGTCACGCCACCCGCATCCAGGTCCGCCTGACCGCCGACGACACCTCGGTGCACCTGCGCGTCAGCGACGACGGCGACGGCAGCCTCATCCGCCCGGCCGCGTCGCCGGGTTACGGACTCATCGGCATGATCGAACGCGCCGACCTGCTCGGCGGCACCTGCGTGGCCGGCCCGAACCCCGATCGGGGCTGGAGCGTGACCGCCGTACTCCCTCGAACCGGATCGGCCCCATGAGCATCCGCGTGATCGTCGCCGACGACCAGGAGATCGTCCGCACCGGCCTCATGATGATCCTCGACGCCCAGCCGGACATCGAGGTCATCGGCCAGGCCGCCGACGGGCAGCGAGCCGTCGAGCTCGCCCGGCGCCTACGCCCCGACGTGTGCCTGTTCGACATCCGCATGCCCGTCCTTGACGGCATCGAAGCCACCCGGTCCCTGGCCGGACCGACCGTCGAGGACCCCTTGGCCGTCATCGTCATCACCACGTTCGATCTGGACGAGTACGTCTACGCCGCCCTGAGAGCCGGCGCCCGGGGTTTTCTGCTCAAGAACGCCGGCGCCGACCTGCTCTCCCAGGCCGTCCACGCCGCCGCCAACGGCGACGCGCTCATCGCCCCGAGCATCACCGCACGACTGCTCGGGGCCTTCACCCGCGCCGGGCCCACCGCACCACCGGTCCACCCCATCGAGGCGCTCACCGAGCGAGAAGAACAGATCCTGACCACCGTGGCACGTGGCCGAACCAACAGCGAGATCGCCGACCAGCTGCACATTTCCCTCAGCACCGTCAAATCCCACATCGCTAGCCTGATGGCCAAACTCGGCGCCCGCAATCGCGTCGAGATCGCCATGTGGGCGTATGAGACCAACCGCATCAAGAACTAACTCGGCGTGGATTGGCCGGTCGCCTACGGATGATCCATTCGGCCACGGCGACGTTGATCACCCACCCAGCGCCCATGAGCAGCCCTCTGGGCAGCTCGCCCGGTGTGCCGAAGAACAGGAACCACGGCAAGTGGGTCAGCGCCTGCGTCCCCGCACCCAGTGCGATCGCATACCCGCGCATCATCCAGGCGCGGTGCCGGGCGATGTCCCGCCGCCGGATCGCGGCGAGGCCGAGGCCGAGGGACAGCAACATGGCCGTGCCGAACACGAGCCGGAAGCCGGTGACGAGATCGCCATCCCCCGCAGGGCGGGGATAGAACAGGGTCATCCACAGACCCGTCAGCGCAACGACGAACCCACATGGCACCAGCACCCGCCCGGCGACGCGATGCCACCCCGGCCTCCGGCGGCGGAACCCGGAGGCGAACTGGAAAGCCCCCAGGAGGCTGTACACAGTGACGCTGATGATGTGCAGCACCACGGGCAGGGGCATCGCGAAGAACCGAGCGTTCTCCGACGTGATCGCCGCACCGCCGGTCAACTGGGTCAGGCGGAAGGCACCCGCCGCCACGGGAATCGCGCTGAGCAAGATCAGCGCGGTGGGCACGAGCCACCCTGCCCGCGTGGACGCGGTTGTGGCGGGAGTCCCTGCTCTGCGCCGATCATCCGTCGGCCTGCCGCCTTGAGGGGGTTGCCGGAACGGGGGGCGTACCGTCGTGATCTCGTCGCTCATAACCCCGATTGTGCGGACTGAGGCGGCGGCGGCTCATCGATAGAACGGCCCGTTCTGAGCTGGCCGATCGACCGGAAATCAGGCGTACTTTCGGCTGATTGGCGGGCCCGGGGGGGGGGGGGGGGGGGGGCCCCCCCCCCCCCCCCCCCCCCCCCCCCCCCGCCCCCCCCCCCCCCCCCCACATTTGAAAACA
>NZ_JBFAVX010000036.1:53123-137484 GCF_040680095.1 Nonomuraea sp. NPDC052129 | reverse complement strand
TCATCGAACTCGACATCGCCTATCCAGGCCGCATCAGGTAAAGACCGCTCTCAAGCTCTCAGGAACGATCTTTACACACCTGAAGTGACAACCTCACAGTGCTGGGCGGATGGGGGTGTGACTTGGATCGCTTGAGGTCGTGATTCTTGGATCGGTATTTGTCGTGGTCGGCTTGGCTGCGGTGGTTGGTGAGCCGAAGCATGCTGCTTGTCACTTAGGCGGACTTGTTGTCACCAAGATCCTCGATTGGTGACGCGGCTGGTGTCTGGTTGTGGCCGTGAGAAGCAGCAACGTTTGTTCGCTGGTCTGAGCGACGGCTGCGTGGTCGTCGGGGCGGTGATGTCGATGAGATATAGCGACAGTGTCATGGGGCATGCATAGGTAAAGCGCGGGCGTGGTACTGATCTGCCTCCTGCCACCGAACTTGAGGCATCGCCATCGAAGCCGAGGCACCTGTAGGCGTGTGTCAACAAGACGGAGGCATCTGTCGATCTTGACCGCTATGGTTGGCGGCACTTGATCGCCAGATCGCTTCGAGGTCCGGGTCGCAGCGGTCGGCGTGCTGTCACCGACCCTGGAGCAAGCCGTTGATCGAAGTTCTGACACCGATTCGCAAGATAGGGATCGAGCAGGCGTACATCCCCGAGGCGCGAGCGGTCCTCCCTGACGGGGACACCTGTGTGGTCGTCGACGCCTACGGCCAGTTGTTCACCGTCTCGCTGTCCACCAGTGAAGTGGTCCGAGTGGAGTCGGGCTCGCTGGGGGTCTCCGCGCTTTCGGTGACCCCAGATGGCCGGCTGATGGCCACGAGCATGCACGCCTTCGGCGAGTACGGCATCCGGATCTGGGACGTGGCGAGCTGGACGGTAACCACGGAGTTGCCCGGGCACAGCCACCCGATTCTGGCGGTGTCGGCGGTGGGTCGAATCGTGGTCACGGCGGCCCGGGACGGTACGCGGATCTGGGATTTGCACCAGGGATCCTGCAGATTCACGCTGCCGGGCACAGAAGAGGTGATGTGGGTCGCGGTAACCTACGACGAGCGCCATCTGATCACGATGAGCTGGGATCGTTCGATCGTGCTCTGGGGCCTGTGGACAGGCGTGCCGATCCGGACGCTGCGGGACGCCGACTCCCGATTTCCAGCCTTGAGCTCGCCCGCGAGTGACAACGGGGTCTGGATCCGGACCGTCCTGGCGGACTCGGTACGCGGTCGCGTGCTGGCGGCCGACGGTCAACTGTGCGTGGGCGGCCTCGACGGCCGGGGTCCCCTGGAGAACTGGGGGTCGATACCTCGACACGACAGGGTGCACATGATCCCAGGAAAGGACATGGTGCACACCTGCGTGGCGGCGCTGAATCCGGCGGACGGGACCGTGGCCGTCGACTACGGCGGACGCGTATACCTCCTGGACCCAGGCGGGCAACCACTCGCAGTGATGGGACCGGAACCGGGGCCGGGGTGGATACCAGTGAGCACCATGACCTTCACCCCGGACGGCCGGCTGGTGTACTCCTTCCCCGGCGCCTTCGCGGCCGTGGAGGTGTGGCCGGCGCTCTCAGAGCTCACCGAATGAGACATCTGTGCTCACCAACGGGTCACACGGGGCTTGAGGGGTGATGGTGTAGGTGGTGGCAGTGGTCAGCCAGTGGCTTGTTCGGTGCGGGCGCGGGTCTGGGCGAGCCGGTAGGAGTCAGTGCCGGTCTCGAGGATGGTTCCGCCAAAGGTGAGGCGGTCGACAATGGCCGCGCAGAGACGCGGGTCGGTGAAGGTCTTGGCTCGCAGGAGGCCAGGGTGTGGATGACGGCGGGATCGATGTTGGGGTTGGCGTCGAAGTCGAACTCGCGCAGCGCCTTTCGCCGAGGGAACGAGGCGGCCTTGATCCGGCGTTCGGAGCGACGCCGGCTGCGGTCGTCGCACTCGGCCATCAGCAGCTCGGCCAGGAACCCTCGGTAGGTCATCTGATCGCGGGCGGCGGCCTCGGCCAGCTCGGGGAACTTGGCCCGGACGGTGGGTAGCCGCAGCATCCGGCAGGCGCTGTTCACAGCGGTTTCGGCGGCTTGTTCGGTCAGTCCGCAGTGGCGATTGGTCGTCATTGAACCTCTCCCTGGCTGGTCGATCCTTGTCTCCCGGATGGGCGACGGCGCAAGAGCTGGTCGTAGTGGGCCACCGACGGCAACGGCCGCCGATCGACAGGCAGCTGGGCCAGCCGCCGAGCGGTCAGCGAGGTGACGGTCGCGGCCGGGGCCGATGCCGCCTGATCGGCCTTGCCGGTGTCGGCCGCGTCCTCAGTTTCGGCAGCCTTGCGGGCCTCCAATGCGACCGCGTCAGCGGTCAACGCCCCGGCCTGGAGCGCGGCGGCGATCCCGGCCACGATGTGCTCGTGGTTCATGTGGCGGCCCAGCAGCAGCACCTGGACTAGGGCGCGCCTTTGGCCTTGAGCCGCTCATGCCGGGCGACTTCCTCGCGCCCGTTATAGACGACCAGCTCCGAGGCGTGCAGCACCACCCGCACCATCCGGCCGATCAACCGGACCGGCACCGAGTAGCGGTTGGTGCGGACGCTGATCTGGCTGTGGCGGTCCACCCGCAGCGAGAAGTGCCGACCGGTTTCGAACGGCTCGTCCGGCAACGGCCGCAGCAGCGGACGCTCGACGGCGAACAGCTCGCCGATCGTGCGGGGACGCGACCGGATCCGCCGCTGCTCGTCCTCTTCGTCCCAGCGGTCCACCATCTGGTTCAGCTCGGCCAGCGAGTCGACCTCGGGCACCGGGACGAAGTGGTTGCGGCGAAACCACCCGATCTGTCCCTCCACCCCGCCCTTCTCGTGCGCGCCTCGATCCCGGGACGGCAGTAGAAACTCTCGATCCCGTAGTGCGAGCGGAACGCCGTCCACCGTTCGGTCTCCACCCGCTGCCGAGAAAGCCCCAGAATCCGAGCGACCGCGGCCTTGAGGTTGTCGTAACGGATCTTGCCGAACGGCACCCCGCCCAGCACCTCAAAGGCATGGACATGTCCCTCGAAGAACGCCTCCTGCCCACCGGAGGCGAACACCCGGTGCACCGCCTTACCCGAATACGAAAGCCGCAGGCTGAACAGGTAACACGTCACCTGCTGCCCGCCGATCCGCACCGTGACGTCACCGAAGTCGACCTCGGCCTCGGCACCGGGCAGGTGCGTCTGGGAGATGAACGCCTCGACCGGTCCCCGACCAGCCTCCACCCGGATTTGCGGACGACGATCAGCAACGTAACGGCGCACGATCCCGTAGGACACCTGCGCGCCGTGCTCGTCCACCAGCCGATCAAAGATCCTCTTGACCGTGTGGCGCTGCTTGCGCGGCGCCTCCAGGTCAGCCCGCAGCATCTCATCGATCAACGACTTGAACGGATCCAGCAACGACGCACGCGGAGCCATCTTCTTCCTCGGCTGCGGCCACGCCGACTCCAACGCCTTGCGCACGGTCGGATGCGAGACCCCATGCTTACGCATCACCCCGCGGATCGATAGACCCGCCCGCACATCACGCCGGATCGCCGCCTACAGCTCGTTTTGGACTGCCGCGACATCCAGCGCCCCTCACAGTGGGTGACACACCAGATACTCCCACCTCAAGCCTCCGAGTGTTGCTGAAACTCATCAACACAAAACCCCGACGATCAGGGGTGTTGCCCAAACTCATCAACAAACGTTGCCGCTACACGCGGACGAAACCAGGTGTCGGGTCGCCGGATCAGAGGACCGCCGCGATCTCCGGCCAGGAGTAGAAGACCTCATCGGGTGGCACCTCGCCCGCGAGGACTCCGCCGAGGGAGGCGTAGAAGCGGCGGGCGCGTCCGTTGACGGCGCTCAGCGCCGAGGGCGCTTCCAGATTGACGGCATAGCCGGCGATCGCGCGGGAGTGGTCATCCTCGATCACGGTCAGCCACGGCCGGGCGGGGCTGTTGTTGTCGTCGATCACCCAGATGTCCAGCTCGGTGTGGTCGGCCTGCCAGATCTCATTGGGCTTGGCGGCCTCGCGCCGGTAGACCAGCTCGTAGGTCTCGCGGTACTTCTTGGTGCCCTGCACGCCGAGGGTGACCAGCGCCGGTCCAGCGAGCTGACGATCTTATGCACCGTCCAGTACGTGGGGATCGGCCAGTCGCGGGCGGCGGCGACGGAAGCGCTCTGCCGGTGGATCGTGGCCACGCTCGGCCGCGGCGTACGCAGCGCCATCCCCTCGATGAAGGCCACCAACTCCTCGGGGAATCGGCGCAGCCCCTTGTCCTTTCGGCCGGCCCGGGCCAGCGCCTCCAGCCCACCCCGCCGGTAGGCCGCCAGCCAGCGCTGCAACGTCCGGTAGGTGACACCGCTCTCGCCCTGCCCCGCCGCCAGCCGGGCCAGGGGCACTCCCTCATGCAGATGCGGGGCCAGCAGCTCATAGCGGGCCATCGCCGACCCACGGCTGCCAGGCTCGGCGGCGGCCCGCCCCGGATCGGGCCGGGGTAGTCGCGGCCTCGGCTTCTTGCGGCTCCTCACTCGCGGTGCTCACCATGTCATCGTCGGCCCCGCGCGCCGCAGAGACCATCCGCTTCGACGCCACACTCATGCCACGGCCAGCACAAACCGTACCCCCTGCCGTAGAGGCTGTTCGGGCGCCGGAGGCCGCGCAGGCGCAGGCATGGATGGGTGCCGGGGTACGGCGGGCGCGCCGGATGTCCGGCGCGCCCGTGTGCATGGGCGGGGTCAGCAGCTACTGACGGTGTCGCCTCCATCGACGGTGCAGGTGTCGGAACCCAGTCCGCCGCCTCCGCCGAACCAGCCGCCACCGATGAGTCCTCGGCCCTGTCGGCGTCTCCCTGTGGCGCCACCTCTCGGCGCCGCCTTCCTCCTGTCCATCACCAGAAGCGTCCCCCGCATATGGGGTAAGCCGCGTCGAGGAGGCGGCGCAGCCGCAGAGCGTCCGGGGCGAGGGCGGTGACCAGGACTGCGGGGCCGGCGAGCGGGGTCAGCACGGCCTGCCCGTGGGCCGGGTCGTCGCCGAACAGCCGCACGTCCGGCGGCTTGTCGTCGAAAGCCGGGTCGACGACGAGGAGTTGGCCGGCGGCGCGGTGGCCGGCCAGGACGGCGGGTCCGTCCCAGCCGGGTGCGTCCGGCCCGTACGTGTTCTGCTGGTTCAGCAGCGGGCGTCGGTCGTGCCGGACGGTGAGGCGGGTGGTCAGCCGGCCCGGGGGTTCGCCGGCGCGGCCGAGGACCTGTTCTTCGCGCAGGACGAGACGTGCGCCGGCGGCGAGATCGACGGTGCAGCTCTGGCGCAGGTTGCTGCGGGCGGCGGAGATCAGCGGCTCGGGCAGCCAGTGCAGGCTCGCCTGTTCGCCCACGCTCAGGTGCACGTCGTAGGTGGCGTGTCCGGGGGTGGGGCCGCGCAGGGCGATGGTGGCGGCGGCCGTGGTGACGTGCAGGTGGGCGCCGGGTTCGACGGCGGCTTCGAGGCGCAGCCGGTCGCCGCCGAGCGGGGCGCTCATCACGCCGAGGATGCACACCCGTGCCTGATTTCCCTGCGGGCGGTGGCGGCGCAGGTCGAAGGGGCCGGCGCCGGCCAGGACGGGAAGCGCGGTCTCTTCTCCCACGCTGATCGCCCTGATCCGGGCGGTGGCATGCACGCCCGAGCTGGTGCACCCGGCCGCAGCGGCCTGGGAGGCGAGGATCACGCGGCGCTCGCGGTCCAGTCGGCCAGGCGCGCGCGGACCCAGTCCGACACGGGCGTGACGCCGCCTTCAGTTTTGAGGGCGGTGAAGGCGACGGGCAGGTCGCCGCGCTGGGCCTTGGCGTCGCGGGCCATGCCCTCCAGGTCTGCGCCGACGTACGGGGCGAGGTCGGTCTTGTTGATGACGAGCAGGTCGGAGGCGGTCACGCCGGGGCCGCCCTTGCGGGGGATGTCATCGCCGCCCGCGACGTCGATGACGAAGATCTGCGCGTCGACCAGGCCCCTGGAGAAGGTCGCGGTGAGGTTGTCCCCGCCCGATTCGACGAGGATCAGGTCGAGCGGGCCGAGCTGTTCCTCCAGGTCCTCGACGGCTTCGAGGTTGGCGGAGATGTCGTCGCGGATGGCGGTGTGCGGGCAGGCGCCGGTCTCGACCGCCCTGATGCGCTCGGCGGGCAGGACGGCCTCGCGCAGCAGGAACTCGGCGTCCTCGCGCGTGTAGATGTCGTTGGTGACCACCGCGATGGACAGGTGATCGCGCAGCGCGCGGCACAGGGCGGCGACGGTGGCGGTCTTGCCGGTGCCGACCGGCCCGCCCACTCCGATGCGCAGCGCGCGACGGCGGCCGTCAGGGCGTCCGTCAGGGTGTCCGTCAGGGTGTCCGGGGGAGGAACCGCCGGGACCGTGGAGGTGATTCTCGGCGAAGGCGTGGCTGTGGTGCAGGTGCATGGCTGCTCCGGTGCTCGGGAGGCGAACGGTCGGGGAGGCGAGGTGGTCAGGAGGCGAACAGGCGCATCGGGCGGGCGGCGTGCTGTTCAGCGGTGATGTCGAGCAGTGGTGCCGAGGCGGCGGGCAACGCCTGCACGCCGTCGGCCTGGACGCGTTGCGCGGCTTCGGTGGCCTGCTGCGCGAGGTGGTCGATGTCGGCGGCCAGGCGGGCCAGGACGGCGGTGGCGTCGAAGGGGTCCAGGCTGAGCAGGCGTACGGTGGCGGTGGCCGGGCCGCTGACGCTCTCGTATGCAGCCGCGTAGGCGGCGTCCAGCGGCGTCAGGTTGGCCGAGCGGGCGGCCAGGCCGAGGATGATGGGCTGGTGCGCGCCGCGGGGCCGGGCCGTGGCCAGGGCGTCGAGCTCGGGCGAGGGCCAGGCGGCGCGGGCGGCGCGCAGCAGTTGCCGGCCGAGCCTGCGCGCGGCCTGGCGCAGGGCGGGTGAGGGGGTGCGGGCGTCGGCGGCCTCATCCAGCAGGAGCGGGTCGCAGCCGGCGGCGGCCGCGGCGGCCAGGCCCGCCGCGACCAGGCCGCTGGTGTGCAGCCGGCCGCGGCAGAACTCCTGCAGGCTCGCCACGTCGCGCACGCGTCGCGCGGTGACGGCCGCCTCAGCCCCGCCGGAGTGGGCGTGCCCGCCGGCGGGAAAGCGGCCGTCGGCCAAGACGAGTAGCGCGGCACGGTTCATCGGACGCGGCTTACCTCTCGTGCGCGGGTCATGCGCGGGGCAGTCGTTCACGGGCGCGATCAAGTGGGCGATCACCAGGTGGCGGTCAGAAGAGGAAGTACAGCTGCGCCATCGGCAGCTCACTGGCTCCTTCGTCGCGGTCGGCGATCTCCTCGATCTCCTCGATCTCCTTGTCGAGCTGCTCGACCTCGGCGTCGATCTCGGTGATCTCCTCGGTCGTGGCGATCTCCGTCCTGTTCACGTTCTCGTCCTCCAAGCCGATCACCACCTCGAAGGTGTTGGGATCGACGCGGATGTCGGGGATGGCGTCGTTCTCCCGCATGTCGGCCTTGAAGACCTTGCGGGTGTCGCGAATGGGCGTGAACGTCTTGCGCACGGTGACCCGGTCGCGCAGCCCGGCCTTGATGGCGGCCGCGGTGACGAAGTTGACGGAGTTGGCGGCCGGGGCCCGGCCGGTCGCTCCCCACATCGGGCGCGGCAGGATCGGCTGCGGGGTGCTGATGGAACCGTTGGCGTCGCCGACCTGCGCGTAGGCGATCTGCCCGCCCTTGATCACCCGGTGCGGCTTGACCCCGAAGAACTTCGGCTCCCACAGCACCAGGTCGGCGAGCCGGCCCACCTCGACCGAGCCGACCTCGTGGTCGATGCCGTGCGCGAGGGCCGGGTTGATGGTGTATTTCGCGACGTAGCGGCGGGCGCGACGGTTGTCGTGCCCGTCCTGGCCCGCCTTGTCGCCGTCCAGTACGCCGCGCCGCTCCTTCATCACGTGCGCGGTCTGCCACGTCCGCATGACCATCTCGCCGATGCGGCCCATCGCCTGAGCATCCGACGACATGATCGAGATCGCGCCGAGATCGTGCAGGATGTCCTCGGCGGCCATCGTGGAAGGCCGGATCCGCGACTCGGCAAACGCCAGGTCCTCAGCCACCAGCGGATTCAGGTGATGGGCGATCATCACCATGTCGACGTGCTCCTTGACCGTGTTGACGGTGAAGGGCCGGGTCGGGTTGGTGGAGGCGGGCAACACATTCGGCAGGCCCACCATGGTCAGCATGTCGGGGGCGTGGCCACCGCCGGCACCCTCGACGTGGAAGACATGGATCGGATGGTCGCCGATGGCCGCGATGGTGTCCTCGACGTTGCCGGCCTCGTTCAACGAGTCGGCGTGCAGGGCGAGCTGCACGCCGGTCGCCTGGCACACCTGCAGGCAGCGGCGCAGCACGGCCGGGGTGGCACCCCAGTCCTCGTGGATCTTCAGGCCGAGCACGCCCGCTTCCACCTGGTTGTACAGCGACTCGGTGGACATGGTGTTGCCCTTGCCGAGCAGCCCGATGTTGACCGGGAAGCTGTCCAGCGCCTCGAACAGCCGGGCGACGTGCCAGGAGCCGGGTGTGACGGTCGTGGCGGTGCTGCCGTCGGCGGGGCCGGTACCGCCACCGATCAGCGTGGTCACCCCGGATGCCAGCGCCTCATTGATCTGCTCGGGGCAGATGAAGTGCACGTGGGTGTCGACACCGCCCGCGGTGAGGATCTTGCCGTTACCCGAGATGACCTCCGTCTCGGGGCCGATCACGAAGTCCGTCGCCGTGGCATGCCCGTCGTGCAGCCGGTCCATGGTCTCGTCGTTGTAGGCCTTGCCGAGCGCGACGATCCGGCCGTCGCGAATGGCGACGTCGGCCTTGACGATCCCCCAGTGATCCAGGATGACCGCGCCGGTGATGACCGTGTCGGGCGGCTGTGGGGCGCCGAACCGCTCGGAGTCGCGCGGCGCGCACGACTGGCCCATCGACTCCCGCACGACCTTGCCGCCGCCGAAGATGACCTCGTTGCCGCTGCGGCCGGGACCGCCGCACCAGTCCTCGGTGATCTCGATCCGCAGATTGGTGTCGGCCAGCCGGATGCGATCCCCCACGGTGGGCCCGAACCGGTCGGCGTAGTCGACCCGGCTCAACGGCTGATGCCTTCCCTCTGTCCGCGGCTCAGGCAGCGGCGCCGGCGGCTCAGGTGCGGGCGGCTCAAGTGTTGGTGAGTCAGTCACGGAGCTTGCCTCCGACCTTGCCGTTCAGGCCCTCGACGATGCGCTTGCCCTCGATGGGCACCAGCTCCACCTCCAGCGGGTTAGGGGGTTCGAAACGCACCGAGCTGCCCGCGGGGATGTTCAGCCGCTTGCCGTAGGCGGCCTCGCGGCTGGGCTCGATGGTGAGGCGGGAATTGACCTCGTAGAAGTGGAAGTGCGAGCCCACCTGGATGGGACGGTCATCGGTATTGGTGACCGTCACGATCGTGACCTCGCGACCGGCGTTGAAGGCCACCGGGCCGGCGTCGCGCGGATGGTCGATCTTCCCGGGGTGAACCGGTGCCGCCTCCTTGCTCCCCTCCGGAATAGGGAGGATGCCCAGCTTCTGGATGGGGTTGCGAAGGGTGACCATCTTGGTGCCGTCGGGGAAGGTGGCCTCGATCTGAAGATCGCCGATCATCTCCGCCACGCCGGGCATGACCTCTTCGTACGTGGGCAGCGGCAGGTCGTCCGGCTGATGCTTCAGCTCCATGAGGTTCTCGACGGATCTGCCGTCCCGGGCCCCTTCCAGCACATACGCGGTCAAGATCGCGACCGTCTCCGGGTAGTTGAGCTTTCGCCCCCGCTTTTTCCGCTTGTGGGCCACGTCCGCGGCCACATGGATCATCAGACGTTCCTGCTCATGCGGAGTCAGATGCACTCCGCCACCTCGCCTTCGCTCCGCCCCGGGCTCTCCCGAGGCCCACCACGGTGCGGACACCGACCGGCCTCAGCCATGCGGCGGCCGTCCGCTCGCTCCAGGCGGGAACCGGAGCTCCCGCCTGTGCGCCCACAGGAGCGCCAGTTCGGACTGGTGACCCCGCAAGGCGACCCGAGGCGTTAACAGATCAACACCCCGCTGCCCACAGAACGTAACTTGACGAATACTTGGAGCGACGTAGCGTGACGGTGAGGAGTCCATCACCAGCGACAGAGAATTGACATTATCTGTCACTCTTCGGGCGAGCCGCTGCCGTCCGGCCAGCTCGGCACCCGCTCCGTCCGGGCCGTCTCGGTAGCGTTATCTGTCACATCGTCTTCGCGGGAGGTCCATCCATGCCGGTCGTCGCGTTTCCCGGCGCGCCCAGCCCGGCCAGTAACGGGCACTCCGGCGCCACCGTCGCCGACGCGGTCGCGCACTTCCTCGACTCGCTCGGCGCGGCCACCACCCGCACCAGCTACGCCCGCACCCTCGCTCAGCTGACCGCCGTCACCGGCCCACACCACCCCGTCGCCGCGCTGCAGCCCGAGCACTACGCCGCCGTCATGACCGGCTGGGACACTGCGGCCGCGGCCACCTGGAACCGGCACCTGTCCGCCCTGGTCTCCTTCACCACCTGGGCCCAGCGCCAGGACCTGCTGGCCACCAACCCCGCCCGTCGGCTGCAACGCCGCAAGACCACCCGCCGCGGCGACCGCACCATCCCGCAGGCCCGCCTGGAGGCCCTGTTCACCGACGACCGCCACGCTGTGCGGGAGCGAGTCCTGTGGCGGCTGCTGTATGAGACGGCCGCCCGGGCCGAGGAAATCCTGTCCCTGAACGTCGAGGATCTCGACCCCGAGTTCCGCCGCGCCCGCGTCGTCTCCAAGGGCGGGGCGATCGAGTACGTGCACTGGGCCACCGGCACCGCCCGCCTGCTGCCCCGTCTGCTTCAAGGCCGCATCGCGGGCCCGCTCTTCCTGGCCGACCGACGCGCCCCCACCTCCGGCCGCCGCGCACCCGCGGCCGCCGACATCTGCCCGCTCACCAGACGGGGCCGGCTGTCCTATCCCCGCGCCGAGTACCTGTTCAAGACCGCCGCCGCCGAACTGGACCCGCACGGTGAAGGCTGGACCCTGCACCAGTTGCGCCACAGCGCGCTGACCCACCTGGCCGCCGCCGGCCGCACCGCCCCTGAACTGCAGGCCAAATCTCGCCACCAAAACCTTGCCAGCCTTGGCCACTACGTACGCCTCGGCGAGGAGACCTCCGCCCGCATCACCGCCGAGCACGACCCCGCTGCACGCCGCCGCACCCGCTGAGGTCAGGCCAGACCGACCTACCTCAGCGACACTTCTTGTCTGCGGCCGGTTCCACGACGTCATGCAGGGATGTCTTTGGGGTTCAGGACTTGTTCGGGAGGAGCCCCCCGGTCACTACGGCGACCCCGACGACAAATACCGATCCAAGAAGCACGACCTCAAACGATCCAAGTCACAGATGGGGGCGCGAAAGCCTCAAGCCGCGGTAGAACCTTGCCCCCGCGCGTGCCCGGTCAGCGGGGATGGCTCGAATGAGCTCCGTGGGCGAAGCACACGGTGATGGACAGGCCGCCTTCGGGGCGTGCGCTGGTGGTGAGGATGGCGTGGTGGGCTTGGGTGACGGCGTTGACGATGGCCAGGCCGAGGCCGTAGCCGTCGCGGCGGCCGTGACGATCGGCCGCCAGTTTCTGGAAGGGCTGGAAGAGCCGCTGGATCTGGTCGCCGGGGATGACCGGCCCGCTGTTGGTGACCGTGAGGGCCACCTGGGTGCCGATGGTCTGGGTGGTGATCTTGACCTGGCCGTCCGGGTGGTTGTGGCGGATGGCGTTGTCGATGAGGTTGGCGACGAGGCTTTCGATCAGTCTCGGGTCTCCGGCCGTCACCGCGGGCGTGAGGTGTTCGGCGAGGTCGATGCCGCTCTGCGCGGCTTGGTCGCGACGGGAGGCGAGCACTCCCGCGACGATCTGGGTGAGGTCGAGGGTGTCCCAGCGGGTGACGCCGCGCTCGCTGGTGGCCAGGGCGAGCAGCGCCTGGACGAGCCGCTCCTGGTGTTCGCCCAGGGTGAGGGCCTCCTGGCAGACCGAGCGCAGGGTCTCGGCGTCGGCGTCGGGGTCGGCGAGGGCGACTTCGAGCAGAGTACGCAGGCCGGCGAGCGGAGTGCGCAGCTCGTGGGAGGCGTTGGCGACGAAGTGGCGCTGGGCGTCGAAAGAGGCTTGCAGGCGGGCGAACAGGTCGTCGAGGGTGTGGCCGAGTTCGGTCAGCTCGTCCGCGGGCTGACCGAGGTCCAGGCGCCGATGGAGGTCTCCGGCGGAGATGATCTTGGCGGTGGTGGTGATGGCGCGCAGCGGGCGCAGGAACCGGCCGGCGACGTACCAGCCGAGAGCCAGGGCGACGGGAATCAGTATGAGCAGGGCGACGGCGGATCCGGTGAGGAGCTGGGGCAGGCTGATCCCGGCCCTGGTTTCAGTGATCGGGCCGGATGAGCCTTTGGGAGTGGTCTGCTGGATGCTGGCCAGCGGGATGTCGACGAGTATGAGCACGAAGGTCCCGGCGGCGTAGATGCCCGCCGCGTAGGCCAGCGCGAGCCGCGTCTGCAGCGACCTTCTGGTGAGCGTCTGGGAGGTCATGACGGTCCGATGCGGTTGAGCCTCTGGGAGGTCATGACGGTCCGATGCGGTTGAGCCTCTGGGAGGTCATGACGGTCCGATGCGGTAGCCGCCTTCGCGGATGGTCTCGATCACGGGCGGGTCGCCGAGCTTGACCCGCAACCGGTGCATGGTGTGCTTGACGGCGCTGCTGAAGGGGTCGGCGGCCTCGTCCCAGACGCGCTCCAGCAGTTCCTCGGCGGAGATGACCAGCCCTGGCATGGCGAGCAGGCATTCCAGCAGGCCGAACTCCCTGGGGCTCAGCTCAAGGCGCCGACCGGCCCGGAAGGCGATACGGCGGGCCGGATCGAGGGTGATGTCCCCGCATGCCAGGGTGGGCGGCAGCGGCGGGGTGGCACGGCGGCCCAGGGCACGGACGCGGGCGACCAGTTCGGCGAACGCGAACGGCTTGGGCAGGTAGTCGTCGGCGCCGAGGCTGAGCCCGTCGACGCGGTCCTCGATCGTGCCGGAGGCGGTGAGCATCAGCACGCGGGTCTCACAGCGGCCGTGAGCGAGTCGCCGGCAGATCTCGTCCCCGTGGACGCCGGGCAGGTCGCGGTCGAGGATCACCACGTCGTAGCGGGTGACGGCCAGGCGGTCGAGGGCAGCGGTGCCGTCCAGGACGACGTCGACGGCCATGCCCTCGCGGCGCAGCCCGGTTCCGATGGAGCGGGCGAGGATCTCGAAGTCCTCGACGACCAGGACCCTCACCGACCCTCACCGCCTGGTTGAGGTGCCATGCCTTAACGATCCCAGATCCCCGGTCGCAGCCAGGTCGCAGCCGCTGCGACCCGGCTGGAACCGGGTGCCGCGTACAACTTTCGGCATGAATCCATCTACGCCGTTCCGATCCGGCTTGCACGCGGAGTGGACCAGGTTCCGCTCCGGGCGAGGCTGGGTGCTCGCCATGGCGGCCTCCGTGCTGGTCACCGTGTCGCTCGGGCTGCTGATCGCCGGAGGCGTCCGCAGCAGCTGCGTGACCGGGAAGGGCGAAGGCCCCTGCCCCGCGCCCTTGCTGGGACCCGATGGCACGGCTGTGCAGGACAGGTACTACTTCGTGCACCAGCCGCTCAAGGGGAACGGCAGCATCACCGCCCGCGTGGCGGACATGACCGGGCAGATGCGGCTGCCGGACGCCGTACCCGGGGTGCGCAACATCAAGCAGGGGGTGGTGCCGTGGGCGAAGGCCGGGCTCCTCATACGGCAGAGCCTCAAGCAGGGCACACCGTACGCCGCCATCATGCTCACCGGAGATCACGGCGTGCGGATGCAGTACAACTACACCCACGACGTGGCCGGCGGACCGCACAACGGCCCGCAGTGGCTACGGCTGACCAGGTCGGGCGACACCGTCACCGGCTTTGAGTCGGACGACGGCAAGACGTGGACCCAGGTCAGCACGGTCAAGCTGACCGGGCTGCCGGAGACGGTCGAGATCGGGTTGTTCGCCGCCTCACCAGGCGCCTTGTGGGACATGGCGAAGGCCTTCGCCCAGGCCACCGCCACCTTCGACCAGATCAAACTGCAGGGCGCGAACGGTTCGTGGCGCCGCGACGACGTCGGCGTCGCCCTGGAGTCCGACGGCAAGACCCCGCATCACCCGGGCGGGGTCGTCGAGTCCGGCGACAAGCTCATCGTGACCGGGGGTGGCGACATCGGGCCCGCCACGGTGGAAGGCGGCCTGCGCGCCGACTTCACGCTGATCGGCGGGGTCATCGGGCTGATTCTGGTGCTCGGAGTGGCGGTCACGTTCTACACGGCAGACCACCGGCGCGGGCTGATCGGGACCGGCCCGCCGGTCGGGCCACTGGTCAGCCCGCCAGCCAAGCCGCGTCCAGCGCGGCTGCTGGCGGCCAAGGCCACGGTGGTCGGCGCGGTCGCGTTCGCGGCGGGGCTGATGACCTCGGGGATCGTGGTGCCCGGCGGTCTGGCGCTGTTGCGTGCCCATCAGAACCCGATTCAGCCGCTGACCCTGGGTACCGAGCTGCGGGTGATCGTCGGCTTCGCGGCGCTGACCGCGGCCGCCGCCGTACTGGCTCTGGGCCTGGCCGCGCTGGTCAAGCGGGCCATCGTCGCCATCGGGCTGGCCATCGCGCTGGTCGTCGTGCCGTACCTGCTGGCGAGCGCGGGTCTGGCGCCATGGCTGCTGGTGATCACCCCTGCCGCCGGGTTCGCGATCACGCAGAGCGTCCCCACGTTCGCGCATGTGGACGTGGGCCCGTCACTGTTCGGGAGTTATTACCCGCTTCCGCCCTGGGCAGGGTTGGCCGTGACCTGCGGATATGCCGCTCTCGCTCTCGGGGCGGCGATAGCCGTACACCGCAGGAAAAGTCATCGGTGACTGCGGTGGGCGGTCTCCGGGCCGATGACGCGCAGGAGCTCGAGAGCCTCGATGCTCTTGGATCCGGGCGGCGGCGTGAACAGGCGCAGGCGCTGGTCGGCGGCCTGCGTCTGCAGCATCTCGAAGTCGAATTCGATGAGCCCGACGGAGGGATGAATGACGCGCAACCGGCTCTCGCGGCGCACGGCGACCTCGTGCCGCTGCCAGAGGTCGGCGAACTCCTCGCTGGCCGCCCCAAGCCGGTCGATCAGGGCGCTCGAGGGCCGATCGTAGTCACGACGTGTCGCGGCGGCACGCAGGTCGGCGACGCGCAGGCGGCTATGGCGGTCGTGTTCCTCAGCGGGGTACGCCTGGCGCACGAACGGGTCGGTGAACCAGCGCCACACGATGTTCCGGTCCCGTTCCTCGATCCTGCACACGCACCCGAACAGCGTCTCGGCCAGGGTGTTCTGCGCGAGCAGATCTCCGAGGTCGGTCAGAAGCTGGGCGGGCGTGTCGCCCAGCCGGTCGAGAAGGTAGAGCAGGCCGGGACGTACGTGATTTCCGGCGCGCGCCCCTTCGGGCGGCCGGTGGCCCGCCAACAGGTAAAGGTGATCTCTTTCATCCTCGGTCAACCGCAAGGCCCGGGCGAGCGCGCTCAGTAGCTGGACCGACGGCTGGGAGCTGCGCGCCTGTTCGAGCCGCATCACGTAGTCGGCCGACACCCCGGCCAGCTGGGCCAGCTCTTCGCGGCGCAGGCCGGGCGTGCGGCGCCGCGGTCCGGCGGCCAGGCCGACCTCCTGCGGCCGGAGCCGCTCGCGGGAACGGCGGAGGAAGTCCGCCAGTTTGACGTGGTCCATCTTCATGTCATCCATCCTCGCCGCCCGGCCCACTGCGCGTGCCGCGCACGCTAGGAGGGCCGATCCTAGGGAATCGGCTCCCCTCCTCATCGCCGCACGCTCCTGGCATCGTCCCTGGTGTCCAGCGATGAGAAGGGGAGACAGACATGAGAGAGATCACAGTGGGCGCCGCGCACGTGCCGTACCGGGTGATGGGTGAGGGCCGCCCGCTCGTCCTGGTGCATGGGGGCAGTCCGGGCTCGAAGG
Source organism: Nonomuraea sp. NPDC052129 (assembly GCF_040680095.1). Taxonomy (NCBI): domain Bacteria; kingdom Bacillati; phylum Actinomycetota; class Actinomycetes; order Streptosporangiales; family Streptosporangiaceae; genus Nonomuraea; species Nonomuraea sp. NPDC052129. Next base: position 121,483 of record NZ_JBFAVX010000036.1, on the reverse strand, counting down.
CATGGGACGGCGTGGCCGGGGCGTTCACGGGCACCAGCACGGTGGTGCTGCCGGATCTTTCGGGAAGCGACGCGGCGCGCGACGACGGGGGCGAGCTCACGGTCGAGCTGCTCGTCGAGCAGGTCGCCGCCGTGATCTCCGATCTCGGGAAGGGGCCCGCCGACGTGGTCGGGCACTCCATGGGGGCTTCGGTGGTCGCCGCGTTGGCCGCCGTACGGCCGGATCTGGTGCGCAGCGTCGTGTCGGTCACGGGCTGGGCCGGGCGGGGCGATGCATACCTCCGCAACGCGTTCACCGTCTGGCGTGATCTGGCCGGTGATGGCGACACCTTCGCGCGGTACACGATGCTGATCGCCTTCAGCCGTGAGCATCTGGCTTCCATCGGCCCGGCGGCCGTGGCGGAGCTCGCCACCGCCTTCCGGCCCCATGCGGGCAGGCTCCGGCAGATCGATCTCGCCTCGCGGCTGGACGTCCGCGACCTGCTGCCGCGGATTCAGGCGCCGACACTGGTGATCGGGTGCGCCCGCGACACGCTGATCTCCGTGGAGTACTCCCGCGAGCTGGCCGCCGCCATCCCGGGTGCCTCGTACGAGGAAGTCGACAGCGGACACATCGTGATGGCCGAGCGGCCGACGGAGCTGGTGAAGCTCGTCCGCGACTTCATCCACACGGGATGACAGAGGTGGTCATCGCGTCCAGGCTGAGCTTGAGCATCGGGGCGATGGTGCCGCCGAAGCCGGCCCGTGCCCGCGCGGCCGGCGCGGATCGCAGATCCACGCCCTGGCAGGAGCGGTAGTTGGCGAAGCTGACCACACGGAGGTCGGGCAGCACCAGCCAGGCGTATGCCTGGTCGGGTTGGCGGGCGGGGTTCTGGATCACGAGCCCGGACCCGTTGAGCGGCTCGTACGGCCCGGTCAGGCTCGGTGCGGCGAAGCCATAGAGCCCGGTGGGCGCGCGGCCGGCCGGGTGAAAGGTGTGGCGTTGGGTGGAGAAGAAGAGGTAGTACCGGCCGTCGTGGACGATGACGTGCGGTCGTTCGAGCTCGTGGTTGATACCTTCGGCGACGAGCAGTGGCGGCAGGAGGGACCAGGTGCCCGCTCGTACCTCGGCCAGGGCGATCGCGCCGGTGAAGCCGTCCTGCCACGCGGTGGACGCGGCGACGAGGAGATGGTCGCGCCCGTCGGCCGGGTCGCGGAACCAGCCGGGATCGCGGAAGGCCCTGATGCGGCCCGGCGCTCCGTCGCCCTCCCCTACCGGCAGGCCCGGGGCTCCGTCACCCTCCTCTGTCGGCAGGTACATCCGGCCGTCGGAGCGCAGGAGCTCCCTATGCTCGGCGTCCGGTCTCAACGAGATCCGGCCGTCGTCGGCGATCAGGGCGGCGCGGGCCTCGATGACGCTCTGCCGGTACGTCGGTCGTGCTTCGCCACGCCGTCCGGTGGCCGTGTAGTAGACGGACACGGTCCCATCAGGCCGCCGGACCGCTGACCCGGACCATTCGCGGCTGCCGGGCGCGGCGCCGTCGGCGAAGGCGTTCCCCAAGTCCTTCCACTCGTCGTCGCGTCGGGCGAGCAGGCGGATCCGGGCCTGGTCATGGCGCTCTTCGGGGTGGCCGGCGGCGGCGGGGGCCGACAGGGCCATCCACAGCTCCTGGCCGCCGATCACGCTCGTCGAGCCGTCCTCGTTCTGGATCGGCCACAGGTCCCACAGGTCGTGGCTCGGCAGGATCGGTGGCACGGAGGCGGGGGCGATGACGGGCGCTGAGGTCGTGGCGGCCTCGGCGAGCAGGTCGAGGTGCCGGTGGGTCCAGCGTGCCGGATAGAGCATGGTCAGCCCTTCAAGGAGCCCTGAAGCAGGGCCTTGACGAAGTGGCGCTGGAAGATGAGGAAGATCACCAGCGTGGGCGTCAGGATCAGCAGCGATCCGGCGCACAGCAGCGGGATATCGGTGCCCCACTGTCCCTGGAAGGCGCCCAGGGCGCCGGACATCGTGCGTTTGGTGGGATCGTCGACCAGCACGATGGCCAGCAGGAACTGGTTCCAGGTCCACAGGAACAGCAGGATGCCCAGGGACGAGATCGCCGGCATGGCCAGGGGGACGTGGATGCGCCGGAACAGCTGCCACACGTTGGCTCCGTCCATCCGCGCGCTCTCCGACAGCTCCCCGGGCATGTTGACGAAGTGGGCGCGCATCCAGAAGACGCTGAACGGCATGAACAGGCCGATGAGCGGCAGGATGATCGCCCAGCGCGTGTTGAGCAGCCCCATGTCGCGGATCTGGTAATACAGCGGCGTGATGATGCCCTCGAAGGGGAGGGTCAGGCCGAGCACGAACAGCAGGAAGATCACCCGGCCGCCGATCACGCGCAGGTGACCGATGGCGAAGCCGGCCATCGTACCCAGCAGGATCGAGATCGGGACCACGCCGAGCACGATGAGGGCGCTCGACTTCAGCAGCTCGCCCATCTTCGCGGCCTCGAAGGCACGCGGGAAGTTGCCCCACTGCGGGTCGGCCGGCCAGGCCAGCCCCGCCGGGTAGGTGCCCGAGGGGTGCAGGGCGGTGACGAACAGGCTGAGGAACGGCAGGAGCGTAACCGCCATCATGAGGACGAGCAGCAGCCTGCCGGTCCAGGCTTCCCGCGAGGCGGTGATCATCGGTTGCCGTCCTTCGCGAACCACTGGATGGGCAGGGCGCAGGCGATCACCAGGACCATGAGCACCACGGCCAGGGCCGAGGCCATGCCCACCTCGCGTTCGGAGAAGGCCAGGTAGAAGATCTGCAGGCCGGGCACCATGGTCGTGTTGCCGGGACCGCCCTGGGTGGAGATGTAGATGATGTCGAAGCTCGCCAGGGCCGCGATCACCGTCACCGTGACGCAGACCGCGATCTCCTGGCGCAGGCTCGGCACCGTGATGGAGACGAACTCCCGCCACGCCCCCGCGCCGTCCAGCCGGGCGGCCTCGTACAGCGCCGGGTCGATCTTGCTCATGCCGGCCAGGAGCAGCAGCGTGCACAGGCCGAGCAGCACCCACGCACCGATCATGCCGACCGCGGGCAGGGCAGTGGCGAAGTCGCCCAGCCAGGCCCGGGTCACTCCGCCGAGACCGACAAGCGAGAGCAGCTGGTTGATCACACCGGTGGAGGCCAGCAGCCAGCTCCACGCGATGCCGGCCGCCACCAGCGGGATGACCTGCGGCAGGAACAGCACGGTCCGCGCGATCAGGGCGAGCCGGCTGGCGGCGATCCGCCGGATCGTCGCGGCGATAGCCAGGCCCAGCACGACCGGGATCGCGCTGAAGAACACGATCAGCTTGACGGCGTTGACCAGCGAGTCGAACAGGTCCGGGTCGGTGAAGACCTTGCCGTAGTTGGCCGGGCCCACCCAGGTGGACGGGCCGATGCCGTCCCAGTCATAGAGCGAGTACTGAACGGTCAGGGCGATCGGGCGCAGGACGAACACCGCGTAGAAGGCGAGCGCCGGGGCGACGAACAGCCAGCCGGTCAAGCCGCGCAGCTTGACCACGGCCGGCCGCCGGTGCGAGAGTCCCACCTGCCTCAGTTCCCTTCGAGCTGGCCGGCGTAGTCGGCCTGGACGCTCTTCAGCAGGTCCTGCGGCGTCTGCTGTCCCGCGACGAGTTTCTGCAGCTGGGGGGTCCAGCTCTTGGCGTAGATGGCGCCGGTGGCGTTGGCGATGAAGTCCATCGCGCCGTTGTCCTTGGCGATGTCAGCCCCCGCGGCCAGCGTGCCGGCGGTGACCGTGCCAGATTTGACGGCGGGCATGTACGCCTCGGCCGGTCCCATCGGACGCGATCCGCCGACCTCCACACCGATCTCGCGCGCCCGCTTGTCGGTGGCCACCCAGTTGAGGAAGAAGGCGGCGCAGTCGGCGTTCTTGGCGTTCGCGGCGATCCCGAAGGTCAGAGGTGCGGACATGGCGGCCCGCTTGCCGCCCTGCTGGACCGGCGGCATCAGGGAGAAGCCGACGTTGCCCGCCATCTGCTTGTCGAGGTTGCCCGACTCCCAGTCGCCGTTGAACATGAACAGGCCCTTGCCGCCGATGAAGCGGCTCATCATCGTCGCGTAGTCGACCGCGTTGACGTCCTTCTGGAAGTAGCCGGCCTTGATCCACCGCTCCAGATGCTGGGCCGCCTGCAGATTCGACGGGGTGTCGATGGTGGCGCCGGGCTTTTGGAAGATCCAGTCGTTGATCGGCTGCGGCGGTCCGTAGGAGGCCATGAGGTTCTGCAGCGGGAAGGCCAGGCCGCCGGTGGCGCCGCCGTTGAACTGCACGATGGGCGTGATGCCCGCGCTCTTGGCCCTGGCCAGCACCGCGTCGAGCTCGGCCAGCGTGGCGGGCGGCGCGGACATCCCGGCCTGCGCGGCGAGCTTCTTGTTGTAGAAGACGCCGGTCATGCTGAAGTTGAGGCCCAGGGCGTACAGCGAGCCCTCACCGCGCGGCCGTCCGCCCGGGCCCAGGCGCAGCTGCTGGAGCTGCGAGGCCGGCCACTTGTCCCAGCCGAAAGCCGTGGCGTAGCCGTCCAGGTTCTTCAGCAGGTTGTCCTTGACCAGCTCGGAGACCTGGGGCAGGCGCATCAGGTCGGGCGGGTTGTCGGCCAGCACGCGCGGGGCGTTCTGGGTGATGACGGCGAACTGGTCCTCGCGGATGTTCCACGTGACGTTCGGGTGCTGCTTGGTGAACTCGGTGGTCAGCGCCTTGGGGAGGGGGAAGCCGGTCTCGAAGTAGCCGTTCATGGTGATCGGCGCGGTGCCGCAGGTGGGCGCCGCGGACACCGGCGAGGCGCTGGTGGCCTGGGGTCGCGGGCTGTCGCTGCCGGGAGCCGCGCAGGCGGCGGCCAGCGTCCCCATGGCGATCACAAGCGCGGCCCCGGACCTGCCGGGGCGAACTCGGCGTGCCATGTGCATCTCCTCTGCTGCTTGGGACGATCGGCACCGGGCTGATGTCCCGCTTTCCGTTGCTAAATCGGGTTAGCGCCCGATAGTCTCACGGCGCGCGTCGTACGATGTCAACCCCCCGTACCACTCTCTTGACGATCGGAGGTCCTGGGTGAGCCCACGACGGGTCACGCTGGCCGATGTGGCCAAGGCGGCCGGTGTCTCCCGCCCGACCGCCTCGCTGGTGCTGTCCGGCCGCGGCCGTGAGCTGCGCATCTCTCAGGACGTCGAGCAGCGGGTCCTGCGGGCGGCCGAGGAGTTGCAGTACCGGCCCAACATCGTCTCCGTGGGCCTGCGAACGGGCACCAGCCGGACCATCGGCTTCGTCTCCGACACCGTCGCCACCTCAAGGCTGGCCGGCGACATGATCAAGGGCGCGCTGGAGGCGGCGCGTGAGCGCGGCTTCATGCTGTTCATCGGTGAGACCGAAGGCGACGCCGAGCTCGAACGCCTCCTGCTGCAGGCCATGCATGACCGCCAGGTCGACGGGCTCATCCTGGCCTCGATGTTCACCAGGACCATCAAGGTGCCCAAGGGCATCACGGGGGCGCCCGCCGTGCTGCTCAACGCGCTGCCCAAGCAGCCCACTCCCCTGCCCGCCGTCATCCCCGACGAGGCCGAGGCCGGCCGCCGCGCGGCCCATGTCCTGCTCGACGCGGGCCACCGCGACGACATCTACCTGATCGGCGCGGGCCCGCGCCTGCGCGACGTGCCCGCGCAGAGCGTCGCGGCGGTGGAGCGGCTCGTCGGCATCCGCGAAGCGCTCGGCGCGGCGGGAGTCAAAGTGGCGGGCGCCCGCACCTGTCCTGACTGGCAGCCGGAGTACGGCCTCGCCGCGACGCGCGACCTCCTGCAAACCGCCCGGCCGCGTGCGCTGATCTGCTTCAACGACCGCATCGCCATGGGCGCTTACCAGGCACTCGACGACTTCGGGCTCAAGGTTCCGGCGGACGTCTCCATCGTCTCCTTCGACGACCACCCCCTCGCCTCGTGGATGCGGCCCCAACTGACCACGGTGGCGCTGCCCCACTACGAACTGGGGCGCAAGGCCGTCGACGTGCTGTTCGCCGAAATCGACCGGTTCGCCGAGACCGATCGCGAGCATGCGGACACCGACCGGGCCGGCGAGGTGCACCGGGTCCCGATGCCGGTCCGCAGCCGCGAATCCGTCTCGCCGTCACCAGCTTGACCGTTGATCACGTGCTGGCCGGCGTCTCCAGGGATGGAGCCGGGTCGAAGCGGTCCCAGACGCCGCTGACCGCGCGGTTCCTCCGGCCGTTGCGCAACAGCGTCACACTGACCAGCGCCGACAGTGCCGCCACGACGATCGGGTAAGCGATACCGGCGAACTGGTCGCCGGTGGAGGAGGTGAGGGACAGCGCGATGAGCGGGGTAATTCCGCCGAACAGGCCCGCTCCGAGGTGGTAGGAGATGGACAGCCCGGTGTAGCGGATCTGCGGAGGGAACGCGATGGACAGCAGGAAGCCGAGTGTCGCCGTGGCCTGCAGGAAGCTGGTGTAGAAACCCTTTCTCCCGGCGGGCGAGTGCTCAGCGACGTAGGTCGCGGCGCCGCCGTACTCGCCGTTCGGTGCGGCGGTTGTTCGGCAACAAGCTGATGTCCCCTTCGGCTGGGCCTCCTGGCCGGCTGACCAGCGATAGAGGGGACGTTAAGCGCGCCGTTATCTTCGGGTCCAACGATTGTTGGCGATGGCAGCCATCTCCCGGAGAGAACTAACAGCGTGCTAGAGGTTCGCCGTGAGGCGGGTCAGGATGCGCGCCGCGGGCTCTGCCGACGCGTGCCGGTAACCGGTGCCCGCCCACAGGTGGAGGCGTTCGGCGTCACCGGCGGCGGCCGCGGCTCTGCGCAGCGGGCTGGTCAGGTGGTGCAGCGCGGGGTAGCCGGCCGGGGCGAGGTGGTCGTAGCGGTCGGTGAACGCGTTGCGCAGCGCGCGTGCGGGGCGGCCGGTGAACGCGCGGGTGACGAGCGTCCGGTCGCGGGCCGGGTCGGCGAGGGCGTCCTGGTGCGTTTTGGAAGCGCCGCTTTCGTCGGCGCGGATCAGGACGGTGCCTACCATGGCGGCCACGGCGCCGGCCCGCAGGACCTCGGCGACGGCATCGCCGGTGGCCAGACCTCCCGCGGCGATGAGCGGGAGATCGGTCACCTGGGCCACTTCGCGCAGCAGCTGGGTGATCGGTGTCGCCGCGGGAAGGCGGTCGGGGGTGAGGGTGCCCGAGTGGCCACCGGCCGCGCCCGCCTGCACGGCCAGGAGGTCGGCGCCGACGTCGGCGGCGCGGAGCGCTTCCTCGGCCGAGGTGACCGTCTGCGCGATCAGCGTGCCGACGGCGCGCAGCGCCTTGATGACCGCCGGATCCGGGATGCCGAAGGTGAAGCTCGCCAGCGGGACCGGGTCGGCCAGGAGGAGGTCGATCTTGTCGCGCCAATGGTCGTCGTCTTCGGTGAGAGCGATTTCGGCGAGGTCGAGTCCGTAGCGGCCGGCTTCGGGCTGGAGGGCGAGGGCGTAGCGGCGGTAAGCGGCGGGGTCGACCGGGATCGGGTTGGGGGCGAACAGGTTGACGCCGAACGGGACGGAAGCGGCCCGTACCTCGGCGATCTGCTCCGCGAGCGCTTCGGGGCGCTTGTAGCCGCCGGCCAGCAGCCCGAGGCCACCGGCTTCGGCGGCAGCCGTGACCAGCCGGGGTGTGGTGGCGCCGCCTGCCATGGGTGCGGCCAGCACGGGAACGGACAGGCCGATGGCGGTCAGTGCGCTGTTCATGGTGGCCTGCTCTCCTGCCAGTGCCGGATCCGGCCCTTCGCCGTCCTCGGCTCCGAGGTTAGGAGATGGGATCAGTGACTGGGAAATTCAGCGGAATCTGGCGTGGAACCTCGGGCGTTTATTTACGGCCGAGAAGCTGACTGCGGAGCGCCCAGGTAGGGGAAGACCGTCAGCGTGTCGCCGTGCGGCTTGATCCCCTGGGAGGGCGCGCTCCCCTTGGTCAGGATGGCCAGCTGCTCGTCGACGATGTCGTCAGCGAACTGGCGGCCGTTCGGGTAGCCGGCCGGCTCGGTGCAGTCGTAGCTGAGCAGGTCGGGCAGCAACTGCCCGGCCACCTCGGTGGCCTCGTGCTCGGTGTAGCCGCCGCCCGCGCCCAGCAGGGCCGCGACGATCTTGCCGGTGTGGTCGCGCCGGTCGTCGGCGGGTGCGCCGGCGTTGTAGGTGTTCTTGTCATCGTCCTTGGTGAAGATGATGTTCATCAGCGGCCGGCCCATCCGCTCGACCTGCGTGCCCTCCAGCAGCACCGTCGTCCAGTAGCCGACCGGTTGCTCGAGGAACAGGCTGTTGGGCACCTCCAGCACGATGGCGAAGACGTTCTTGTCGGCGAAGAAGTCGGCCCCGGTGAAGGCCATACCTGCCTTGAAGCCCTCCAGGTCGAAGAAGAACGGATCGCTGCGGATCCCGGCGAAGAACCGGTACTCCCCCTCGGTCGAAGCCTGCGCCCGCGGCCCGAAACACACCGGGGCACCGGCGAAGAGCACCTCGCCGTCCAGCTTCACCCTCGCCGTCTGTTCCGCCTCGCCGGAGAAGGTGACCGCGAAGGTCAGGTCGGCCACGGCGTCGCCGTTGGTGTCCAGGTGCAGGTTGTACACGGCCCGCGGGTGAAACCGCTCCCCCATGGTCGGCGCCAGCGGGTTGACGCACATGACCAGGACTGAGCGGTCCTGGTCGCCGGGCTGCCGGAAGGCGAATATATCGGTGATGTCGATCCGGGCATCGCCATGCGGCGGCTTCATCCCCGGAGCATCGAGATGATCGGACATCAGGGGCCTCCTTCGACGCTGGCGGTCAGCCGGCGCCGCGTTCGAAGCCAAGGCCGGCGTCCTGGGCGATGATCTCGTCGGTCTCGTGCTGGGTGACGATCTGGAAGCGATCTCGTACCGGGATCGCCAAGACCTTCACCAGCGCGTGAAGGGTTGGCGTCGACGACGGCTTTGACCTGGTCGGGGCGGCATCCGCGGACCATGTCGATGCGTACCAGGGGCATGTCGGTGCTCCAATCGCGAGGTGAGGCCGCCCCTCACGACCCCGGACATTCCCCCTCAACTGGGAAACCAAGGGCGGCCACCCTCTTGTTGCACCTCACGGAAGAAGAGCTTTACGGGTGCTTGACCGCGCACCCCGTGACGGTTGTTGGCCCGCGGGCTGTCAGCGGACGACCGAGCGTTCTCTCGAAGCCGCGTGGACCTCCTCGACATGAGGACGCCCTCGGTCGCCGGGTGCACCCCAGAAAGGATCTTGATGAGGGTGGACTTGCCGGCGCCGTTGTGTCCGAGCAGGCAGAGCACCTGGCCAGAGCGGATGCGGAGCGACACCTCCGCCACGGCGGTCACCCCGGTGACAACCAACGATTGTTTGCGATGCGAGCCATCTCCAGCGGAGAACTGTTCCCTCCCCCGTCCCGGCCACGGACGCTCGACCAGGTAGGCGGGTCAGTCGCCGATCGCCTGGTAGAGGGTGGTCCAGAAGTCGTGGATGGCCCGCGCCGAATCCGGGGTGGACATCCCGACCTGGGTGAGCAGGATGCCGACGAGCTGGTTGTCCGGGTCGGCGTAGGTCGTGGTGCCGGCTCCGCCGTCCCAGCCGAACTGGCCGATGGGCGCGTAGTCGCCGCGGTAGGTGCGCACCGCCATCCCGAAACCCCAGCCGCCGTGCTGCGACAGGCCGTATCCCAGATGGACGGCGTTGCGGGCCCAGGCCACTCGGGCGGCCAGTTGCTCGGGCGGGAGCTGGTTGGTGGTCATCAGCTCGACGGCGGGCCGTGACAGGATCCGCCGGCCGTTGTGCATCCCGCCGTTGAGCAACATGCGGAAGTAGGCGTGGTAGTCGTCGGCGGTTGAGTCGAGTCCGCCGCCGCTCGACGGGAACGCCGGAGGCTTGCTGTGGTGTCCCCCTTCGGCCTCGTCCTCCACGTTGAACTCGCCGGTCTGCCAATCGGGGGCGTACAGGGGCGGCAGCCGGTGAAGCTTGTCGGCGGGCACGTGGAAGGCGGTGTCCTTCATGTCCAGCGGATCGAAGATGCGCTCGCGCAGGAACTCCTCGAACGACTGGCCGCTGACCCTGGCCACCAGCACGCCGAGCACGTCATCGCTGAGGTTGTACTGCCACCGCTCTCCGGGCTGGTAGGCCAGCGGGAGCGTGCCGAGGCGGCGCATCCACTCATCCGGGCCGGGCGCCGGCAACAGCCATCCGTCCTCCTGGCCGTAGACCCCCTGCTCGAAGAGCGCGGCCAGGATCGGGGACCCCTTCGCCGTCATGTCCACGCCCAGCCCGAGCGTAGAGGTCAGCAGGTCCCGCACGAGGATCGGCCGCCGCGCGGGCACGGTGTCGTCCAGCGGGCCGTCGGGCCGCTTCAGCACCTGCCGGTCGGCGAGCTCGGGCAGCCACTCGTCCACCGGGTCGTCCATTCGCAGCCTGCATTCGTCCAGCAGGACCATCGTCGCCGATACGGCGACCGGCTTGGACGTCGAGGCCATCCGGAAGATGGTGTCGCGGCGCATCGGCGCGCCACCTTCGTGGCGCATCGTCCCAATCGCCTCGACGTGCGTCTCCTCGCCTCGGCTGACCAGGGCGACAAGGCCGGGAATCTTCCCGGACTCGACATGCCGTTCCAGCACCTCGCGCAGTCTGCGCAACCCTGCTTCGGAGAAGCCGCTGTTGCCTTGTCCCATCATGAATCTCCCCGCCTAGCTACTCGGCGTTGCTGACTACCGGTATAAAGTAACACTTATTACCGGTACATAGCAACACCGAATAGCTGGCGGTGCGAGTCAGACCCAACGGCGAATGGCGTCGATCGTCGTTTCCGGTGAGGTGTTGAAGCAGAACCGAATCCCGGGAGCCGTCGCCGCCAGAACGTTGATCAGCCGTTCGAACAGGAGCGTGTGCTCAGGGACCATGCGCACACCACCGCCGATCATGACCACACCGAAGGGCCCCTCCGGCAACCGTTCACGGACGGCCTGTTCTGCCTCGTCCGGGTCGGTACCGACCAGGCACGACACCACGTCGAAGCCCGCCGCCCGCAGCGCCGCGTCGCCCTGCTCGATCCGCGCGGTGAGCGTCGCCTCGTCAAGGCCGGGAAATCCGGTGTAGTCGATCGTGCTCGGATGCAGCCCGATCGTCAGGATCTTGGTCATCTTCACTCCTACCATGGGACCGGGCCGTCACTGCCGAAGAAGCCGCCCGTCGGCCCGCCGGAGTCCAGTGTGGCCAGCCTGATGATCGCCGCGGTTCCCTCCGCGATGGTGTGGATACCCGTGTGATGGTTCATGTCGGTGGCGGGGTTGCCCGGATCCGCTGCGTTGACCTTGAACCCCGGTAGCGCCCGGGCGTACTGGGAGACGATCATGTTGAGCGCCGCCTTCGACGAGGCGTAGTCCAGGCTCAGAAAGCCGTACTCGGGGCGGGCGGGGTCACCGGCGTGCGCCAGCGAGGCCAGAGCGCTGGACACCATGACGATGCGGGGCAGCTCCGACCTGCGGAGCAGCGGCAGGAACGCGTGCGTGACCCGCACCTGGCCGAACACGTTCACCTCATACAGCGCACGTAGCGCGTCGGCGTCCATGTCGGCCGGATCCAGCAACGGGCCACCGACTCCGGCGTTGTTGACGAGCACGTCCAGGCGATCCACGCGCTCGGCGACGGCCTTCACGGCCGCCGCCACGGACTCCTGCGAGCTCACGTCAAGCTCGACGAACTCCACCTCGAGCCCCTCACCCGCCAGCGCGTCCGCGACTTGGCCGCCGCGTCCCCGATCCCGCGCGGCCAGGAAGACCTGCCACCCCTTGCCGGCCAGGCGACGTACGGTCTCGCGGCCCAGCCCCTTGTTCGCTCCGGTGACCAGCGCCACCGTCTTGATCTCTGTCATGGAGCCGATCCTCGACGCGCACGCCTGGGACCCACCAGGACCGCTACGGCATAGGACTTGCGGTACCACCCGGCCGAGGCGATCTACCAGGATGATGGAGGAGTGAACCGCCCCGAACTCGCCGAAGTACTCCGCACGGCCCGAGCTCGTGTACGACCGCAGGATGTCGGGCTGTCGGCGGGAACGCGCCGCCAGGTGCCGGGCCTGCGCCGGGAGGAACTGGCCATGCTCGCGGGCCTGAGCGTCGATTACGTGGTCCGCCTCGAGCAGGGGCGCGGCCCGCGACCCTCGAGTCAGGTCATCTCCGCACTGGCCCAGGCCCTGCGGCTCAACGACGATGATCGCGACCTGGTGTTCCGGCTCGCCGGCCACGAACCGCCCCAGGCCGGGCGCATCGCGATGGTCGTACGGCCGAGCGTGCTTCGGCTGTTGGACCGCATGGCGGACCTGCCCGTGCTGGTGCTGTCGGCCAAGGGCGACGTACTGGCCTGGAACCCCCTCGCGGCAGCGCTTCAAGGCGACATGTCCGCGTGGCCGCGGCGGCAACGCAACCTCATCTGGCAGCGTTTTCTCGGCAGCAGCCGCTGCCAGGTCGCATTAGGCCCGGACGAGGACGACGCGGCCGCCCGCGCCTCGGTCGGTACACTGCGCGCCGCTCAGGCCCGTTACCCCAGCGATCCCGACCTGGTCCGGCTGATCGCCGAACTACGTCGGGGCAGCCCACGATTCGGCGAGCTCTGGCGGGAGGGCCGCTCCTCCCCATGGCGTACCGCGACCAAGAGCATCAGGCATCCCAGCCTGGGCACGATCTCGCTCGACTGCGACACCATGCTGCTCCCGGACGGCCACCAGACCGTGCTCGTGTACTCGGCCGAGCCGGGATCTCCCGAAGCCACAGCGCTCGACATGCTGCGAGTGATCGGGCTGCAGCAGGTGTGACGCCCTGCGGATCAAGTCGAGCACGTCAGTCGTCGATCGCCTGGTAGAGGGTGGTCCAGAAGTCGTGGATCAGCCGCGCCGAATTAGGGACGGACATCCCGACCTGGGTGAGCAGGATGCCGGTGAGCTGGTTGTCCGGGTCGGCGTAGGTCGAGGTGCCGCTTCCGCCGTCCCAGCCGAACTGGCCGATGGGCGCGTAGTCGCCGCGGTAGGTGCGCACCGCCATCCCGAAACCCCACCCACCGTGCTGGCCTTGGCCGAAGGACACATGGACGTTGTTGGTGGCCATGGCGTGCCGGGCGGCCTGCTGCTCGGGCGTGAGGCGGTTGGTGGTCATCAGCTCAACGGCGGGCCGCGACAGGATCCGTTCGCCTCCGTGCGTGCCGCCGTTGAGCAGCATCTGGAAGTAGGCGTGGTAGTCGTCGGCGGTGGAGACCAGCCCACCGCCGCTGCCCTGGAACGCCGGCGGCTTGCTCCAGCGTCCCCCCTCGGCCTCGTCCCACACGTGGAACTCCCCGCTCTGCGGGTCGGGAGCGTACAGGGTCGGCAGCCGGTCGATCTGGTCGGCGGGCACGTGGAAGCCGGTGTCCTTCATGCCCAGCGGCTCGAAGATGCGCTCGCGCAGGAACTCCTCGAACGACTGGCCGGTGACCCTCGCGACCAGCACGCTGAGTACATCATGGCTGATCTGATACTGCCAGCGCTCTCCGGGCTGGTGCATCAGCGGAAGCGTGCCCAGGCGGCGCATCCACTCATCCGGCCCGGGCATCGGCTCCGGCAGATCGGGCGTGAGCCCCCGCTCGAAGATCGCGCCCATGATCGGCGTGCCCAGCGCCGTCATGTCCATGCCGAGCCCGAACGTGGAGGTCAGCAGGTCCCGTACGGTGATCGGCCGCCGCGCGGGCACGGTGTCGTCCAGCGGGCTGTCGATCCGCTTGAGCACCTGCCGATCGGCGAGCTCGGGCAGCCACGGCTCCACCAGGTCATCCAGCCGCAGTCGGCACTCGTCCAGCAGCACCATCGCCGCCGCCATCGCGACCGGCTTGGACGTCGAGGCCATCCGGAAGATCGTGTCCCGGCGCATCGGCGCGCCACCGTCATGGCGCATCGTCCCGATCGCCTCGACGTGCGTCTCCTCGCCCCGGCCGACCAGGGCGACAAGACCGGGAATCTTCCCGGACTCGACATGCCGTCCCAGCACGTCACGCAGTCGGCGCAGCCCCGCTTCGGAGAAGCCGCCGTTGCTGTTTCCCATCATGAATCTCCTCGCGCACAGTGTTCGTTCTCTGCGAGCCCTGTCTGGGGCTCGGTCGTGGGGTCACCCTCTGCGGCGCCACCGGTGCCGTTCGGAAATCCCTGAACGCCTGCGACACTACATTGCGTTCATAAATCAGTCAACAAGCAATGAGAGCCTGTTTCGCCTGCTCTATCTAGCAGATATGGCCTTCTTTGCAATGACTGTGAGACTGAATGCAAAGGATGATCAGACTTGCATTGCAATGGAATGCGAGCGAATACATACTGTTGCGGTGGGTGTGCGGCCCGCGCATGTCGAGAGACAGGAGACGAGCACCGATGCCCGGAGGCAGACTCACCAATGAAGACCGTCAGCACATCGCTGCGGCACTGGCCGAGGGGCTCGGATACGCGGAGATCGGCCGGCGTCTAGGGCGGCCCGCCTCGACCATCATGCGGGAGGTCACCCGCAACGGCGGACCCGACGACTACGGGGCGGACCAGGCGCACCAGGCCACACGGCATCGTGCGCGCCGGCACAAGCAGGCTCAGCCTCCGGCACCGCCGATCCCCGACAGCGGCCACGGGCGTGACCCCCAAGCGGTGCGGGACTTCACGGAGTCCTTCACCGCTCTCCTCGTTCAGCAGGGCCTGCCCCGGATGGAAGCCAGGGTGCTGGCCTGCCTGTACATCACCGACTCCGGCGCTCTCACCGCCGCCGACCTGGTTCAGCGGCTACGCGTCAGCCCCGCGTCGATCTCCCACGCCATCGCCTTCCTCGAACAGCAGGGAATGCTCAGCCGCGAACGGGCCCCCGGCGCGCGCCGCGAACGCTATGTCATCGACGATCAGATCTGGCTCGGGACGCTCCGCGCGGCTCTGCAGATGAACGAGACCCTGGCCGTCGCATCGCAGCGCGGAGCCGAGATTCTCGGGGCCACCACCCCAGCGGGCGCCCGCTTCGAGTCATCCGCCGAACTTCTTTTCCTCCTGAGCGGAGCCTTCCGGCAGGTCATGGAGGAGTGGCTGCGGAACCAGACCGCCCGGAGCGTCCACCCGCCGACCGCCTCTCCTTGACGCGCGCCACCGCGGACCTGCGCGAAGCGCCTGTCCATGCGGGCCTTCGGGGATCAGCCCGCGGACCCCATCCGGCCGATCATGTCGAGCACAAGGTTGGCGGCCACCTCCGCCCCGTCGGTGCGGACCGTCTCGGCCACGACGGCCGCGCGGGCACCGGTCTCGGGAGCCAGAGCGGTCTTGAGCGCGGCCGACAGCGACTCGGCGGTCGGCGTCGGACCGTCGTGTCCCGTACCGATGCCCAGCTCGGTTACCCGGCCCGCCCAGTACGGCTGGTCGGCGACCTGAGGCACGATCACCTGCGGCGCCCCGGCACGGGCCGCCGTCGCCGTGGTGCCCGCGCCGCCGTGGTGCACGACCGCGGCCACCCGGCCGAACAGCTCCTGATGATTGGCCTCGCCGACCACGAAGCAGTCGTCCCGGTCGTCGACCAGAGCCAGATCGGCCCAGCCACTCCCGAGCAGGACCCGGCGGCCCTGCGCCCGTACCGCCTCGATGACGGCCCGGGAGATTTCCCGCGCGCTCGCGCCCCGCATGGGCATGCTGCCGAAGCCCACGTAAACCGGCTCCGCGCCGGCGGCCAGGAACGCCTCCAGATCGGCCGGCAGCGGGCGCTCGTCCGGGCGGATCCACGCACCGGTCTGGACCACGTCAAGGTCCGGTGTCTCCTGCCACGGGCCCAGGACCGGGTCGGCCGCCAGGAACGGGCGGTCGGTGAAGGCATAGTCGCGGACGCCGTCCACCGGCGGCAGGCCGATCGAGACCCGGTGGGCGTTGATCATCTCGCCGAAGAGCGCGTTCTTGTGCTCGGCATCGAGATCCCACAGCGCCCGGTTGTCGGTCACCCCCGCGGGGACCTCCTGCCCCGGCCAGGGGCGAGGCGGACGGTGCGGCGACGGCAGGTAGCTCGGAGAGAACGACGTGAACACATAGGGCACGCCCAGTTTCTCGGCCGCCGCCCGCGCACCGGCCACGGCCGGGAACGAGCCGGTGGCCACCACCGCGGCGCAGCCCTCGGCCGGCCCGGTGACGGCCTCGTAGGCCATGGCGGTCAGCTCGGCGGCGATGTCGGACAGGCTCGTCTTGCCGGGGACCGCCCCCGTCGCCAGCGCGCGGATCGGCCAGCCGAGGGGAGTCAGCGGCACGTCGATGCCGTCCAGCAGTTGTGCGAAGTCCGGCGGCGCGCACACCCGCACCTCGGCGCCCAGAGCCTTCAGCCGCACCGCCAGGCCCGTCATCGGCCCGACGTCCCCGCGCGACCCGTAGGTCACCAGCACAACGCGCATTCCACGACCCCCACTTTTCGTACGTTTCCAGCGTCGAGGGGTGATTGTGCGGCATGACCCGGGCCTTGTGGCAAGGCCCCCCATCCGCTATAGGTTAGAAGTGGAAGGAGTGGTTATCCCTCCTTGCCACCGCCCGTCGGGCCGCCCTTCACTCCCAGTCGATCTCGCGCAGCGCGGCCACGCCCTCGTCCGGGTCGGCGATCACCGCGTCCTCGCCGTTCTCGGAACATCACGTCGTCGTGCGGTACGTATGGTCGACCCAACGCCACCCTTCGCCGCTCTCGGCCTGCCATCCGCGGCTCTCCAGCCGACCTTGAATGTCGTCTATCGTCACTGGCCGTTCCCTCATGGTCATTGTCAGGAGCTGCTCCGCCGAGAGGTTTTGGTAGCTTCACGTGAGACAGACAGCATCCGGACTTCCGCCTTGCTTCAGGGACGAAGCACAGGAAGTCGTATTACATCTGATTAGAGGAGCAGTATGAGGGTTGTCGTCATCGGGGGAAGCGGTCATATCGGCACATTCCTCATCCCCCGGCTCGTACGCGCGGGTCATGAGGTGCTCAACATCAGCCGGGGAAGCCGGGTCGCCTATGCCGAATCCCCTGAATGGCAGCACATACAGCAAGTGACAGCGGATCGCCAGCAAGAGGACACCGAGGGCGTTTTCGGCGACAGAGTGGCGGGATTGCGGCCGGATGTCGTCGTCGACTTGGTGTGCTTCACCCTTGAATCCGCCGTGGCCCTCGTGGAACGACTCCGCGGGCAGGCGGGCCACCTGCTGCACTGCGGGACCGTGTGGCGATACGGCCCGAGCCACAAATCGCCCATCGCGGAAGGGACAGGGACGGAACCACTCGGTGAGTACGGCATCCAGAAGGATCGAATCGCGCGGATGCTGAAGGACGAGACCGCCGGCGGCGGCGTGGTGACGACGTCACTGCACCCCGGGCACATCGTCGGCCCGGGCTGGGACCCGATCGGACCGACCGGCAACTTGGACCCTGCCGTCTGGCGCACGCTGTCGGCCGGACAGCCACTGAAGATCCCCGGACTCGGCGTCGAGCTCATGCATCACGTTCACGCCGACGATGTCGCTCAGGCCTTCGAGAAGGCGATCGCACATCCTGACACGGCAGGCGGGGAGGACTTCAATGTCGTCGCCCCAACGGCCCTGAACGTCCGAGGATTCGCCCACGAAGCAGCGAGCTGGTTCGGGCAGACAGCTTCGCTGGAGAGCGTGTCTTGGGAGGAGTTCCGCGCCACCACGACCGACGAGCACGCGCAGGTGAGCTGGGAACACCTCTACCGCAGCCACTGCCTCACCATCGACAAGGCCAAGACACTTCTCGGCTATTCACCCAGGTACGAGCCCGAGGCCGCAGTACTCGAGTCCGTCCGCTGGCTCATCGAACACGGCCGGCTCGAGGTAGACCGTCCCCTCGTCGTATGACTTCCCGCGGTCGCCAGCTGCTTCGACGAGCTTGAGCAGCGCCGCGGCCGGGTCGGCCGGCAGGCTGCCTTCCGGCGACCGCGCCGAGCGGCATGTGACGTACACCACCGATCACGGATGTCACACAGCGGTGAGAACCGGCGTCTTGTGCGTACAGCGCACTTGAGAAGCGAACAGGCAGGAGCCGGCCATGAACGAGCGCAGCGAGCCAACGACAGGCACAGCCGAGCCGCTCGCCGGTCCCGCCCAGATGGACCCCGCCACCGAGGCGTTCGTCACCCACCGCAACCTGCTGTTCACCGTCGCCTACGAGATGCTCGGATCGGCCGCCGACGCCGAAGACGTCCTCCAGGAAACCTGGCTCCGGTGGATGAAGGTCGACCTGACGCAGGTGCACGACCAGCGCGCCTACCTGGTCCGGATCACCACCCGGCGCTCGCTCGACCGGCTGCGCACCATGAAGCGCCGCAAGGAGGCGTACGTCGGCCCCTGGCTGCCCGAACCCCTGCTCACCACACCCGACGTGGCCGAGAACCTCGAACTGGCCGAGAGCGTGTCCATGGCACTCATGCTCGTCCTCGAGACGCTCTCGCCGACCGAACGCGCCGTATTCGTCCTGCGCGAGGTCTTCGACGTCAGCTACGACGAGATCGCGACCATCGTCAGCAAGACCCCCGCCGCCGTCCGCCAGATCGCGCACCGCGCCCGCCAGCACGTCCAAGCCCGACGCCCTCGCGAAGCGATCTCCCCCAGCCAGGCCCGGGCGGCTCTGGAGTCGTTGCAGCACGCGCTCGAAACCAGTGATCTACAGGGCCTGCTCGACGTGCTCGCCCCCGACGTCGTCCTCATCAGTGACGGCGGCGGCGTCAAGCAGGCCGCGCCACGGCCGATCACCGGCGCCGACAAGGCGGCCCGCTTCATCGTCGGCGGCCTCGGCAAGGCCCAGGTCACTCTCACCGGCGACCCCACCGTGGTCAACGGCAACCCGGCACTCGTCCTTCGCGTGAACGGCGAGATCGACGGCGTCATAGCGGTCCAGGTCGAGGACGCCCGCATCACCAGCCTCTACTACGTCCGCAACCCGCAGAAGCTGACCCGCATCGCATCAGAGACCCCGCTAACCCTGCGATGACCCGCGACGGTTGACCCTGCCGCAGGGTCAATGTCCCAGCATGGTGGCATGACCAGCGCGTACGGCAATGGAGAGCAGGCGACGAGAGGCGACAGGACGATGCGGCACTTCACGGTCCACCACGACGGCGTCACGCTCCCAGTGACTCGGGGTGGCCGGGGAAGACCGCTGGTCCTGTGCCCCGGACTGAACTCGACCCAGGCCCACCTGCACGAACTGGCCGAGCTGCTCCGGCGCGACCACGACGTGGTGACCTTCGACCTCCAGGGCCATGGCCTCGCCTCGGCCGCCGACCACTACTCCTTCGAGGCGTTCCTCAGCGATCTGACCGCCGTGCTGGCGGAGCTGGATGCGGCGCCCACGCTTGTGGGCTACTCGCTGGGCGCGGACCTGGCCGTACACTATGCCGCCGAGCATCCCGGCGCCGTCGCCGACCTCGTTCTCATCGACGGGGCGAACCCGGTGCCCGAGCCGTTCATCACCGAGGCCCTCCTGCCGGAGTTCCGCGCCATGTGGGCGGACCTGGCGACGCGGCAGCAGACCGAGCGGGGCACCGCGCGTCAGGTGCTGCTGACCGCCCAGGAGATTCTCGACCTGAACATCGAGATCGATGCGGTCCGATCCAGGATCCTCGACCGGTACGAGAAGATCGACCGGCCCATCCGCCTGATCATGTCGACCTCCATGGCCGGCGACAGCGGCGAAGGGCACGCGCCGCGGTTCAACCGGAACTGGCGTGCCGGTGTCGAGCGGCTGATCCGCGAGCAGCCGCACCTCGTCCCGTCCTGGCTCGACGCCGACCACCAACTGGTCTTCACCCACGCCCCGGAAATCGCCCAGATCATCCGAAGTACCCAAGCCGGCCAGGCGACTTCCTAAGCAACCCCTGAGAGGCTCCGATGTTGACCATCGGCGAGCTGGCGTCCTACGCCGGAGTGACGGTACGCGCGGTGAGGCACTACCACGCCAAGGGACTGCTGCCGGAGCCAGAACGAGACCACTCCGGCTACCGCAGATACGACGCCGGCGCCGTAGTCGAACTGATCAAGATCCGTACCCTCGCCGAGGCCGGAGTCCCACTGGCGCGCGTGCGCGAGCTGCTGCAGGCCGACGAGGCGGAGTTCGCCACGGCGGTCGCGGACATCGACAAGCGGCTGCGGGTGGAGATCCGGCAGCGACAGCGCCACCGTGAGCGGATCGCCCGGCTCGCCTCCGGGGACAGTTTGACGTTGCCCCCGGAGGTGCTCGACTATCTCGACCGGCTGCGCGCACTCGGGGTCGACGAGCGGATCGTCCAGGCCGAGCGCGACGGCTGGATCCTGCTGGCCGCGCACTCCCCCGAGCGAGTCCCGGAGTGGATGGCACGCAAACGGGAGCAGATCGCCGACCCGCGGCTCATCGATTTCTTTCTCACCCTGAGCCAGGCACTCGACCGGCCCGCCGGCGACCCACAGCTGGTCGAGCTGGCTGACAAGCTGGCCGCCTACATCACGCGACTGGCCGAGGAGAAGGGCGAGGACTACATCGACGACATCGACATCGAGCCACCGCTCGTCAAGCTGATGGACACATTCGCGTTCGACACTGTGCCGCCCGCCCGTCGGCTGATCGAGCTGCTGAAGAAGCGAGGCTGGACCGGCTGGACCAAGCTCGAGCGCGTGGAGCCCACGCGGGCGACAAGCACGCCGGGCCTTTGACGCGCTACCGGGTCTTCCTGTAGGCGTCCTTGAGGCATATCTTCCCCTCGCGGAAACGCCACAGGTCGATGCCGTACTCGCGGTACGGCGAGCCGCTATCGGAGACGAGGTGGTACGTCCAGGTGCACACGGCCCATTCGCCGTCAACGCGGCCTTGAAGCGGGAGCCGTGCGTGCTGGAGGTGCACGAGGTGGCAGGCGAGGACTGCTATCTGATCAAGGTCAGGGTGGGCACCACGGTCGAGCTGGCCGACGCGCTCGACCGTATCCGCGCGATCCCGGCGATCTCACACACCAACTCCACGGTCGTCTTGCGCACCGTCTTCGAACGGCCGATCACCATCGAGGCCGGACAGCCGCACTGAAAGAAGGCGTTTCATCCGGCAGCCTCTGCCGCCGCCCGAGCCGACACGAACTCGGCCGGTACGTGCCTCTCCAGCGCTGCCGGTCCTCGATGGTGGCCGAGGCGCGCCACCCGACATCCGTTCCCCTCCCCCACAGGCGTGACGCTCAGGATTGACATTGCTAGTTATTTCAGTCACCATTGAAACAACTAGCAACCTTACAGGGAGCAGATCATGGAACAGGTGACCTTCAACAGCCTCGGCACCCGCTGCGCGGGCGATCTGTATCTGCCACAGACGAGCGACCCGGCCCCCGGACTGGTGCTCGGGCACAGCGGGGCGATGGTCAAGGAGGCGCTGGCGTTCTTCGCGCCGTACTTCGTGAAGGCCGGCTTCGCGGTGCTGGCCATCGACTACCGCACGGTTGGTTCGAGCGAAGGCGAGCCGCGCGGCCTGGACTACCCGGAACGGCAGGTCGAGGACTTCCGCAGCGCCGTGTCCTACCTGCAGACCCGTCCCGAGATACAGCCGGAGCGGATCGGGGTGTGGGGCGTCAGCATCGGCGGCTCGGTGGCGGCCCAGGCCGCCGTGCTCGATCGGCGTATCAAGTGCGTCGTCGTACAGAGCCCCAGTGTGTGGAACGGATGGCGCTACCTGGAACGCCTCCTGGGCCGCGCCGGGGTCCGAGCGCTGCGCGACCAACTGCAGCAGGACTGGCAGCGGCGCTACGAAGGCGGGCAGAGCGCTCGCGTGCCGCACCTGACGCTGGACCACAGCAGCGTGAAGGACACCCCGGACATGTCCACCCGCCTGTTTCCCACCTATCGCAATGAGAAGACCCTCGACTCGGCCGAGCACCTGCTCACCTTCGCACCGGAGAACCTCGTCCACCGGCTCGCGCCGACACCGCTGCTGATGATCGCCAACGGCGGCTGGGACCCGTACCACATGCTCGAGGAGGCACAAAGCGCCTTCGACAGGGCGGGAGAGCCCAAACGGCTTGAGGTGCTGCCCTACGACGTGCTCGGCCTCTACACCGGCCCGGGCCTGGAGGAGGCGATGGCGCTCGCGATCGACTGGTTCGACCTCTACCTGCGCAAGACCCGCCTTGCCGACATCACCCCGACCCCCACCTTCGAGTCGGTCGCCGCCATGACACAGTGAGCCGGCACACGATCAACACACCGAGGAGGATCCGAAGATGAGCAGTGAGGAACACCAGGACCGACTGCTTCGATGGGTGGAGCGGGTGACCGCCTTCTGCGTCGAGGAATGGGGGCTGCCGCCCATCACCGGACGCATCCTCGGGTGGCTCATGATCTGCGATCCGGCCGAGCAGTCCGCCGGCCAGATCGCGGAGGTGATCCAGGCCAGCCGGGCCTCGCTCACCTCGAACATGCGGTTTCTCACCGCCATCGGCCTGGTCAAGAAGGTGAGAAGGCCCGGCGATCGCACCGCCTACTACTGCATCGAGGACGACGCCTGGCAGAAGGTCATCCAGCGCAAGCTCGAGAGCCTGGGCGCGTTCGGCGAGATCGCCGATGAAGGACTCGACCTCGTCGGCGGCGAGGGGCACCGCGCTGAGCGCATCAAGGCCGCCCACGACTCCCTGACCTGGCTGCAGAACCTCGCAGCCCGCCATCCGCTACGCCGTTAAGGAACCATCATGCACCGCTGGCAACCCAAACTTGGGCTGATCCAGGAAACACTGCTGCTCACCCTCTATGCCAGGGCCCTGGACGCCGAGCTGCCCAGCCCGATCCTCGGCGACAGGCTCTCCGCCGACCTGGCCGGCGGAATCGACTACGACTTCCGCAAGCTGAAGGTCAAACCCAATCTCGTCCTCACCACCGCACTGCGCGCCAAGAAGCTCGACGACGTCGTACGCGCCTACACCGCCGCTCATCCCGGATGCGTGGTGCTCGACCTGGGCTGCGGCCTGGACACCAGGATGCTGCGCTGCGATCCCCCGCCGGGCGTCGACTGGTACGACATCGACTTCCCCGAAGTGGTGAACCTGCGATCCGAGCATCTGCCCAGCCGTTCCCACCTGGTCGGAGCCGACCTCACCCAATCCGGCTGGCTCGCCGCCATCCCCGACGACCGGCCCGCCGTCATCGTCGCCGAAGGGCTGCTGCCCTTCATGCCCGGCGACTCCTTCCAGATGATGACTCGCCAGCTGACCCGCCATTTCCCCTCTGGTGAGCTCGCGCTCAATGGCTACACCCGCTTCGCGGCCTGGGCCATGAAGTACCACCCGACCATCAAGGCACTCGGCATCACCGCCGCCCAGGGCTTCGACGATGCGCACGAACCCGAGTCCTGGGGCGCGGACCTCGAACTGGTCGAGGAGCGGATCCTCACCCGCGCACCGGAAATAGCCCGGTTCCCGCAACCCCTACGCGCGCTGACCCGTCTCACCGCCCGCAGCACGGCCTTGTCGCGGCAAGGGGCGCGCATTCTCCGCTATCGGTTCTGAGAGCGAGGAAGCCGAGCTTGGGCGGCGCCGTAGCTGGAGGCGCCGCCGGTCACCAGGGCGACCCGGCCGGCGCTCATGCTCGGGCGTCGCCCCGTACCGCGATGACGGCCTCAACTTCCACGGTGAGCTCCGGGGTGGCGAGTGCGGCGACGACGGCCAGGGAGTGCGCCGGGACGTCGCCGTCGGGATACCACTCGGCGAAAACCTCGTCCCGGGCGGCGAAGAAGCCGGGCAGATGCTCGGTGCTCGATACGAAGGTCAGCAGCTTCACCACATCGTCCGGTGTCGCCCCGAACTCGTCTAGTACGGACCACAGATTGGCGAACACCTGCCGGGTCTGCGACAGAGCGTCCGGTCCCGCGAGTGAGCCGTCTCGCAGGTTCCCCACCTGCCCCGAGACGAACACCAGCGTGGTGTTCTCCGGCACCGTGGCAACGTGACTGTAGTTGCCGATGGGTGCGGGCACGCCGACCGGGTTCCAGCGCTTGGGCATCTCACTCACCTCATTGATCAAATAGCGCGTTCGCGGCTCGTTCGACGTCGGAGCTGTTGTTGAAGTAGTGGAAGCCCACCCGCAGCCGGTCGCCGAGCACGGTCGCGCGGACGCCGTCTCGCGCCAGGCGGGCCCGGACCGCGTCCGGATCGATGACGCGCACCACCGCGATGTGGCTCTGGGAGCCGGGAAGGGGGGTGCCGGCCTTCGTCTCGGCCACCTGGGCCCGGAAGTCGGCGGCCAGCCGTAGGCAATGGCGCTCGACCTGCTCGGCGTCGAGGTCGAGCAGGAGGTCCAGTGCGGGCAGCGCGCCGACCCAGGAGAGCCAGGCGGGCGAGGTGTCGCAGCGCGCCGCGCTGTCAGTGTGGACGTACGGCCCGCCGAAGAACTCGTAGGGCCGCTCGGTGGACCTCCAGCTCGGCAGCAGGGGAACCAGTCCGTCGATGTGCTCGGGCGCTGTCACCAGCCAGGCGGCCCCGCGCGGGCACAGCATCCACTTGTAGCCGTGCGCGGCGAGGTAGTCGGGACGCACCCGCTCCATGTCGAGGTGGAGCACGCCGAGCGACTGGGTCGCGTCGACGAACAGGCGGGCGCCCACGCCGTCGGTGGCCTGGCGCAGCGCCGGCAGGTCGGCGCGGTGGCCGTCGATCGACAACACGTCGCTGACGGCGAGCAGGACAGTGCGCGCATCCAGTGCGGCCACGAGGTCCTCTGTACGGGTGTGGCCGTCCCTGGGCGGCACCAGCACCACCTCGTGTCCGGCGGCCTCCAGTTGCCACCAGGGGAAGAGGTTGCTCCGGAACTCCTGGGCGGGCAACACGATCCGTCCGGGCGGCAACGACCTGGCCACGGTCGCGGCAGCCTCGGCGGTCGAGCCCATCACGGCGATCCGTTCCTCGGCGATGCCCAGCAGCCGGGCCACAGATCTCTTGCTTTCGGCGGGGGCGCGGTCCCATTCCCGCCAATCGAACTCCCCGTACAGCCACGAGTCCAGGGCCGCCTGCAGCGCGTGCACGACGCCGAGCGCGGCGGGCGGGCTCGCCGGTGTGTCGAGCCACACGTGGCGCTGCAACGCGGGGAAGTGCGACCGGAACTGCTCGGAGCTGAGCATGTGATCCTTCCTCAGCGGATGTGTCGGTTATGGCGCCTGTTCGGCGGTTTGCAGCATGACCTTCGCCGAGCACATCGGCTCAAGGAGCGCTTGCCTTTTTCGCTATAGTCGAAAACTTGATAGTCGAAGACCGGCTTCGATGGCCCCGTGACTGAGAACGCCGAGATCACCGAGGACGGCAGCCTGCAGACTCTGCTGCGCGGCCTCGACGTGTTGCGGGCCGTCGCCCACATGGGCGGCCAGGCCACGGCCAAGAGCCTCAGTCGGCAGCTCGACCTCAGCCTCGGTCGCTGCTACCACATCCTGCGCACGCTCAAGGCGGGCGGTTACATCGTGCGACTGCCCGGTGGGCGAGTCGACGTCGGCCCGCACGGCGCCTCCCTCGGCCGCCAGCTCGGTGCCAGGTTCGAGCCCCTTCCCGAACTGTTCGCCGTCTTGGCCAGGCTGCACGCCCGGACGCGGGAGACCTCCTATGTCAGCGGCTGGCATCATGGCGTCATCACCCTGTTGCAGTTCATCGCCAGTGAGCAGTCGCGCGGCGTGCGCGGCCTCGACGTCGGCTACACCGGCGACCTGCACGCCCGTGCCTCCTGTAAGGCGGTGCTGGCGCACCTGCCGCGCGAGCAGATCGAGATCATGTTCCGCGGGGTCGAGCTCCGGCGGCTGACCGCGCACACCCACGGCGACGTCAACAGCCTGACCGTGGAGCTCAGCAACATCCGCCGGCAGGGCTTCGCGCTCGACCTGGAGGAGTTCAGCGAAGGCGTCTGCTGCGCCTCCGCCGCTTACTTCGATCATGATGGCGCTCCGGCGGGCTCGTACACGGTGTCGGTGCCCGTGACGCGATTCAGGGCCGCCCAGCGCGACCTGGTCTCCGCGGTGCAGGAGGCCGCCGCCATCGCGACGAACCTCCTGCGCGGTCATCCCCTCGCCGTGCCCAGCCGCGGCTGACCGGCTACCCGTCGCACGCGCGCCAGTCCGACCCCGTTGGCGCCGCGGGTGACAACGGCCGCTCGTGCTCGCTTGACATGCAAGTAGCGGCTTGCCAGCGCCCTCTGGGGGCGCGAGCGTGCAGTGACCAGAGCTGGTTGCGACGCCTCAATCACGTACGAGCGGCTCCGCGGCCTCGGCGTGCGCTTCACTCAAGAGCCGGTCGACATGGGGCCGGTGACCACCGCCGTGCTCGACGACACCTGCGGCAACCTGATCCAGATCGCCCAGCAGGCCGGCTAGCGGCGGGCGGTCAGTGCGGGATCTCGGTCCGGTGCGAGGCGAGCAGGTCCATCCCGAAGTCCCCGTCCGGGTCCCGCCACACGGAGTGCGCGTGGTTGGCGGCGCGCTGGGTGTTGTCGTACTCGATGAGCAGGCGTGGTCCGGTGAGCCGGTAGTAGTGGGGCTCGCCCGGCGAGACGCTGCCGGCCCAGCCGAAATGTACGCGGTCGAGATTGTGCTCGACGAGATAGTGGCGGCGGTAGGCGTCGGCGACCGGTGCCGGAGAGCGGTCGGTGTAGGCCGCCAGCAGTTCGCGGAGCAGCCCGCGCTGCTCCCCCGTCATCTCGTGGGCAGGGACCCCTTGGGGGTCATGGGTGAGCGCCATCGTCTCGTGGTCCTGCTCGGTGTAGCCGGAGTCGCGCTCGGCGGCTTCGTCGAGCCGGTGGGCCAGCGCGGAGAGCTCCGGCGTGGGCAGCGGTCCGCGGAACAGGTCCTGCAAGTGCATCATGCGGTCTCCGGGGCGTACGCGGGCGCGGTTGCCCGAGACGATGTCGGAGATCGCGCGGGGGTGCAGCAGCGCCCGCGCCTGGTCCGGCCTGCGAAGCGAGCCCATCACGGAGCGAGCCAGGTCCTCGGCCCCGCCGAGCGGGCGCAGCGTCCCGGCGAGCAGCGGCGATGTCGCAGGGTTGGCGCCCAGGAACGACGGTGTCGACGCCGCGATCCGTCCCTCGTGAATCAGCAGGTTCACCGACACATGGTGGCCGCCGACACGCCACCCCCATAGGGGGTCACCGGGACGGCCGAAGACGCGTACCCAGTACAGCCCCGGGTCGCGGGTACGCTCCCGGCCCCAGTCGACGCTCCACCCCTCCAGTTCGTCGAGGACGTTCTCCAGCCCCATGATGACGCAGGCGGTGGCGTACGCCGGGCGCGTCAGGCCACTGGCCAGGAGCCGCATGGCGAGGC
The DNA here is from genome assembly GCF_040680095.1 of Nonomuraea sp. NPDC052129. NCBI lineage: Bacteria > Bacillati > Actinomycetota > Actinomycetes > Streptosporangiales > Streptosporangiaceae > Nonomuraea > Nonomuraea sp. NPDC052129. Next base: position 94,188 of record NZ_JBFAVX010000036.1, on the reverse strand, counting down.
CCTGCTGCCGGGGTGAGAGTTCGCCGAGCGGCACCCCGCCGTGGTCGGTGGGAGTGTAGAACCACCGGACCCGCTCGGCCTCGACGGCCGGGTCATCGAAGGGGGTCCGCACCGCTCGGGCGGACAGCGCTTCCGGGAGCGAGTCGAGGAATTCGGTCGCGACGCGGACCATGTCGTCCACGAGCGTCCGCTCCGCGTCGCCCGGACCCGCCGCTCCCCCGCCATCCACCAGACCTGCTGCTTCCACGCGATCGGTGACCTTCTCGCCCACCAGACCCACCTCATCTCTCTCGAAATGGTCCCTTTCGGGAGTCATGCGGCGATACGTCCGGTTCCGCGACATCGAGCATAACCTTCGAACCATCGGCAACCTAGCAAAAGACCGCCGGTATGTAGGATGTGGCCGTGACCTTCAAGCGCGCCCGCAACGACGAGCAACGCGGCGAACGACGGCGGCAGATACTCGACACCGCCGCCGCGATGCTGACCGAGATGCCGGTCGCGAAACTGAGCCTGAACGAACTCAGCCGCCGCGCCAGCCTGGCCAAGCCCAACGTGCTGCGCTACTTCGAATCGCGCGAGGCGGTCCTGCTCCAGCTCCTGGACACAGAGATCCACGACTGGATCGCCGAACTGGAGCAGTCACTCGAACCCACCAGCGGCACACCACGGCAACGTGGAGACCAACTGGCCGCCATCCTGGCCAAGTCGATCACCGGGCGGCCGGTGCTGTGCGACCTGATCAGCACGCAAGCCGCGGTGCTGGAACACAACGTGTCCACCGAAGTCGCCATCCAGCACAAGAACGCCACCCTGCACGCCTTCCAATCCCTGGTCCGGCTGATTCTCCGCTACCTGCCCGAACTCGGCACACAGGACGCCTTCCGGCTCGTCGGACTGGCCACGCTGACGGTCAGCGCCGCCTGGCCGTACAGCCGGCCCACAGAGGCACTCCTGGCCGCCTACACCTCCGACCCGGCGCTGGCCCCCATGCAAGTGGACTTCACCGAGCTGGTACGCCAAGCGCTGGAAGTGACCATCTCCGGCCTCCTCGCCCGCGGAGAAGACCTGCCGCTGGGAGCGGGCCCCCTCAGCTGAGCCCGCCGCAAGACTCGCCTGTCAGGCCGCGAGCGAGCGGACCACCTCCTCGTCCACGCCGATCCCCAGGCCGGGGCCGGTGGGCACGTGGGCGACGCCGTCGGCGACGGTGATGACCGGGTCCGTGGCGTACGGGCTGGTGATGAACTGCCGGCCGTTGAGGTCGACGGGCGTGTCCACGCCGAACGCGGCGAACAGGTGCAGCGAGGCGGCCAGCCCGATGTCGGACTCGGTGAGCCCGGAGCCCATGACGGCCAGGCCGCTGTCCTCGGCGAGCTGGCACTGGCGCAGGGCCAGGGTCAGCCCGCCGCAGCGCTGCACCTTGGCCACGGCGACGTCGATGGCGTCAAGCCGGACGAAGGTCGCCAGGTCGCTCGGGTGGCGCAGGCTCTCGTCCACGGCCACCGGGATGGGGCTGGCGTCACGCAGGCGGCGCAGGCCGGCGAGGTCGTTGGAGGGCACCGGCTGCTCGAAGACGGCGACGTTCAGATCGGTCAGGCGCCTGGCCACCCGGAGCGCGGCGGCGGCCGTGTAACCCTGGTTTGCGTCCACCCAGAGCACGGCGTCGGGCGCGGCGGCGCGTACGGCGGTCACGATGGCCACGTCCTCGTCCTCGGTGTGCAGGCCGAGCTTGACCTTGACGTGACGGTAGCCGTGCGCGCGGCCCTCGGCCACCGAGTCCGCGGCCTCGGACGCCGACTCACCCGACACGATCCAGGCCAGCTCGATGGTGTCGCGCCTGCGCCGGCCCCACAGCTCGCCGAGGGACACGCCCAGGCTCCGGGCGTAGGCGTCGTGGCAGGCCACGTCCACCGCCGCGCGTGCCAGCGGCATGCCGATCGAGAACCCCTTGCTGATGGTGCGGTCGAAGGTACGGCAGAGCCCGTCGAGGTCCCACAGTGGGCGGCCGACGGCGGCCGGGGCCAGGTAGCCCTCGATGGTGGAGACGATGGATTCGGTGGTCTCGTACGTCCATGAGGGAATCGGGGTGGACTCGCCCCATCCGATGGCGCCGTCGTCGGCCGTGACCTTCACCAGGACCCTGATGGCGGGGCGGCCGCTCTGGACCACGGACCCGCCCGCGACCGCGAAGTCGCGCAGCGAGGGCAGGGCCACGGTGAAGGTCTCGACGCGTGCTATCTGGTTCACGTGATCAGTACCATTCCGACTTGTCCACCACATTGATCAGTTCGCGCCCGGCCACGAAGCGGCGGGCGTTCTCCAGCAGGACGGCGAAGCACCGCTCCGAGGCGTGCGGTCCCACGCCCGCGACGTGCGGGGTGATGAGCACGTCGGGACGCCGCCAGAGCGGGTGGTCGGCGGGGAGCGGCTCGGTCTCGAAGACGTCCAGGGCCGCGCCGGCCAGGTGGCCCGAGGACAGGGCGGCGGCCAGGTCGTCGAGCCGGACGATGGGGCCGCGGCCGACGTTGACCACGTACGCCCCCGGCTTGGCCAGCGCCAGCCGGCGCGCGTCCAGCAGGCCCTCGGTGGCGGGGGTGTGCGGGATCGTCAGGATGACCAGGTCCGCCTCGGGAAGCAGCCGGTCGAGCGCGTCCGGCGGCAGCACCTCGGCGAAGCCCGGCACGGGCCCGCCGCGCCGGGCGTCCGTGCCCACGACCCTGGTGCCGAACGCCGCCAGCAGCCTGCCGACCTCGGACCCGATCGCGCCCACCCCCACGACCAGGGCCGTGGCCTCGCTCATGGGCAGCACGGCGCCGGGGTCCCAGTCGGGCGCCCAGTGCGCGCGGGCCTGTTCGCGGGCGTACCTGGGCAGGTCCCTGGCCAGCGCGAGCACGAGCGCCAGCGTGTGCGCGGCCACGTGGTCGGTGTAGGTGTCGCGCATGTTGGTGACCTGTACGGGGTGCGCGACCAGGGCCGGATGGTAGAAGGCCGGAGGCGGCCCGGCCTGCGGAGCCTGCAACCAGCGCAGCCGCCCGGCGTGCGCCAGCAGGTCGGCGGGCAGCGTGCCGTAGGCGGCGTCGGCCTCCGCCAGCGCCCGCGCCGCCTCCGCCGGGGTCTCCGGCTCTAGGACGACGAGCCCCGGCACCGCCTGTTCCAGCCGGGCCTGCCAGCCCGCGGTGGCCGGATCGTGCGGCGGCAACAGCACCAGGGTGGTGCTCACGCCCTTCTCGCGAGGCCGGACTCGGTGATCTCGTACCGCAGCGGCTCCCCCGCGAGGTAGCGGGCGAGCTCCTCGGCCATCGCCTCGCCGTGGCGGCGCCGCTCGTGGCCCAGGCTGCCCGCCACGTGCGGGGTGACGACGATGTTCGGCATCGTGAACAGCGGCGACCCGGCGACGGGCGGTTCCGGGTGGGTGACGTCGAGGACGGCGAACAGGTCGGTCCGCCGGCTCAGCACGTCCACGAGCGCGGCCTCGTCGACCAGCTGGCCGCGCGCCGAGTTGATCAGGGTGGCGTCGTGCTTCATCGACTCCAGCAGCGCGGCGCCGACCAGGCCGCTCGTCTCGGGGGTGAGCGGGGCGTGCAGGCTGACCACGTCGGAGGTGGCGAACAGCTCCTCGAGGCCGACCAGGCGCACCCCGAGCCGCTCGGCCTCCGCCGGGTCGGCGTACGGGTCGTGGGCCTGCACGTCGAGCTTGTGGTGGGCCAGCAGCCGCGCCGTGGCCCGGCCAGTGGCGCCGAGCGAGACCAGCCCGACCGTCGCGCCGTAGGCTCCCAGCTCGGGTCCGCGCGGGGCGGTGGCGGCGGCGGCGCGCGCGGCCAGAACGTAGCGCCAGCCGTGCTTGAGCGCGTACAGGATCTGCGACAGCGCGAACTCGGCGACCGGCTCGGCGTTGGCCGTGGCCGCCGTGGTGACCCGCACTCCCCTGGCCCACATCTCCGGGGTCACCATCGAGCGGATGGAGCCCGCGCCGTACAGCACCAGTGAGAGTTTGGGTGCGGCGGCGAGAAACTCGGCGTCCAGCTTGGGCGCGCCCCACCCGGTCACCAGGACCTCAATGCCGCCGAGCACGTCGGGAGTGAGCCGGTCGGCGGTGAGCAAGGGAGAGTCGATGGCCAAATGCTGCTCAAGCGCGGTCCGGGCATCCGGGCCGTAGACGTCGTCGAAGCGGTTCGGGTCCATCACGTACAAGCCGTTCAGCATTATTTCTCCTTCAAGCGAGCCGCCGCCCGCAAACTTGCCAGGCGGGCGGGTGAGCCCAGCCCGGCGTGGTAGTAACGCAGTTGCCGCGCGCCCCCGGCGACGAGGTCGGCGGCCAAAGCCGGGATCCGGGCGTGCCCGTCCTCCAGCACGGTCAGGTTGGCGACGAGCGGGACTTCGGTATGGCTCGCCGCGGCCTTCATCTGGGCCAGGGCCGCCTCCTCCTGGCCCCAGCACTTGAGCACGTACGCGTCGACCGGTGCGTCGAAGGTGGCCAGGTCGATCCCCACGTCGGGGCCGGTGACCTGCGGGTCGTCGGTGGCCATGAGCAGCAGCTCACGGCCGCCGGCCAGCGCCGCCACGTCCCGGACCAGGCCGGCGATGACCTGCCCGCGGTGACCGTACACCGCCTGGGCACGCTCGCGGCCGAGCACTTCGTCCAGGCTCGTCCCGGCCGGGACGCCCCGCTGGAGCTCCCCGTCCACGGCGGCGCGCACGTCGCGCGCCAGTTCCTCGACGTCCAGGCCGCGCCCGGCCAGCCCGGCCCGGCAGGCCGGGCACAGGCAGAGGGACAGCAGCGCCTTGCCGCAGGCGGACAGGCCGGCGCCGGAGGTCTTCTCGTGGTGACCGGCGTGCTCCATGCCCAGCCAGCCGCACGCCTCCAGCATCAGCGCGGGCACGTCGTACTGCTCGCACACCTCGCCTACGAGAGTGAGCGCGTACTCGTGGACGGCGGGCTGAGCGGGACAGAGAGCGTAGGGGTAGGACTCGCCGTAGGCGTTCGTGACCGTCAGGTCGGGCGCCTCGCGGCCCAGCACCGAGGAGTGCGTGAGCACCAGCCAGGCCTCCGCCCGCAGCCCCGCCCCGGCCAGCGCGGCCAGCGCCGTGCCGAACCGGTCCTCGTCGGCCACTCCCCAGCTCGGCGGGTACGGCCGCAGCCGCCCGCGCCAGCGCTCGGGACGCAGCCGGAAGTAGGCCGCCGCGTGGTCGGCCTGCACGATCCGGTGACGCGGATGCCACGGGGTGACGCCCCGGACCGAGTGGTAGGCGGCCTGCAGGGTCACCCTGCTCACGCCCAGCCCGGCGATGCGCTCGGCCGCCGCGGGGTCGCCCACGACGTCCCAGGTGTAGGCGAACGCCCCATGCCTCACGCGGTCATCCTTTCGTGGCGCCGGCCAGGCCGCGCGTGAAGTAGCTCTGGAAGAACAGGAAGATCATCAACATCGGCAGGAACGAGATCGTCATCCCGGCGGCGAACCCGGTCCAGTCCGTCGCGTGCTCGCCCTGGAAGGACAGCATCCCGACGGCGAGGTTCTGCAACTCGGGCTGGCCGAGCGTGAACACCAGCGGGATGTTGAACTCGTTCCAGCTGCTGATGAACTGGAAGATGACCACCACCGCGATGACCGGCTTGGCCAGCGGGAGGATGAGGCGGAAGGTCTTGAGGAAACCGGCCCCGTCGAGCTTGGCCGCCTCGAACAGGTCGGTCGGGACACTGGAGAAGAACCCGACGAACAGCAGGACGTAGAGCGCGCCGGCGCCGCCGGACATGGCCAGGATGACCCCGGCCCGGGTGTTCAGCAGGCCGAGGTTCTCGATCAGCACGAACTGCGGGACGATGATCGAGGCGACCGGGATGAACAGGGTCCCCACGATCATCCGGTAGAGCAGGGTCCGGCCCGGGAACTCGTACCTGGCCAGCACGTAGCCGCACAGGGCCGCCTTGACCAATTCGACCAGGGTCGAGGCGACCGAGTAGAGCACCGTGTTGAAGAAGTATCCGGAGAACCCGGCGTTGACCCAGGCCCGGACGAAGTTGTCGAAGTTCAGCTGGTCGGGCAGGAGGCTCGCGCCGCTGGTGAACATCCCCGCCTGGGTCTTGAACGCGGCCGAGATCGTCCACAGGAAGGGATAGACCCACACGAGCCCGACGACCAGCAGGATCGGCAGGGCGATGAGATTGGCCCGCACGGCGTGGCTGCGCCGGGCCGCACGAGTGGTCGCTGCCATCAGACGCCGTACTCCTTCCTGAGCCGCTGAGCCCGGCGGACCGCCAGGCCCTGGGCGGAGACCAGGACGAAGGCGATGACGGAGAACAGCAGCGCCGCGGCCGAGGCGTAGCCGTAGGCGAACGGCACCGAGCCGAAGGCGTTCTGGTAGATGAAGTAGGACACCACGTAGGTGCTGGTGCCCGGCCCACCCGCGGTGAGCGTGACGACCAGCCCGAAGACGTGCATGGCGTTCACCAGGCCGAGCAGGGCGATGATCACGGCGACCGGCCTGATCATCGGCAACGTGATGCGGGTGAGCTTCTTCCACTCCCCCGCGCCGTCGATGGCGGCCGCCTCATAGACCTCCTCGGGCACGTTCTGCAGCGCCGCGATCCAGTAGATCATGTACTGGCCGAAGATCTGCCAGATGGAGACGAGCACGAGCACGACCAGCGCGCTCCACCGGTTGGCGAACACGTCGAACCCCTGGTCGACCAGGCCGAGGTCGCGCAGAATCGCGTTCAGCGCGCCGTTGGACGGGTTGAGCAGGTAGGTGAACACCAGCCCCGCCATGGCGACGGGGATGATGAGCGGCGCGAAGAACATGGTCCGGAAGAACCGCTTGCCGCGCAGCCACTTGCGGGTCAGCAGGATCGCCGCCAGCAGCGAGATCGGCAGCTTGATGACGGTCGTCAGCAGGGCGAAGACCAGCGTGTTGACCACCGAGAGCCAGAACAGCGGGTCGGCCAGGATCGTGCCGTAGTTACCGCCCCCGACGAAGTTGTCGATGGGGCCGACGCCCGACCAGTCGAAGAAGGAGTAGTAGATCGTCGCGATCAGCGGCCAGATGGTGAAACCGAGATAGAGCAGAAGGAAAGGGGCCAGGAAGACGAGCAGCCAGACCCTCTCGAGGCCGCGGACGCGCTCGCGGGAGTGATCGGGGCGCTCTGGCACCCGCTTGGCGGGCGACCGGTCCCGGTCCGTCACCCTTTCCCTCCTGGGGGCGGGAGCGGTGGTTGTCATGGATGTCCTCACGAGGAGTCCGGTCAGTTGCGGTACATGTCCGAGGTGTAGTCCTTCGTGTACTCCCAGTCGGAGAAGGTGTAGCAGTCCATCGACACCTTCAGGCCGCTGGCCGCCTCCTGCTTGAGCCCATCCTCCAGAGCGGTCTGCCGCTGTTTGGCGATGGCGGCGCCTGTGCTCTCCAGAGGCTGGCCGCTGGTCAGCGCTTCACCCATGGCCTCCCACTCCCCGTCGGGGCTCTTGGCCACCGCGTTGACGTACGCCTTGGACTTGGCGATGTCGGGGCACTTGAGCAGGGGCACGGGAAGCTGGACCCGGTAGCCCGGCTTTCCGCCGATCTCCATGATCTGCCTGAGCGCCGGGTCGGTGACCATCTTCTGGTTGTCGACGTAGGCGAGCGTGCCGAAGGCGCTCTTGTAGTACTGCTTGACGAAGTAGCCGTTGGGATCGGTCATCCACTGGATGAAGGTCCACATGGCGTCGGGATGCTTGGTCTGCGAGCTGACCCAGTACTTGTTGTTGTCGTACTTGCGGCCGGCCGCGCCGGTCTGCCCGCCGTCCGGGTTGACGCGTGGCGCCACCACGTACTTGTCGCTGCTGAAGCCCTGGCTGGCCCACACGCTCGGCAGCCAGGTGCCGTCGAACATGATGCCGGCCTGATCGGCGGCGAACTGCTGGCGGGAGAAGTTCTTGTCGTTGGTGCCGGGCGCCAGGTAGCCGGCCTTGTTGAGCTCCTGGATGAAGGCGAAGGTCTTCGCCTGCGCGGGCTGGGTCACATCGAACTTGCCGGTCTTGTAGTCGAAGAACTCGTCCGTCGAGACGCTGCCGATCAGCCCGTACCAGATCCGCTGCATGTCCACGCCCTTGGTGGGGGCGGCGATGCACTGCGCCTTGGTCTTGGCCTTGATCTGCGCGCAGGCGTTCTTGAGATCGGTCCAGGTCTTGGGCGGGCTGTTGACGTCCAGCCCGGCATCCTGGAAGACCTTCTTGTTGAGGAACATGTAGCCGGAGCCCCAGTACAGGTTCTCCGAGAACGGGAAGCCGTAGGTCTTCCCGTCCTGCATGTTGATGCCTTCCAGGAAGGACCCGTCCGGCCAGCGCTTGGTGAAGTCGGCGGGGACGGTCCCGTTCGGGCTGAGCGGGCGGATCCACTTCTGGTCCGTCAGCTGGGACAGCCCGAGAGCGTTCCAGTAGAACATGTCCGGCGCCTGGTTGCTCTGGAAGGCCAGGGGCAGGGTCTTCATGTACTCGGACTGGGTGATCGAGCGCCACTCGATCTTGATGTCGGGATGCTCCTTGGTGAACTGGGCGCCGATGTCCTTGTGGAAGTTCACCTGTTCAGCGGAGAAGTCCCAGATCCGCAACGTGGTCTGCGAGCCACCTCCGCTCGGGTTGCTCGAGGTGCCGCACGCCGACACGAGCAGAGACGCCATGGCTGCGGTGGCCATCACGGCGGTCAAACGCGGACGAGGGATCATGGACCCTCCTAAAGAGGCGGAGGTCAGAGGGGGGTCGGGTGGCTGGTAAGCGCTTACCCGAGGGTGGGTCGAGAGTAGCCCGCCTCATTCCCCGATTCAAGGCTTGTGAGAAAGCGGTTTCAGATGGATGCTCAGCGATGAAGTCTGTCTGACCCAAGATGTACAAGCGCTTTCTCAACTTCAGGAGTACGTGTGCGCCTGCTCGCCTTCACCAAGCCCTTCGGCTCCATCGACGCCCCCGAGCTGGCCGAGGCCGTCGCCTCGGTGGGCGCCGAGGGGGCGGACCTCCTCGTACGCGAGGGCCAGACGGTCAGCCCCACAGACCCGGACGGCATCGCCGTCGTCGCCACGGAACTCGGGCGCCGCGGGCTCACCCTCGACGTCGTCACCACCGACTTCCTCGACGCCGACGCCGACGCCGAACGGCTCATCGCGGCCTGCGGCGAGGCCGGCGTCCCCCTCGTACGGACGGGCTTCTACCGCTACGACCCCGCCATCGGCTACCACCATCAGCTGAAGGAGGCCAGAGCCGCGCTGACCCGCCTGTCCGATCTCGCCGCCCGGCACGGCGTGCGGGTGGCGGTCCAGCTGCATCACGGTACGATCCATCCATCCGCCGCGCTCGCCCTCGCACTCGCCGGTGACCTGAATGACGTGCGCTTCTACGCCGACCCCGGCAACCAGGCCAAGGAGGGCAGCGAGGCATGGGCGCTCAACGTCGATCTGCTGGGCGATCGGATGGCCTGCATGGGAGTGAAGAACGCCGCCTGGCGATCGGGCCCGGACGGCTGGACGTGCGATTGGCAGCCGTTCGCGGACGGGGGCGTGGTCCGCTGGGCGGAGATCATCCCCGGGCTGCGCGAACGCGGCTACGCCGGGGTGCTGTCGCTGCACGTCCACTACCCGGCGGCCGACCCGGTGGCGGCCGTACGGAGAGATCTGGATCATCTGCGCGGGCTGCTCGGCTGACGGGCGCACGGCAGGCAGGAGGAGCGGGTGCGTAATTCGCGGCAGGGCCGCGGGAGCCGGGTGACGATCAGCGACGTCGGGGCGGCCGCGGGGGTGTCGGCCTCGACCGTCTCCCGCGTGCTCAACGGCACGACGAAGGTCGATCCCGCTCTGGCGGCGCGGGTCCACGACGCGGTCACGCAGCTGGGCTACCGGCCCAACGCGGCGGCGCAGGGGCTGGCGCGCGGCGAGTGGGGCACCATCGGCGTGCTGGTCCCCGACCTGGCCAATCCCTACTTTCCCGGCGTGCTCAAGGCGGTCTCGGCCGTCGCCCGCTCGCACGGCCGCCGCGTCATGGTCATGGAGTCGGACGACGATCCCTCGATCGAGCACGACCTGGTCGAGGACCTCATGCGCAGCTGCGACGGGGTGCTGCTCTGCTCCTCCCGCATGGAGCGCGCCGACCTGGCCGTCCTGACCGGCCGGGACCACCCGCTGGTCCTGCTCAACCGGATCGTCCCCGGCCTGGCCGCGCCCGCCGTCTCCGCCGACTTCTTCGGCGGGATGATGCTGATCTGCGGCCACCTGGCGCAGCTGGGCCACCGGCGGGTCGCCTACCTGAGCGGGCCCGAGGTGTCCTGGGCCAACTCCGAGCGGATCAGGGCGTTGGAGGCCGCCAAGGCGTTCGGCCTGTCCGTCACGATCCTGCCGTGCGGGTCCACCAGCCAGTGCGGGTACGAGGCGGCCGCCGCGGTGGCCGGCACCGGCGCGACCGCGCTCACCACCTACAACGACCTGGTGGCCCTGGGGGCGGTGACCCGGATGCGCGAGCTCGGGGTGCGGGTTCCCGAGAAGCTGTCGGTGGTGGGGTTCGACGACATCGCGCTGGACCACGTGGCGCACACGGGTCTGACCACGGTGTCGGTGCCCCAGGGGCAGCTCGGCAGGCAGGCGGCCGAGATGCTGGTGGCCCTCATGACCGAGGGGCACGACGGGGCGCCGGTGACGCTGCCGATGGAGCTGCAGGTCCGCGACAGCACCGCCCCGCCCGGGGTTCCCGCGCTGTTGACAAGCGAGGGCGCCGGGGTGTTGACAAGTGAGGGCGACGGCGGGAAACCTAGCTCGGGATAGCGCTTTCCCAGCGAAAGAGAGACCCCGTGCACACCGACGACCGGCCCGGCGGCGATCGAGACGAGTTGGCGCGTCAGGTATTGGACCTGGTCACACCCCTGATTTCGCGGTTCAGTCCGGGGCGGGGACGGCTGCGGCTGGGGTTCCACACCGCGCACTACGACCTGGCGTCCGCCGAGCTGGAAGCGTTTGCACGCCCGTTGTGGGGGCTGGCGCCGCTGGCGGCCGGCGGCGGGGCGTTCGATCACTGGGACCTCTGGAGCGCCGGGCTCGCCGCCGGGACCGATCCCGAGCACCCCGACTACTGGGGCGCGGCCTTCGGCAAGAACCAGCGACTGGTCGAGACCGCCGCCCTCGGCCTGGCGCTCGCCCTGGCCCCCGAGCGGATCTGGGACCCGCTGACCGGCCCGCAGCGCGACACGGTGGCCGCCTGGCTACGGCACTCCGTCACCGTGGAGCCGAACGACAACAACTGGCTGTTCTTCCCGGTCATGGTGGGGCTCGGGCTCGACCGCGTCGGCATCTCCCACGACCACGACGCCAACACGGCCAGGCTCGACCGGCTGGAGGAGTTCGACCTCGGGCGCGGCTGGTACTCCGACGGGCCGACGTGGCAGCGCGACTACTACATCCCGTTCGCCATGCACTACTACGGCCTCATCTACGCCGCGCTCGGCCGCGACCAGGACCGGGCCGGGCGCTTGCGTGAGCGGGCCGCGGCGTTCGCCCAGGACTTCCAGCACTGGTTCAGCAGCGAGGGGGTGGCCGTCCCGTTCGGCAGGAGCCTGACCTACCGGTTCGCGCAGTCGGCGTTCTGGGGGGCACTGGCCTTCGCCGACGTCGAGGCGCTGCCGTGGGAGGTGACCAAGGGGCACCTGCTGCGGAACCTGCGCTGGTGGGACCGCCAGCCGATCCGCGACAACGCGGGAGTGCTCACCATCGGCTACGGCTACCCCCAGCCGCACATGGCCGAGCAGTACAACGCGCCCGGCTCGCCGTACTGGGCCATGAAGGCGTTCCTGCCGCTCGCCCTGCCGGCGGAGCATCCGTTCTGGACCGCCAAGGAGGCCGACGCTCCCCCGCTGCCCGAGGTCAGCACCCAGCCGGAGGCGGGCGTGGCGCTGATGCGCTGCGAGGAGGGGCGGCACGTGGTGCTGCTCAGCGCGGGGCAGCGCAACCCGTGGGCTCGGCACGGCGCGGCCAAGTACGCCAAGTTCGCCTACTCCACGCGGTTCGGCTTCAGCGTGCCGGCCGGGACGCTGAAGCTGGAGCAGGGCGCCTTCGACAGCACGCTGGCGCTCAGCGAGGACGGCGAGCACTGGCGGCCGTGCGAACTGCCGGACCAGGTCTCCGCCGCCGACGGTGTGCTGCACTCCCGCTGGACCCCCTGGGAGGACGTGGAGATCGAGACCTGGCTCGTGGCGCTGCCCCCGTGGCACGTACGGGTGCACCGGATCACGACCGGGCGGGCGCTGCGCACGGCCGAGGGCGCCTTCGCGGTCGACCGCGACCAGCCACCCATCCGGGTCGACATCGGTTCGGGCCGGGCCCGGCTCGACGCGCCCCACGGCCTGTGCGTGATCGAGGACCTGACCGGCGGGCGGGAGGGCGACCTGGTCACGGCCCTGCCCGGCACGAACGTGCTCACGCCGCGCACCACGATCCCCACGCTGAGGGGCGACCTGCCGCCCGGCGAGCACCTACTGGCCTGCGCGGTGCTCGGCCTGGGGCCCACGGGCCCGGACGCGGCGGACGGGTGGCCGGAGGCGCCCGCGTGGGAGACCATCGAGCCGCTGATCGGCCCTAGTTGACGTACTGCTGGAGGAGTTCGTCCGTGATCGGCCCGACCTGGTCGAGGTCGACGCCGAGCTTGACCAGCACCTGGGCGGCCACGCTCGCACGGTCGCGGGTGAGTGCCAGCAGGAGGTGTTCGGTGCCGATGTAGTCGAGGCCGCGTCGCAGGGACTCCTGGTTGGCGGCCTGGAGCACTTCGCTGGCCCCCGGCGTGAACGGAAGGTAGCCCGACGGAGCGGACTGGCCTCGGCCCCGGCTTTCCTCAACCTGCCGGCGCACATCCTCAAGGCTGAGGCCCAGGTCCTTGAGAACCTGGGCGCCCACGCCCTCATCCTCACGGAGCAGACCGAGAAGCACGTGCTCGGTGCCGATGGAGTCGTGGTTGAGCGTTCTGGCCTCGTCCTGGGACAGGACGATGATACGCCGCGCTCGGTCGGTGAACTTCTCAAACATCCCGCCACTCCAAGGAAAGCAGTTAGTCAGGCCGGTGCACCCGGCTTTGTCCCTGGGCATGCTAGTGCGTCACAGTCGCATGATCGGATCTCAGAGGACGGGCATGGTGTCCCCACCGGGGCTGCCGCGCGGTCAGCTCGTGGACGGGGTGTCGGCCTCCCGCTCCTGACCCGCGGTGGCGGACCAGCTGGCGAGCAGCTTCAGACCGTCCTCCGTGGCGCTTCCGGGCGGTGCGCTGTAGACGACCACGCTCAGCCCGTTCTCGTCCGGCAGAGCCAGAGACTCGTGATCGAGTTCCAGATCGCCGACGACCGGATGGCGCAGCCTCTTGGTGCCCTCGCGAAAGACGTGCACGTCGTGGGAGCCCCACATCACGCGGAAGGCGTCGCTTCGGGTGCACAGCTCGCCGATCAGGTTCGACAGCTCCCGGTCGTCGGGATTCTTTCCCGCCGCGATGCGCAGCACGCCGACGGCCTCGTGGGTGACGCGCTCCCAGTCGATGTAGAACTGCCGGGCGGCGGGGCTGAGGAACGCGAACCGAGCGCTGTTCGCCCCGGACGTCGGATCGGCGTACATCGGCGAGAAGAGCGCACGGCCCAGCGGGTTGGCGGCCAGCGTGTCCAGACGGTCGTTCTTCACGAACGCCGGCAGCTGCGGCATGCCCTCGATGATCCGCGCCACGCCCGGACGCACCACCGGCCGGGTCGCCCGCTGCCTGGCCTGTCCTTGGGGCGCGGGCCCGGCGGCGCGGGCGAGGTCGTACAGGTGCATGCGCTCGGTGTCGTCCAGGCGCAGAGCCCGGGCGAGGGCGCCCAGCACACTGTCGGACGCACCCCGGAGGTTGCCGCGCTCCAGACGCGTGTAGTACTCCACGCTCACGCCGGCGAGCATCGCGACCTCGCCTCGGCGCAGGCCGGGCACCCGCCGCTGGCCGTACACCGGCAGCCCCGCCTGCTCAGGCGTGATCTTGTCTCGCCGGGAGCGAAGGAATGCGCTGATTTCGTGCCGGCTGTCCATACCGCCAGGGTAAGCAGACTCTCCGCATCCGGCAGCTGGCGGACGTCAGGCGTCTCGCCAGCGTTGGAAGGTGGCCGCCTGGCCCACGACTACGCCGTCGCCGTCCATCAGGTTCCACATCGTCACATCCTCGATCCAGAACCGGCGGCCGGACTTGGCGATGCGCTGTCCCCGGTAGCCGGTCGCGAAGCCGCTCCGGTGCACGGCGTCCAGGAGCCGCTGACGGTCCTCCCGCCGGTCCGGCTCCGCCGAGAGCCGGGAGGGCAGGCCGACGAACTCCGCCCAGTCGTACCCGAAGCAGCGCTGGGCGGTGCGGTTCGCATAGGTGAAGCGGGGGTCACGCGCCGCGTCGTGCGCCAGCACGCCGAAGGGCGCGTCCTCGTACAGCCAGCGCGCCGTGGCCTCAGGACCGGCCAGCGGGGTGCCGACGAGCCGCTGGTGGCAGCCCGCCAGCAGGTCGAAGAAGTCGGGATTCACGTAACAGCCGTCACTTGTCCTGTCATGGAGTCGGCCGCCAGGCGGGGCATTCCACTTCTAGTGAAATGCCCCGCCGAAGGGGGCGATTTACCAGTGACCGCCATTGTGGAGCTGGCCACGGACCGCGCCGTCGGGGAACTGGGCCGTGTGCATGTTGGCGTACCAGTTCTTGGGGTGCTTCTTGATGTCCCTGAGCAGGCTGCTCTTGACACGGACGGAGCCGAAGCTGGTGTTGCCGCGAATGGTGCCGCTGGACAGCAGGTCGATCACGACCGGGCCGTTCACACCCGCCTTGCCGCGGTGGATGTGGAACGCGGTGGGCTTGCCGGTCTTCCTCCACTGGACGAAGTAGTAGAAGCGGTTGCCGTTGATGCGGAACTTGGCAACGGCCACACCGTCCGGGTCGTCGACCTTCTTGCCCGCTTCGCGCACCTCATTCCTGCCGAGGAGCCCGGCGGCGAAGTAGTACTTCCTGGACGTGCTGGTCATCGGAGCCCGGCTGTGCGCGGCGGGGACCGTGCGCGCCTCGGCGGAGTGGGGCAACGCCCAGTCCGCCGCGGCCGCCGGAGTGGCGGTCACCGCGGTGGCGGCCACGACCGCGACCGCTCCGGCCGCCGCCGCGCCGCCGATTACTCGCCGCCACGAGATCCGCCCGTTGCCCGCCTGCTTTAACGTGCTCATCATTGCCTTTCCTTTTTGACTTGCTGTTGCGACTCTTTGATCGCTGCAGACCATATGAAAGACGATAGTTGTCGTTCTGCGTAAAAATGCACGTTCGGCATGTGAGCAATGCCACAGGGCTCCTACAAGGGCAGATGCGTTCTTGACAAATACTGAACAGAAAGTGGAATGCGCGCTCGCCGGCCGGAGCCCGCAATAAGCGTCTTGATAACGAGTGAATATTTACTGAATTCGCCGCTCAATCCTTTTCAGGATCCGCGTGGATCAGTGGACGACCGGCCCATCGTCCAGCGCGGCCAGGAACTCTTCGGCGCGCCGGGCGAACAGGTGGGTCCCGCGTTCGGTGGACAGTGTGCGGCACCTCTCCGCGACGACCCTCACCTCGGCGACGGATTCCCCTCCGGCCAGCAGCAGTCGCGCCCGCAGCAGGAGGAGCAGACCCTCCGCGTAGCGCTGACCGTAGAGGTCGAGGCAGGAGTCGGCCCTGTCGAGGGCCGCGGCGGCCTTGTCCAGCGCGCCGGCGGCCAGCCACATCTCACACAGATGCCCGAAGCAGGTCGAGATGCTGGCCCGAGGTGGATCGAGGAGGTTGGTGGCGATGATCCGCTCGGCCTCCGCCGCGGCGCCGGCCGGATCCCTGCCGGTCATGGCCAGCGCCCAGCATCGGACCAGCCGCTGGTAGGTGCCGAGGAACACAAAGGAGAAATCGGGGTCCGCGGCGATCCCGCGTTCCGCCGCGCGCAGTGCCCGTACCGGGTCGCCGATCAGTGCTTCCGTCCTTGCCGCATGGGCGGCCCAGACCGTGATCGTGAACGGGGCGTCGCCGGGGGCCGCCAGCCGGTCGAGCAGCGATCGCGCGCCGTCGATGTCATCGTGCATCGCGGTCGCCTCCGCGAGCATCCCGATCATCAGCAGCTGCAGGTCGTACCAGACGGGATCCTCCTCGCGCCGGACGACGCGGGTCAGCAGGATCCGGCTCGCCTCGGTCATGCGACGGAACGCTTCGCCCATGTTTCCGTCACTGAACTGCTGGAGCCCCCATGCCTGCAGCCCATACGCGCGTACGAGCGGCTTGTCGGACGCTTCACCCTCTTTCAGCAACCGGCGCGCCAGCAGCCGGCTGCGGTCGTTCTCGAGGGCTTGGGCGTGGGCCGCCCAGCGGGAGTAGAGCAGGACGATGGCGTCGAGTTCCCGGCCGAGGATCCGGGCCAGGTGCTCCGCGCGTTCCAGCAGATCCACCGACGAAATGCCGTACATCTCACGCATCCCGACGACCGCGATCAGCTGGGACAGGGCGGGCAGCTCCGCGTCGGCGAGGCCGGCCGTCCGCGCCACCCGGACGGCCAGCCGCAGTTGTCGCTCGGCGGCCTCGAGCGCGGACTTGGCCGCCGCGTGACGGCCCGCGCGTACCAGCGCCGCCGTGGTCCGGCGCGGGTCGGCGAGCGGGCCGGCCGCCCACAGGTGGTGGGCGACGCGCTCGGCCACGTAGTCGCCGGAGGAGTCGGTACGGTCGAGCGTGTCGGCGACGCGCAGGTGAAGCGGGTTCGCCCGCCCGGCAGGCGTGGTCTCGGAGACGGACTCGCGGACCAGATCGTGCGAGAAGCGGAACGAGAACGGGTTCCCCGGTGTGGGTTCGAGCAGGCCGAGCGCTTCCACGGGCTCCAGACGATCAAGGCAGGTCTGTACGTCAAGGTCGGCGACGCCGGCGAGCAGACCGAGGTCCACCTCCCGGCCGATCAGCGCGGCGATCTGGAGCAGGTTCCTGGCGCGGTCGTCGAGTCCGGCCATCCGGTCGCGGACGACGTCTCGCACGGTGGCGGGCACTCCCACTCGCGCCCCGGCGCCCTCGACGAGCGCGCCGCTGTCAGCGAGCAGCCGGGCCAGCTCCCGGACGAAGAACGGATTGCCGGCCGTACGCGCATAGATGCCGCGTACGGCCTCCGAGCCTGGATCCTGGCCGGTCTCGCGGCGGACGAGCTCGGCCACCTCGGCCAAGCCGAGAGGACCGAGCCGGGTACGGAAGTGGCCGGGCACCCGGCTCGCCGCGGCGAGCGTCCGCGTCAGCGCCGATCCGGGCACGGGCGCGCGGTCGCGGAGCCCTCCGATGATCGCGGTGCCGGCCGGCAGCCGGGCCGCCAGGTGGCTGAACAAGTGCAGCGACGCGACGTCCGCCCACTGGAGGTCGTCGATCACGAGCACCAGTGGTCGCCGCGCCGCGACCTGGCCGATGGCGGCGATGGCCGCCTCGAACAAGCGGAACTGGGCGCCCGCGTCGCGTGCCACCGATTCGCCGAGGCCGTCACCGTCCGGCTCCAGGAGGTCGCCGAGTTCGCCGGCGAGCCATTTCTCCCGCGCCGCGCCGGGCAGCTCGTCCAGCACAGCGCCGACTGCCTGAATCCACGGCCACATCGACGGCGTTCCCTCGCCTTCCAGGCAACGGGCCCAGACGACGGCGGCGTTACGCTTCTCCGCCTCGGCGGTGAGCTCCTCCAGCAGCCGCGTTTTGCCTATCCCCGGCTCGCCCTCCAGGACGATGAGCCCCGTGCCCCGGGTGAAGGCGGGCTCGATCGCCTGCCGCAGCACCGTCAGTTCCTCCGCTCGGCCGACCAGGACGTCTCCGGACGATGTCGCGGATCTTGCGGCGGCCTGTACCGGTGCGGGCGAGTGTCCGGCCGGGCGCTGTACGGTCACTGCCTCGGTCGCCGTCGGGTTCTGGTCCAGCACCAGCCGGTGCGCGGCGGCCAGGGCTTGGCCAGGGTCGATGCCGAGATCCTCAGCGAGCCGGACACGGACCGCGTGGAACACCGACAACGCCTCCGCCTGCTGCCCGGTGGCGCCCAGCGTGGAGATGAGGCTCGCCTGCACCGGCTCGTGCAGGGGCGCCATCCTGGCAGCCAGGTGCAGGGAAGGCAGCAGCCGCTCCGGCCGGCCCAGCGACACCGCGAGCTCGGCCGCCGCCGTGCACGCGTCGAAGAACTGGCCGTCCAGCCTCGCGAATATCGACGTCGCGGCCGGTCCCTGGCCCAGCCCATCGCCCGCGGAGCCGTGCCAGAGTCCCAGCGCTTCCACGTAACAGTCGAGAGCCGCCTCAGGGCGCTCCTTCACCAGGGCGGCCTCGACAAGGTTCTGGAACACGACAAGGTCCAGCGTCCCGGCGTCCGCTGAGAACAGATAACTGTTGCCACGCCGCTCCAGGTAGGAGCCGGAACTTCGCGCCGAAAGCTCAGGCTCCAGCAGTCGGCGCAACGACCCGACGTACTTGTGGATGACGTTGAGGGCACTCGCCGGCGGATCATCCTGCCAGATGAGATCGATCAGCTCGTCGGTGCTGATCGGCCGTCCTTCCCTGGCCAGGAGAAGGGCCAGCAGGAAGGCCTGCTGCCGCGGGCCGGCGCTCAACTCGACGTCACCCCGCCAGAGCCGTAAAGGACCGAGAATCTGGAAGAGCAGGGAGCCGCCGGAAGCCCGTCCGTCCTCGCCATCGCCGTCGATGGGAAGGATTGCCACAGCCACGCGTGTACCACCTTGGAATGTCATCGGATCGCCTGGGCTCGGCCAGTGAAGCGGACCGCGAAGGCGGTGGGTACTGTGATCCTGCTCGACCAGTGCCCATTCCCAGCGACGTCGCGTCACTGCGCCGGGGCGCGTGTCATGCGATGGGTGTTCGCTTCTAGGATCCGAGGTGTGGCCAAGTATTTCGCTCTGCACCCGGACAACCCCCAACCTCGCCTGATCAGCCAGATCGTCGATTCGTTAAACGCCGACGGGCTGATCGCGTACCCGACGGACTCGTGCTACGCGCTGGGGTGCCGGCTGGGCAACAAGGAGGGCATCGATCGGATCAGGGAGATCCGCAGCCTCGGCAGTGATCATCACTTCACGCTGATCTGCAGGGACTTCGCGCAGTTCGGCCAGTTCGTTCACGTGAGCAATGCGGTGTTCCGGTCGGTCAAGGCGGCGACTCCGGGCGGATACACGTTCATCCTGCCGGCGACCAAGGAGGTGCCGCGGCGGTTGATGCATCCCCGGAAGAAGACGGTCGGCGTGCGGATCCCTGATCACGTCGTCACCCAGGCGCTGCTTGCCGAGCTCGGCGAACCGCTGCTTTCGAGCACCCTGCTGTTGCCCGACGAGACCGAGCCCGCGACACAGGGCTGGGAGATCAAGGAGCGGCTCGATCACGTGGTGGACGCCGTCATCGACTCGGGCGAGTGCGGCGCCACCCCGACCACCGTCGTCGACCTCTCGCAGGGTGAGCCCGAGATTCTTCGTCGCGGCACAGGAGACCCGTCCCTCTTTGAGTAAGTTCGAGTAAGGGTGAGGGCCGCCCCGATCATCACGGGGCGACCCTGGCGGCGGCCGGCGCTTGGCCAGTACGGCTGCGGCTGCGGAGCGCTTGGCCAGTGCGAGCCGGCGGCGCGGCTACTTGGCGGCCAGCTCTCGGCCGGCGTCGCGGGCGGCGGCGAGGGCGTCGCCGTGAAGCTGCGCGGCCAGCGGGCGCAGCGATTCCATGGCCGGGTTGGTGGCGGCGAGGGTGAGCTCACGCTCGACGATGGTGAGGTCGGCCTCCCACATGTCACTCAGAACCCGCGTCAGGTACGGGGTGGAGTGGTCCCAGCCCTCACGCGGGGTCCCGGGCCCATAGCCGCCGCCACGCACGGTGGCCAGCACGGTCGGCTTGCCCTTCAGCACCGGAGTGCCGGCGCCCGCCGCGGCGATGACCAGGTCGGCCCAGGTCTTGAAGTGCTGGGAGACCCCGTAGTTGTACAGCGGCACGGCCAGCAGAACCGCGTCGGCCGCCTCCAGTTCGGCCGCGAGCCGCACGGCCAGCGCGAGCGCGTCACGCTGCGCCTGGGTGCGGTCGGGCTCAGGGGTGAACCCCGCGGTCGCCGCGAGCGCCCAGGCCTCGGCGGGCAGCGGGTCGGTGGCCAGGTGACGACGCACCACCGGCACGCCGGGCCGGGTCGCGGTCCACTCGGCTTCAACGAGGTCGGCGAGCTCGGCGCTGGAAGAGGTGCCGGGAAGGATGCTGGCGTCCAGCCGGAACAGACTCATGATCATCTCCTTTAAGGTGCCGCGTCATGCGGCTCCACGGTGTCGGCGGCGGTCTGGCCTGGGTGCCGGCGCCGCGACTCGCTTCAGCATAAGCGGACTTTACCCCGCTTTATCTTCCAGAGGTAGGGTGAGAACTTGTGGATCTCCCTGTGGTGCCCTTCGGTCGTCCCCGTGCGGAACGGGTGGACGCGGCGCGCAACCGGCTGCAACTGCTCCAGGTGGCCCGCGAGATGATCGCCGAGCACGGGGTGGAGAAGGTGACCATGGACGGCCTGGCCGAACGGGCCGGCCTGGGCAAAGGGACTGTCTTTCGCCGGTTCGGCACCCGCGCGGGAATCTTCCAGGCCCTGGTGGACGAGGACGACCGTGCCTTCCAGCAGGCCGTCATGGGCGGGCCACCGCCGCTCGGCCCCGGAGCCGACCCGGTGCGGCGGCTGATCGCCTACGGCCGGGCCCGCATCGCCTTTCTGCTCGACCACCACGCGATCGTCCGCGCGGCCCTGGACCGCAACCAGCCCGTCCCCGTCGGCGAGCACAACCTCTCCCGGCTGCACATCCGCATGCTCCTGGGACAGGCGCACCAAGACGAACTCCTGGACATCGCCGACCTCGACAGCCTGGCCGTCCAGCTCACCGCCGCCCTCGAAGGCCCGATCCTGCTCTACCTGGGCATGTCGCGGCCCTTCCCGGCCGACCCCACCCCGGCCTCCATCCCGTTGGCCGACAGCTGGCAGACCATCATCGAACGCCTCTTCCGTACGCCGTCACACAGCGGTTAGCTCCCGGCAGCGGCGATGCCGCCCGGATACCCGATCGACAGGCCCGTCAGAGGGTGGCGTGGGCCCAGTCGGTGAAGGTCGTGGTCGGGATCGCGAGGGCGTGGGCGAACTCGGGACGCGCCGGTGCGGGATGCAGGCTGGCGTACCGCTGCGACAGGACATACTCGCTGCGCAAACCGGCGGCCTGCGCCTCCGACGGGTCTGCGGGAAGGGTGATGGGCCTTCCGAGGACCTCGGAGAGGATCGCGGCCGCCTCGCGGAAGGTCAGCAGGTCGCCTGCCAGTTCCAGTTCCACGCCGTCGAACCGCTCGGGCTCGGCGAACGCGGCCGCGGCCGCGGTGCCGATATCGTTCAGGGCGACGAAGGGCTGGGGAACCTCGGGATCCATGGCGACCAGCAGATGGTCCGGCTGCCCGTCAGGGAAGTAGAACGACGGGTAGAGGAGGTTCTCCATGAACGTGCTTGGGCGCAGGATGGTCGTGTAGCGGGTCGCCGCGTCACGCATCGCCTGCTCCGCGGCGGCCTTGCTGCGCCAATAGTGCCCCATGTGGGCCCCCCATCGCTCCTCGTCGATCGGTTCGCGGCGGCCCGCCCCCGACACCGAGGTGTGCACGATCTGTTCGACGCCGGCCTTCTGCGCCGCGGCGGCGAGATTGCCGGCGTACCGCACCTCGGAGTCGCCCATGAGATCGGCCAGGTCGGGCATCTGCATCGAGAACACGCCTCGGGCCCCGTCGAGGGCCGCCACCAACGAAGCCGGGTCCTCCAGGTCGCCCGGCACGAGCGTGGCACCGTGAGCGGCGATCTCCTGTGCGCGCGGCGAGGTGGGATTGCGTACGAGAGCGTGCACGTCCGTTCCCGCTCGGAGCAGAGCCCGCGCGGTCGCCCCGCCCTGCCGACCGGTCGCCCCCGTGACCAGCACGAATGATGAATCCGACATGTCTGCCTCCAGCGGCCCCATAAACGGAGGGGCACCCCGTTTTGTCAGACGCTACGATATGGGGGGTCCCACCGTTTGTCCAGTGAAGGGTGAGCGCAACGATGAACGCGGCAGGTCCGGCGGGCCGGGCAGACAGGCAGCGCAATCGCCGGCGACTGCTCGAGGCCGCGGAGGCGGTGATCGGACGGGACGGCGCACAGGCCTCGCTCGAAGAGATCGCGCGCCGCGCGGGCGTCGGCTCAGCCACCCTGCACCGGCACTTCCCCTCGCGACATGACCTGCTCAACGCGGTGTTCCACGAGGGCGTGGAACGGCTCAGCCGGCGCGCCCAAGCACTCGCCGACAGCCTGGCTCCCGGCGACGCGCTCGCCGCGTGGCTCGAGGAAGTGACGACGTACACCGCGACCACACGCGGACTCGCGACGGCCCTGATGTCAGCCCCTGAATGCGCCGTCGCCGCGGAAGACAGCTGCCACGGCCTGATACATGATGCGGCGACGCGTCTGGTCACGGACGCGGAGGAAGCGGGCGTCCTGCGTACCGAGGCGACGACCCACGACCTCATGACCCTGGCCAACGCCATCTCCGTGGCCTCCGACGGCGATCCCGACAGCGCTCGCCGGCTGTTGCGGCTCACCCTCGGCGGCGTCCTGAAGAGTCCGCCCGCCGAGCACCCTCCACTGAGCCGAGCGGCGACGAGCGCGCGCTGACCTGGCCTCCCGGCTGTACACATGGCACAATCCACCGGTGGTGCCCGGCGGCTGCGCTCAAAGCTGACAGCCGCTGTCCACCGGGTCAGGCGAGGATTGTTGGCGACGCTCCATGAGATGATCGAGATCATGATGGGTTTGTCAGGCACGGGCCGTCCGGTCCTTCACCCCTCCAGGTCGGCCGGCGAGGCTGCCGCGATGTTCAACGCCGACCTGGTCGCGGCGTCGGCCGCGTGCTGAGCATGGTCGAAGCGGAGACCACCCCGCGAGTCCCGCACACGTTCGGGGACGGCCTCGCGTCTCCCTTCCCCGGCGGCGACCCCATGAGACCAGCGAGCCATCCAGAGCCGGTCGGCGTCGGGCAGATCCCGGGATTACGACCGCGCCTGCGCCCTGGTGATGGAGGCGAGGTCCCCGCGGCCGACGTCGGCCTTGTGGACGCACTGGATCCGCGGACCCGGCGTACGGTGACGGCCTGGCTGCGCGAGAAGCCCTCCGCTCCCCTGCGGCAGACACGGCTGCGGGTCCTGGCCTCGTTCCTGCGCTGGCTGCACACCGCCGAGCCGGCCCTCGACCTGCTCACCGCCACCGAGGCTCAACTGGACGCCTACTGCTACACCGCCCTCACGACCGGCGTACGCGCGTCCGGCAAGCCCTTGACCAGGGCGACGGTGATCCGGAGACGCGCCACTCTCACCTCCTTCTACGCGTTCGCCCAGCGGACCGGCGCGGATCGGTCTCACCGTGGCGTGACCGGCACGCCTCCCCTCACCCCGGCCGAGCGGCGCCTGCTGCGAACAGGTGCCGGGCGGCTGGCCGACGACGGCCGATGGGCCGAGGCTCTCGCCGTCGCGCTGCTGGAGGCGACAGGCGCCTCCGTGGAGGCGCTGGCCGCCTTGACCGCCCACGATGTCCGCCCTTCCGCCCCCGCCGACCGGCTGACCCTGATCACCTTGCGCGACGGCCGTGATGGCATCGTCGCGTTCCCGGTGTCGCCGGAGGTCCGCCACCTGTTGCGCGCGCTGTGCGCCAGCCGTCCCCCTGGAGAGCCGCTGATCAGGCGGGATGACGGCCGCAGCGTCGACCTCGAATGGATCGGGGCCGCGCTCACCGACGCCGCGCTCGCCGCCGGCGTACACAGGCAGCGAGCCGAACTCCTGCACCCGCGCCTGCTGCGCGCCCGCACGGTGACCGAGCTCGCGCGCCCGTAACCGGCGGCCCGGGGTCACCTTCCGCCGATGAAATACCTGGCGGGGATGAAGAGCTCGTGCCCGGTGTTGAAAAGCACCCGTACCCCGGCGGTCGTCCACTCGGTCGTCTTGACAGAGTCGGCGGACGTTTCGATGTCCACCCAATGGCCGTAAGAAAGGCTGGGATCCCGGCCGACGAAGATCTGGTGCGACTCCCCGAGGGGGGCGCTCCGGCGAATAAAAGCCAGCAGATGCTTCGAATCGTCGTCGTAGGCCACAGTGGCCGGCTGGTCGCTGCGATAGACCACCTCGGTCCGCGGCCACCGCACCGCGACGGACAGCGCCACACCCAGCGCGATGCCGAGAACGACGAGCCCGAGTCCCTTCAGCCGCCGGAGCCGGTACGGGCGGGTTAACGGCGGTTCCACGGTCAAGGGCGAAGTCATCTAGGGCCTCCGTAATGGTCGACTTCGTAGTTGGTCGCTCCGGCATGAGGAAAAGTTCGCGAGCGCCGACGGCTGTTCACCGTTCCTCGACCCGGACTTGCTGGTGCGCCTCAGACGTGCACCACCGCGGTGTGGGCGTGCCCGCGGCTGCGACCGACCTCCACCTTGACCGAGCGCTTGGCCTTGCGCACGCCGCGGTCGCGCTTCTTGACCGATTTCACCCGCCAGGGCAGCGTGATCTTCACCTCGTCGGCGGTCCTGGACGGGTCGGAGACCGCGAGCCGTACCCGCCCGTGGTCGCGGCGGATCAGCAGCGTGCAGGGGCCGTCGGCGTGGAGCGGTCCGTCCGCGGTCTCGACGGTCCCCGCGCGCCAGAAGACGGCGGCGAGCACGTTGTCGCGGGCGATGGCCTGCACCGTTCGGGAGTTGGCGAGGATCTTGATCCGCTGCCCGTAAGCCGCGGTCTGCGCGATGGAGGCGTCGGGCAGCACGGCATAGGCGTAGCGCGCCTTGCCCGGATCGACGCCGTGGTCGACCAGGATCGTCGTGTAGTGCCTGGTGACGGGGGTGTTGTCGCCACCGGTGGTGGCGCCCTTGTCGATGTCGCGCCAGCGGCCGGTGCGCTGCTCGCGGATCACCTTCGCGTCGGCGCCGTCGAGCAGCGCGTAGCCGGCCACACCGGTCAGGTGGACCCAGCCGTCGCCCCGGGTCAGCGGCGGATGCCAGTCGTGGGTGTTGCGGTTCTCCACGATGGTCTCGATGCGGCGGCCGTCGGAGGCGGCGATGCCGGTGCCCAGGGCGATCACCGCGTCATCGAGCAGGAACCACGCCTTCTTGGCCCGCAGCGAGGAGCCGTCGGCGATCAGCTTCATGGCCGCCACGCCGTACTCGCCGTCGAGTGCCACGCCGCCCGCCCACGGGGTGGGCGGCAGGCGGCGCTTGCTGTGCGAGAGGTCGGCGCGCCTGCGCGTGTCGACCGTCGTGCCCGGCAGCCGGTGCGGGTCGATCGTCGGCCACAGGTCGTCGTTCCAGTGGGTGAGGTCGGCGGTGTAGAGGTAGGTCATGCCGTCGCCGGTGTACCAGCCGTGCAGGTTCTCCTGGTTCATGGCCTCGGCCGCGCCGATGCGCTCCGAGCTCATCGCGATCGCGTAGGCCCAGGTGGGGCGGCGGTGCACGACCCGGTCCATGTCGGCGAAGACGTACGTGCCCGTCATGCGCGGGCCGACCGGCACCGACAGGTCCTCCAGCAGGGCCTTGGCCCCGGCGATGCTCGCCAGCGATGCGAGCGTGGGGGCGGCCTGGTTACGGGTGATCCAGCCCTTCACCAGCGGTCGCCAGCGCTGGGCGTAGCGCTCGGGCGCCGCCTCCAGCAGGGTGAGGATGGACTCGACCGCCTTCTCCCCCGAGTGGTGGTCACGGTGACCCTGCACCGAGATCTGCCGGCCGCGTACGCAGTCCATCATCAGCCCGTCGAAGATGAACGGCGCGAACGAGCGATCCACGAGGTCGTAGACGTTGCCGATTCCGGTGATCTCCCACGGTGACCTCGCGAGCATGGCGATCAGCTTGGCCACGCTCTCCAGGTAGTCCACGCCATAGCTGCCGTTGTAGGGGAACACGTCGTGCTGGATGAACGACCCGTCACGGTAGAAGCCGTCGCCTGGGCCCTTGGTCGGCCGCAGCAGGTCGGAGACCGCGTTCCTGGCCCGCTTGACGAGGCGGGCGTCGTGGGTGAGCAATCCGCGCATCGCCACCGCCGTGGCCTTGCCCGCCCGGTTGGCGCCGGTCTCGACGACGCCGGGGTGGCTGACGCGGCGCTCCGGGTTGGGGCACCAGCGGCGCAGGGGGCGCAGCCAGCGCTCGAGGCGGTCCTTGGGCAGGCCGTCGTACAGCAGGGCGCAGGTGTCGGTCAGCGCGCGGGGGACGCCGATCTCCCACCAGTACCAGTTGCTGCCCCGCCGGTCGAGTCCCTCGTGGTAGGCGTGCTTGTACAGGAAGTCCAGCGCCATGATCGCGGTGTCGGCGACCTGCCCATCGCGGTGCATGGTGGTGCCCGGCGTGGCCCAGCCCAGCGCCAGCGTGCGCATGCGGTTGTAGGCGCGGTTGAAGTTGCCCGTACGGGGGTCGTCGAGCGGCAGGTCGGGCCACAGGCTCGGGCGGCCGGGGTCGGGCTTCAGCTTGCGCAGCACCGCGTTGGCCGAGCCGTCGACCGCCTGCGCCTTGTCGGTGTAGACGGAGTCGTACGACCCGCCGGCCAGCAGGCTCACCCATCGTTCACGCGCGGCGTCGAACGTGGCGGCACCGACGCTGGCGGCGCCGACCGCCTCGGCTGGTCTGTCCCAAAGAGCGAGGCCGGCCACGGCCGAGGTGCCCAGCAGGGCGGACCGCCGGCTGAGGGGGTGGGTCATGGCGGCCTTCCGACAATCGGGCGAACATCAGCTCGAAGGATCATATGTCGACTTGCCCATGGCCCGGATCACCGCGTCGGCAGGACCCGCTGCGTTCACCAGTCATGGACGGTGCCGTCCGTGAGCCGGTTGAACGGCAGGTACGCCGGTTGGTACGGGAATCGCGCCGCGGCCTTCTCATCGAGCTCCACGCCGAGTCCCGGCAGCCCGCCGGGGTGCAGATAGCCGTCGGTGAAGCTGAACGACTGCTGGAACACCTCGTTGGTCGCCTGGCCGTGCTGCATGTACTCCTGGATGCCGAAGTTGTGGATCGCCAGGTCCAGATGCAGCGCGGCGGCCATGCCGACCGGCGAGATGTCGGTCGGGCCGTGGATGCCGGACTTGATCTGGTACTGGGCGGCGTAGTCGAGCAGCTTCCGCATGGCCGTGATCCCCCCGGTGTGGGTGACGGCGGAGCGGACGTAGTCGATGAGCTGTTCGCGGATCAGGGTCTGGTAGTCCCACACGGTGTTGAAGACCTCGCCGATGGCCAGCGGAGTGGTGGTGTGCCGGCGTACCAGGCGCAGCGCCTCCTGATTCTCGGCCGGCGTACAGTCCTCCAGCCAGAACAGGTCGTACGGCTCAAGGGCCTTGCCGAGCTTGGCGGCCTGGATCGGGGTCATCCGATGGTGCCCGTCGTGCAGCAGCGGCAGCTCGGGCCCGAACTCGTTGCGCACCGCCTCGAAGACGCCGGGCAGGTGGCGCAGGTAGGCGCGGGTGTCCCAGTCCTCTTCGGCGGGCAGCGCCGTACGCTGGGCCGGCTCGTAGTCGTACCGCTTGCCGTCGACACTGGGCTGGGCGGCTACTCCGTACACGGCATTGATGCCAGGTACGGAGGTCTGCACCCGGAGCGACCGGTAACCCATCTCCAGGTGCCGGCGGATCGAGTCGAACAGCTCTGGCAGGTCCCGGCCCGAGGCGTGCCCGTACGCCATGATCCCGTTCCGGGAGGCTCCGCCGAGTAGTTGGTAGAGCGGCATCCCGGCGGCCTTGGCCTTGATGTCCCATAGCGCCACGTCCACGGCCGCGATGGCGGCCATGGTGACAGGCCCGCGCCGCCAGTACGCCGAGCGGTAGAGGAACTGCCAGGTGTCCTCGATGCGATGCGGGTCTCGCCCGAGCAGGAGGGGGACAACGTGGTCGGCCAAGTACGACGCGACCGCCAGCTCCCGCCCGTTGAGTGTGCCGTCTCCAAGCCCGCTGACGCCCTCATCCGTCGTGATCTTGAGGGTGACGAAGTTGCGGTCGGGGCTGGTGACGACAACGTCCGCTGCGATGATCTTCACGCAGATGCCTTTCTCACAGGTGGTGGCGGAGAAGTCGAGGGATCACGCTCACCATTCCGCGTAGGAACCGTCCCGGTGCCGCCAGATGGGGCCGCGCCAGGCGTGTCCTGTTTCGCCGGCGGAGCGGACCGCCTGATCGTCGACCTCGATACCCAGGCCGGGCGCGGTGAGCCGCTCGACGTACCCGTCCACGAAAGCCAACGGGGTCTTGTCGAGGCAGTAGTCGAGCACCTCGGCGCCGCGGTTGTAGTGGATGCCGATGCTTTGTTCTTGGATGAGGTAATTCGGCGTGGCGAAGCCGATCTGCAGGCAGGCCGCGAGGGCGATCGGGCCAAGCGGGCAGTGCGGGGCGAGTTGCACGTCGTACACCTCGGCGAGGGTGGCGATCTTGCGTACCTCGGTGATACCGCCGGCGTGCGAGAGATCCGGCTGGGCGACCGCGATGCCGGCTTGGAGGACGGGCAGGAACTCCTGCCGGCTGTAGAGCCGTTCCCCCGTCGACACCGGGATGGTGGTCGAGCGGACGAACTCGCCGATGAGGTGTGAGTTCTCCGGGACGACCGGCTCTTCCAGGAACAGCGGCCGATACGGCTCCAGCAGCGGCGCCAGACGGCGGGCGTTGGCCAGGGTGAACCGCCCGTGCAGGTCGACGGCGACGTCGCGGTCGTCGCCGAGCACCTCGCGGGCGGCGGCCACCCGGGCGACCACGCCGTTCAGTTCGGCGACCGAGGCGAGCGGGCTCATCTTGCCGGAGGCGTTCATCTTCACCGCGGTGAGCCCGGCCTCGACCTGGGCGGCGATGTGGTCGCGGACCTCGCTGGGCTCATCGCCGCCGACCCAGCCGTACATCCGGATCCGGTCTCGTACCGGACCGCCGAGCAGCTGGTGCACCGGGGCGCCGAAGTGCTTGCCGGCGATGTCCCAGAGGGCCTGGTCGAGGCCCGCCACGGCGCTCGCCAGGATCGGACCGCCCCGGTAGAACGAGCCCTTGGTCAGCACCTGCCAGTGATCCTCGATGCGCAGCGCGTCCCGGCCGATCAGCAGCTCCGCGAGCTGGTCGATGGCGGCGCGGACGGTCTCGGAGCGCCCTTCGCAGGTGGCCTCACCCCAGCCGACGATCCCGGAGGCGCTCTCCACCCGGACGAAGAGCCAGCGGGGGGCGACGAGAAAGGTCTCTATGCGGGCGATGGTCGTCATGCCGGTCAGCCCTTTGTCGCGCCGGCGGTGAGGCCGGAGACCACGTACTTCTGCACGAACAAGGCGATCAGCATGATCGGTACGGTGACCACGGTGGCCGCGGCCATCAGACCGCCCCAGTCGATGCTGGCGTAACCGACGAAGTCGAAGATCGCCACGGGCAGGGTCTTGGTGTCCGCGTCGGAGAGCACGAGCGCGAACATGAAGTTGTTCCAGGAGAAGATGAACGACAGAATCCCAGCGGTGGCGATACCCGGTACGGACAGGGGCAGCAGGATGCGGCGGAACGCGCCGATGTGGGTCAGCCCGTCGACCAGCCCCGCCTCCTCCAGTTCCTCGGGCAGGCTGTCGAAGTAGCCCATCATGATGTAGACCACCAGCGGTAGCGCGACGAACATGTGGCTGAGGATCAGCACCCCGAAGCCGCCGACCATCTTCAGGTTGGAGAAGACGTAGTACCAGGGCACCAGCAGCGAGACGCCGGGGATGACCCGGGCCATCAGCACCACCAGCGCGGACTTCCGCATGTTGAACCGGCTCATCGAGTACGCGGCCGGCAGGCCGAGGATCAGCGACGCCACGGTGGCGGCGAACGCCACCCAGAGGCTGTTGACGATGAACTCGACGTAGTTGGCCTGCTGGAGCACCTTGGCGTAGTTGTCCATGGTGGGCGAGAAGGCCAGCGCCTTGCCCGGGTCGTAGATGTCGACGTTGGTCTTGAACGACGCGGCGATCATCCAGAGCAGCGGTGCGAGCAGCGAGAGCACCACGAAGGTGAGTGCCACCACCCGGAAAACCCGGTACGCGGGACGGGGCTTCATCGCTTGGCCTCCTTGCGCCGGGCGGTCAGGGCCCACATCGCCCCGATGATGATCAGGAAGAAGAGGATGAGGACGGTGGAGGAGACGCCGTACTCGTTGTAGTCGAAGCTGAGGCCGTAGGCGTACACGTTCAGTGTCTCTACCTCGTGGAACGAACCGCCGCCGCGGCCCTTCGTTGCGTAGAGGATGTCGAAGGTCTTCAGCGCGTCGATGCCGCGCAGCAGGATCGCCACGGTCAGCGTGGGCCCCAGCAGCGGCAGGGTCACGTGCCGGAAACGCTGCCAGGTGCTGGCGCCGTCGATGCGCGCCGCCTCCTGCGGCTCGTCCGACAGTGAGGTGAGCCCGGCGAGCAGGATCAGTGTCACCATCGGTGTCCACTGCCACACGTCGATGAAGATCGTGGTGGGCAGGGCCGTGTGCTGGCCGGCGAGCCACGGCTGCGGCCCGATGCCGACCCAGCCGAGGATCTGGTTGGCCATGCCGATGTTCGGGTCGAAGATGAGCCGCCACATCATGCCGACCGCGACCGGGGTGGCGACGAGCGGCATCAGGATGGCGACCCGGACCCATCTCTGCCCTTTGAACGGCCGCCAGAGCAGCAGGGCGATCGCCATCCCGAGGACCACCTCGAACAGCAGCGCGACCACCGTGAACGTGGCGGTCCGTCCTACGGCGGGCCAGAACCGGCCGGTGTCCGTGAAGACGTCGAGGTAGTTCTGGAAGCCCACGAACTCGCTCTCCGCGCGGACGGACCCCTCGGCGTCGGTCAGGCTGAGATAGCCGGTCCAGGCCAGTGGGAACACGATCAGCGCGGTGACGAAGGTCATCGCGGGCGCGGCGAAGAGCCACTTGCGGTGGTCATTGACCCAGCGCACCCAGCCGGGCGTTTGGGAGGCGGTCGGGGCGCTGCGCGGCGCCTTGGCGGTGGTGATCGTTGCCATACTTACTTGGCCTCGTCGTCCAGGAACTTCTGGAATGCGGCGTTGGCCGTGTCAGCGGCCGCCGCGGCGTCCTTGCCGGTGATCGCGTCGACGATCGGCTGGCCGACGATCTCGCGGGCCTCGGGAACCTTCACGACCAGCGGCCGGTCATGGCCCACCCCGGCCTTGGTGCTGGCCTTGATGGCCTCCACCAGGTCCTTCGGGAAGGTCGAGGTGCCCTGCGGGTTGGCCCAGACGGAGCTACGGGCGCCCGGCACGCCGGACGTCTGCTGGCTGAGCGTCTGGGCCTTGCCGGTGGCCCACTCGATGAACTTCCAGGCGTTGCCCTGGTTCTCCGAGCTGGAGTTGATGCCCAGTGCCCACGACGGGATGTTGTACGGCTTCGAACCGGCCGGGCCGGCCGGGAACGGCGCGAAGCCGACCTTGTCCGAGATCTTGGACTTGGCCGGATCGGTGGCGTTCTTGTAGAGCGAGTTGGCCTCGGTGTAGAAGGCGGCCTTGCCCTGGGTGAAGATGGCCATCGCCTCGGGCCAGCCCATGTCGGTGCTGACGTTCGCCGGGCCGGAGTCTTTGATCAGCGCGCCGTAGTAGGCGTACGCCTGCTTGGCCGCGTCGCTGTTGACCGCGGCCTTGCCGCTGCCGTCCACGAAGTCGCCGCCGAAGCTGTAAAGAAAACTGGAGAACTGGGTGACCGCCGGCGACTTGCCGGTACGGGCGACGAAGCCCGCGACGTCCGCCTGGGCCGCCTTGACCTTGGCGGCGGCGGCCTTCAACTCGTCGAGGGTCTTCGGCGGAGCGCTCAGGCCGGCCTTGGCGAGCAGGTCCTTACGGTAGTAGAGGACCTCCTGCTCGGTGATGATCGGGACACCGACCGGCTTGCCGTCGTATGTGGTGGCCTCCACCGGGCCGGCCTGGAAGTCGCTGAAGTCCCAGTCCTTGTTGGCCTTCACCTGGTCCGACAGGTCGGTCAGGTATTTGTTCTTGGCGAAGAGCTTCCCCTCCTGCAGGGGGCGGTACATCATCACGTCGATGTCGGACGAGCCGGCGTTCAGCTTGACGTTGTACTGATCGGAGAGCTGGTCCTCGCCGAGTTGAGTGACCTCGACCTTGAGCCCGGTCTGCTTCTCGAACTCGGGCAGGCTCTTCTTGATGTTCTCCGTCCACACGTGGTTGGCCAGGGTGACCCGGACCGTCTTGGACGCACCGGCGTCGTCACCGCCACCGCCACAAGCGGACAGGCTCATGGCGACAACCACGGCCAGAGAAGTACTGAATATCGATCGACGTTGCACGTCATCTCGCCTTTCTGTCATGGCCGCCGCCCGGAAGAGCGCCACACTCTCGTAACATCGGCTTAATTCCGGGATGCTAGGACAAAAAAGCGGATTTATTCAAGAGCCGGCCTTCAACTGATATGCTTTATGTCGTGAATCAGTCCTCCCCAGAGGGTGCCCCAACCCAGCCCTCCCCTCCCGAGACTGGGCTACACGCACGCGTCCTCGACCACCTCGGCACCGCCATCTGCAGCGGCGATGTGGCCGCCGGTTCCGTCCTGAGCATCGACGACCTGGTCGACCGCTACCAGGTCTCCCGCTCGGTGATCCGCGAGGTGCTGCGGGTGCTCGCATCCATGGGACTCATCGAGACCCGGCGCCGGGTCGGGATCATGATCCAGCCCGCCGAGGGGTGGAGCGTCTTCGATCCGCAGGTGATCCGCTGGCGGCTGGCCTCGGCCGGGCGGATGGCGCAGATGCGCTCGATCACCGAGCTACGGACCGCGATCGAGCCGCACGCCGCCTGGTTGGCCGCCGAGCGGATCGACGACGACGAGGCGAGCGAGCTGGTCGGCCTCGCGGCCAAGATGTGGGCCGCGGGGAAAGCCGGCGATGAGCCGCGCTTCCTCAACCTGGACATCGAATTCCACCGGCGGGTGCTGGCCGGCTCCGGCAACGAGATGTTCGCGAAACTGCAGCTGATCGTCGCCGAGGTGCTGGCCGGCCGGCACCACTACCACCTGATGCCGCACAACCCGGACGAGAAGGCGTTGCAGCTGCACACTGACGTGGCCCAGGCGATCCAGCGGCGCGACGGCGAGCGGGCCCGGGAGGCCATGGTGGGGATCATGGAGCAAGGGTTCGCCGAGATGAAGTCCATGTGGGAGCAGACCGTCGAACCAGGCGGCGCCTGATCGGCGACGAGCCGACAGCGCCTGCTCTTGCGCCGGAGACCTGGACTAGCGTCTGGACACATGTCCGGCGAATTGATGACGGAGTCGACCCGCCGCCGGCTGTCCGACCGTGATCGCGTGCTGCGGGAGATCGCGCTGCTGGTCTCCGATGACCCCCGGCTCGCCGCCGCCTGTACGAGCGCGCTGCTCGGCACCCGATCCGGACGTTCAGGAGCTGCGGCTGCGCATCGGCAAGGCCATCCGCCGCCGCCTGCGGACCGCGCTGAACCCCGATGCCAAACCGAGGCGTCGGACGCCCGAATTCTCCACGCACTGGAGTTCGCGTACGCGGGCGCGCTCGTGCACGCGGGCATGGGCTACAGCTCGTACGCCGACATGGCCGACCGGCTCGCCGGCGAGCTGCTTCTGTAAGCCTCGCCCGCCGGCGCGGACGCGGTCACCAAGGCCGTGCAACCGACGGGGCCGTACCGGGTCAAGGGCGCCAAGCTGCCCGACAACGCCATCCAGGCGGCCAAGGACGTACAGGCCTACATCGACAAGGGCGCCACCTCTCCCGCGCTGGAGTTCGTCTCGCCGATCAAGGGCCCGTCCCTGGAGCAGATCACCGTCGCGGTCGGTTCCGGTCTGACGGCTCCGGCCGAGGGCGCCGCCCAGTACGAAGGTCGTGCTCGGGCTGCTGCTGGGCGTGCTGCTGGCCTCGAAGCTGCGGCTGCGCGGCTTCCTGCGCTCGGTGGTGTTCTTCCCCGTCCTGGTCTCCACGGTCGCGGTCGGCATCACCTTCAGTGTGCTGCTCAAGCCCGACACCGGCCTGGTCAACCGGGTCCTGGTCCTGGCCGGGATCGACGGCGGCGACCGGCTCGGCGACGCCACCACCGCGCTGCTGTCGGTGGCCCTGGTCGACGTGTGGAAGGGCGTGGGCCTGGCCACCGTGATCTACATCGCCGGCATCCTGTCCATCCCGCGCGACTACTACCAGGCCGTGGCCGTGGACGGCGGCAACGCATGGCACCGCTTCCGCCACGTGACCCTGCCGCTGAGCTGGCCCGCCACCTACTCCGTGATCATCCTGTCGTTCATCGGCGGTCTGCGCTCGTTCGACCTGATCTGGACGATGACCCGCGGCGGCCGTACGCGGCGCCGGGCTCGCCGTGATCCGCGAAACCGTCGTCAAGCGCTGGTTCACCCCGGAGTTCGCGTCCGAGAACCCGGACATCGTCCGGCGCTACGGCGCCATGCTCCTCGCCAACGACGCCGAACAGTACGCGCGCGCGTGCGAGATGCTCGCGGCAGCGGACGTACGCGACGACCTCGCCGACGTGACCGCGCCGGCCCTGGTCATCGGCGGCTCGGCCGACGTCGCCACCCCTCCCGCCAGCCAAGAGCTCTACGTGTCCGGCATACGGGGGGCGCGCCTGCTGATCCTCGACGACGTCGCGCACATGGCGACGGCCGCCGTGCCCGCGAAGATCGCGCGCGAGATCATCGGGCACGCCGCGCCCGTCTCCGGCTGATCCCAATGAGCCAGGTGACCGCCGTCGCGCCGACGGCGGTGCGGTCCGCCGGCTCTGTCAGCTCATGACGCTGGGCAGTACCTCCTCTGTCAGGCGGAGGAGCTGGCCCCGCTGGTCCCAGGAGGTGAGGCGGAGGATGAGGTGGGTGGCGCCTTTGTCGAGCAGGGCGCGCAGGTCGGCGGCGCATCGCGACGGCGGGCCCGCGGCGGTCCAGGACTCGATCATCGGCGCGGCGACCTCGTCCTCGTCTTCGTGGGCGGCGATGAACCGGCTCGTCTCGGCCAGGCATTCGGCCCGGTCGTCGCCGATGTTGACGTTGTGCATGGCCACGACGGGGAAGGTCGCGGGGTCGCGGCCGGCGGCGGTCAACTCCTCCCGTAGCCGGGACCACAGTCCTTCGAACAGGCCGGGCCAACTGCCGGCCGTCATCCAGCCGTCCGCGAGCGTCGCCACCCGGCGCAGGGCGCGCTCGGCGAAGCGTGGATCCCACGGGTTGGCCGCGATGAGGATGGGGCAGGGGTCCTGCAGCGGGGTGGGGGCGATGAGAAGGTCCTTGTAGCTGCGGAATCGCCCGTCGAAGTCGATGGGCTCGCCGCTCCACAGCTCGCGGCAGAGCGCGATGTTCTCCTCCAGGCGAGGTGCGCGTTCTCGATCGGGCACGCCGAAGTGCGCGCCCTCCCTCGCACTCACCCCGTCGCCGACGAGTCCCGTGCAGGCGCCCAGGATCATCCGGCCTCCGGAGAGGTGGTCGAGAGTGGCCCATTGGTAGGCGGTGACGGCGGGGTCGCGCAGCGGGAAGCTCGCCATGCAGGACGTGCCGAGCCGGACCCGCTCGGTCATCGCGCTCAGGGCGCCAAGGAGGGACAGCGCGTCGGGGCGCGGCT
Source organism: Nonomuraea sp. NPDC052129 (assembly GCF_040680095.1). Classification (NCBI taxonomy): domain Bacteria; kingdom Bacillati; phylum Actinomycetota; class Actinomycetes; order Streptosporangiales; family Streptosporangiaceae; genus Nonomuraea; species Nonomuraea sp. NPDC052129. Next base: position 58,600 of record NZ_JBFAVX010000036.1, on the reverse strand, counting down.
GGGCGGTCAGGCTGTCGCCCACCCAGACCGAACTGAGGATTCCGCTCTGTTCCGCGGTCACTCCCAGCTGAAGGAGTTCGCGGATGCCGCCGAGGCCGAACAGGGCGCCTCGCTGCGGGATGAGCAGGCCGAACCGGGTGTCGAACATGATCCCTCCGTAATCCAACAGTGTTGGTTTTGGCTAGGATCGTAGCAAGCAGAAGGAGACGGTGTGGCGAAACCTCGGCGTGGCAGGCCGGCCTCAGGCCCGCATCTGACCGTCGCGACGCTGGTCGCCGCCGCTCGCGAGCTCGTACGCGAGGAAGGTGTGGACCGGCTGAGCATGCGCCGCCTGGCGGCCCGGCTGGGCGTGGACGTCTCCTCGCTCTACTGGCACGTCACCAGCAAGGAGGCGCTGCTCGACCTGGTCGCCGACGACCTGCTGAGCGAGGCGCGCTGGCCCGACCCCGCACTGCCCTGGCGGGAACGACTGCTCGGCGCGTTGACCGAATACCGCAGGCTGCTGCTCGACCACCGCGACGCCGCCCGGATCCTGGCCGGGCGCTGGGTACTCGGCCACAACACGCTGCGCAGCCTGGAGGCCATGCTGTCGGCACTGCTGTCGGCCGGACTGGACACGCGTGCGGCCGCTCAGGTGGCCTTCCTGCTCAACAGCTACGTGACCGGCTTCGTCCTGCAGGAGCTGAGCCCCATGAACTCCGCCGAGGCCGAGGGAGCCGACCCCGGCGAAGTGCTGGCCCGCATGAACGCCACCCTCAAAGCGCTACCGGCCGACGAGTTCCCCAGCCTCGTCACGGCGGCCGACCACCTGACCGCCCGCACCGGCGACGAGCGCTTCGAGCGCGGGGTGACGCTCATGCTGGCGGGTCTCACCGCCTTGTGACTGCTTGCCCTTTTGGGCCTCAGGCGGTCAGCAGGGGAAGTGGCTCGAAGGTGTGGTCCTGCCACAGGCGGCGCGAGGTCTCCTCGGGGTAGGCGGTGACGGACGGTGTCGTGTCGAAGACCTGGGTCAGGCGTTGCCGGGGGTCGTACGCGGGCCAGCCCGGGTCGCCCGTGGCGGCGAAGGCCGTCCAGGCCGGGCGGATCCGCGCCGTCAGCGCGCGGGCCTCGGTGGTGTGCTCCGGGCCGATGGCCACCGGGCCGAGGTGGGCGTCGTAGGTGCCGAACAGCAGCGGGCCGTCCAGGCCATGGCAGGCCCGCAGCAGTCCGCCTGTGCCCGGGGACTGCCAGGTCAGGTCGTACAGGTACGCCTGCCCGCCCCCGGCGACCTGGGCCTCGGCCAGATGCAGCGTCGGCATGCGGAACAGCCAGTCGCTCTGCACGAGCTCGAACAGGTCCTCGGCGGACGCGTCCGGGAACGCCGCGCGGTAGGCACGTTCGCCGTCCTCTCCCGGACCGTAGCGCCGCAGCGTCTGCGCCGCCTGCTCCTCGGTTACCTTGCCGAACAGGTTGCCGAGGAGCAGGAACGTCCGCCACTCGTCGCGGTTGTGGCCGATGATCAGCTCCACGTCCCGTCCCGCGCCGCGGGCCAGTCCCTCCCAGGGCGTGACCGGCAGCACCTCGCCGTCCACGACGGGAGAGTACAGGGACAGAGTGTGCGCGAAGGAGCCCCAGCGATCCTCGTACTGCGGCATCTTGGCCGTCAGCGCCTGGCCGACCGCCGGGAGTTCCCGCGGATCCACGCCGGACAGTTCCTCGGCCGTCGGGCGCAGGCCGGCTTCGGCGGCGATGGCCGCCCCGACGTCCCGGGCCAGGGCGCCGGAGAGGAACGTGCCCGGCATGCTCTGCCCGACAGCCCGCTGGAACAGGCCCGCCGCGCTCGGCATGACCATCAGCGAGGCGATGGACCCGGCGCCGGCCGAGTCACCGAGGATGGTCACCTGGCCGGGGTCTCCCCCGAAGGCAGTGATGTTGTCCCGCACCCATTCCAGGGCGGCGACCTGGTCGAGCAGACCCCGGTTGGCGGGCGCGCCCTCGATGCCGGCGAAGCCTTCGATGCCCAGGCGGTAGTTCAGCGACACGAACACCACGTCGCCGTCGCGGACGATGTGCCGGGCGTCGTAGCCGGGGCTGCCGGAGAAGCCGAGCTTGTAGGCGCCACCGTGGATCCACACCATCACCGGGCGGCGGGCGGCCGGGTCCGGGGCGGGCGTCCAGACGTTGACCGTCAGCCAGTCGTCACCCGGGCCCTTGAACGTGAAGAAGTCTCCGCCGCCGCGACCACCCATGTCCGTGTCCTGCGGGACCGGCGGGCCGAACTCGTACGCCTCTCGTACGCCGTCCCAGCGGCGCGCCGGTCGCGGCGCCTGGAAGCGGGCCGCGCCGAGCGGGGGTTCGGCGTACGGAATACCGCGGAAGACGGCCAGGCCGTCCTCCGTACGGCCGCGCACGACGCCGGCGGTGGTGCGGACCTCGGGTTCGACTACGGACATCGCTGGCCCCCCTTAAAACGACTGATTTAACAGTTGTCTATTTTCTAACACATGTCTAGGGTTGGCGCCGTGCAAGTCAGACAAGACCGCCGGGTGCTCCGCTCTCGCGCCGCGCTGATGGCCGCCGCGGTACGCCTGGTGTCCGAGCGCGGCACCACGGCCCTTCCCGTCGGTGATCTCTCCGATGCCGCGAACGTCAGCCGGCAACTGGTCTATCTGCAGTTCGGCGACCGTGACGCACTCCTCGTGGCGGCCGCGGCAGACCTGGTAGAGCGGGAGCTCATTCCGGAGGCGGGCGACGACGGCGCGCCACGTCGCGCGCGCGTGCTGGCGATGGCCCGGCACTTCGCCCGGCACCGGCCCTTCTACCGCGCGATGCTCACCGGATCCTGCGCCTTCCCCATGACCAGGGCCCTGAACAGGCTGTTCGGCTCGCTCATCACCACGACGGGCCTGCGGGAGGTGTTCGGCGACCTCGACGACGGCACGGCGCGGGACCTGGCGACGATGATCACCGGCGGCACCGGCGCGATCGTCAACGACTGGGTGGTCGACGCCGACGACCCCCTCGACCCCGAAGAACTCACGGACCGCCTGCTACGCCTCTCGACGGCGTATGCCCGCGGCCTCCCCGCCCTCGCCCCTTCCACCGGAAGCCACCCCCGATGAACCTGAACAGCCACCTCGTCCAGCGCCTCCTGCGTCTGCCCCCGCCCCTCACCAGGGATCTGATCGTCGAGCGCGACCTGCGTGTCCCGATGCGCGACGGGGCCACTCTGCTGGCCGACCGCTGGACCCCGGCGACAGGAGGCGACGGCCTGCCGACCGCGCTCATCCGCATCCCCTACGGCAGATCCGGTATGACCGCGGCGCCGATGGTCCGGCCGCTGGCCGAACGCGGCTTCCAGGTCCTCATCCAGAGCACCCGAGGCACCTTCGGCTCCGACGGCCCGTTCGACCCGCTGCGCCGCGAGCGCGAGGACGGCCTCGACACTCTGGACTGGGTGATCGAGCAGCCTTGGTTCGGCGAGTCGATGATCCTGGTCGGTGCCAGTTACAGCGGCTTCACCCAGTGGGCGGTCGCCGACGCCGCGCCACCCCAGGTCAAGGCCATGATCCCGGGGGTCTCCGAATCGGCCCTCACCCTGGACTTCCTGCACGGGGACGCCTTCTCCCTGGAGACCCCGTTCGTCTGGGGCGTACAGGTGGCCGGCCAGGAGCGCAGGTTCGGCATGCTGCGCCAGGTACTGAGCGGGAAGAAGGTCCAGCGCGCCCTGCGCACGCTCCCCTTGAACCAGGCCGACACGACCGCGATCGGCCGCCACTACGACTACATCCAGAACATCCTCGTCCACGACGCCGACGCGCCGTTCTGGCGGGACCTCGACCACCGCCACCGGGTCGCGGACATCACCGTGCCGGTGAGTACGGTCGGCGGCTGGTACGACATCTTCCTGCCCGGCCAGCTCCGCGACTACCGGACCCTTCAGGACGCCGGACGCTCGCCCGTCCGCCTCACCGTCGGCCCCTGGGCCCATATCTCCATGGGAGTCGGCCACACCTACACCGCCGAGGCCCTCGACTTCGGCCTGGCCCTGGCCAGAGGCGAGCAGCCGGCCGAGCGCGCCCCGGTACGCCTGTTCGTCATGGGCGAGGACAAGTGGCGCGACTTCCGGTCCTGGCCACCGCCGGGGTACGACCCCCAGCGCTTCCACCTTCAGCCGGACGGCGCCCTCGGCACCGAGCCACCCGCCGACTCCTCCCCTGACGGCTACCGCTACGACCCGGCCGACCCCACCCCCGCCGTCGGCGGCGTCCGCATGGCCTTCGGCGAGAAAGCCGGGCGCGTCGACAACACCGCTCTCGAGGCCCGCCCCGACGTCCTCACCTACACCACTGCCGCGCTGGACGGCGACCTCGAGGTCATCGGCGACGTCAGCGCCGAGATCTTCTTCCGCTCCAGCCTCCCCTTCGCCGACGTCTTCGTCCGGCTGTGCGACGTCGACGCCGACGGCCGCTCGTACAACGTGTGCGACGGCCTGATCAGCCTCACCGGCGCCGACGACACCTGCGCGGCGGAGGTGCGGATGTGGCCGACCGCGTACCGCTTCAAGCGCGGGCACCGCATCCGCGTCCAGATCTCCAGCGGCGCCTTCCCCCGCTACAACCGCAACCCCGGCACCGGCGAACCCCGCGCCACCGCCACCACCCTCCATACCGCCGACCAGCAGGTCTTCCACGACCCGCGGCATCCGTCGGCGGTGCTCCTCCCCATCCGCCGGATGACGTCGGCGGTATAGGCGGAAAAGTCCGGGCAATGACCGGTGCAAGCCCTGGTGACGGCAACCGCGCGTTGTGAGGCTGGCTGCAAACCGCTCTGTCGAACTCACGGGGAGATTCGATGCAGACAGCAGGCAAATCCCGAAAAACACGGTCCACGGCCCGCGTCCTGGCGACAGCGACCGTACTCGCGACATCTCTCGCGACCACCATCTCACCCGCATCGGCCAGTACCAGTGCCACCCAGGCGGCTGTGGCCCGCGCTCCAGCCGGTGTCAGCGTCTGCCTCGGGCTGTGGGCCGCGTACAACGCCATCCTGCTCAGGCACCTGGGGGGGCGTTGCAGCCCCCTGGGCACCTACCACATCCACGTCTGGGGCGGCGGCCGCGACATCAACTATCCGACCTACACCTACAACAGCACCATCAGGGAATTCTCCTATACCTGGCCGGTACCCCAAGGGACCAACATCTGCGCCGAACTCTGGTACCACAAACCCGGCGGCGGCTATGAAAGCTGGGGCCTTCCCTGCGAAGAGATGTGACCTCCCGCCATGACAAGCGACTTCACAGGCCGGATGGTCGGCGTCTCCTGCTCCGACGGCGAACTCGCCCTCCACTCGTTCATTTACACCGGCACGGACGAACCCTGAAAGGAGGTGGGGTGGGGGGGCGGGCCCCCCACCGCCGTGGGGGCCCAGGTGGCGGGGCGGTGGTGGACGCCGGAGTCCAACCCGTTGGAATTGTTCGGGTCCGGGTGCAGGTG
>NZ_JBFAVX010000036.1:0-53113 GCF_040680095.1 Nonomuraea sp. NPDC052129 | reverse complement strand
CTACCACCCCCCCCATTCTTAAATTCCCCCCCCCCCCCCCCAACCCTTCCTGGTGGGGGGGGGCCCCCCCCCCCCCCCCACCTCCTTGGGTCACCAGGTGACGGGCAGTTCGTGCACGCCGTAGACCATCCCGTTGAACTTGAACGGGACCTGGTCCAGGTCGGTGGCCAGTTTCAGCGTCGGAACGCGCCGGTAAAGGGTGCCGTAGACCACCTGCAGCTCCATGCGGGCCAGCGGCTGGCCCAGGCACTGGTGCACACCGAACCCGAAGGCCACGTGGCGGCGGGCATCGCGCTGGATGTCGAGCCGGTCGGAGTCGGTGAACGCCTCGGGGTCGCGGTTGCCCATCTCGTTCACCATGATCAAGCCTTCACCGGCGCGCACGGTCTGGCCGGCGACCTCGAAGTCCTCCGTCGCGACGCGTAACCGTCCGTTGTGCACGATGTTGAGGTAGCGCAGGAGTTCCTCCACGGTGGAGGCGACGAGCGCCGGATCGTCGGCCTCACGCAGCAGGGCCAGCTGCTCAGGATGCTCCAGCCGGGTGAGAGTGCCCAGGGCGATCATGTTGGCGGTGGTACGGGACCCCGAGCAGTTCGCAGATCACCAGCGACGGCACCGGCAGCGCGAACGCCTCCACCAGGTCCGCCGGGTTCGGGCCGGCCAGCAGGTCGTCGATCAGCTCGTCCACGATCTTCTGCACGGACGGGCGCATGGCCTCGATGCGCTTGATGGCGAACGGCGCGGTCACCAAGCGCTGCCGCGCGGCGGCGCGCCGGTCACGGGCGATGGGTCACGGTGGCCTGTCAGAGTCCGACGATCGCGTCGGTCAGGCCGGCGGCCAGGTCCACGGGGGGAGCAAGCCGGGCCGGCGCTGGTTCAGGCCGACTGCACAGGGCGTGCCATGCCACGCAAGTAAATCAGATGATTTAGCCAAGTCAAGCACACGGTTTAACAGGGCTCAAGTCGTCCACTTGGCGGGGCCGCCTGCCGCCTCGCCTGGTCGGCGGGCTGGGCAGACGGCGGGCCGGTCACGAGCGGGGTGTCACCGGGGCCTGCCACAGGCCGACGATCGCGTCGATCAGGCTGGTGGCCAGGTCGTCCCAGGCCGGATGGAGGGTGGGGGCAGCGTCGGCGAGGGCGCGTTCCCGCTCGACGCACATCTGCACGATGAGGTGGCGGGCCATGGTGACGCGTTCGCGGCGGATCTCGTCGGGCAGGCCGGGCAGGGACCGGGACAGGCCGTCCCGGAACAACCGCAAGATCGGGGCGGCGGTCAGGGCCTCGTCGACCATGACCGCGTTGAGCGCGGGGTCGGCCATGACCTGCGCGGTGAACCGGGCGTACCAGGTGGGGCTGCCCAAGGTCTCCAGGTGTTCGGCGAAGGGGCGGACCAGGCACGACGCCCAGTCCCGCGGGTCGGCGGAGTCGCCGATGCCGGTCATCATGCGTTCGCGGATGCGCTCGATATGCCCAGCGTGCTTGCGGGCGATCGCGCGGATCAGGTCGGCCTTGGTGCCGAAGTGGTAGCTGACCGCGGCGTTGTTGCCCTGCCCGGCGGCCTCGCTGATCTGGCGGTTGCCGACGGCGTGCACCCCGCGTTCGGCGAACAGCCGCTCGGCCGCGGCGAGCAGGGCTTCCCGCGTCGCGCTGACCTGCTCGTCTCGTGTCATCTTCATGATCGTCGTCTTCTACCGCACCGGGACTTCGCGCAGCCCGCGACGGCCGAGTCCCTCAGGTCGTCGCAGGTCCTCGGCCGTGCACGGCGAGGCGTGATGGAAGGACAGCTTATGCAATAGGCCGATCAGCGGCCCTGCCCGCCGTTTGACAGCCGCCCATCCACCGCTTGAGTTAAATCAATCGATTGATTTAATTGCCCAGCGCCGCAGCCTTTCGATTCGAGGAGGAAAACAGTGACGACAATTCCGGAGTGCCTACCGTGCGTCCGGGTGGATCTACGGCATGACGGAGAACGCGTCCGGACCGGCGGATCACTTCTACCGTGACGTCAAGTTCCGGTACACGCGGGCCGGTGACGCGCAGCTCGGCTCCCCCGGCGGCCGGGTGTCGGGCGCCTACGACCGCAGGTGGAACGCGACGCTGGCCCAGGCCCGGCGGGCGATCGCGCTCGGCGGCCAGTTCATCATCCTTCCGCATGATTTATGGGGCGCGGACGGGTACCCGATCCCCCCGCTTTCCGGGCGACAACGGCAACTGGTCCGACTACGACGCCTTCCTCACCCGCCTGGTGGAACGGCTACCTCGACTTCGTCCGTGCCAACAACGTCATCCCTGACATCGTCAGCTGGCACTCCCTGCCCGGCGACCCGGTGGCCAACGTGGCGGCCGCCAACGCCACGCTCGACCCGCGCGGCGTCCCGCACCCGCGGCCGTACCAGATCAACGAATACGGCGCGTCCGACGAGCAGAACCCGGGAGACGGGTCGTGGTACATCGCCCGGCTGGAGCGCACGGGCACCGACGGGTCACGCGCGAACTGGGCGAGCGCCGGCAACCTGCACAACGATCTGGGCAACCTGCTCGTCCGCGACAGCGCCGGCCGGCACCTGCCCAAAGGCGAATGGTGGGTCCACCGCTTCTACGCCTCCCAGACCGGCCAGATCGTCTCGACGGCCCCGAGCGCCGCCTACGACGCCTTCGCCACCAAGGCGGCCTGCGTGGCCAAGGTCCTGATGGGCGGGACGAGCGGCAACATCGCCGTCGGTCTGCGCCGCCTCGACACCACCAGCGGCATCGTGCAGAACAACCAGGTCCGCGCGCTCGTGCAGCGCGTTCCGTACAACGGCGGCGGCGCGGTCCAGGGGCCGATCACCGTGCAGAACACGGTCCTGACGCTGTCGGGGAACGCGATCACGCTGAACCTGCCGCACACCAACGCCGACGACACGTTCATCGTCACGCTGCTGCCGCCATCGGACGGCGGCTTCCAGTCCGTGGCGATCGCGCAGCACTCCCAGCAATGCCTGGACAACACCGACCTGAGCACCGCCGACGGCAACGTGCAGCAGCAGTTCCCCTGCGAGGGCGGCGACCAGCAGCTGTGGAACTTCCGGCCGGTGACCGGCGTGAGCGGCACGTACACGCTGGTCAACCAGCAGAGCGGGAAGTGCCTTGAGGTGAACGCGGCGGCCACGGCCGACGGCACGCCGGTGAGCCGGCGGACCTGCCGGTCGGCCAGGCCAGTCCGCTCAACCAGACCTGGCGGCTCTGGGGCCGGTGACGGGTGCGGGCTTGGCACGCCGCCGCTCGTGGGCCGCGGCGAGAATGAGGTACGCGCTGGCCGTCCAGGTGTAGGCGCGGTCGCGCAGGCCCGCGCCGGTGCGGGCGTCGAAGTTCTCCGCGAATCCCGATTTCTCGCACAATGCGCGGAAGCGGGCGCTGATCTCGTCGGCCAGGTCCGGGAATCCGGCGCGGCGCAGGCCGTCCTCGATCAGCACGGTCGAGGGCGCCCAGATGGGGCCGCGCCAGTAACCGTCGTCCTGGTAGTGCTCCGAGGCGGGCAGCTCGGTGGCGGGCCCGAACGCGGTCAGGTGCCGCTCGATCCGGGCGGCCAGCGCCGCCCGGACGGGTCGCGGCAGCTCCTCCCCCAGCACGATCGGCATGAGGTCGAGCAGGCTGGAGCTGGACCAGGTACGTCGCGAGTGCGCACCGCGGGCGACGAATCGCTCGCCGTCCCACAGTTCGGCGAGGAGCGCGTCGCGCATCCGGTCGGCCTGTTCGGTCCACTTGGCGGACGCGCCGGGGTCGGGTGCCAGGCGGGCCAGCTCGCGCATCTGCAGCACGAGGAAGGCGGCCAGGTCAGCGGTCTCGACGACCCGCTCGGGATCGAAGGTGGTGGCGTTGTCCCAGCCGCTGTCGTTGCCGTGCTGGTAGTGCGGCAGCTCACGGCCACGGGCACGGCGGGCGTCGAGCCAGAAGGCGGTCCAGCGCTCCAGCAGCCGATAGACCTCGGCCGGGTCGGGCGCGGCAGGGAGGTGGCGCAGGGTCCAGCCGTGGATGGGCGGCTTGACGAAGTTGTACAGGATCTCGGAGTGGGTGACGGAGTCGGGCAGCGCGCCGGCGGCGTCCTGGTGGTCGAAGGGCAGCCGGTACTGGTGCCAGGCCAGCTCCGGCAGACCACCGGCGAGGGCGAGGGCGTTGAAGCAGTGGTCCCAGCTCCACACCTTGTCCATCCAGTGCTTGGACATGAGCACGGCGGGCCGGGTGACGAACCCGGCGGGGCGGACGGTGGCCGACCACAGCACGTAGGCGGCCAGCTCGGCGGCGGGCGTGCGGTCATTACGCCAGGACGCGACCGCCGTGGCGAACGCGTCGAACTCCGCCCGCGCCGCCTTGGCGACCTGCTCGAAGGCGTCGCCGCTGGTGTAGGGGGCGCGGGCGGTCTCGTACTCCTCGATGGCGATCTCCCACTCCCCGCTGAGGAGGAGACCGCGTTCGGCGGTGCCCAGCGCCTGCGTGCCGCGGTGTTCGGCCTGCCCGCCGAGGAGCGTGATCCGGTAGCGGCGGCCGGTCTGGTAGACGGTGAAGACGTACGAGCCGTCGACGGGGTCCTGGTAGAAGTACGGGCCGCTGAACGGCGTCAGGACGGGGTCGGCGGCCAGCAGACGGAGCCCGAGACCGCGACCCCTGACCCGTACGGTGTCGGGGCCGTCGTAGGCGAGGTCGATCCGGCCATCGTCCCGGCTCCAGGTGAGCTGATGCGGGGTGGCCGTGACGACGCTCTCGGCGCTGGGGATCAGCCGCAGGATCGCGTGCATGCCGGTCTGGTGCGAGACCAGGTGCACGTCCTCGGCGTAGGTCTGCTCCGCCACCACGGGCGAGAAGCCGAACCAGGAGCCGTGGAAGCTGAACGGGATGTCCCGCAGGGAGAACACCGGGCCTGAAGCGGCGACGGTCATGAAGTGAAAGGTCCCTTCTCAGTCTTTGACGGCGCCCGCGGTGACGCCGGCGGCGACATAGCGCTGGGCGACGACGAGCAGGATGGTGGCGGGGACGGAGGCGATCACGGCGGTCGCCATGATCGCGTTCCATTCCTGGTTGTTGTTGCCGATGTAGTGGTAGATGCCGAGGGTGATCGGCTGGTGGTCGCCGCCCTGGTCCAGAGTTGAGGCGAAGATGAAGTCCGACCACGCCCACAGGAACGCGAACAGCGACACGGTGATGAGCGAGTTTCGGCTGACGGGCAGCACGATCGAGACGAACGTACGCACCACCCCGGCGCCGTCGGTACGGGCGGCCTGCAGCAACTCCTCCGGGATACCGGACATGAACGTGGTCAGGATCAGCACCGCGAACGGCACGGCGAGGGTGGAGTCGGCCACGATCAGTCCGGGAACGGTGTTGAGCACGCCGCTGGACAGGAAGATGGCGTAGAAGCCCATCGCCATGATGATGCCGGGGATCATCTGCGCGATGAGCAGCACGAAGCTCAGCGCCCCGCCGCCGCGCGGGCGCAGCTTGGCCAGCGAGTACGCCGCCGGCGCCGCGAGCACCAGGGTCAGCGCCACCGTGCCGAGTCCGACGACCAGGCTCACCCCCAGGTAGGGCAGCTGCTGGTCCAGCACCGCCCGGTAGCCGTCCAGGGTGCCGTTGACGGGGAACCAGTTGGTCCTGCGCATGTCCTGGTCGCGGGTGAACGACACGTTGATCATCCAGTAGACCGGAAACAGCATCACGCCGGTCAGCACCAGCCCGATCGCGGTCTTGAGGTGCTTCATGCCGGGGTCTGCCTTCGCTGCGCGCGGATGTAGACCAGGCCGAAGACCAGCGCCATGACGATGAGCAGGTTCCCGACGGCGGCGCCGGGACCGAAGGAGGGCACCAGATTGCCGAACCCGAGCCGATAGGACCAGGTGGCGAACGTGGTCGAGGCCCCGCTCGGCCCGCCCTTGGTCATGATCCAGATGATGTCGAACACCTTCAGCGTGTAGACCAGCCCGAGCAGCAGCGTGATCGCCGACACCGGCCGCAGCAGCGGGAACGTGACCCGCCAGAAGCGCTGCCAGCCGTTGGCGCCGTCCAGCGCGGCGGCCTCGTAGATGGCCGGCGAGATCGCCTGCAACCCCGAATACAGCACCACCAGGTTGAACGGGATGCCGATCCAGATGTTGGCGATGATGACCGACCACAGCGACCAGTCCGGCGAGGTCAGCCAGTTCACCGGGCCGATGCCGAACCACGACAGCGCCGCGTTGACCACGCCGGAGTCACTGTTGAGCATCCACGACCAGGTCGAGGCGGACACGATCAGCGGCAGCAGCCACGGCACCAGGAACAACCCGCGCAGCGTGGCCGAAAGCCGGAAGTTCTTCAGGAAGAACAACGCCAGCGCGAGCCCGATGGCGAACTGGAAGGCCAGCGAGACCAGCGTGAACACCACTGTGTGCCACAGCGCGGGCCCGAAGGTCGCGTCGGCGAACACTTTCGCGTAGTTGGCGAACCCGGCGAACGGGGCGTCGCCCCGCACGAAGGAGCGCACGGTGTAGTTACGCAGGCTCAGCTCGATATTGCGGTAGAGCGGATAGGCGTAGAAGACCAGCAGGTACAGCACGACCGGGGCGAGGAACGCCCAGGCCGCCCACTGTCCGGACCGCGCGCGTGCCGCCCGGCGGCTCCGTGCCGCCTGATGAATTCGTGCCGCCCGGCGATTTCGTGCCGTCGTCCGGGCGGTACGCACAGGTTTCTGGATGGCTCGGCTCATGCTGCTACTGGATCGCGCTCGCCGCCGACGACTGCGCCGCCGCCATCGCCTCTTGCGGAGACTTCGACCCGCTCAGCGCCGCCTGCACCGCGCCCCACATGGGCTCGGAGATCTTCGGGTACTTGGTGCCCAGGTCGTCGCTGGTGCGGCCCTTGGCCGCCTTGACCGCCTCCACCCACACCCGCAGGTCGGGTGTGGCAGCCACCTGCTTGGCCTGCACCGCCTCCGTGGGCGCGATGTAGGACAGCGTGGTGGTCGTGGTGAGCGAGTTGTCGGCGCTGGTCAGGCAGGTCACCAGCTTCTGCGAGGTGGCGTAGCGCGCGGTGTCGGACTGGACGGGGATGCTGACGAACTCGCCGCCGGTGGGCGCGGGCGCGGTGCCGCCGCCCTTGGCGGGGACCGGGATGATGCCGTACGCGAAACCGGCCTTCTTGGCGTAGGCCAGTTGCCAGGTGCCGTTCTCGGCGAAGGCGAAGTCGCCGCTCGCGAACTCCTGCCAGCTCGTCGTCTGGGTGTTGTTGATGACCGAGTTGGGGGCGTACCCCTTCTTCAGCCAGTCGCTCCACAGCGCCACCGCCGACACGCCTTCGGGCGAGTCGAGCTTGGTGAGGTTCGCGCCGGAGCCCCAGAACCAGGGCAGGAACTGGAAGCTGCCCTCCTCGGTGCCGATCGCCGAGAACGTGATGCCCTTCTTGCCGGACGCCTTCACCTTCTCCAGCGCCCCGGTCAGCGACGCCCAGTCCTTCACCGAGGCGATGTCCACCCCGGCCTTCTTCAGGACGTCCTTGTTGTAGTACAGGGCGAGGGTGTTGGCGCCGATCGGGACGCCGTAGGTCTTGCCGCCGCTCTGACCGGCGGCCAGCAGGTTCGGCGCGATCGCCGTGACGTCGAGCTTGTTCTCCTCGGTGGTGGTGAGAACGCCTGCCTCGGCCAGCGTGGAAACGACGGGATTGTCGACGATGAGCACGTCCGGCGAGTTGCCCTGCTGAGCGGCCAGCAGCGCCTTGTTGGTCAGGTCGCTGGTGTCGTAACCGGTGCGCTCGACCTTGACGCCGGCGTCGGTGCCGCACTTCTCCAGCAGCTTCACCCACTCCGAGCTCTTGTCGTACTGCGGGTACGGGTCCCAGACCGTGTAGGTCCCGCCTCCGGCGGCCGGGCTCGCGCTCGCCGAAGCACCGTTGCCGCTTTCGGGCGATGACGAGCAGGCGACCAGCCCGCCCACGGCGGCCAGGACCGCCAGACTCGCGCCGGCCGCACGCCGGCTCCTTGCCGCTGATCTCATTGGGCTGACCTCCGCTGACAGGCGTTACGCGGCCGTTTCCCGGCCGAGTCGAATCGATTCGCCGAACCGATTCGCTGAAGATAGGCCCGCTTCCCGCGAGAGTCAATGGGAGGTGCGACTGGATCACTGGGATGTCGTGTGGGATGCGCGGCAGGCGGCATATCCTCGTCACGGACTCCGAGGACGTAGCATCTCGTGAACCGGTTCGACCTACCATGGTCGCCGGGCGGTGGATCGGACGAGGAGCACGGGTGAACATCGGAGAGATCGCCAAGCGGGCGGGCGTGTCGCGCAGCACCGTCTCGTACGCGCTCACCGGCAAGCGCCCGGTGTCGGAGGAGACCAAGCGCCGCATCCAGGCCGTCATCGACGAGCTGGGCTACCGGCCCAACGCCGCCGCCAGGGCGCTCAAGGAGGGCCGTACCCGCACCATCGGCCTGGTCATCCCGCCCGCCAGCCAGCGCCTGACCGACATGCAGCTCGGCTTCGTGGCCAGTGTGGTCGACGCCGCCGCCCGCGCCGACCTCGACGTCCTGCTGTCACCCTCGGGCGGCGAGCACGACCGCTCCTTCGAGCGCGTCGTCACCGGGCGGCGCGTGGACGGCGTCATCCTGATGGAGATCCGGCTGGAGGATGACCGGGTGACCCGGCTGCTGGAGAGCGGCCCGCCGTTCGTCGGCATCGGCCGTACCCGCCGGCCGGAGGACATGTCCTGGGTGGACATCGACTACGAGACGCTCATCGCCAAGTGCGTCCATCACCTGGCCGACCTCGGCCACCGGCACCTGGCGCTGGTCAACCGCAACGCCGAGTTGGTCGCCGCCGGCTACGGGCCGGGCCACCGCGCGCAGGCCGGCTTCGATCGCGCCATCGCCGAACGCGGCCTGCACGGCGTGCGGGTCTGCTGCGCCGACGACGCCCAGGCCGGACAGAGCTGCCTGCGGCAGCTGCTCGCCGACCATCCGGAGCTGACCGCCATCGCCACCATCAACGAGGCGGCGGTGTCCGGCATGTACCGCGCGCTGGCCGAGGCGGACTTGACCGTGCCCGGAGACTTCTCCATCGCCGGTGTCGCCGCCCAGCACTGGGCCGAGAACCTGCACCCGCCGCTCACCGCCGCCGACGTCCCCGCCGACGAGATGGGCGCCCGCGCTGTCGAGCTGCTCATCCAGCGCATCGCCGACCCGGCCACCCCGCACCGCCACCTCCTGATCGCCCCGCCGATCTCGCTGCGCGCCACGACCGGGCCCGCCCGGCCCCGCGCCTGACGACTAACGACACCGCCTGGACTCAGTCTGGGTCCAATCCAGGTCCGGTCCGCGTGACGGCGGCATGTCGCGAGCGTTTCCTGGCTCTTGACCACCGCGCCAAGAGACGCTTATGGCCTAGTCGAATCGATTCGACTTGCCTTTTGAGCGCTCCCCCGAACAGGAATGGATTCCCGGCTGTCGTTACCGGAGCCCTGGGTACGTTGCCGCGGACCTCGCGCGAGAACGTAGACGAACAGGACCGCCATGACCGCCGCGCCCGCCCACATGGCCTGCTGCCAGCCGTCGACGAAGGACTCCCGGGCGGCTCGGATCAGCGCCCGCGCCTGGGGACCGGCCCCGTCTGCGGCTGTGAGGGCGTTGACGACGCCCTCACGGGCGGCGTCGGCGCCTGGCACTCCGTCGAGGCGGGCATCGATGGCGCCGCGGTAGCCGGCGGTCAGGACCGCTCCGAGCAGCGCGACACCGAGCGCGGTGCCGAATTCCCGGGTGACGTCGTTGAGCGCGGACGCGACGCCTTGACGCGCACGCGGCAGTGCGGCGGTGATGGCCTCGGTGGCGGGCGTCATCGTCAAACCCATGCCGAGTCCCATGGCGAGCATGCCGGGGAGGATCGACAGGTAGCCGCCGTCGACGGAGACGAAGGTGGCCATGAGGACCAGCCCCGCGCCACCCAGGAAGATCCCCGAGGCCATCGTCGAGCGGCCGCCGACGCGCGCGGCCAACCTCGGGGCGAGGCCGGAGGCGAACATCATCAGCAGCGCCATCGGCATGAGCGCCAGGGTGGAGCGCAGGCCGGACCAGCCGAGCACCGCCTGAAAGTACGGAAAGAGGACCACGAAGATCCCTGCCTGCACGCCGAAGACGGCCAGGAGCGACATGGAACCGCTCGCGAGACCTCGCTCGCGGAACAGGCGGACGTCGAGAAGTGGCGCCGGACGGTGTAGCTCCCATGCCACGAATCCGGCAGCGGCGATGACGCCGACAAGGAGGCTCAGTAGTGTCGCGGGCGCGGTCCAGCCTCGTTCGGGGCCCTCCTGGAGGAAGAAGACGAGCCCGACCACCGCGACCACGGACGACAACGAACCGACGGTGTCGAACCCATGCCCGGACGCCTCGCGCGAGTTCGGCACGGATCGCAGCGTCATGACGATGGCGACGACGACGAGCACGACCGGCAGGGCGAAGAGCCACCGCCAGCTCGCCAGGTCGACCAGGATGGCCGACAGGTACATCCCCAAGATGCCGCCACCGCCGGCGACGCCGGTCCACACGCCGATCGCCTTGGCACGTTCCTCGTCCGGGAAGGTCGAGGTGATGACCGCGAGGGTGGCCGGCATGATCATCGCCGCGCCTACGCCGCTCAGGAAACGCGCGGCGAGCATGAGCTCGGACGACGTGGCAAGGCCGGCCGCCGCACTCGCCACGCCGAAGACGAGCAGGCCGGCGAGCAGCACCGGCCGGCGGCCCCACCGGTCGCCCAGCGCGCCGAGCGGCAGGAGCAACGCGGCCAGAGTGAGGGTGTAGATGTTGATGAACCACAAGACCTCGGATTGCGAGGTGTCGAAGGCGACGCTGAGCTCCGGCTGGGCGACGTTCAACCCGGACACCGAAGCGATGACGGCCATGAGCGCGACGCAGACCCCGGCCAAGATCGTACGTCGTTGCCGTGGGTCTTGGATGGTCGGGCCTGGGGCTTTCGCGTCTGAGGACGGGTGCGTACTCACGGGATTCCTTTCTCGAAGGCAGGGGGAATCGGCGCCGGAGCGGCCCGGTGTCAGGCCGCTGGGCTCACGAGCCAGGTACGGGTTCGGCGGGTTGCCGCCCATGGATCCGGGAACCCCGGCTGGCCTCTCTTGCCAGTGCCGCTCCCAGAAGTCCTTGTCGAATTCGTGCGCCATAGGTCGTCCCTCTCTGCGGGTGCGTTCCTCATGGTGCTGAGCGTTAAGGCGGATGTGCAAACGTCGTTGCCAAATGGCAAAATGGCGGGATGGATGAAGCCATTGACCGCACTCTCGACGCCGTCGGACCGAGGTTGAAACGCCTTCGGCTGCATCGGGATGTCACACTCGCCGACCTCGCGGCGGAGACCGGGATCTCCATCAGCACCTTGTCCCGGCTCGAGGCGGGCCTGCGACGTCCCACGCTCGAGCAGCTGCTACCGCTGGCTCGCGCCTACGGGGCCACCCTCGACGAGCTCGTCGACGCGCCGCCGACCGGCGACCCCCGTGTCAACCTGCGGCCCATCTCCCGTGGCGACGGCGCCGTCATCCTGCCGCTGACCCGGAGGCCCGGAGGGATCCAGGCCTACAAGTTCGTCCTCCCGGCCGGAAGCGACGACGCCGAACCCGACCTGCGCAGCCACGAGGGCTATGACTGGGCCTATGTCCTCAACGGAACGCTCCGCCTCGTACTCGGCGAACACGACCTCATCCTCAAGCCCGGGGAGGCGGCGGAGTTCGACACGCGCACCCCGCACTGGTTCGGGGCCACCAGCGCCGGTCCCGTCGAGTTCCTGAGTCTCATCGGGAGACAGGGCGAACGCACGCACATCCGCGCGGCACCGAGACCTGGCTCGGCCGAGTGAGAGAGCTCGGGGACCTCAAGCCCTAGAAACCGCGTCCACCGTCATCGTCTCGACCGGGTGCCGCCACCGCTGGTTCACTCTTGCTTCATCGTCCTTCCCTACCGTGGGGCTCGCGTCGGCAGGCCCGCACCCCGGAGGAGCGATGAGCAAGTTACTCGGCGGCCTCGCGCGAGTCGCCGTGGCAGCGGCCATCACCCTGGCATCGGCCGGGTGCGGGATGAGCGCCCTCCGCCATACCCCGTCCATCCTGGACAAGGACGAGCTGATCGTCGCGGTGAAGCCGGACCAGCCCGGCCTGGGCCTGCGGACCAACCAGGGCACCTTCGAGGGCTTCGACGTGGACGTGGCCACCTATGTGGCCGGCCACCTGGGCAAGAAGGTCTCCTTCGTCGCCACCACGTCGGAAGGCCGGGAGGCCAAGCTGAACTCCGGCGAGGCGGACATGGTGGTGGCCACCTACTCCATCAGCCCACCGCGCAAGATGCAGGTGACGTTCGCGGGGCCGTACTACGTCTCGCAGCAGGACATCCTGGTCCGCAACGGAACGACGAACATCGGCAACGTACGAGATCTCGCGGGGCGCAAACTGTGCGAGGCCCAGGGCTCCATCTCCACGTCGCGGATCATTGAAGGCCGTGGCGTGGCCGCCGTCCTGGTCCCGGCCCGCACCTACAGCGAGTGCGTAGACCTCCTCAGGTCCGGCGCGGTGGACGCGGTCTCTACCGGCGACCTGATCCTGGCCGGGTTCGCCGCCCGGGACAAGGGCGCGTACACCATCGTCCACGCCCCCTTCACGGAGGAGCGGTACGGCGTCGCCCTACGCCATGGCGACGTAGCCGGATGCGAGGCGGTCAACCGGGCCATCACCGCGATGTACCAGTCCGGAACGGCGCCCAAGCTTCTCCGCAAACACTTCGGCGCGACGGGTCTTTCGATATCCACCTCAGTGCCGCAGTTCGAAGGCTGCGCCTAAGAGGTCATCGGCGTTCCGCGGGGGCGCGGCTCAAGCGGATCATCGCCCGGTACAGGGCCGTCGGGGTGGGCGCGGGCGGCAGGGGCTCAGGGTTCGCGGGGTCCGGGACGGCGTACGACTGGATCATGCAGCCGACGAGCCGGCGCCACGCCTCCGGGGCCGCGCCGGCCGTGGCCGCGATGACACCGGCGTTGGCCATCAGCAGGATGACCAGGTCCTCGGTGGTGAAGTCGGGGCGCAGCCGACCGGCTTCCTTGGCCCGTACGACCAGCTCGCTGAAGCCGCGGTAGGCCTCGTCCCGCTTTGCCTCCATGGCCCTGGCGCTGGGAAAGGTCATGGTCAGCACCTCGGAGAAACCGCGATCCGCAGCCTGCATGCCGCAGACGGTCTCGATGTACCAGGTGAATCCATGCCAGGGATCGGGGTCGGCCAGCGCGGTGGCGGCGGCATCGGCGTACGTCTGCATGGTGTCGGCGAAGACGGCCGCGACGAGGTCCTCGCGAGCGGAGAAATGCCGGAAGAGCGTCGCGATTCCGACCCCCGCCTCGCGCGCCACGGAGGCCATCGAAGCCTCGATGCCGTCGCGCGCGTAGACCCGCCGGGCCGCGGCCAGGATGCGATCGCGGTTGTGCCGGGCATCAATGCGCAGGCTCTGGGCCGAGGGGTCTGGGGAAGCGGGGACGCGGCGGGCGGCAGGGCTCATGAAGCCATCATATCTAATCGGAATGACCTATCCGATTATGGTGTTACGCTGCACAGGACAAACGGATAGGCCATTCCGATTAGTTGAGGAGAGTCACCCATGCGCGCAGTCGCCCTGAGTTCCGTCCCCGCGAGCCCCGCCGTCACCGAGGTGGCCGCGCCCCGGCCCGAAGCCGGTGAACTGCTGGTGAAGGTCGCCGCTTCGTCGATCAACGGCTTCGACGCGGCGACCGCGGCCGGCTACCTGCAGCAGATAATGGAGCACCGCTACCCGCTGATCCCGGGCAAGGACTTCGCGGGCACGGTCGAGGCCGTGGGCGAAGGCGCCGAGGGGTTCGCCGTCGGGGACCACGTCTTCGGCGTGGCGATGAAGCCGTTCCTGGGCACCGGCTCGCTCGCCGAGTACCTTGTCGTGTCCGCCGCCTACGGTGTGGCGCACATTCCCCAGGGGCTCTCGACCGCTACGGCCGGAGCGCTGGGACTGGCTGGAACGGCCGCCCTGGACAGCGTCGACGCCGTGGACCCGCAGAAGGGCGAGACCGTCCTGATCTCCGGCGCCACCGGCGGCGTGGGCGCGCTCGCCGTGCAGGTCGCGGTGGCTCGCGGCGCCCGGGTGCTCGCCACCGCGCGGCCGGGTGCGGAGAGCGATTTCGTACGGGGGCTGACCGACGCCGAGATCCATCTGGTGGACTTCACCGGGGAAGTGGAGGCGCAGGTGCGCGCCCTGGCCCCGAACGGCGTGGACGCGGTGCTGCACCTGGCCGGCGACGGCGCGCAGCTGGCGGCGCTGCTGAGGCCGGGCGGCCGGCTCGCCTCCACTCTCGGCTTCGGCCCCGACGCGGTCCAGGGTCAGGAGGTCAGCGTCACCTCGGTGATGGCCGACCCGAACCAGGTCACCTTGGACAAGCTGGCCGCCGATGCCGCCGCGGGCGCCCTGCGGGTGCCCATCACCGCCACCTATCCGCTGGACCAGGTCGCCCAGGCGTTCGCCGACTTCGGCGCCGGCGCGCAGGGCAAGCTCGCGGTCTCCATCGCCTGAGTCTGTTTCCCTTCACCCAACAGGAGTTGATCATGCCCACCCTCGCCATCGTCGGCGCCGGCCCCGGCATGGGCCTGTCCATCGCCAAGCTCTTCGGCGGACACGGCTTCGACGTCGCCCTGATCGCCCGCAGCAAGGACAAACTGGATGGGCTTGTCGCCGAGCTCGCCGGCTCGGGCATCACGGCGGCGGCCTTCCCCGCCGACATCATGGACCGCGTCGCCCTGGCCGCCGCTCTGGAACAAGCGGCGGCGCACTTCGGCGGCATCGACGTACTGGAGTACTCCCCCGCCCCGCACACCCCGGTCCCGGGCATCACCATGGCCGGCCCGCTGGAGGTGACCGTGGACAATCTCCAGCCGCAGATCGACTACTACCTGTACGGCGCGGTCACCGCCGCCAACCAGGTGCTGCCCGCGATGCTCGAAGCCGGCGCCGGCACCCTCCTGTTCACCACGGGAGGCGGCTCCATCACGCCGAACCCGATGATGGGCAACATCAACGCGGCCGCCGCCGCCCTGCGCAACTGGGTGCTCAACCTCAACGGCGTCCTGGCCGACCGGGGCGTCTACGCCGCGCACGTGGCGATCAGCGTCTGGATCGGCTCGAACGCGCCGGCGGGCTTCCCCACGGCGGAGGCGGACGACATCGCCTCGGTCTACTGGGACCTGTACACCAGCCGCGACCGGGCCGAGCTGGAGTTCACGGGCTGATCGGGTTACTCGTGGGTGCTCCTGTCAGGAAGGCACCGGCCGTGCGGCCAGGACGGTGGTCCTGGCCGCACGGCCGCGAAACAAGGACGAAAGACCCTAACGTCCCCTCCCCGATCCGCTGATGCTGGGAAGCATGCAACTAGACGCGTCCGGCCTGCAGGTGCTCTCTCGCCAGGAGTGCCTCGACCTGCTGGACACGGCGCGGATCGGCCGGATCGTCTTCACCGACCGAGCCCTGCCCGCCGTCCAGCCGGTCAACTTCTGCCTGTACGGCGAGCACATCGTGATCCGCACCTCCGTCGGCTCCAAGCTGGCCGCGGCCACCCAGCGGAGCGTGGTCGCCTTCGAAGCCGACGAGTTCGACCCCGACGCGCGGACCGGCTGGTCCGTGACCGCGGTCGGGCACGCGCGAGCCGTACACGAGCCCGAGGAGATGGCCCGCCTCGCACAGCTCCCCCTGGTGCCGTGGACGCCGGGGAACCATGACCACTACATCATGGTGGCGGCCGAGCAGGTTTCCGGCCGCCGCATCACAGTGAGACCGACCAGCTGAGCCGGGTTCCGCCACCCTCGGGTGAATCGACGGTGAACGTGCCGCCCAGCCGGGTGGCACGCTCCTCCAGGTTGGCCAGCCCGCTGCGCCGGCCATCAGGCTCGATACCCACCCCGTTGTCGGTGACGACCAGGGTAAGCCGGCCGGCCGCCGCCTCCAGCAGGATGTCGGCCTTGGTCGCCTTGGCATGACGTACCAGGTTGGACAGGGCCTCGCGCAGCACGGCCGTCACCTGCTCGGCCACGGATTGGCTGACCAGTGTGTCGAGCTGCCCCTCCAGACGCAGTCCGGGACGGAAGCCCAGGTGCGCGGCGGCCCCGTCGACGAGCTCGGCGACCTGACCGCGCAGCCCGCTCGTCCCCGAGCCCTGAAGGGCGAAGATGCTGGCTCGGATCTGCCGGATCGTCTCGTCCAGCTCGTCGACCGCGTGCTGGACCCTGCTCGTGGCCTCGGGACGCTCGATCAGCCTGACGGCGCCCATCAGCGTCATGGCCACCGCGAACAGCCGCTGGATCACCACGTCGTGCAGGTCCCTGGCGATCCTGTCGCGGTCTTCCAGCAGGCTGAGCCGCTCCGCGGCGCGACGCACCTCGGCCAGCTCCACCGCGATGGCCGCCTGGCCCGCGAAGGCCCCCAGCATGTGGCCGTCGGCCTCGCTGAACGGCAGCCGCCCCGAGCGCTTGCTCATGGCGACCACCCCGCGTACCGAAGGCGGCGCGCCCAAGGGCACCAGCAGCCGCATGTCGCCCTCGGTGAGCGACTCGCCGCGGGTGTAGACCTCACCCGCCATCGTCGTTGCCACCGCGCACGAGGTGCCCAGCAGCTCGCCCGCCCGGTCGCCCTCGGCGATCTCCACTACCAGCCGGGTGCCGCCGTCGGCGGGCACCATCAGCTCGACCAGGTCGGCATCCGTCATCTCCTTGGCCTTGCTGGTCAGTATGACGAGGACGTCGCGCGGATCGGTGCCGGACAGCAGGCTGGTGGTGATCTCCGAGGAGGCCCGCAGCCACTTCTCCCGCCGCCGGGTCTGCTCGTACAAACGCGCGTTCTCCACCGCCACGCCCGCCGCGGTGGCCAGGGCGATGACGACGGCCTCATCCTCCTCGTCGAACTCTCCGCCACCCCGCTTCTCCGTCAGGTAGAGGTTGCCGAACACCTCCTCACGCATCCGGATCGGCACGCCCAGGAAGGTGCCCATGGGCGGATGGCCGGGCGGGAAACCGTAGGACTCCGGGTGATCGGCGATCCGCGCCAGTCGCAGCGGCCGGGCATCCTTGATCAACAATCCGAGCAGGCCGAGCCCGTGCGGCCAGTGTTCGATCTTGGCGATCTCTTCCTCGGTCAATCCCACGGGTATGAACTCGATCAGCGTGCTCTCATGGCCGATCACCCCCAGTGCGCCGTAACTGGCGTCCACCAGGTTGGTTGCGGTCTCCACGATCCGCCGCAGCACCGTTTCCAGATCGAGATCGCTGCCCACCGACACCACCGCGTCCAGCAGCGCGTGCACGCGGTCGCGCGTGGCGAGCACAGCGTTCAGCCGCACCTGCAGCTCAGCCAGCAGCTCGTCCAGCCGCATGGACGGCATCACCGATCCATCGCTCATACTCGCAGCTTCTGCCCGCACGATCGATCGGTAAAGCTCCCTCGAACAGCCCCGGTGGCCTATGAGGCGTGACGGCTAATCGGTGATATAGTACTGAGATGGTCTTGACGGGTGCTTCCCTGCAGCGGACGAGTCTGCGCGATCAGGCGCTGTCGGTGCTGAGGGAGGCACTGGTCACGGGCTCACTGGAGCCGGGCGAGGTGTATTCGGCGGCGTCACTGGCGACAGAGCTCGGGGTGTCCACGAGTCCGGTACGCGAGGCGATGCTCGCCCTGGTCGATGAGGGCCTGCTGGAGGCGCTGCCCAATCGGGGATTCCGTGTCGTGTCCTTCACCGAGCAGGACTTCACCGAGATCTTCGAGCTGCGCATGATGCTCGAGGCGCCCGGGGCGGGCCGGGCGGCCGAGTTGGGCTTGGGGGATCGTGTGGAGCGGCTGTCGCAACTCGTCGACGTCATCGAGCGGACGGCCGAGGAGCACGATCTGCCCGGCAACCTTCAGGCCGATCGCGACTTTCACCTCCTGCTGCTGGAGGCGACCGGGAACCGGCGACTGGTCGACTCGGTGGCGTGCCTGCGCGACCAGACCCGCCTGTACAACCTGCGCCGCCTCACCGCGGACGGCGACCTGGCCCGCTCCGCGGCGGAGCACCGTCCGTTGCTGGCGGCGGTCCTGAAGGGCGACCGTGCGCTCGCCGAAGAGCTGATGCGCCGGCACCTGTCGCACATTCCGGGTGACTGGTCGTCGGGCGGCGAGCCGCAGCGCGGGCCCACCACTTGAGGGCCGCCGCTTGAGGGTAAGAAGACTTCGCGAAGGAGCAGTGGTCCTCCCATGAGCGTTCTGTCGTCGATCAGCGGTCCGGCGGATCTCAACGGGTTAAGCCCCGCGGAGCTGGACCGGCTCGCCGCCGAGATCCGTGAGTTCTTGATCGACGCGGTCTCCCGTACGGGCGGCCATCTGGGGCCGAACCTCGGCGTCGTGGAGCTGACCATCGCCCTGCACCGGGTCTACGACTCCCCCACCGACCGCGTCATCTTCGACGTCGGCCACCAGGCGTACGTGCACAAACTGCTGACCGGGCGGCAGGACTTCTCGCGATTGCGGCAGGAAGGCGGGCTTTCCGGCTACCCGAGCCGGGTGGAGTCCCCGCACGACGTCGTGGAGAACCAGCACGCCTCGACCGCTCTCAGCTGGGCGTACGGGCTGGCCAAGGCCGACCGTCTGACCGGTCGGCGCGACCGCCACGTCGTCGCCGTGATCGGGGACGGCGCCCTGACCGGCGGGATGGCATGGGAGGCGCTGAACAACATCGCCGCCGACCCGTCGCTGCCGCTGGTGATCGTCGTCAACGACAACGAGCACTCCTATTCACCGACGATCGGCGGCCTGGCCACCCACCTGGCGGCGCTGCGCACCACCGACGGCTACGAACGGTTCCTGCGGCGTACCCGGGACATCCTCGACCGCACCCCGATGATCGGGCGTCCGTTGTTCGACGCTCTGCACGGCGCCAAGAAGGGGCTCAAGGACTTCGTCGCGCCGCAGGGTATGTTCGAAGACCTTGGCCTGAAGTACGTCGGCCCGATCGACGGTCACGACCGGGCGGCGGTGGAGCAGGCGCTGCACCTGGCCAAACAGTTCTCCGGTCCGGTGATCGTGCACTGCATCACGGAGAAGGGGCGCGGCTATCCGCCGGCCGAGCAGTCCGACGAGCGGTTCCACCAGGTCAAGGTGATCGATCCGGACACCGGCGTGCCGCTGCGCGTGGCCGGAGAGGACTGGACCTCGGTGTTCGCCGGGGAACTGGTGCGGATCGGTGCCGAACGACCGGACGTGGTGGCGATCACGGCGGCGATGCTGCGCTCGACCGGGCTGGAGCCCTTCGCCCAGCGCTACCCCGACAGGGTCCTCGACGTGGGCATCGCCGAGCAACACGCCGCCACCGCCGCGGCGGGACTCGCCACGGGCGGGCTGCATCCGGTCGTCGCCGTGTACGCCACATTCGCCAACCGTTGTTTCGACCAGTTGCTGATGGATGTGGCACTGCACCGGTGCGGGGTGACGTTCGTCCTGGACCGGGCGGGAATCACCGGCGACGACGGCGCCTCTCACAACGGCGTATGGGACATGGCCGTCCTCCAGGTCGTACCGGGGCTGCGGATCGCGGCACCCCGGGACGGCGAACGCCTGCGGGAACAGTTGCGCGAGGCGCTGGCCGTGGACGACGCGCCCACACTGGTTCGCTATCCGAAGGGAAGCGTCGGTGCCCCGATCCCGGCCATCGGGCGGATCGGCGGCATGGACGTGCTCCGGGAAGCCGCTGTTGATCGCCGGAGCACGGGCACCGAACCGGCGGCAGATGTCCTGATCGTGGCCGTCGGCGCGCTGGCTCCGCTGTGCCTGCGAGTCGCCGAGCGCCTGGCCGATCACGGCATCACCGCGACGGTGGTCGACCCGCGCTGGGTCAAGCCGGTCGATGACCTGCTGCCCGGCCTCGCCGCCCGGCACCGCATGGTGCTGACGGTGGAAGACGGGGTACGGGCCGGCGGCGTCGGCTCCGCCGTCGCGCAGGCCCTGCGCGACGCGGAGGTCGACGTGCCCATGCGTGACTTCGGGGTACCAGTGGCGTTCCTCGACCACGCCGGCCGCGATCGCGTGCTCGCCCGCCTCGGCCTGACCGCGGCGGACATCGCCCGCCAGGTCGAGGAGACCTTCCTTCGGCTCACGCGCCAACCCCAGGACGCCTCGTCCTCCTGACCCCTATGGATCAGGCGGATGATCATGGGTCGGTCAGGTCGGTGAGCGGGCGGCGGACCCCGTGGCTCTCGTCGGCGGCGATGCCGAGCCGCATGAGCATCTGCGGGTAGGCGCCCGCGCACATCCGCTGCCGGAGGAAGTCGCGTAGGTGCGGCTCCTCCAGCACCTGGGTGTGGAAGGCGGCGCTCACCCCTTGGGCCGAGGCGTGCAGCAGCACGTGTTGCAGCGCCTGCCCGGCCGCCAGCCAGGCCTCGCGGGTGTCCTCGCGGGTGGTCAGCAGCGCCACCACACCGGTGGCGCTTGACATGCGCTGGTCGGTGTCGGTGCCCCAGGGGCGCTGGTGGGCGTAGTCGCGCTGGGCGAATTCGCCGCCCGGCTGCTTGGGGTAGGCGTCGGCGGGCACGCCGTCGCCTCGGGTGCTTTCCGGTGGGCGCGCCCACCGCATGACCTCGAGGGTGAAGGGCCAGTCCTGCGACTGGACGGCCTGGGCCGCCTCGGTGAGCGCGGCCAGAGCCCGGACGGCGGCGGGCGCCCCGACCGGCGTGAAGGTCGCGCCCTCGGTGGCGGCCTCGCGCTGCCACTGTGCCACCAGCCGCTCGGGCACGGGCGTCTCGGTGAACCCCGCCCGGTGCGTACGCCGCACCTCGATCTGCCCGGCCAGCATGCTGGTGTGCTCGTCAGGCTCGACGGCCTCGCCCAGCCGAACCGTCGCCAGCAGCGAGGGCCGGTCGGGATCGGGCAGGATCCGCACGATCGGCTCGCGGCCGGCCTGGTGCAGCGCGGTACGCAGGTTGAACACGGCCGCCCCGCAGCTGATCAGCATTTCCCTGCCGCCAGGGTCTTCCAGGGCCAGTTTGCGATCGGTGCTCGCCCGGACGGCGATCTCCTGGCCCGTGACGGCGAAGGTCCAGGGCTGGGTGTTGTGCACCGACGGCGCCCAGCGCGCCGCCTCGAGCGCGATGTCGATGGTCATGTCGTTCTCCCTGGTCAGGCCGCGGATCGCCATGGCCCCCACGATCCGCCTGTGTGCCTGCTACTGGCCAGAGGCCAAAGTCCCATCGATCACGGCCATAGGGCACTCCTCGCCGCTCCCGCGGTCCGCCTCGGTCAGGGGCGCCAGGGCGTACGGGAGCCGGTCGGCCGGTCGGCGCGGCTGCGGTAGACGATGTAAGGGCGGGTCAGGTAGCCGACGGGCGCGGTGAGCATGTGCACCAGCCGGGTGAACGGCCAGATGGCGAACAGCAGCAGCGCGCTGAGGGCGTGCAGCTGGAACAGGAGGGGCGCGCCGGCCATCAGCAAGGGGTCCGGGCTGAAGGAGAAGATCGACCGGAACCAGGGTGAGATGGTGGTGCGATAGTCGTAGCCGCCGCCGATGACATTGGCCGCCACCGTGGCGGCCAGGCCGAGCACGATGGTGGCGCTCAGTACCAGGTACATGAGCTTGTCGTTGCGGGTGGTGGCGGTGAACACCGGTCCGACGGTGCGGCGCCGGTAGATGAGGATCGCCAGGCCGCCGAGGGTGGCGAGGCCCGCGACGGTGCCGAGCAGGACGGCGCCGGCGTGGTAGGCCGCCTCGCTCACGCCTACGGCCTCGGTCCAGCTCTTGGGGATCACCAGCCCGCCGACGTGGCCGAGCAGGACGACCAGGATGCCGAAGTGGAACAGCGGGCTGCCGACGCGCAGCAGCCGTGACTCGTACATCTGTGATGAGCGGGTGGTCCAGCCGAACTTGTCATATCGGTAACGCCAGACGTGGCCGAGCACGAACACGGTGAGCGCCACGTAGGGCGCCACCACCCACAGCAGGACGTCGACGGCGTTCACCGGGATGCCTCCATGACGGCGTAGGGCTCCAGTCCGACCTCCTCGGCGGGCGGTCCCTCGGCCGCCAGCCGCAGCGCGGCCTCCTTCTCACGCGGGCCGGCCGGGGGCAGCGTGGCGGTCACGGCGGCCACCACGTCGGCGTACGGCGAGCGCTCGTCCTCCAGCGCCGTGCGCAGGAGCTCCAGGCCCGCCCGGTGCTCCCGCAGCAGGCGCCGGGCCTCCCGCACGGCGCCGCGGGCCGACAGCTCGCACACCACCGCCACGTGGTCGGGCAGCTCACCATCGGCGACCTCGAAGCCCGCGGCGCGCAGGGCGTGCTTGAAACGCAGCAGCGCCCCGCCGCGCTTACGGGTGTCGCCGTAGGCGTAGTACGTCAGGTACGGGCAGCAGCGCCGCTTGAGGTCGAAGGTCGCCACGTAATGGGCGGCCAGGTCGGCCTGGGCGGTGCTCGCGACGTGGTCGAGGAAGGCGGTCAGACGGTCGCGGACCTCTCCGGCGGGCAGCGTGATCACCGCCTCGGCCAGCACCCGGCGGGCGCCGTACAACCGCTCGTCGGGGTAGCCGAGCAGCACGCTGGCCACCATGTGGGCGGTCCGCAGTTCGCCATCTCCCAGAGCCCTCATCATGATCCGTCCCGGTTTCTCTTCGGGAACAGCCCCTCAGGGGTGCCCTTGCCGTCCCAGTTGAGGAGGTTGACGCGGCCGCGCAGCTCGCCGACGTCCTCCAGATCGTCGCCGGTCTGACGCTCGCGCAGCGCGTGGAAGTTCTCCACCGCCACCGGGTCGGGCAGACCGGAGGACTCGCCGAACGGGCCGCTCATGCCGGGGCCGCCCTCGTAGTCGAGGCTGCAGCCGGTGGCGCTCTCCTCCAGTCGCGCGCCCTGCTCGGCGTGGGCCTTGGGGATGACGTACCGCTCGGCGTAGGGGGCCAGGGCGAGCAGCCGGTGCATGCCTTCGACCTGCCGGCCGCTCATCCCCACGGCGGCCGCGATCGACTCGTCGGGGTCCTGGCCGAGGTTGAGGCGGCGCATGTAGGAGCGCATGGCGGCCAGGCGGCGCAGCGCGGCCCGCACCGGTCCGGGGTCGCCGGCGGTGAACAGCTCGGCCAGGTAGCCGATCGGGATGCGCAGGGCGTCGATCGCGCCGAACAGGTTGCCGGCGTCCTCGCCGTCGTGGCCGGTGTTCGCCAGGACGTCGACCACGGGCGACAGCGGCGGGATGTACCAGACCATCGGCATCGTGCGGTATTCCGGGTGCAGCGGGAGGGCCACGCCGTACTCGAAGATCAGCTGGTGGATCGGGGAGTTCCGGGCCGCCTCCAGCCAGTCCTCGGGGATACCCGCGGCCCGGGCGGCGGCGATCACCTCGGGGTCGCGCGGATCCAGCAGCACGCTCTTGTGCGCCTCGTACAGATCCTTCTCGTCCGGGACGGAGGCGGCCTCCAGGACCCGGTCTGCGTCGTAGAGCAGCAGGCCGAGGTAGCGCAGGCGGCCCACGCACGTCTCCGAGCAGACCGTGGGGATGCCGACCTCGACCCGCGGGTAGCAGAAGGTGCACTTCTCCGCCTTGCCGGTGCGGTGGTTGAAGTACACCTTCTTGTACGGGCAGCCGGTCACGCACATACGCCAGCCGCGGCAGCGGTCCTGGTCGACCAGGACGATGCCGTCCTCGGAGCGCTTGTACATCGCGCCGGACGGGCAGGAGGCCACGCACGAGGGGTTGAGGCAGTGCTCGCAGATGCGCGGCAGGTAGAACATGAACGCCTGCTCGAACTCCAGCTTCACCTGGTCCGACAGCTTACGGAGAACCGGGTCGGCGGCGGTGAGCTCAGGGCCGCCGGCGAGGTTGTCGTCCCAGTTCGCGCTCCAGGTGATCTTCGTGTGTTCGCCCGTGATCAGCGACCTGGGCCGGGCGACGGGCGTGTCCTCGGAGGCGGGAGCCGAGAAGAGCCGGTCGTAGTCGTAGGTCCAGGGCTCGTAGTACTGCTGGATGGAGGGCATGAGCGGGTTGGCGAAGATGGTGAGCAGTTTCTTCAGCCGCCCGCCCGCCTTCAGCCGGAGCCGGCCGCGCCGGTTGAGTTCCCAGCCGCCCTTCCAGGTCTCCTGATCCTCGTAAGTGCGTGGGTAGCCCTGGCCGGGGCGGGTCTCGACGTTGTTGAACCAGACGTACTCGACCCCGGCCCGGTTGGTCCAGGCCTGCTTGCAGGTGACCGAGCAGGTGTGGCAGCCGATGCACTTGTCGAGGTTCATCACCATGGCCAGCTGCCCCATGATCCGCATCAGTAGTCGACCTCCTGAGAGCGGCGGCGGATCACGGTGACCTCGTCGCGTTGGTTGCCGGTGGGCCCGAGGTAGTTGAAGGCGAACGACAGCTGGGCGTAGCCGCCGATCAGATGGGTGGGCTTGATCAGCAGGCGGGTGAGGGAGTTGTGGATGCCGCCGCGCCGCCCCGACGTCTCGCTCTTGGGCACGTCCACGACGCGTTCCTGCGCGTGATACATGTACACGGTGCCTTCGGGCATCCGGTGGGAGACGACCGCGCGGGCCACGACGACCCCGTTGCGGTTGACCGCCTCGATCCAGTCGTTGTCGCGGATCTTCGCCTTGGCGGCGTCGGCCGGGCTCATCCAGATGGTCGGCCCGCCTCGGGAGAGCGTGAGCATGAGCAGGTTGTCCTGGTATTCGGAGTGGATGGACCATTTCGAGTGCGGGGTGAGGTAGCGCACGGCGATGCCGTCCGCCCCGGAGTCGCCGACGCCGGGCTCGCCGAACAGCGCGGTCATGTCGAGCGGCGGCCGGTAGGTCGGCAGCGCCTCGCCGGCCTCGTGGATCCAGTCGTGGTCGAGGTAGAAGTGCTGGCGCCCGGTAAGGGTGTGCCAGGGCTTGCGATGCTCGATGTTGATGGTGAACGGCGAGTAGCGCCGCCCGCCGGTCTCGCTGCCCGACCATTCCGGCGAGGTGATCACGGGCACCGGCCGGGCCTGGGTGTCGGCGAAGGTGATCTGCTTGTGCTCGTCGGCCAGCCCGTCGAAGGAGGTTCCGGTACGCCGGCCCAGCGTGGCGAACCCCTGGGCGGCCAGGTGCCCGTTGGTGGTGCCCGACAGGGCCAGGATGGCCTCGCACATGTCGCTGTCGCGGGCCAGGGATGGGCGGCCTTCGGCGCTGCCGCCGCGAACGGTGCCGGTCATCCGGCTCAGCCGGTCGATCTCGCCGGAAACGTCGTACGTCAGCCCCTTGGTCGTGGCGCCGAGCCGTTCCAGCAGCGGGCCAAGGGCGGCCATCCGCTCCGCCACCGCTCCGTAGTCGCGCTCCACCGTGACGATCTTGGGGAAGTCGCGTCCCGGAGTGGGCGGCCGGCCCGTCACGCGCCAGTCGTGCACCCGCCCGTGCGGGGTGGCCAGCTCGTCGGGTGTGTCGTGCGTCAGCGGCATGGCCACCACGTCCGTACGGGTTCCCAGGTGGGTCCTGGCCAGGGCGCTGAAGGCCTTGGCGATGGCGTGGAAGGCCGCGAAGTCGGTGCGGGTCTGCCAGGGCGGGTCGATCGCCGGGGTGAAGGCGTGCACGAACGGGTGCATGTCCGTCGAGGACAGGTCGTGCTTCTCGTACCATGTGGCGGCGGGCAGCACGATGTCGGAGAACAACGTGGTGGAGGTCATCCGGAAGTCCAGCGACAGCAGCAGGTCGAGCTTGCCGCGCGGCGCCCGCTCCGGCCAGGTCAGGCTCCGCGGCCGCTGTCCGGGCGCGGCCTCCTCGGCCCGCACGGCCGAGTCGGTGCCCAGCAGATGGCGCAGGAAATACTCGTTGCCCTTGGCCGAGGAGCCGAGCAGGTTGGCCCGCCACACGGTCAGCACGCGCGGCCAGTTCGCGGGCGCGTCGGGGTCCTCGCAGGCGAACCCGAGCCGGCCCGAGGCGACCTGCTCGACCACGTACGGCCCCGCCTCCGCGCCCGCCGCGGCCACCTCGTCGGCCAGGTCGAGCGGATTGCGGTCGAAGGTCGGGTACGACGGCATCCAGCCCAGCCGCGCCGACTGCGCCAGCAGGTCGGCGGTGGCCTTGCCGGTGAACGCGCCGTCGCCGAGCGGCGAGGAGAGGACATCGGCCGCGTAGGTGTCGTAGCGCCACTGGTCGGTGTGCAGGTACCAGTAGGCGGTGCCGATCATCTGGCGTGGCGGCCGCGACCAGTCCAGGCCGAAGGCGAGTTGCGCCCAGCCGGTGATCGGCCGGCACTTCTCCTGGCCGACGTAGTGGGCCCAGCCACCGCCGTTGACGCCCTGGCAGCCGGTCAGCGTGGTCAGCGCCAGGAACGAGCGGTAGATGGTGTCGGAGTGGAACCAGTGGTTCGTCCCCGCCCCCATGACGATCATGGACCGGCCGCCCGACTCCTCCGCGTTGCGCGCGAACTCGCGGGCGATCCGGGCCGCTTTGGCGGCGGGCACGCCGGTGATCGCCTCCTGCCAGGCGGGGGTGTACGGCTCCGCCGCATCGTCGTAGCCGGACGGCCAGCGCCCCGGCAGCCCGTCGCGGGCCACCCCGTACTGGGCGAGCATCAGGTCGTACACCGTGGTGACCAGATGACCGCCCACCCGCCGCACCGGCACGCCCCGCTCCAGCACCCCGTCGCCGTGCCCGTCGAAGCGCGGCAGGGCGACCGGCACCGCCCGCTCACCCAGGACGGTCAGCAGCGGGTCCACCTCGCCCAGGTCGAGGTTCCAGCGGCCCCGCGCCCGCTCGGAGTAGCGGAAGGCGAGTGAGCCGTTCGGCACGACCGGCTCGCCGGTCCGCGCGTCCAGCAGCACCGTGGCGAACGCCGCCTCCTCCCCTTCCTGCCCCAGGTCGGCCGCGGTGAGGAACTTGTCCGGCACGTACGATCCGTCCCGCTCACGCAGCCGGACCAGGAACGGCAGGTCGGTGAAGCGCTTGACGTAGTCGGTGAAGCCGGCCGTCGGCCGGTCGGCGAAGAACTCCTTGAGGATCACCTGCCCCATCGCCATGGCCAGCGCGCCGTCCGTGCCCGGGTGCGGGGCCAGCCACTCGTCGGCGAACTTGGCGGCGTCGTTGTAGTCG
This sequence comes from Nonomuraea sp. NPDC052129, assembly GCF_040680095.1. NCBI lineage: Bacteria > Bacillati > Actinomycetota > Actinomycetes > Streptosporangiales > Streptosporangiaceae > Nonomuraea > Nonomuraea sp. NPDC052129. Next base: position 26,030 of record NZ_JBFAVX010000036.1, on the reverse strand, counting down.
GGCGCGAGCACCACCACCTTCTGGCCCCGGTAGCGCGCCTCGGCCATGTAGTGGGCGTCGGGCGTGCGGGTGACCGGCACGTTCGAACCCCACAGCATCAGGTACGCGGCATCCCACCAGTCGGCCGACTCCGGCACGTCCGTCTGGTCGCCGAACACCTGCGGGGAGGCCACCGGCAGGTCGGCGTACCAGTCGTAGAACGACAGCATCGCCCCGCCGATCAGCGACACGAACCGGGCGCCCACCGCGTGCGAGGCCATCGACATGGCCGGAATCGGGGAAAAACCGGCCACCCGGTCGGGGCCGTAGGTCTTGATGGTGTGCACGTGCGCCGCGGCGATGATCTCGCATGCCTCGTCCCAGGTGACGCGCACCAGGCCGCCCTTGCCGCGGGCCGACTGGTAGCGGCGGCGCTTGTCCGGGTCTGTGGTGATCTCGGCCCAGGCGGCGACCGGGTCGCCCAGCCTCGCCTTCGCCTCCCGGTACATCTCCACCAGGACGCCCCTGGCGTACGGGAAACGGACCCGGGTGGGCGAGTAGGTGTACCAGGAGAAGGCGGCCCCGCGCGGGCAGCCGCGTGGCTCGTACTCGGGCCGGTCGCCGCCCACGCTGGGGTAGTCGGTCTGCTGCGCCTCCCAGGTGATCACGCCGTCCTTGACGTACACCTTCCAGGAGCAGGAGCCGGTGCAGTTGACGCCGTGGGTGGAGCGGACGACCTTGTCGTGGCTCCACCGGTCGCGGTAGAACGCGTCGCCTTGGCGTCCGCCGATCTGGTGCAGGGTCCGCAGGTCGCCGGAGACCGCGCCGGGCCGCAGGTGCCGGCCGAGTCTCAGCAGGGCGTCGCTGACCGGCCCGTCCATACCCGCCATACGCACAGCTCCTTCATCTAGCTCCTCGAAACCGGACATGCCTCTCCATCAGCGCTTTGATCGTCAGGTGAACGGCAAGCGGAGGTCCGCCGCGGCGTCCGGCACGAAGGTCTCCGGCCTGCGCGGCGGGCGCCGGTAGCCGGTGGCGGGCGGGCGGTGCGGGATCTTCAGCTCCGCCCGCCGTACCTCCTCATAGGGGATCGTGGACAGCAGGTGGGCCATCATGTTGATCCTGGCTCGCCGCTTGTCCTCGCTCTCCACGTCGTACCACGGCGCCTCAGAGATGTCGGTGTGCACCAGCATCTCGTCCTTGGCCCTGGAGTAGTCCTCCCAGCGATTGATCGACTCCAGGTCCATCGGCGACAGCTTCCACTGCCGCATCGGATCCGCCAGCCGGGCGTGGAAGCGCCGCTCCTGCTCCTCATCGCTCACCGAGAACCAGTACTTGCGCAGCAGGATCCCGTCCTCCACCAGCAACCGTTCAAAGATCGGACACTGGTGCAGGAATCGCGTGTATTCCTCCTGGGTGCAGAATCCCATCACCCGTTCGACACCCGCGCGGTTGTACCAGCTGCGGTCGAACAGCACGATCTCCCCAGCGGCGGGCAGGTGCTCGATGTAGCGCTGGAAGTACCATTGCGACCGCTCGCGCTCGGTCGGTGCCGGGAGCGCGGCGATGCGCGCCACGCGCGGGTTGAGGTATTCGGAGACCCGCTTGATCGTGCTCCCCTTGCCCGCCGCGTCCCTCCCCTCGAAGATCACGACCACCCGCCGGCCTCGCACGCGCACCCACTCCTGCAGCTTCACCAGCTCTCCTTGCAGGCGGAAGAGCTCCTTCTCGTACGCCTTGCGCGGCAGTCTCTTCGTCATCGGGCTTCCTCGGAAGACGGTCCGAACGGCACCGGTAGCGCGGCGGGGCGCCGCCTGGCCGTGGCACGCACCGCGGTGACGGTCAGCGCCAACGTCAGCACCGACACTCCGGCCAGCAGGGCCAGGCCCACCCCGTAGGAGCCGAACAGGCCGTAGACGAACCCCATCTCCACCGGCGGCACGAACCCGCCCAGCCCACCGGCGGCGCCGACCAGACCCGTGACGGAGCCGACCTTGTCGGCCGGGGCCGCCACCGCGACCAGGGCGAAGGTGGCCCCGCTGCCGGCGCCGAGCGCCGCGGCCATGGTCAGGAACGCGACCGTGCCCAGCGGCATCAGCGGCGGGGTGAACGCCAGGACCGTGGCGCAGAGCGCGACGACGGCGAACACGGCGGCCAGGACCCGAATCGGCCCGATCCGGTCCGACAGCCAGCCGCCGACGGGACGCGCCGCGACCGCCAGGATCACGAACCCGGCCATCCGGTCGGCCGCGTCGGCCTGCTCCAGGCCGTAGGCCGACTGCAGGTAAACCGGCAGGTAGACGGAGAACGAGACGTACCCGCCGAACGTCACCGCGTACAGCACGCAGGCCTGCCAGGTGATCGGCAGGCGCACGGCCGCGCCCAGCCGCGCCATGGTCGACTGGGCGGGCGCGGTACGGCCCGGAGCGTCCCGCAGCAGGAACCAGGCCACCATCGCGTAGACGGCGAGCACGGCCGCCGTCAGCAGGAACGGGGTGGCCGAGCCGCCGGTCCTGACCAGCTTGACCGTGGTCAGCGCGCTGATCGCGGTGCCGCCCATCCCCATGCCGAAGACACCGACGGCCAGGCCACGGCGCTCGGGCGGGAACCAGGCGCTGACGAAGGGCACCCCCACCGCGAACACCGTCCCGCCGATGCCCAGGAAGAACCCGCCCACCAGCAGCGCCACCAGCGAGCCATGCCCGGCCAGGCCGATGAACAGCACCGGGACGATGGTGGCCGCCGAGATCAGCGGGAACATCACCCGGCCGCCGAACCGGTCGGTCAGCGCCCCGACCGGGATGCGGCCCAGCGAGCCGACGATCACCGGAACCGCGACCAGCAGCGCCTGCTGGGCCGCCGACAGTCCCAGCAGTTCCTTGAAGCGCGGGCCCAGCGGGCTGAGCAGCGCCCACGCCCAGAAGTTCACCGCGAATCCCACGGTCGCCACCGCCAGCATCAGCGTCGGCCGACGGGTATCGGCGCGTGGGACTGCTCGGTCGGTCCTGTCGGTGCTCATCTAACCCGTTCCTGTCGTGTTCACCGGCTGCCACCTGCTGTTTTTGCCCTGCCTCATCCCCTCGCATCCCACAGCAGAAGCTCCATGCCTCCTAGGGGCGAAAGTCCTGCCTCTTGAGTGCTTTGGTCTTCACTCGCTTTTGGGACTTTGGCCTCTATTCCGTGGTTGACCTGGCCGGTTAGCGTCGGAGCATGATTCGGGTGTTCCTCGTTGACGATCACGAAGTGGTACGGCGCGGCGTGGCCGCCCTGCTGGACGCCGAGGACGACATAGAGGTGATCGGCGAGGCCGGGACCGCGGAGTCGGCGATCGCCCGTATTCCGGCGCTCAAGCCGGACGTGGCGGTGCTGGACGTGCGGCTGCCGGATGGCAATGGTGTGGACGTGTGCCGCGAGGCCCGTTCCAGGCTGCCGGAGCTGGCGTGCCTGATGCTGACCTCCTACGCCGACGACGACGCGCTGTTCGAGGCGGTGATGGCGGGCGCCGCCGGGTACGTGCTCAAACAGATCCACGGCTCCGACCTGGTCGGCGCCGTGCGTACGGTCGCCTCGGGGCAGTCGCTGCTCGATCCGCAGACCACCACGGCGATGCTGCAGCGGCTGCGGGAGCAGGCCGCCAGGAGGGACCCGCTGGCGGCGCTGTCGGAGCAGGAGCGCAAGATCCTCGACCTGATCGGCGGGGGGCTGACCAATCGGCAGATCGGCGTGCGGATGTTCCTGGCCGAGAAGACGGTCAAGAACTACGTGTCCAACCTGCTGTCCAAGCTCGACATGCAACGCCGTACCCAGGCGGCGGCACTCTCGGCACGACTGCGGACGGATCGGCGAGACTGACGGCCCGAGGCCTCGGATGGTCGGTCACGTCGTGATCCTCGGAGCGCCCACCACGGCCACCGGACAGCGAGCCCGGTGCAGGACACCGTGGCTGACCGACCCGAGCGCCGCCGAGGCGAAGCCGCCCAGTCCGCGCGATCCGACCACCACGAGCGCCGCCCTCTCGGACGCCCTGGACAGGGCGGGGATCGGGTGCCCCGGGACGATCGACTCGATCATCTCGACGTCGACGTACTTCTCGCGCCACGGTGCCAGGCGCAGCCGGATCTCCGCCTCCTCATCGGCCAGCGTCCCGGACAGGAGCGGGCCGTACCCCGTGGGCTGCGGAGCGAGCATCGGTGTCCGCCGGGCGTACACCGCACGAACCAACGTGCGCCGCGCTCTGGCCTGTTCCAGGGCGTATTCCAGCGCCGACTCCGCGAACGGGGAGCCGTCGAAGCCGACCACGATCTCCGCGTGACCGCCGGGGCCCGGCATCCGGACGACGACCACCGGGCCGCGCGCGTGCCCCGCCAGGCCGAGCCCGACCGAGCCCAGCACCAGTCCGGCGAATCCGCCGAGCCCTCTGCTGCCCACCACCACGCTGTCGGCCGTCTCCGACTCGCTCCTCAGCCGCTCGATCACCGCGCCCGTGACCAGAGCCGTCGAGACCTCCAGTTCGGGGATGAGTCTCCGTACCTGGTCGGCGGCCATGTCGAGCACATACGTGCACCGCTCTGTCAGCGTCTGCCGGTCACTGGCCGCGGTGGGCGGACGCTCGGCCGCCCAGGGTTCGCGCACGAGCACGATCCGCAGCGGAAGTCCCCTGCGGGAGGCGTCGTCGGCGGCCCAGCCGAGCGCCGATCCGGCCGATGGCGAGCCGTCCACGCCGACCACGATCGTTTCGCTCATCGTCGTCCCCCGTGGTCGGCGAGTCGCCGTTCATGGCCTGTCCGGGTGCGGCCGTACGACCGCGACCGGGCACGTGGCGTGGTGCAGCACGGCGCGGCTGACCGAGCCCAGCACCACCGAGGCGAATCCGCCCAGCCCACGCGACCCGACGACGACCAGGTCGGCCGTGGTCGCGGCCTTGATCAGGGCGCCGGCCGGGTGCTCGCACAGTTGCTCGTCGGTGATCTCGATGTCGGGGTACTTCTCGCGCCAGGGGCTCACCCGTTCGCCGGCCGTACGGACCTCGTGCTGGAAGGCGTTGTCCAGCAGGCTGTCGTAGGCGGCCGCGTACGGGGAGACCATCGGCAGTTGCCAGGCGTACAGGACGTGCAGCCGCGCGTGGCGGGCGCGGGCCTGCTCGATGGCGTACTCCATGGCGAATTCGGAGTCCTCCGACCCGTCATAGCCGATGACGATCCGGCCGTGCTCTTCCTGGCCGGGCCCGCGGACGATCACCACCGGGCCCCACGCGTGCCCCGCGACGGCGGTGCCGACCGAGCCGAGCAGCATGCCGCTGAAACCGCCGAGTCCTCTGCTGCCCAGCACCAGGCTGTCGGCCGCCGCCGACTCGCCGATCAGCTCGTCGACCAGGTTGCCGGTGTGCAGTTCCGTCGTCACCTCCACGCCGCCCGCCAGCTCACGCGCCCGGTCGGCGGCGGCATCCAGCGTGCCCGCGCAGTACTCCGCGCTGAACGCGGCGAGCCCGTACGGCCACGGCTCGCAGACATGCACGATCCGCAGGGCCAGTCCCCTGCGCCGCGCGTCGGCGGCGGCCCACCGCACCGCCGCTGTCGCCGGCTCGGACCCGTCCACGCCGACCACGATCCGTCTGGTCATCACACAACCCCTTCTCGAACTGGAACCTCAGCTCCAGCCTCGCGAAACAGGCGGCCGACCACAGGGGGCCGAAGTCCCGAATACGAGTGCCATTGGTCCCGCGATGGACCAATCCCCAGAATCCGCCGCCTTGACAGGGCCACGTCCCAACGTAGATCGTTTCGCAAAAGAAGTCCCATTCCTCGCAGGGCCGACCGTGGAAGAGCGCCATGAAGATGATCATCGGTGGGTTCGTACTGGCGGCGGTGGCGGGCGCCCTGTGGGCGCGAAGGCGCTACGTGGTGGTCACGGTCGAGGGGACGAGCATGGCCCCGACCCTCTCCGACGGAGATCTGGTTCTGGTACACAGGCGCCGGATCGACCAGGTCACCACGGGCGACGTGGTCGTGCTCGAACCGCCGCGCACCGCCGCGGGGCTCGGACCGCCGGGACGGGACGGCCGGCACTGGAACATCAAGCGCGCCGTCGCGTTACCCGGTGACCCCGTGCCCCCGGGGATCGGGGACGGCGTGGCCCGGGTGCCCGCCGGCGCGCTGGTCGTCCTGGGTGACAACATCGACAGCGTCGACTCCCGGCAGCGCGGGTTCTTCGACGCCGACCGCCTGCTCGGTGTCGCGCTGCGCCGGTTGGGCGGGCCACCGCTGTAAAGCGGGTACATCGTGCGGTTTCGACTTCTCGGGCCGATGCGGATCCAGGTCAACGGATCGCCGGTCAGGATCACGGCGCCCAAGCAACGTACCGTTCTCGCCATGCTGCTGGCCCGGGCGGGTCACGTCGTACCGATCAGGTCGTTGGTGGCGGAGGTGTGGGACGAGCGGCCGCCCCGCTCCGCGGTGGCGAACCTGCGTACGTACCTCATGCAGTTGCGCAAGCTGCTGCCGGATGAGGAGCGGCTGGTCACCTCCGACGTCGGCTACCTGCTGCGGGCCGGACCGGAGGAGCTCGACCTTCTGGAGTTCGAGGCTCTGTCCGCGCGCGGCCGCCAGGCGCTGGCCAAGCGCGACACGAGCGCCGCCGGGGAGGCATTCACCAAGGCCCTGGCCCTGTGGGAAGGGACGGCGGCGGAGGACGTGCCGCTCGGGCCCACGCTGCGCGAGGTGGTCGCCCGCCTCACCAACCACTACCTGGGCGTGGTGGAGGAACACGCCGACATCCAGCTCGCCCTCGGCAGGAACGAGCTCGCGGCCGCGCGGTTGCGCGAGGTGATCCGCCAGTATCCGCTGCGCGAGCGGCTGCACGGTCAGCTCATGACGGCCCTCTATCGCTGCGGAGACGTGGTCGGCGCGCTGGACGCGTTCGGGGCCGCCCGCCGGGTCCTGGCCGACGAGCTGGGCATCGATCCCGGGCCGGACCTGCGCCTGCTGCAGCAGGCGATCCTGCGCAGGGACACCGCCCTGCTGGCGGCCGACCGAGACACCGCGGCCGTGCCCGTCGCGGACGGGCGCCCGCGCCCACGTCTGCTTCCCCGGGCGCCCCTGGCGTTCGTGGGCCGCTCGGCCGAGCGGGCCTACCTGCACAGTGTCCTGTACGGGGAGGCGGGCGCGGCCGTGATCGGTTCCGGCGCGGGTCCGCCCGTGGAGACGCCGCACGGTCCCGACGCGGCGAGCCCGCCCGTGGTGGCGTTGCACGGGCCCGGTGGGGCGGGCAAGTCGGCGCTCGCCCTGACGGTGGCGCACAGCGTGGCCGACCGCTATCCCGACGGCCAGCTCTACGTGGATCTCCAGGGATCCACGCCGGGCCTGCCCCCGTTGCGGCCGGCCGAGGTGCTCGGCCGTTTCCTGCGCGCGCTCGGAGTGCCGCCCGGCGACGTCCCGGCGGCACCGGCGGAGGCGGCCACCCACTACCAGTCGCTGCTGGCCGACCGCCGCGTCCTGGTCGTCCTCGACAACGCCGTCGGCGCCGCCCAGGTGGCGCCGTTGCTGCCGGCGGGCGGCGGCTGCGCGGCGCTGGTCACCAGTCGCGCCGCGCTGACCACCATGGACGCCGTGCCCATCGCCGTCGGCATGCTCGACGAGGTGGAGTCGGTGCGCCTGCTGAGGTTGCTGGCCGGTCCCGAGCGGGTGAGCGCCGAGGCGCGAGCGGCCGCGGAGATCGCCCGCTGGTGCGGCTTCCATCCGCTGGCCCTGCGCATCGCCGGTGCCCGGCTGGCGGGCCGGCCCGACTGGTCGCTGGCCCGCTTCGGCGAGCGGCTGGGCGACCAGCAACGGCGGCTGGACGAGCTCCAGGCCGCCGACCTGCGGGTGCGAACCTGCTTCGAGGTCGGGTACGGGACGCTGACCAGCACCGCGAAGGCGGTCTTCCGGGCGTTCGGCGTGCTGGAGGTGCCCGAGGCCGGCGTCGAGCTCACCGCCGCGCTGGCCGACGTCGACCAGACGACTGCGGAGGCCGCGCTCGACGAGCTGACCGAGGCCCGGCTGCTGGAGCCGGTCGGCGACGGCCGGTTTCGCATGCACGACCTGCTGCGGCTGTTCGCCGCGGAGCTGGCCGCCGCCCATGACGCGCCGCGCGAGCGTACGCGGGCTGTCGGGCGGGCCCTGGAGTGGTACCTCGATCGCCTCCGCCGGCTGCAGACCCTGCTGCAACCGCATTTGATGCCCGTCAGCGGGGGTGGGAACGCCTCCGATGTGGGCCTGCCGGATCTCGCCGCGGCCCTACTGTGGCTGGACACGGAGCTGCCGTGCCTGGTGGCGGCGGTCGTACAGGCGGCGAAAGGTGAGCAGGGCGGCTTCGTCATCGAGCTGACGGCACTGATCAAGGCCATCGCGATGAAGAGCGGCTACTGGCGGGAGCTCGAGACCATCGCGCGGCTCGCCATCGAGGTCGCGCGGCGTGACGGCGACCGTGCCGCGGAGGCGGCCACGCTGGCGACGCTGGGCCTGCTGGAGTGGAAGTCCGGCCGGCCCGAGGCGGCCCGCGCCCTCCTGCACCGGGCGCTCGACCTCTGGCGGGCCGTGGGCGAGCGCGGTGAGGAGGGGCTGGCGCTGCACAATCTCGGCTGGCTGTGCATGCAGACCGGGGATCTCGACGCGGCCTTCGAGCACATCGGCGCGGGCCTGCTGCTGCTGGAGACGTACCGGCCGAACCGGGTCGGACTGGTCTCGCACAACCTGGGCGAGGTGCTGCTCCGGCTGGGCCGCCACACCGAGGCGGCGGACCGCTTCGAACGGTGCCTGGCCATCCGGCGGGCCGATCGCGACCTGTACGGCGAGAGCATCACCCTGGCCGCGCTCGGCCGCGCCCACTGCCTGCTCGATCAGCGGGACAAGGCACTGGCGGTACTGGCGGAGGCGCTGGTCCGCTGCGAGGCGACCGGCAACCGGGAAGATCAGTGGGAGGTACTGCTCAGCAGGTCCGAGATCCGGCTGCGGCAGGGCGATCCGGCCGCGGCGGTGGCCGACCTGACCCGCGTCCTTGAGCTGACCACCAAGATCGGCGACGCGTACGGCCACGCCGCCTGCCTCCGCCAGCTCGCCAGAGCACGCGCGGCCCTCGGCGACCCGCGTGCCGCGGCGGACGCCGGCAAGGCCGCGGGACTGTTCGCCGATCCCGCGACGCGCTGCGATCCGGTGCTGGAAAGGCTGCTCACCGCCCGGTTGTAGCGCGGCTGTATGGGGTGCTGTATGCCGCCCGAATAGGTTTCGGCTAACCGCATCGCTACGAAAGGAACGAGTCCATGACTGCTGTTCTTGGCCGGCTCGGCGACCGGATTCTCGGCAAGCTGGTGCCCAAGGCGTCCGCGAAGGCGGCCGCCGAGTGGTACGTCCACTGCTACTGCCGGGAGCGCTCCGACTTCCGCAAGATCTGCACCACCGCCGGCGGCACGACCCGATGCGGCGCCTGCTACGCGTTCAGAGTCTGCGGCGGCTAAGTAGGACACGCAGGTCTGGCGGCGGCGGCCACCCGCCGCCAGACCCCGGCTCGCTCGAAGTGAGGTTGTTTCCTGATGGCTTTCCTGGTTGCCGCTGTCGTGTTCCTCGCCCTCCTGTGCCTGTTCAACCTGGTGCTCAACCTGGGAGTGCTCCGCCGGCTCCGCGAGCACACCGCTGAGCTGGAGCGCCTGGCCGGACACGCGATGCTCATGCCGTACGATCCCGGCGTCCTGATCGGTCGCACGCTGCCCGAGGCGGCGGCGGGCGCTCGGCTGGTCGGCTTCTTCGACGTCGGCTGTAGCACGTGTCACGAGCGCGCGCCGCAGTTCGCCGAGGAGGCGGGCAAGCAGCCCGCCCTGGCGGTCATCACCGGTGATGGCGCGAAGGTGGCCGATCTCGTCACCGTGGTCGGCGGCGTGTCGAGCGTGATCACGGGCGATGAGGCCGGCAGTCTGGCGCACGCCCTCGGCGTGGAGGCATTCCCCACCTTCCTCCGGGCCGACCAGGAGGGCAGAGTGCTGGCCGCGGACACGGAGCTCGCCGCCATGGCCACCGCCGGATGATGCCGGACCGGCTGCGGCGGGCCGCCACCCTGGGGTTGCTGTGCTGGCGGGCGGGACCTGTGCTGGCGGTGTCCCAGCTGGTGGTCACCGTCGTGGCCGGGCTGCTGCCCACGGGCGCCTTGTGGGCGACGAAGCTGCTCATCGACGGGCTGGCGACGGGCCTCGCGGAACGGGCACTGGGCCCGGTCGCCGGGCTCGTCGCACTGGGGCTGGCCTCCGGAGTGCTGCCGCACGTCACGGGATACCTGCGGGGCGAGTCGGACCGCCGGCTCGACCTGTTGCTGCAGGACCGCCTGTACACGAGGGTGAACGAGTTCCAAGGGCTGTCACGCTTCGAGGACCCGGCCTTCCTCGACGAGTTGCGGATGGCCACGCAGGCCACGGGCGGCGCGATGGGGCCGATCACCTCGGGCCTGTTCGACCTCTGCCGCAACCTCATCGCCCTGGCCGGGCTCCTCGGCGCTCTGACCGTGCTGAGCCCGCTGATGGCCGGGCTGGTGGCGGTCGCGGCGCTGCCCACCCTCGCCGCCAGGATGTCCCTGGAGAAGCGGCGGACCAGGATGCTCGCCGGGCAGTCGGCGGCGGCCCGGCGGCAGATCTTCTACTCCTCCTTGCTCACCGACGTGGAGGCCGCCAAGGAGGTACGGCTCTTCGGGCTCGGCGACTTCCTCAAGCGCCGGGTCATCGGCGAACTCACCACGATGCAGACGGCCGAGCGGCGCCTCGACCGGCGCGAAGCGCTCACGCAGTCGTCACTGGCGACCCTGTCCGCCCTGGTCAGCGGCATCGGCTTGGTCTGGGCGGTGTACTCGGCCCTGTCCGGGCGGCTGACCCTGGGCGACGTCACGGCCTTCGCCGGCGCGGTGGCCGGCACCCAGGCCGCCCTCATCGCGACCGTGGAGAACGCGGCCAACGCCGGCCACTCACTGCTCCTGTTCGACCACCACGAGCGGGTGATGTCACTCTCCGACGACCTCCCACCACCGCACCGCCCGGCCGCGCTGCCCGCCCTGCGGCGCGGCATCGAACTGCGCGACGTGTGGTTCCGGTACGCCGAAGGCCACCCCTGGGTGCTGCGCGGCGTCGACCTGACCATCCCCCACGGCGCGTCGGTCGCGTTGATCGGACTCAACGGAGCCGGCAAGAGCACGCTGATCAAACTGCTGTGCCGCTTCTACGATCCCTCCCGGGGGGCGATCTTCTGGGATGGCGTGGACATTCGCGACGTACCGCCGGCCGACCTCCGCGCCCGGATGGGCGTGCTCTTCCAGGACTACATGAGCTACGACCTCACCGCGGCGGAGAACATCGGCGTCGGCGAGATCGAGGCGATGTCCGACCGGAGCAGGATCCAGGCCGCCGCCGAGATGTCCGGAGCCGACCAGACCGTACGGGCCCTGCCGCACGGGTACGACACGATGCTGAGCCGGATCTTCTTCGGCCCGGAGGACGAGGCCGGAGTGGTGCTGTCCGGAGGCCAATGGCAACGGCTGGCCCTGGCCCGCGCACTCGTCCGCGAACAGCGCGATCTGCTCATCCTCGACGAACCCAGCTCGGGGCTCGACGCGGAGGCCGAATACGAGGTGCACCGGCGACTGCGCGAGCACCGGGCGGGCCGTACCAGCCTGCTCGTCTCACACCGGCTCGGCGCCGTGCGGGACGCCGACCTCATCGTGGTGCTCGACGACGGGCGCATCGTCGAGCGGGGCACCCACGACGACCTCATGGCCGCGGACAGCGGCTACGCCCGGCTGTTCGAAACCCAGGCCAGCGGCTACCGCGTCGAGGCGTAGCGCCCACCCGCGAGCCTCCGGCAACTCGAATCTGGCCGCACGGTGAGCTCCCGCCCGGCAACGGTGCGGCAGCATCGAGGCATCAGCGTGAGCGGAGGCGGTACGTGGACGGATTCGTGTCGATGATCTTGGCCGCATTGGCGGCCGGTTTCGCGGCCGGTGGGCTCTCTCTGCTCTCCGACAGGACTCAGAGAATGGTGGAAAGCATGCGGAGGAAGACATCGCGCACCGAAGCGCCGGCCGTGTCCGCCGACGAACGGGATCCGTTGAGCGGGATTCAGGTCGACGCCGAGCACTCTGTCCTGCAGGTCAACGCCAACGGAGGCGTGCAATACGTCAACTGCACCCTCGGTGCGTCCACCGTCCCTCCGGGTCCTGGAGAGGGCATTGACCGCAACCATTGAGTGGGGTCACCCAGAAGACTTGGCGGCCGAGTGCTATCTCCGTCATCAGCGTGGTGAGCCGCCGCCCCCCCAAGCCGCCCCCGTGCCGGAGGATCCAGAAGAAGAGCACAGTCCCCAGGAGGGTGAGCCACAGCGCGAGGGCGGGTCGAGCCGCGCGTCCGCTCGCGTGGTCTTCCGACGGCGGAAGCGAGCGCGGCCGCCACGACGGCTGTCCGCTGCCGAACAGCCGTCGAATCGCCAGCCGAAAGAGCAGCGGCCACCGCCTGCCCATTCGGACAACCGATGGCAGGCCTGGCAATCCACGCGAACGTTGTACGGGTGGGAGCCCGCCAAGGGCACGGAAAACCATCAACCGGCCGCGGAACAGGACATCATCTGGATCAGAGACTGCGTCGGCATCCAAATCGGCAAGCACAATTCACAGACCACCACCTACGACATCGTCCTCTCCAAAATCTCTGTCCTCCTCGACGAGAGAGCCATATCGGCGCTGCTCGCCCTGATCTCGCAGGGAGCAGAAGACGGATTTTCCACCGACCTCCGGCTTCCGGGCCTCCCATCTTTTCCCGGGTCGTCCACCGAATCATTCACGAGGACGCACCCGGACGACGCGCGCCTGATCATTGTTCAGCGGTCCTGCGGCGTGCAGATCGGCAACCGGTGTTTTCAGCGCAATAAAATAACCATGCTCGTCGACGGTTTCGCGATCCGCATCGACAGCCTGCACCTGCGGAGCAAACGGCTGGCGGGAATGCGCCGCCTGCTGGCGAACCCGTCGGACAGGGCCGCCGCCTCCATGATCGCCAACGACATCGTGAAGCAGGCCGTCGCCACGCTCATGGCGCACCTGGAAAAGGAATTCGATCGCCTCGTCGAGAAATCCTTGATCACCGGCCTGCGCTCGCTCTACCGGCGGGTCGGCGTGTCGATGGGGTTCCGCAACAGGGTCCGCCTTCGTAGACGTTTCGACACCCGCGCCATAAGAATCGCGTACCTCTGCCAATTGCTCACCGAACAGATATTGCGCTATGCGGAGCGCCAGGGCAGAGCCCGTCGAACGGCGGAAGAGCGCCATCGCCGTCCCGACACGCCCCGTACGAGGGAAGGATCATCCAGGAAACGGGCGCGAGAACAGCACGGACCGCGAGCCCGTACCAGCGAGGATTTCTCAACGGGGCGGCCCGGTGACGCTGATCGCAACGGGCGGAACCCGTCCAGCGCGGAACGGGTCCCCACCGACCGAGATGCCACAGCGAGGCCCGGCGAACGAGACGCCCACAGCGGCCGGCCGGGGTCCCACCACAATCGCCCGGGCCAACGACCCGCCGAGGAATCCGCCCGCGACACTGATGCGCCCTCCACCGCCCCTCGGCGCTCGGCGTATGCGCGGCCCGCCGCCTCTCGCCGACCCGCTCTCACCACGCCGGCGGAGCAGGATGGCCGCGAGAACGCGGGGCCGCCGCCATCGATGCCTGGTCCCAGCAGGCCGCGAAGGCCGACCGCCCCGCCCTCGACGCCGAGCGCGCCATGTGACGGCAGGCTCCATGACGACCTGCCTCCTGTGCTGGGCCGGGGCGAGCAGGAAGACCGCCGAGTGAGATCCCTTCTACCCTTCGAGCCTTTCCCGGCTCGGGAGCCTGAGTCTCGACCATTGCCCACGGAGCTCGCAGGAGAGGACGTGCGCGGGCGGCCGGACTTACCCGCCGTGGAGTGTCACGGCCATCGAGAGATCGAAGGTGGACCATCACGACCGTCGCCCGACTCCCGTGATCTGGGCTACGGAGGCCGATGAGCGGCCGGAACCGGACGACACTCGGTGACGACCTGGCTGGAATGCCCGGTGAATGCCCCGCTGGTGCCCTGGGACAGGGTTCTGTTCGTACATAGAGTCGAGCCAATCCCGCAGACGCCATAGGAGTGATCCCCTTCGCGCGAAAGGATGTGCCGTGCGCAGCAGACGTACCGTTATCGGGCTGGCGTTGATTCTCGGCAGTCTCGCCGGGCTTGTCCCCTCAGCAGCCATCGCGGCATCTTCCACGGCCGCGATTTCGGCCCGGCCTCAGATCTGCAACCCCTCCTGCACCTGGAATTCGCAAGTAACGACACAGCTGATCGCCACTCAGATCCTGGCGCAGAAATACCAGATCCTCGTCCAGGAGGGCTACACCATCCTTTCCGCGCAGGTGCAGGCGGCAACTGGCGGCCACCGGGCGCACCTGGTCTACCGGTAGGGCTGGCACGCTCCCTGGGCCGCCTCAGTCGCTCTCGACCCGTCCCAGCGGCTCGGGCTCGTCCGCCAGCGCGGTGCGCGCCGCGAGCCAGTTCGGGTCTTCGGGGTTGAAGACGTGGCGAAGGTAGGCCCAGGTGAGCCGCTGGATCAGGGCGACACGTCCGGGGTGTTCGTCCGTCGTCTCCGCGACGTCGTACCCGGAGACTCCGCCGAGCGAGTGCTCCGCCCCGAACAGAGTGAGCAGGCTCTTGCCGCCCGGACTCAAGAAGTAGGGGTCGGTGAACCACTCCGGCCCTCGGGCGGTCAGGTGGGACTGGTCTCGGTCCCCCGCGACCACGAGGGCCGGCGTGGTCATGTCCGCGAAGCTCGGATTCATGAAGGGGAAGTGCTCGGCCGCGAACGGACTCAGCTCGGCTCCGCCCCGGCCGGGCGTGGCGAGCAGCACCCCCGCCTTGATCCGGGAGTCGGACATGTCCTCTCCCGGTTCGCCCTCGGGATCGAGGACTCGCGCGCCCAGCAGCATGCTCGCCGTCTGGCCGCCCCAGGAGTGCCCGGCCGCGGCGATGCGGCCGCGGTCGAGCCGCCCGCCGAGACCGGGTACGGCGGCTTCGAGGAGATCGAGCTGGTCGAGGACGCGCTTCATGTCCTCGACCCGGTAACGCCAGATCAGCGGGGTACGGGGATCTTCTGGCGGCAGGCTCAGCGTCCGCGAGTCGAGATGGGTGGGTTGAATCACCACGAAGCCGTGAGCGGCCCAGAAGTCGGCCAGCGGGGCATAGCCGTCCGACGACCAGCCGAAGCCGTGCGAGAAGACGATGACCGGCAGTTCGCGCCCGGCCGTGGGCGCGGACACGCGCACCCGCAGGTCCTCACCACGGCCCGGGGCCGACAGCACCACCGGCTTCACCGAGACGACCGGAGTGGGCACGCTGACGGCCACGTCACCATCGCCCGCGGCCGGGACCGCCATGTCTGTTTCAATCATGATTTGGATGCTCCTTCATTGGTCTTTGGTCATGAACTGGTCGGCGAGCCACCGTGCGACGTCGGCGGGATAGGGCGCCGACAACCCGAGGACGATGTGCCGGAAACCGGCGTCGATCGCTTCGCCGATCGCGTCCCGGGTGGTGCCGGGCTGGTCGTAGGAGACGGGCAGGTGGATCGAACGGGTGATCGAGGCGGGGTCGCGACCGATCTCGGCGCAGTAGCGGTCCAGCAGCGCGCTGCGGCTGACGACGTCGTCGATGTCGCCGCCGGGGATGTTCCACAGGTCGGCGTGCTCGGCGACCACGCGCAGCGTCGCGGACGAGCGTCCGCCGATGAGGATCGGCGGGTGGGGGCGCTGGACCGGCTTGGGGTTGCCGAACGCGTTGGTGACCTGGACGTACGTGCCGTGGAAGTCGAACGGTTCGGTCTCGGTCCACAATCGCCTGATCACCGTGCACGCTTCGGCGAGGCTGCCCACGGCGTGGGCGGTGTCGTGGAAGGGCAGGCCGTGTGCTTCGTACTCGCGCCGGGCCCAGGGCACGCTGGGTCGTGAGCCGACGCCGATGCCGAAGTCGAGCCGACCGCCGGAGACGATGTCGACGGTCGTGGCGATCTTGGCCAGCATCGCGGGCGGCCGGATGCGGTTGCTGGTCACGAGCACGCCGAGCCGCAGCCGTCGGGTCTGTGCGGCGAGGGCCGAGAGCAGCGTCCAGCCCTCGTAGATCGTGCCGTTCGGGTCGCCGAAGATGGGCAGGAGATGATCGAACAGCCACGCGTGTTCGATCTCGGGGATCGTGTCCGCCTCGCGCCAGACCCGCAGGACGTCGTGGTAGTCGACCTGCGACGGGGCGGTCATGATCCCGAAGCGGAGCCGGGTGGTATGCGGCATTGAGGGCTTTGGTCCTTTCGACACTGGGCGCTACCAGAGATTAAACGGAACGGGTTTCCGATATGCGCAGCCGACGCCCATTGCATCGACTTACTCGCATCCCCCTGCAATCCCAGGCATGAGTGTGATGCGATGGCGATGCGTGGGTTGGCCGTCGGTCGGCGCTCTGGCATCATGAGTAAACGGAATCCCGTTCCGACTACTATAAGGAACACGGTTCCGGTTCGCAACCCAGCAGTGGAGGGAACGGTAACGGTGAACGACGGCGACGGAGGCGCGGGCCCCCGCAAGCGGGCAGATGCCCGGCGCAACGAGAGGACGCTGCTCGACGCCGCCGCGGCCGTCTTCGTGACCTCGGGCGTCGAGGCGCCGGTGCGCGACATCGCGGCCAGGGCGGGAGTCGGGGTGGCCACGATCTACCGCCACTTCCCGACCCGAGCGGATCTCATCATCGCCGTCTACCGGCACCAGGTCGAGGCCTGCGCCGAGGCCGGTCCAGCCCTGCTGGCGGCCGTCGCGAGCCCTTACACCGCGCTGGGGCGATGGATCAACCTGTTCGTCGACTTCCTGGTCACCAAGCACGGACTCGCCGCCGTACTCCGCTCCGACGACGCCGGCTTCGACGCGCTGCACGCCTACTTCCTCGACCGGCTCGTACCCGTGTGCGGCCAGCTGCTCCAAGCCGCGGCCGCCGCCGGCGAGATCCGCGCCGACGTCGACGCCCTGGAGCTCATGCGCGGCGTCGGGAACCTCTGCATCGGCGCGGAGAACGATCCCCGCTACGACGCGCGGCGGCTGGTCGAATTCCTCATCGCGGGACTCCGCCTACCGCACCAGGGCTTTTGACGCTGTGCTTCAACCCCGCCCGTTTCCGACTTTGTTGGCCGATTCGGTTGATGATTGCCGGGTCGCGGGAGACGCTGAGGGGACTCGGGCCGCGGAGAGGACGAGGGAGGTTTCGTCGTGTCTCTGCGACCTAGATCCGCTGTTCAGATCCCCGAGGCGACGGTCGCGGTGGCACGAGCGGCGTTCCCCAGGGGATGTCTGGCCATCCGGTTACGAGATGAACTGGGTGTGCTGTTCAGCGACGAGCAGTTCGCCGATGCCTTCCCGCGTCGGGGCGGGCCAGGGCGGGCACCTGGTGAGCTGGCGCTGGTTACGGTGCTGCAGTTCGCCGAGGGGCTGACCGACCGGCAGGCCGCCGATGCGGTGCGCGGGCGGATCGACTGGAAATACGCCCTGGCCCTGGAGCTGACCGATCCGGGATTCGACTTCTCGGTGCTCAGCGAGTTTCGGGACCGGTTGATCGAGCACGGGATCGAGGCCAGGGTCTTCGACCTGCTGCTGGATCGCTGCTCGAAGCTGGGGCTGCTGCGTGCCGGTGGACGGCAGCGGACCGATTCCACGCACGTTCTGGCGGCGGTACGGACGTTGAACCGGATGGAGTTCGTCGGGGAGACGTTGCGGGCTGCGCTGGAGGCGCTGGCCGCTGCTGCACCCGGCTGGTTGGCGGAGACGATTGCCCCCGAGTGGATCGAACGCTATGGGCGTCGAGTGGACTCCTACCGCTTCCCCAAAGGAGAGGATGCGCGCACCCGGTGGGCCACCACGGTGGGACAGGATGGGTTTGCCCTGCTGGAGGCCGTCCACGCGGGTGATGCCCCGCGCTGGCTGCGGGCCATCCCCGCGGTCCAGACCTTGCGCGTTGCCTGGATCCAGCAGTATCACCGCGACGACAAGGGGGTGCGCTGGCGGGAGGGCAACGATCTCCCGCCGGCCAGAGTACGGCTGTCTTCGCCCTATGACCGCGATGCTCATTACGGTCTCAAGCGTGGTGCGGGCTGGTGCGGTTACAAGGTGCACCTGAGCGAGACCTGCGAGCCCGATCAGCTGCATCTGATCACCAATGTGCATACGACGGATGCCACTGTGGTCGACAGCGAGGTCACCGAGCAGATCCACTTCGATCTGGCCGGGCGGGGGCTGGGGCCCGGCACCCACGTGGTGGACGCGGGCTACGTCACCGCCACGCTGATCTTGACCGCGCGCCAGGATAAGGCGATCGACCTGCTGGGGCCGGTCGGGCTGGATACCCATGCCATGGCCAAGCAGGGGCTGGGCCAGGAGGCGTTCACCATCGACTGGCAGACACGCACGGCGACCTGCCCCGGTGGCGCGACCAGTGTCTCCTGGTCCGACCAGCGCAAACCCAACGGGACACCGATCACCCGGTACATTTCGCCATCACTGACTGCGGCCCCTGCCCACTGCGCGCCTCCTGCACCAAGGCCGACGGTCACCGCTACGGGCGCAGCCTGACCTTGCTACCCGCCGCCCAGCAGCAGATCCTCGACCAGCGCCGCCGCGAGCAGGAGACCCAGGCGTGGAAGAAGCGCTACGCCATCCGGGCCGGGGTCGAAGGCACAATCTCCCAAGCCGTCCGGACAGGCGGAATCCGCCGCACCCGCTATCGAGGACTGTCCAAAACCCGACTCGCGCATCTGCTGACCGCCACCGCGATCAACCTCACCCGCCTGGACGCCTGGTGGACCGACACTCCGATCCGCGGCACCCGCGCCACTCACCTGGAACGACTCGGCGCTGAACTCGGCCTAGCCGCGTGAACCGAATCGGCCAACAAAGTCGTTTCCAGACGAAGCCGCCAGCCTGCTACCGGGCCTCCTGGCAGCTACCCGGACCGGCCTTCCACCGGCAAGCGACAACGAGCTTACAAACAACAAGATCCACCGCTACGTCGCGGCTTCACCCACTGCTCTGTGGGCACACGAAAAGGCCTCACTGTGAAGGGCTACCCGCACGAAATAGCCCTCGCCATCTGGATACGTGAGCACCCCGGCGTCCGCGTCGTCTGCCGTGGCAGGGCCGAGGCTTACGCCGAGGGGTCAGAACCGGCGCACCGGAAGCAACGCAAGTAGCCAACAGGCGGCAGTGCGCCATGCGGCGCCTTATCGTATCCCCGACCAGTCGGGAGCAATTCGGAGGGAGGTTCTTGGGTCTGAGGGCTTACCCGATCCGGAAACGGTGAGGGGACCAAAGCATGCCAGGAAATCGGCGGCCGGGTCCAGGCAGCAGGGACGGAACGTCGAGGGACCCGCGTGACACGGTGAAAGCTGGATTGCCAGAACCCTAATTCCCCAGAAGATTCAAGGTCGAATCTGTCGAAAAGCTTCCCGTAACCGACGCCGCACCCTGCGACAGCTTTATGCCATGGTCGACGCAACCTCCTGAGCGCGGAGACGCATAGCGCGTTCTACCGTCGTCTTCAGGCATTCGAGCGCGTCTGGCGCGATTGGCGCCGATTTCGCGGACGTTTATCTGATCGCCTAAGTAGGCGAGCAAGACTCACACCGCCAATCACGCCTATGGAGGCCCCCGTCGCGAAAATAGTCGTTACAATACGCATAATCTTATAAAGGGCTTCCTTGCCCACCTCTTTTGGCACTCTCTTGAGGCCTTCCTCAGCCGCCTTATATCCCTTTTTCCGCGCTGAAGCTGTTATCCAACGGAGAACGCGGTACGGGCGCGTTTTCGCGGCGTCGGGTAGATTGGCATCGTCCCTTTCTGCTAGCGCCACCACGCTAGTGACAATCTTTCTAAAGTAGCGACTTGCGGTTCCGCCCTGATCGTCGTTACTGCTTTGTGCTGAAGAGTCGCGCAGAATGGAATAGGCCACGGCTATTAGTCGCCCGAACACTTTTCCATTGTCTATTTTTGCACTCGCGAGCAGCGTCTTGTCGGTTTCATCTTTTAGCTGCTCTAGATCTTCGAGCATTTGGGAGCGGAGAGTTTCCGCATTCCCCACGCTGCCTGTCCCTCGGCCATCTTCCTCTGCAAGGATAGCTTCGTGGAGTTCCTTTTCCCATTGTTGGCGGCGACCGTCGCCAGGGAAGAGTAGAGAGAGTATATGATGTGCAGCGTCAAGTCGCCCCCATATGAAGTCGGATCTGCGCCATTCGGGGTCGATGAATGCGCCGAAATGCATTAGGCGAATGCCGTGCAACTTGCGATCCCCTAGATCGGCAAAGCGATCCTGCCAGAATAGAGGGCTCATATGGTCCGGGCCGAGTCGTAGAAAATCGAACTTAGGCGTAAGTGATTCGATAATCTCTGAATGTGGCGCAAAAGCTCGCGTGAGGACGTCTACCGCAAGGCAGAGAGATACGACTTCTTTCGGCCCGCTCCACGCTTTCCTGGAATTGATTTGGTTAGCCGTGTCACGATATTGTTGCGCTGCTATTTCTATTAGGCTTCCCAACTCGGCTGGAACTTTTAGCGCTTCAAGCACCGTGTCGAGATGCTTGTTCAAGTCTTTCCAGGTAAGGGAGGCCGGCCTGGGGATGTTTCGAAGCTGGGAAAATACCGCCTCTTGTACGGCTAGAGCCTTGCGGTACTGATCCGATATGATGGCGGCTCCATCGATCAGTATTTTCTGCTTCCCTGGGTCTTTCTCTACATCCTCATCTTTGAGACACATGTGTAGGTGGGTGCTGAGCGTCTGAAGAGCCCGAATAGCAGAACTAAGACCCCAGCGCCATTGATCTAGGTCTGGAACATGAATTTCGTCGCCGTCCCGCGGAAGCCATTTTTGCGGTTCTTTGAGAATATTTTTTATTTCGTCAGACTTGGGTTCGGGCGGCGCGATGAGTGGTATCTCGGTGTCCGCGTCGGCGATTTTCTTTAGAACCTCTTGCAGTACGGCTACCGCCCTGTTATGGCGATATTCGTCAAGTAGATTCTTTGCTGCGTCGAGATACTTCTCACCTCGCTCTTTCTCCTTGCTCAGCCGATCAAACAAGTCCAGGTGTATGTCTCGGATGCTGTTGCTTAGACATGCCTCGAGTTCCTCCGCACTGGAACGAAAGTCAGCTTCTTGGGGATAGCGTCTTGCGTTCAACAGCGCGTCTATCCATGATATATCCGTGCTCTTTTTGTGAGTGATATTCTCCTTTCCTACACGACCAACAGAAGGCACCACGTAGACAACTACTCGCTTGATAGGTCTATCAAGTTTGCGTTTGGAGATGGCTTCAAGAACCGGCCCAAATGGTGCGTTGTTGAGGACGCCGCCATCCATCACATTGCTTGCCGGGTGATGTAGAGCTGATTTAGGATAGTAACGATAGTCGATCATGGGTGCTTCGTCGACGGGCCCGAAAGCAACAGGAAAGCTTGCGGTGGCGCGGGCCGCCTGCATGAGTGCTTCGATGTTTTCCGGTGCAAAATCGTTTCGGGGATTGTCATCACTGGCCCAATTCCAACCGCTATCTGTTTCCTTATAGGTCACAGCGTTCTTGTCGTACTGAAAGCGATAGATGCGACGGTGGTCTCGAACGTCGAAGTGCCCTTCGAATCCGTCCTTGAAAGATCTGCTTCGGCCGTCCAGAGCGGTTGCGGTCATGAAGAGTGTGACGGATTCTTCTCTTGGCTCCTCGCGGGGATGTTTGACCGGATCTATTTTCATCAGGGCCTTTTTGATCTCCTCTTCAAAATATTTGCCGTCTAGTAGACTGTTTCTTGGATCCACCGATCTAGCCGTTAGATTCTCTAGGTCGGCAGATTTTTCCCAGAGTTCGAGGAGATCTGGGAGCTTCGCTTCTTGCCCGATGGCGGTCGCCAGAAGAGTGCCGTTCAAGCCTCCTGCCGACGTTCCTGCCACGACATCGACTAGCACACTCGCATTTTTTCGATTGGCAAGTGCCTTCCATTTCCCATAGACGATACCCTCTGTCTCAGAGGCCGGCGTAGCCGAATTAGATCGGGATGCCCTGCAGAGCAGGTCTAGCTCGTGAGTTACGCCAGCCATCCAGACGGCAAGACTAACTCCCCCATTAAGAACGAGGGCAAGGCGGTATTCGGTTCGATCGGCCATACGCTTGTCTTCATGCCCTGTAGTCATGTTTGGCATCATAAATTGAGTAATGCTCAAAAGGGCGGCGCCACGCCGCTGCCTGGGCAAAGATACTTATGCGAATGGATTGTCCATATTTCATTTCAATTTTTCCAATTCTTTGCGTCGGCGAGTCACGGTGAATGACGGGTTGGTCACCGACAGACTTTCGGGTCGTGAAGTCGATCACTACTTCCCCCGAGGTGGTCTGTGTCCCTTCGTCCCCGTTCCGGTGAGCAGGTTCCGGCTTTGACCGCGCGGGTCGCGCGGGCGAGCAATCCGGGCGGTACGACGGCTATGTGGGTGAGAGACCGGCTGGATGGGCCGTGGTGCGACGAGAACTTCGCCGACTGGTACCCGCGCGATGGGCGCCCCGGTCTCTCGCCCGCTCAGCTTGCCACCGTCAGTATGCTGCAGTTCCTGCTCGATCTGTCGGACCGGCAGGCCGCCGAGGCGGTCCGCCGCAGCATCGATTTCAAATACGCCCTGGCCTTGGAGTTGGACGATCCCGGCTTCCACCACAGCGTGCTGGCTGACTTCCGTGACCGTCTCGCCCAGGGCGATCGCGCCGACCGCCTCCTGGACCTCGCGCTGGCCCGTCTCAAAGATGCCGAGCTCGTGCGCGAGCGCACCACGCAGCGCACCGACTCCACCCACGTGCTGGCTTCGGTACGCGATCTGACCCGGCTGGAGTTGATCACCGAGGCGGTACGGGCAGCGCTGGAAGAACTCGCCGGTATTGCCCCGCACCTGCTGGCCGGCCTGGTTGACGAGGAGGGGGGACGCCGTTATGGCCGTCCGGTTCGCCTAGGTAAGAACCCCACCCGGCCCAAGACCAGGATCACCACCACCGGAAACGACGCCTTGCGGCTACTGGAACATCTCTATCGGCACGGAGCAGGTCGTGCGTTCGGTCCGCAGGTCCAGGCCCTGCGGCAGATCATGGTGCAGAACTACTACCACTACACAGCGAGCCGTCTACACTGGCGCACCGACGACGACGGCGGACTGCCGCCCTCGTCCCGCGCGATCGTCTCCCCCTACGACACCTCAGCCCGCTACGCCCGCCGCAGGCAGATCACCCGCTGGACGGGGTTCGTCGCCCATCTCACCGAGACCTGCACGCGCGACGGCGCAAAACGTGATCACAAATGTGGCCACCTCCCCGGCGACCACGAACGACGCCCAGACCCTGTCCGCGATCCACACCCGCCTGGCGCGCCGCGAACTGCTGCCCGCCGAGCACCTTGTCGACGGCGGCTACACCTCCCTGGTCCACCTGGAACAGGCCGCCCGACAACACCAGGTCACAGTCACCGGACCGCTGCCGGGCAACCCCACCCACCAGCACCGCAGGAACGAAGGCTTCGGGCGGGATGGCTTCCACATCGACTACGACCGCCGACAGGTGACCTGCCCCCAGGGCCAGGTCAGCAGGGGCTGGCACGGCCCCTACCCGACCTCCTCGCCCACCGCGGCCCCGCTGATCGCGGCGCGGTTCACCAAGGGCCAGTGCCAGCCCTGCCCGGTTCGTGCCAAGTGCACCACTTCCCGAGAACAGGCCCGGAACGTGGGCTTTCCCCCACGAGAACTCCGCGACCTGCAAATCCGCGTCCGCGCCGAGCAGCAGACGCCCGAATGGCACGCCCGCTATGCGGTGCGCTCCGGAGTGGAGAGCACCGTCAACGAGTTCGCCCACGGTATGCGCCGCTGCCGCTACCGGGGAAGCATCCCCGGCCCGACCCACCAACAGCCTTCCAGGACTTCCTAGACCAACAAGGGATCCCCCGGCTGAAATCCTGGCGAGCCACCAGCGGCTGACATCGACAGTCCAAGATCCCCGACAGAGTCAAGCTAAGTGGTCCCGGTCGTAAGTCCTTCGGGGGTCAGTGTCCGAGGTAGAGGCCGCAGGCGCAGTCGAGGGCTTCCTGGGGTGTGCCGGCGGACATGCCGGTGGGCAGGATCTGGTTCTCGTATTTGCCGCTGCTGGCGAGGTAGAGCCCGAATCCCCAGGTGGAGGCCGAGCCGCCGTAGCGCAGCCGGATGAGGGGTAGCCGGTCGCCGTCGGCCAGTTCGCCTTCGATGTAGGCGAACTGGCCGTGGTAGCGGACGTGCAGGCTACTCAGCTGGGGCCAGTGGTCGCGGGCGTGTTGGCGCAGCCGCTGAGCAAGGGAAGTCTTGGTCGAGTCTGGGATCGCGGGCATGAGAGGTATCTTGCCGCCCCCGGCGTGTCGATCATGGTGGGGTGGGTGGATCGGGCAGGGTCGGGCGGTCCCCCGAAGATCTTCCCGAGAGTCCCCGAGTGCCCCTTCCCCGTGCCCGCCAGATCGTCCTGGCCGCGTCCCAGCGGCATCGGCTCAAGAAGCTGGCCTACTCCCGCACCGCCCCCTACCAGCAGGTCGTCCGCGTCCGGATCGTGCTGGACGCCGCCCGCGGCTACTCCAACGCGCGTATTGCCGTCCGGCAGCAGGTCCATATCGACACCGTCCGGACATGGCGCGGCCGCTATGCCGACCAGGGGATAGACGGGTTGACCGACCGACCCCGCTCGGGCCGGCCACCCCGTTTCACCCCCGCCCAGCGGGCCGAGGTCAAAGCACTGGCCTGCCAACTGCCGGCCGAGACCGGAGTGCCGTTGTCGCGGTGGAGCAGCAGCGAGCTGGCGGCCGAGGTGACCGGCCGGGGCATCATCACGGCGATCTCGGCATCGACCGTCCGCCGGATCCTGGCCGCTGCCGTGCTCAAGCCCTGGCAGCACCAGTCGTGGGTGTTCATCCGCGACCCGGGTTTCGCGATCAAGGCCGCCCGGGTGCTGGACCTCTACCAACGGGTCTGGGACGGCCACCTGCTGGGAGACGACGAGTACGTGATCTCCTCGGACGAGAAGACCTCGATCCAGGCCCGCTGCCGCTGCCACCCGACCCTGCCACCGGGAAGAGCCCGGATGATGCGGGTCAGCCACGAGTACGACCGTGGTGGATCGTTGGCCTACCTGGCCGCCTACGACGTCCACCGCGCCCGTGTGTTCGGGCAGTGCGCGGCCAAGACCGGGATCGTCCCATTCATGACCCTCGTCGAGCAGGTCATGACCACTGAGCCCTACGCGTCGGCGAAACGTGTGTTCCGGGTGGTCGACAACGGCTCCAGCCACCGCGGCAAGGCCGCCTGCGACCGGCTGGCCGCACGGTTCCCCAACGCAGTGATGGTGCACACCCCCGTGCACGCCTCGTGGTTGAACCAGGTGGAGATCTTCTTTTCCATCGTGCAGCGCAAGGTCTGCTCACCCAACGACTTCACCAGCCTTGACCAGGTCGAAGACCGGCTTATCGCCTTCGAGCGTCGTTACAACGAGACCGCCCGGCCCTTCAAATGGGAGCTCACCCCGGCCGACCTCGAGGACCTGCTGGCCCGGATCGAGCGACACGAACAGAAAGAGCACTCCCAGCAGCCCACCGGCTACGCCCACCAGCCTGCCGCACTACCAGCAGCTACGTGAACCCCGAAGAACTTACGGGCGAGACCACTAAGTGGCCTTGCCTGGAAGTCTCTCGGGGGTTGACTTTCGGATCTGGTGTGGTCAGTCCGTGAGGGGGGTCACGTAGAGGTCGCAGGCCAGGTCGAGGGCTTCCTGTGGGGTGCCGATGAACCAGGGGGTGGGTTGGTACTTGCCGTTGCTGGGGGTATGGATCGCCACTCCCCAGTAGTGAGCCGAGCCGCTGTAGCGCAGCCGCATCAACGGCAGCCGGGCGCTGTCGGCCAGTTCACCTTCGACGTAGGCGAACTGGCCGT